>JBHYDI010000001.1:0-885313 GCA_051861045.1 Allorhizobium sp.
CCTGCCATTCAATCCGGGCCCGGACTCTGGTGCCATCTCCGCTATCGGCTTTGTCGGCGCATCCGACGTGAACGAAGGTGATGGCCTGAAGGTTCTGGCTGGCTTCACCTCTGGCGGCCTTCCGATCTCGGTGACGAGCGTTTCGGCGGCGCTGACTGGCCCGGACTTTGTCGCTCTTGAAGGCCGTGACTCTGATGGTGGCCTCGTCTTCACGATCAGCGTGAACCGCGCCACCGGTGACTTCACCTTCGAACTCGTTGGCAAGCTTGAGCATCCGGATGCTGGCCAGAACGGCTCGCAGGACGATCTCGACGATCTGCTGCGTCTCGGCTTCACCTACACGGTGACGGACCTCGACGGTGACTTCGTCGTTGGCTCGTTCAATATCGATGTGCAGGACGATGCGCCGGTCGCCAACTTCTCTGGCACGACCGTTGTCACGGAAGAGGGTTCTGCCACTGGTACCTTCGTGTCCCAGAGCGCGACCGGCACCCTGTCGTTCGATGCCGGTGCCGATGGCGCCAAGGTGACAAACATCACGTATCGCTTCGGCGGTTCCATCCTGGAAATGGAAGAAGGGACCAGTGACCCAGAGAGCTTCTCGGCCCTGACATCAGGCGGAAAGCCGGTTGTCGTCGTGACCTCGGCTGATGGCCTGACGGTGACCGGTACCATCACGGTGGACGGTGTCGCCAAGCCAGTCTTCACGCTGGTTGTGACGAACGCACAGACCGGTGCCTATACCTTCACACAGACGGCTCCCATCGATCATCCAGACCGCAACGAGGGTGGCGCCGATGACAGCCTGCGCATGGTGTTCGACTTTGTCGTCACCGACGGCGACGGCGATACGTCGACGAACGAGGTGAAGGTCGACATCCGCGATGACGTTCCTGTCGCAGTTGGCGAAAGCGCAACGGTGCGGGAAGCCGCCCCAGTTGTTGGCGGCAATCTGATCCTCGCCTTCGACGTATCGGGCAGCATGGATGAAGATGCTGTCAGAGACGGAAGAGATGAATCCAGACTGGATGTCGCAAAGGCGGCTGCGCTGAATCTACTTGCTAAATCAGATGCTGCGTCAGTGCTCATCGTAACCTTCAACGACAGCGCGCGGTCTTCGATCTGGATGAGCAAGGCGGATGCGATCGCCTACATCAACGGTCAAATCCCGAACGAGGCTGGCGGCACCAACTACGACAGTGCCATCCAGGCGATCATGACATCTGCAAAGCCGGCTTCTACCGTCTACTTCTTCTCGGACGGCAATGCAGGTGGCGGTTCCTATGCGCTTGACGACGCCGAGACGGTTGCCTGGCAGAACTTCGTGAACAGCAACGGCATGACGTCATATGCAGTCGGGGTCGGATCTGGTCTCAACGCCAATGACGCTGATTTGTCGGATGTCGCCCATCCGGGCAACCCGATCGTCATCACGACGGCCAATGATGCGGCATTGCTTGCGACGGTTGTTCCGACCCCGCAGATGCCGACGACCGCCTCCGGTTTCGTGCTGGACAACGATAGCTTTGGCGCAGACGGCGGACGGATCCAGTCGATTGTTGTGGATGGCGTCACGCACACCTGGGATGGCACCGAGGGGAATAAGGTCCTGAACGTGACAACCGCGTTGGGCGGATCGTTAATGTTCAACTTCAAGACCGGTGCCTGGAGTTACGCTGCCCCGTCCGAACTTGTGTCGGATACGGCCGAGACGTTCACCTACAAGCTCGTGGATGGGGACGGTGACACCAAGACCGCAGATCTCGTCCTCAACCTGAAGGCCGTCAACGACGGTCCGGTCAACACTGTTCCGGCTTCGCTCAACGCGTTTGAGGACACGGAGCTGGCGATCGCAGGTGTTCAGATCAACGACGTCGATGCCGGCAGTGGCAGCATGACAGTCAAGCTCGAAGTCAAGGAAGGTGTGCTGAAGATTGGCTCGACCGTTGGCTCAACGATCACCCTGACTGGCACTGTCGCTGAAATCAACGCAGCGCTGCTTGGCCTGAAGTACAAGGGTGACCTGAACTTCAACGGCGTCGACCAGCTGAAGATCACGACAACCGACAACGGCAATACCGGCCTCGGTGGCGCCAAGTCGGATGTCGACACGGTCGCGATCAATGTCGCGGCGGTCAATGACGCGCCCGAATTGCTGCAAGTGGGCGGAACACTGAAGTACGAAGAAGGCGACGGCACAGAGTATCTCGACAAGAGCATCGTTATCAGCGACGTCGATGATACGTATATGACCGGAGCGACCGTCCAGATCACCGGAAGCTATCAGAACGGCCAGGACTTCCTGAGGTTCGCGACGCAGAACGGGATCACGGGTTCTTGGGATGCATCTACGGGAACCCTGACGCTGAGCGGTGTGGCGACCAAGGAGCGCTATGAACAGGCTCTCGAAAGCGTTCGCTACGAAAACACCTCTCAGGACCCGTCGACGCAAACCCGCACGGTGACCTTCTCCGTTACCGACGGCGACGCTTGGAGCAACCCTGGCACGGTATCTGTCGAAGTGAAGGCCGAGAACGATGCCCCGGTTGCATCTGGCGACAGGGTCATCACCAATGCCGGCGTGGGGACCACGTTCGAAATTCCGGATTGGGCCTTGCTGTTCAATGACACGGATGTCGACAGCGACGATCTCAGCGTCACGTCGATTTCCAACCGTAGCGGTCTCAACGCCAATACCAGCGCTGACGGCGTCATTGTCATCGACACCGGCAGCTCAGGTGGATCTTTCGACTATCGGGCCTATGACGGCGAGGACCAGTCGAGCACTGCCCGCGTCACGGTGGAGCAACGTACATCCGGTCCACTCGACGGGACCAGCGGCAACGACATACTCGTCGGCGTCGCAAAGCCTGCCGGCCAGATTACGACCATCAAGTTTGCTGACAGCTATGACGTTGGCGACGTGGTCAAGGTGACGCTGGATGGCAAGACCTTCTCCCACACCGTCGTGACCGGTGGTACTTCGGTCAGTGCAGTTTACACCGCTCTCTTGGCAGCAACGCCTGTAGGCAGCGTTCAGACACTTCAGCAACTGCTGGCCTCTGAGGGGATTGATCAGACAAGAGTTGGATCGACCGTTACTTGGACGGGTAATCCGGGTGCTGACAACTCCTTCGAGGTTGATGCAGACATCACAAACGCGCCTTCTATGTCCCGTTACACGCGGACGGTCGATTTCCCGAGTTTGATTACCAAGTTTAACTCCGGGCAAAATAGCCAAATCCATCTGGTCATTGGTGGTGAGACCTATACTGCAAACTCGCCGAACGGTGGCAGTGGACATGACGACAGATTTGATACTGCTGCAGCCAACCTCGCTGCTCAGATCAATAATGATAGTACGAAGCCGGTTGGGCTGGTCAGCGTGACGTATGACTCGATAACCAACAACTTCGTTGTGACCACCACTCAGTCGTTAAACGTTACAGCCTCGACGACTGCAAAGACGCAGAACTTCATGGGGCAGGAGGTTACCGCTTCTCCCACCGTTGGACAGCCGGTTCTCGTCTCTTCCACGACAGCGCATGATAAACCAGACGTCGACACCATTCAGGATGCGGATGACGGGGGGCTGACCCTCAACGGTCTGGGCGGTCATGACATCTTGATTGGCAGCGATGCCGATGATGTCCTGAACGGGGGCTCTGGTGACGACATCCTGTTCGGTGGTCTCGGTCTCGACACGATGACCGGTGGCACCGGCGCGGACACCTTCGTCTTCGACGAAACGGCGTTCGAAGACATTGATGTAACGGACGTCATCACCGACTATAACCTTGCCCAAGGCGATATGCTGGATGTGTCGGCCCTTCTCGACAGCCTGCTCGGTGAGACGGCGACGCAAGCGCAGAGAATGGCTGCCGTTGATACCAGGGTGGATGGTGGAAATACCTTCGTGACCGTGGGGACGGGCAGTGATGCCCAGGACATCGCCATGCTGAACGGTGTTCACGACGTCAAGATACTCTTCGACGACAAGCATGCATCGACGATCGTGCATGACTGATACATAGTGTCTTTCAAATAAGAAAAGGGCGCCCCTTCGGCGCCCTTTTTGTTGCCTCGCTTTCGAAGAGGTATGCGACGGAGGTGATGACCTGAGAAGCTGCCGTTCCGCACACGGCCCCACGGCTGACATTGCCTGCATGTCCCCTGGCCAATTCAACTGGGCTTCTACGAACACGACAAGTCTCATCGCGGACCGTTGGGGTGATCCCACAAGATGGCGTTCCCTTTCTTAACATCGCGGGATCGCCTTGTTCGGTTCGTCGCTCCCGACGGATCCCTGGTTGCATCTTTGCGTAGTGCGCCCATGTGGATCTGTTTGGACGGTTCCAGGGGGGACTTGAGACGGCCCGGTGAGGCAGCTTACGCGCGATACAATTTGTTTGAAGCTGTGACGACCACCATTTGACGCCGTTTCCTGAATTAATTATTAGTAACTGTAATTACCAATAATTTCATGCCTTAGTGGGCTCTCAACGCTTGCGGCATTATTCGCAAGAATGAAACGAAAGGCCTTTTATGAAACTGGTGAACTTTGTGAGCTGCGGCTTGCTGCTGGCGTCGCTTGTGGCGTGTGCTCCGACTGAGGGACAGAAGCCTTCCGTCGCTGCGACCGAGGTCGGCTACATGACAATGGTGGCGGAAAGTGTTCCTTATTCGGTCGAACTTCGAGGACGGGTGGTGGCGCTGGCAACCGCCGAAGTTCGGCCGCAGGTGAACGGTATCATCCAGAAGATCGCCTTTTCGGAAGGGCGAGAGGTCAAAGCTGGCGACATTCTTTACGAGATCGACAGTCGGAAATTTGCTGCTGCTGTGACCGTGGCGGAGGCCGCACTCAAAAAAGCTGAAGCGGCGACGGTGGGAGCCCAGGCAACCTTTGACCGTAACAAGACGCTTGCGGAAACGCAGGCCGTCAGTACGCAGACCCTCGACGATGCGCAGTCGACCTTGCTCCAAGCGCGGGCCTCAGAGGAATCTGCGAAAGCCGATCTTGAGATAGCCAAGATAAATCTTGAGAATACAATGATCAGAGCACCGATCGGCGGCATGATCGGTGTGTCCTCGGTTAGCGTGGGGGCGCTCGTCACAGAGAACCAGACAGACGCGCTCGCGACGATCCGGCAAATTGAGCCGGTGAATGTCGACCTCGCCGACACAAGCGCCAATCTCTTGCGGATCCGGGAAGAGGTGGACGCGGGCAAGCTGCAGCGGCAGCAGGGCGGGCCAATGCCGGCCAGTCTTGAGCTTGAGACAGGCAAAATCTACGAGCACAAGGGCGAGGTTTCGCTGGCCGACATGGTCGTCGGAGAGACGACCGGGACGTTTAAGGTTCGGGCTACTTTCCCCAACCCGGAGCGGATCCTCGTGCCGGGGATGTTCGTTACCGCCCGTATCGAACTCGGTAGCCTGTCGAAGGCCTATCGCGTGCCGCAGCGTGCCTTGACGAGAGGTGATGACGGGAGCGCTTCCGTCTACCTAGTCGTCGACGGCAAGGCACGGCTTCAGGCCGTCAGCACTGGTGGCACGGTCGATAATGATTGGATCGTTGTCGATGGACTGAAAGACGGCGACCAGCTCATCGTAGACGGCTTCCAGAAGATCTCCGATGGAGGCTCGGTGGATGCCGTCGAAGCCACAATCGACGACGATGGTGTCGTCGAGCAGATCTTGGGCGTCGAAAGCAACGGTAAGTCGGAGGACAGCAAGTGAAGCTCGCTTCTCCCCGCAACGCGCTTGCCAGTTTCTTTATTGGAAGACCGGTTTTCGCTATCGTTCTGGCTCTTGCGACGATGCTGGCCGGTGTGATGGGCATCTACTCGCTGTCAATCTCGCAATATCCGGACATCTCGCCGGTGACCGTGCGCATAAGCGCGGCGTATGCGGGGGCAACCGCGGAAGCAGTTGAAAACTCCGTCACGAAGAAGATTGAGGGTGGCATGACAGGTCTTGAAGGCCTGCTTTACATGGAGTCGACATCCAGCACAGGCTCTGCCTCCATCTCGCTGACCTTCGAAAACGGGACTGATCCCGAGATCGCCCAAGTGGAGGTTCAGAACAAGCTGTCGCGTGTGGAGTCCCAGTTACCCGAAGCCGTACAGGACAACGGCGTGCAGGTCAGTCGGTCACCATCCGGCATTTTGATGATCGGCAATATCGTCTCAAGCGACGGGCGCTATACGTCCGATGAGCTGTCCGACATCATGTCGAGCCAGATCGAGGAGCGCATCGAGCGGCTCGATGGCGTCGGATCGGTGCAGTCCTTTGGTTCGGGCTATGCCATGCGGATATGGCTCGATCCGACACGCATGGAAAAGTACCAGCTCATCCCCAGCGATATTACGAACGCGATCAGCGCACAGAACATTCAGGTCGCCGCCGGATCTCTGGGGTCCACGCCTGTCGTGAAGGGGCAGCAACTCAAAGCGAGTATTGTTGCCCGGACCCAGATGACTTCGGTCAACGAGTTCGAGCGGATCATTGTGAAGACGTCAAGTGACGGCGCGGTGGTGCGTCTTGGGGACGTCGCCCGCGTGGAAGTCGGACTGGAGAGTTACGGGCAGAGCTCGACCTACAACGGCATGCCGGCTGCCGGCTTTGGAGTGCAGCTTGCCTCAGGTGCGAATGCCATCACGACAGCCGAACTCGTGCATGCTGAACTCGACAGTCTCGAAGCTGGACTGCCGGAAGGCGTCGAGATCGCCTATTCCTATGAAACGACGCCGTTCGTGGAACTGTCGATCGAAAAGGTGGTCGAAACCCTGATCGAGGCGATCATTCTTGTCTTCTTTGTGCTGCTGCTTTTCCTGCAGAATGTGCGAGCAACACTCATCCCGATGATCGCAGTGCCGGTGGTTCTGCTTGGCACATTCGGAGTCCTGGCCGGGCTCGGATACTCGATTAACATGCTGACGATGTTTGCTATGGTTCTCGCGATCGGCCTGCTCGTCGACGACGCGATCGTCGTCGTGGAGAATGTGGAACGCGTGATGCGCGAGGAAAAGCTGTCCGCGCGCCAGGCGACCGAGAAGTCGATGGGCGAGATTACCGGAGCCCTGATCGGCATCGCGCTCGTTCTTATTGCAGTCTTCATCCCCATGGCATTCTTCTCTGGTTCTGTCGGGGTTATCTATCGGCAGTTCTCGGTCACCATCGCAACCGCAATGTTGCTGTCGGTTCTCGTTGCTATCATCCTCACGCCCGCGCTCTGCGCCATGCTGCTGAAGCCGACCCACGACGGCGTGATGGCAAAATGGCTTGGGTGGTTTGACAGAGGTTTTGACCGGGCGTCCGGCCGCTATGCCGAAGGCGTACGATTCGTGGTGGTGCGGCCGCTACGTCTGTTCCTGGTCTTTGCAGCGCTTCTCGCAGGCGCCTACGGCCTCTACTCGACATTGCCGACATCCTTCCTGCCGGAAGAGGACCAGGGCGTGCTCATGACACAAATCAGCTTGCCGGAAGGGGCAAATGCTGCCCGTACACAGGCTGTCATCGACATCGTTGAGGATTACTACCTGAGCCAGGAAACAGATGCCGTGCAGAGCGTATTCATGACGCTTGGATTTGGCTTCAGCGGCAGCGGTGAAAATTCGGCGATGGCCTTCGTGCGGTTGAAGGCGTTCGATCAGCGTACCGAGGATCGTTTGTCAGCGTCGGCCGTTCAGGAACGTGCCTCCGCTTACTTCCGGAAGATCCGGGATGCGGAAGTCTTCGTTCTCCAGCCTCCGGCAATCCAAGGGCTTGGCCAGACGAACGGATTTTCGATGTATCTGGAAGACACCGGCAATAAGGGGCGGGATGCTTTGCGAGCGGCCAGCAACCAGCTTGCCGACAATGCACGCGGCAATGCACTGGTCTCCAACATCCGCGGCAACACGCGGACGCTGGAAGCGCAACTGAGGATCAATATCGATCAGGAAAAGGCAAGCTCTCTTGGCGTCAGCCTTTCTGATCTCAACAGCATGATCAGCACCATATTCTCCGGAACCAATGTGAACGACTTCATCTACAAGGGTGAAATCAAGCCGGTCTATGTTCAGGCCGATGCCCCATACCGGATGCAGCCGGATGATATCGACCGCTGGTCGGTGAAGAACAGCAGTGGCGACATGATACCCTTCTCGGCTTTCGCGACGACGCAATGGGAGCAGGGCTCAACGTCGCTGGCTCGCTTCAACGGGACGGCGGCGATTTCTATCAGCGGATCTGCCGCGTCTGGCGTCAGTTCCGGGGATGCGATGACCGAAGCTGAAAACCTGGTTGCCGGCCTCGACGGCGGTTACAGCGCCTCCTGGTCCGGTCTTTCCTACCAGGAAAGGCTGGCGGGATCGCAGGAGGCCTTGCTTTACGCCGTATCGCTGCTGGTCGTATTTCTTTGCCTCGCGGCCCTTTATGAAAGCTGGTCCATTCCGTTCTCCGTCATTCTTGCGGTTCCTGTTGGGGTGCTGGGCGCGCTCCTCTTCGCCTGGCTTTTTGATCAATCGAACGATGTCTACTTCAAGGTTGGCCTGCTGACGACGATCGGGCTCACCGCCAAGAACGCCATCCTGATTGTGGAATTTGCCAAAGCGCTGGTTGATCAGGGAAGAGAGTCTGTTGAAGCGGTGATCGAGGCTGCTCGCATGCGCCTGCGCCCGATCGTTATGACGTCTTTGGCTTTCGTGCTCGGCGTCTTGCCGCTCGCACGGGCAACCGGAGCCGGTTCGGCCGCACAGAACGCGATCGGGATCGGCGTCATGGGGGGCATGATATTTGCCACCGTGCTCGGGATATTCTTCGTGCCGCTGCTGTTCGTTACCGTCAACAGGATATCGAGGCGAAAGACCGGATCTGTTTCAGACACCGAGATCGTGCACGCAGATTAATCCCCGGCGCCGAGTGGATTCAGTCACGCCCCGATCGCGCGGATCGGGGCGAAACGTCTTAGGATGTGCGTGGGCTTGCGTGGTGAGCTGAACGGGTCTTGCTGGGCCCGTTCAGTCTCGCTGAAATGACGTGTTTCAGGAGCACGATCATAGGACTGCGGCGATGAACAAGCATCAGGTTGCCCGGAGGGCCGTTGCTTACCAGTAGATGAGTGGCAAGCCGGCCACCGGGCTTCTGAAATAGGGAATCCGATCGCCGCGTAGGGAGCCGAGATAGACTGTCTTAAGATCTGGTCCGCCAAAGGTCAGCGACGCCATCCACGGGCAGAGCGTTCCGGTCGCCGAGGCCATGATCTCAGGGGTGACGCGCCCTTCTTCCCAGGCGCGGTCGAGGGCCGCGGTTTTTTCCGCATTTCCATCGTCGAGGATGGTCAGCAGGTCGCCTTCGGGTGTAATGGCCACGAGGCGGTCGGCCATGATCAAGGTTGTCCAGAGATTGCCATGGGCGTCGAAGGCAATGCCATCGCAGAAACCGCCCACGTTGCTCGGTCCATATATCTCCCGGTTCATCAGCGAGCCGTCGGGCTCTACGCGAAACCGGGTGATGTTGCGCGATGTCGTTTCAGCGACATAAAGCCATTCCTCTTTCGCATCGAAGCGCAATTCATTGGTCCCGCAAAGATCATCGGCAACAATGCGCGCACCCTTCTCATCTATCAATGCGATGTAGCCGTCGCGACTGTTGGTCTTCACATGGTCGGTCCAGGGGATGGTTTGCGTCGTCACTGTCAGCCATAGCCGGCCCTTGCTGTCGCGTGTGACGAAGTTGGCCTTTCCCAACGGGCGCCCGTCGATCGCGTCCAGCAAAATCCGGCTGTCACCGTTGCGTTTCATATATTCCAGCCGGTCGGTGCCGAAATTGGCAATCAGAAAATTGCCTTCGGCATCGAAGGCCAAGCCATTCGGCAGGCTGCCCATGGTCTTGACATAGCGGTCCTCGAACGAGCCGCCCGAACTCGGCTCCTGATTTTCCGCGTGCTCGCCCTTCTGCAGGATCAAGTGCTGCTCCCCATCGGGGTCGATGCGCATGATCCCGCCACGCGCATCGGCGGCCCATAACGTGCCGTCCCGGCCAGCCAGTATGCATTCCGGTCTCTGCAGGTCCCTGCCGACGAAACCGATGTCCTCGCGCCTGACCTGAAATCCCACCAGCGGATTATTCATGACGCCCTCCATGTTAATTGATTGTACGAACAACCAATTAAATTTACGCCCGAATGTCAATCCTGGCGACCAGATTTTGCGGCAATCTGCGCAAATGCCGCTGTTCGGCGTTCTAGAGAACAAAAATGTTCCTTCTTTTCAGGCGTTTGACCATCCACTAGCCTGCCACCATCGCCATCACGATCGGGAGGATTACGTGGGCAATCGATATGACATCATTTCCGTGGGGGGCGGGCACAACGGTCTCACGGCCGCCGCCTACATGGCTAAGGCCGGCAAGAAGGTCCTGGTGCTGGAGCGCAAGGGCCATGCCGGTGGCGGCGTCTCGACGCGCGAGTTGACGCTGCCGGGTTTCTGGCATGACGAGCATTCCAACGTGCATATCATGCTGCAGGGAAATCCGATGATCACGGATGACGAACTGGGGCTCTTCTCCAAATTCGGGCTTAAATATCACTATTCTCCGCTTCCGTCGGCTACGGTCTTCGAAGATGGAAGTGCGGTGAAGCTGTACAAGGATCTCGACCGCACCTGTGAGGGTATCGCTGCCTTCTCGCCGCGGGATGCCGAGGCCTATCGGCGCTTTGCCGAAAAAAGCATGGCCTTCCTGCCGATGTTCATGTCGGGACTTTATGCACCGCCTTTCCCGATGGGCGCCTTCATGGCGATGATGGACCAGACGGACGAGGGCCGGGAGATTCTCGACTTCATGAGCCGCTCCTCGGTCGATATCGCCGAGCAGTATTTCGAGAGCGAGCGGTTGCGCGTTCACCTGGTGCGTCTGGTGACTGAAAACCTGCAGGCGCCCGATGACCTGGGAACGGGCATGGGCGTGTTCCTGATGCCGGGGCTGATCCACAAGTTTGGCGTTGCAAGACCGGTGGGCGGCTCTGGCGAGCTGACCAAGGCCACCATCAAGGCGATCGAACATTTCGGTGGCGAGGTGCGCTGCAATTCGGAGGTGCGCCGGATTCTGACGTCTTCGGGGCGTATCACTGGCGTGGAGCTCGACACCGGTGAGGTGTTCGAGGCCAAGGACGGCGTTATTGCAGGCATCCATCCCAAGGTGCTCGGCAAGTTTGTCGACGGTATTCCGCCCCGGGTGGACGAGCGGGCTCAGCGTATTACGCAGTCACATTTTTCCATCATGCTCAGTCACTACGCGCTGAAGGAGCAAGTCCGCCTGAAGGCTGGCGGCGATCTCGACGACGCCGTCATGCTGGAGCTTATGACATCGGATCGCATGAACGACATGCGCAAGAGCTTCGATGCACTGAAGCAGGGGCGTATTCCGGACGTGCCGCTCTGCGCTGGTTCCGATATCACCCTTGCTGACGCCAGCCGTGCGCCCGCGGGCTCGGGAACTTTCTATGGCGTCACCTTCGCGCCCTATGATCTCGACGGGAGTGCCGCGCTCTGGGACGAGCGCAAGGAGGAGATCGCCGACCGCAGCCTCGCCTACTATCGGAAGTTCTTCAACAACCTGCATGACGAGAACATCCTGAAACGGGTGGTCAAGAGTCCGCTGGACATGGAACGTGACAGCCCGAACTCCTTCCTGCGTGGCGATATCCACGGGTGCGCGCCTTACATGTACCAAACGGTCGGGCACCGTCCGACGCCTGACTATGGGCAATATGCTGTGCCGGGCGTGGAGGGCCTGTATCTCGTCGGTCCCTTCATGCATCCCGGCGGCGGCGTCTTCGGTGCCGGTCGTGGCACGGCGATCCGCATGATGGATGACATGAACATCGACTACGACAAGGTGATGGGAGCGCGGTTGTGAAATTCCTCGATGCACAAAACAAGGAACTGATGGCCGTCCGCAAGATCGATGTCGAGGACGGGCAACTCGTGATCCGCGGCAAGATCTTCGGAGCCATGCCCATGGTGGCCAAGCTGACACCCGAAGAAGCCCGCGCCGGTCTGAAATTGATCGGCCTCAGGACCGTGTTCCGGCTGATACCGTTCATCCTCGGGCGAACGCCGAAGCAGTCATGATCCGTCTGAAATCAGGGTCCCGCCGTCGACCACAAGCACCTGGCCGGTGATGAAGGCGCCGGCATCGGCGGCCAGCATCAAGGCGACCCCCGCGATCTCGTGGGGTTCGCCAACACGACGCAACGGCGTCATCGACAGCCGGCGCTCCATGAAGCTTGCATTGCCCAACAGTTCTTCGGCCAGCGGCGTGCGAATGAGGCCAGGCGCGATGGCGTTGGTCCGGATGTTGTGGGGACCCCATTCCACCGCAAGATTGCGGGCGAGTTGCACCAATGCCGCCTTGGTCATGCCGTAGAGACCAATGGCCTTGTTGCCCCTCAGGGCCGCAATGCTCGCCATCAGGATGATGCTGCCGCCCCCGCGACGCGCCATGGCCGGGGCAAAGACAGAGGTCAGCACATGGGCGCTGGCGAGGTTCACGGCCATCACCCGATGCCAGTCGTCCGCCGTGACAGCGCCGAGTGGGCCTGCGGGGCCCTGGATGCCGGCATTGAGGACGAGAATGTCGGGGACACTACCCGTCGAGACAAGATCAAGCGCATGGCCTTGCAGGGCATTGGTGTCAGCGAGGTCCAGCCCGAAACTGGCCACCTCGCTGCCGCGTTCGCGAAGCGATTGAGCGATCTCCTCCGCCTTGCTTTTCGTCTGATCCGTCAGGATCAGCCGCGCGCCGGATTGGGCAAACAGGTCGGCAATGGATCGCCCGAGGCCACCACTGGCACCCGTGATCAATGCGGTACGGTTTTTGAGCGAGAAGAGTGAGTCGAGACTTTGCATCAGTGAGCCCCCAGGCTCGCTGCAAGATCGGGGGCGTAGCGGCCATCGACCAGGACAAACAGCATGCGGCAAACAGCGCCGGAACGGTTGGCCCAGGCATGGTTGGTGCCGCGCTGCACCACCACGGTGCCGGGTCTGAGTACGACCTCTTCCGCGTCCAACACCAATACCAGTTCGCCGGACAGCACCACGCCATAGTCGATCGACTCGGTGCGATGCATCAACGGATGCGGCGAATGATCCTTCACGGTCGAGGCTTTCTCGTCGCCAATGGCTGCAAACGCGGCTTTCATCCGCTGGGCTCCGTTTCGCAGGAAGTCCTCGCTGTCGGGCGGAATGTCGACGATGCGGATGCGCGTACCTTGCCTTGGTGGTGGCAGCACGAGGTCTGAACGGGTCGGGTCCGGCCCGTTGTCCACTGGCGCCGGGCACTCTGATGTCGACCAGATCTCGTGGAAGACAGTGCCGGGGATCGCTTCCAGGTGCACCACTGTCGGCAGTGGGCCATCGACCGACACGATGGCCGTTCCCTCAGGGCTATGCCCGGTGACGATGCGGCGGATTGGCGGCAGGGCGGATGAAGGGAGATCAGACATGAACACTCCGGGATCGGTGCCGAGCACTTCGGCACGGGCGGTTTTGCTTGGTTTGGCAGGGTTTGCCGGTGCCGGCCGATCAGGTGCATCTGTTCGACATGGTATTTATATATTGACTGGTCGACCAACCAAGTTAATGGTAGAGGAAAGTTGGAGAGGGCGCAACGGGAGGAAACGGTATGCGGCAGTCCAGGCTCATGAACGTCGATCGTTGAGGCGAGGGCTATGGCACGTCTCGTCAGTCTCAACGTCGTTCCGCATGACCCAACCCTCCCGATCGCGCAGCGGCTTGCAACGGAGGGCAAGGCTCATCCGGGCGCCCTTCCGGCTCTCGCACATTTCGAAATACTCCGCCAAAGGCTTGAGCAGTCTGCGCCTGAAGTCATCGTCGTGATCGGCTCGGATCATTTCGGCCAGTGGTTCATGAACAATATGCCGACCTTCATGGTGGGGAAGGCAACCCGGCTCACAGGGCCGTTTCCTGGGGAGATGAGGTCTTGGGGCCTGAAGGCGACCGATCTGCCGATCGACGGTGTTCTGGCCCGGCGCCTGCTCCGCGGCGGGCTGGAGCGCGGGGTGGATTTCTCCTATTCCGACGAGTTTATTGCGGATCATTCCTTCACGATTCCGCTGAACTTTCTGAGACCTCAGGACGACCTGCCGGTTGTGCCCATCTTCATCAATCTGCTGGCGCCGCCCGTTCCGCCGGGTTGGCGGTATCGCCAGGTGGGCGAGATCATTCGTCGCGCAATCGAGGATGATGGCAGCGACAAACGCGTTGCGGTTATCGCCACCGGACACATGTCCAACAGCGTCGGCGGTCCCGGGATGATGCGCAGTCTCACGGAGCCGGAGAGCGACTGGGACCGGATGATGTGGCGGCTGATCCGGGCCAACGACGTGGAACAGATCGCAGGTCTCAGCACATGGGACCAACTCTATCCCGTCGGCAACGGGACGCCCGGCTTTCTGGGTTATGTGCTGGGGCTGGGTCTCGCCTGCGGATCGGCGCCCAGTTTTGCGGAATTGGTCGCCACCACGGCGCAGCCAGCCTGCGCCTTCCTCGAATGGAGCGAGACAACGCTCAATGCAGGTGCGCAATGAGCCGTTACGCCATGAACAAGGTCTTGTGGACCTATGGTCGAGATCCGGAGTATCGCGGTTCATTCGATCGCGATGCGACGACGATGCTGGCATCGGAAGACATCGATGCGGCCGAACGCGAGGCGTTGATCGACCGGGACATCCGCGCTCTGTTCTCGCTCGGGGCTCATCCCTTCCTCGTCTATTCCTTCGCCATCCAGATCAACGGTGGCTGGAGTTATCCGTTCATGCTGGACTATGTCGAGTGCCTCAGGGGGCTCGAACTCTGCAACATCGAGACATGAGACCGACATGACCCACATCCAGATCGTTGTCGGCAGTACGAGACCCGGACGCATCGGCCGTCCGATCGCCGATTGGCTTTTCGAATTGAGCCTGGAGGTTGGTAGCGCCAGCTTCGAATTGGTCGATATAGCCGATTTTGACCTGCCGCTGATGGACGAGGCGAAACATCCGCGCCTGGCGCAATACGAGCATGAGCACACGCGCCGCTGGAGCGAGACCATCGCGCGCGCCGATGGCTATGTTTTTGTCACCCCCGAATATAATCACTCCTTTCCTGCATCGTTGAAGAACGCCATCGACTACTTGCATAACGAATGGACGTTCAAGCCGGTGGCCTTCGTCAGCTACGGCGGCATCGCGGCGGGGACCCGCGCGGTGCAGCACCTCAAGACCGTTCTGACTGCCTTCCAGATGATCTCCGTGCTGGAGGGCGTCAACGTGCCGATGGTCGTCTCGCTGATGGATCGGGATAAGCGCTTCCGCCCGGGGGAAGACATTACGGTGGCGGCGCGATTGATGCTTGAGCGAACCATCGCCTGGGCCAACCACCAGGCGCCGCTGGTGAGACGCCAGACCACCAATTCACCCAAAGGGAAGGAAAACACATGAAAGTTGCTCTTATCGGAGCCACCGGGAAAGCCGGCTCCCGTGTCCTGACAGAACTTGTCAACCGCGGCCACACGGTCACTGCTATCGCCCGCAATGTCGAGGGCGTTCCGGTCGGCACCCAAGTCACGGCCAGGGGCGTGGACGGTAGTCGCGGTCAGATCGCCGAGGCTGTACGGGGTCATGATGCGGTGATTAGTTCGGCCCGCTTCGTTGACCTGCTGCCGGAGATCCTGTTGCCGGCTGTCGTCGATTCCGGGGTAAAGCGCTACCTCGTCGTCGGTGGCGCAGGCGGTCTGCTGCATCCCGACGGTATCGAGGAAGTCAATCAACCGACCTTCCCCGACTTCGCCAAGCCCAATTCTTTCAAGGGCATGGAACTTCTGGAGGGACTGAAGGCCACGCAGGACCTTGACTGGACGTTTATCTCGCCACCGCGCTTCTTCATAGCCGGCGAGCGGACGTCCAACTTCCGCTACGGCAAGGATGAGATGCTGATGACCGCAGACGGGCCGACTTCGATTTCCTTCGAGGACATGGCAGTGGCGATCGTGGACGAGCTCGAACAGTCCCGGCACCTGCGCGAACGCATCACGATCGGCTACTGAAGCGTTGGTCGGACGGCAAACGGCTGGAGGAGCGTTTGCTCACTCCAGCCGAAACGAGCTGTCCGACAGATCGATGCTGATGGCGATCCGTCCCTCATGGAGATCCCAGCGCCGCAACGTATAGTCACGAACACCAGCCTGATGCATCGGGTCGGCATCGGCGATTTCACGTGCTTCCGTTTCGCTATTTGCCCGTAGAATGATCAGGCCTTCGCCTGCCGGATCCGCGTTGCCGGACGGCACCAGTGGTCCAGCAGCAAAAAGCGCGCCCCGTTTTTCCAAGGCTATCTGGTACTGCAGATGGGCAACGAGATGCGGCTCCAATGTGGAGAGATCTCCCTTTGGACGGGTCAGCACCATCCAGAGCCCCTTTCGGTAAAACCGGGCACTCAAGGTCTCGACGGTATCAAACAACGCAAGGTCCACTCTGTCTTCTCCCTCTGAAATGACAACGGGGGCCTCAGCCCCCGTTCCCTTCGTGGCGTCGTGAACTCCGGAAGCCGCATGTTCCGAAGTGCTTCGCTGCCAATTACTTGGGGGCGTCGGCCCAGAGGTAGTTCGCTTCAGCCGGTGCCTTCGGGATGAAGCCGAAATGGACCATGTCAGCGATCGCCTTTGCCCAGATTTCGCGTTGGAATCCTCCCGAGAATGGGGCGATGTAACGCGTCTTGATGTAGTCCGGTGGCAGCTTGGTCTGGGCGGTGTCGATCTCGCGGATGATGTCTGGATTGGCATTGCCGTATTCATAGGCCTTCATCATCGCGCTGACGAAAGCCTTGGCGGAATCAGCGTTTTCCGAGAGATAGCTGTCAGACGAGGCGAAAACGACCGCCGGTGTATCCTTGATCTCGGTGTAAACAGCGTCGATCGCCTTGAATTTCTTCGCCTCCGCCAGGGCATAGAAGAGGCCGATAGGCGCAATCGCATCCACCGAACCCCGTTCGGCGCTTTCGATCATGGCGTCGAACGGAAGGTTGACGAAACGGGCGTCATCCTTGCTGAGGCCGGCCTTCTCGAAGGCCCGCAACAGCATCAGGCCCTGCGTGCTCTGGACGCCTCCCGGCAATCCGATTGCCTTTCCCTTCAGGTCAGCGACACCGGCGATGGGGCTGTCCGGCGAAACAAGCAAACCTGTCGTGGGGCTTCCTCCATGGTCCTGTGAGTTGAGGATCGCCTTGATTGGCAGGCCTTGTGCATTGGCCGTGATGACGTCGAAGGAACCGGACATGATGATGTCGGTCTGGCCTGCCTGCAACTGCGCAATGTTCTGGGTTGGGGCACCGCCGACAGTGATCTCGACGGTGATCCCGGCTTCCTTGAAGTAGCCCTGCTGTTCGGCGATGTAGAGGCCTTCGAAGGCGCCAACCGGCGAGCGGGTGACCCTTACGACCTTCTCCTGACCCCAGGCCATTGATGCTGGAATGACCGTGGTCGCGATCAACGCTGCCATCGCCAATCCCAGGCTACGCCGTTTCATTGTTATGCTCATTTCACTTTCCTCCTCCACAGATTGAAGCTTATGTGCCGCACTTGCGCCTGATCTGGCCGAGAATTCGGCTGCGGTAGTCGACAAAACGGTGATCAGACTTGGTGGCAATTTGATCGCGATCGAAACCCAGGTCGATATCGACCGTGTCAATGACGGTCGCCGGATGACCGGACAGCACGATCACGCGGTCGGCGAGGTAGACCGCTTCATCGATGTCGTGTGTGACGACGACGATGGAAATGGCCAGTCGCTTGCGCAGCGACAGGACAAGGTCCTCCAGATCGAAGCGGGTCTGCGCGTCGAGCGAGCCGAAGGGCTCGTCCATCAGCAGGATATGCGCGTCATAGGCCAGCGCCCGCGCGATCGCGACGCGCTGTTGCATGCCGCCTGACAATTGCCAGGGATAGCGGTCGCCGACACCCGGCAGGCCGACGGCATCGAGGCATTCCTTGGCGCGGGCCATGCGCTGTGCTTTTGGCACACCCTTGCCCTGCAGCGGAAAGGCGACATTTTCGGCCGATCGCATCCATGGCATCATCGAGCCGCGGTAGTCCTGAAACACAAGGCCTATCTCGGCGACCGGCTCGGAAATGCGATCGGACCCGACAGAGACACCGCCGGATGTCGGCGCCAGCAGACCCGAGAGGCACCGCAAGAGTGTCGTCTTGCCAGCGCCCGAGGGACCGACAATACAGATGATCTCGCCCGGATCGACTCTCAGATTGAGATTGGACAGGACATTGACTGCCCCGTAGCTCTTGCTCAATCCCTCCACGACAAGCGGCTTGACGGCGGGATTGGCGACGGGTTTGAACGTCGTCATAATGTTCACGATCCTCCTCCGGATTTGCCGCGGCTCCGTCGAATCCGACTGGAGAGGGAGGCGCGGTCGTCTTGGAAATACCATTTCAGTACGCGACGCTCGATCAGGACAAAGCCGAAGCTGAGAACGTAGCCCATGATGCCCACCAGCAGAGTGCCGGCCCAGGTCTCGCGTATGGCAAAGCGTGTTGACGCGTCTGTGATGTAGAAGCCGACACCGGCATCCGCCCCGAAGAATTCCGAGATGACCATCAGGACCAGGCCGACGGCCAGCGCCACGCGAATCCCGGCCATGATCTGCGGCAAGGCTGCCGGCAGGGCGACCTTGAGGATCGCGAGCCGCGCCGGGATCCGATAGGCTCGGGCGGTTTCGATCAGCGCTGGCGATGTCCCGCGGACACCGTCGATCGTGTTGAGGAGGATCGGCCAGAAGCAACCGAGGACGATGATGAAGATCTTCGGTGCGGCTCCGACGCCAAGGGCAATCACCACGATCGGAACGATCGATGCCGGCGGAATGGCCCGCAGGAAGTTGAGCGTCGGGGCGGTTGCCAGACGGAAGCCCTCGGCCCGACCGATCAGCAAACCGAAGGCCACACCTGCGACGATCGAGATCGACAGCCCGATCGCCAGATTCGACAGGCTGAGCAGCAGGTAGGGACCCAGTTGACCGGAGAACACCTCACGCACGAGGGTCGCAAGGATCTCCGAAAGCGGCGGGAAGTAAAACGACGTCGAGCCCGACGAGGCCAGCCACCACATGGCAACAAGCAGGACCGGAAGCCAGATGGATCGCAGCAGGTCGAGCAACAGGTCAATAAAGAGATAGCGCGTCATCATGCTCTCCTATTCCGATGCGCTGCTGCGCAGGTGCCAACCCAGCAGATGCGCCTCAAGCCGGTCCCAGATGTAGGTGAGCACGACACCCAGAAGACCGGCGTAGAAGATGTAGGCAAAGGTGGTCGCGGTCTCGTTGAAGCTGCGCGAAAGGGCGATTTCACGGCCCATGCCAGGGGTCAGACTGACAATCTCGACGCCGACGGAGACAAGGATCGATACTGTCGTTGCGATACGCAAACCGGTGGCGATGTAGGGGCCGGCGGCGGGAAGGAGCACCTTGAAGAACCGCAGATGGGCCGGAATGCGATAACTGCGTACCGTGTCGACAATCGTCGGCTCAAGGCGTCGTGCACCATAGATCGACTGAATGAGGATCGGGAAGAAGCAGGCGATCGATATGGCCACCACCTTCATCAGGGATGTGGCACCCAGCAAGAGCACCAAAACCGGGAGAAGCGCGATGACCGGGAAGGACCGTCCAAAATCGATCACGATCCGGGTTGCGCGATCCACTGCCGGGATCATGCCAATCAGGATTCCAGCCGGAATTGCGAAGACGGCGGCAAAGAGGAGGCCGCGCAGGGCATCAAATACGGTGTTGCCAAAAGCCGACAGGAACTCGGGTCGTGCCCAAACGGCAACGATCTGGTTCCCAACCTGGTCCACCGGCGGCAGGATCGCCGTGTCGATGACGCCGGTTGCGTTACCGGCTGCCCAGAGTGCGACGACACAAGCGGCCGCGAAGGTCTGCCATGCGAGCAGAGTCAGTGCGCTCTTCTTCAAGTCTTTCTCCTCCCTTGGTAGCCGGCTGTGCCGGTACCGCAACCCTCCAGAGATGGAATTTGTCATCTTTGGTTGGTTGTCCAACTAACACATCAAATGTGATTGGTGTCAAGTCGAGCAGAGGCGGGTTGGCATCGGCTTTCCCGAAATATTCTCAAATTCGGCATGACGTTGCGCCTTGGCTGCGCCCGCGTCCTTCCAATCGCTGAAACAACGGCAATACCTCCTCCGGAACGACCGCCTGCGCCAGCTTGGCACATTTACAGTAATTGGTGTTACACCTAATTTGCGGTCGCTATTGCTGTCAATCTGTCCAACATACGATATGAGCCTGTCATGACTTCAGATGCAGAATTCAAGACGAATGGTCGCCGACCACGCGGTCGCCCAAAGCTTCGGTCCGACCAGGGCAAGAGCGACGCGATCTTGAGCGCTGCAGCGCTTCTCTTCACGCAAAAAGGTTATGCCGGGACGACGATGAGTGACGTTGCAACGACGGCTCACATGTCGCTGCAAACGGTCTACCGACTGTATGCCGGCAAGATCGATCTGTTTGCCGCTGTAGTCGCTTTGCATTGCCGCAGCATGATCGCTTTGCCCGGCAACTTCGATGACTTGCCTGTCGAGGAGGCTCTGGCGCGGATTTTCCTGATCGACATCGATGCAGAGGCAGAACGGGAACGTCAGGCGCTGATGGAAATCTTCATCACCGAGATGCGCCAGTTTCCCGAGCTCCAACCCATCTTCATGCGGGAGGGTGCCGAGCGTGCCAACGATCTCCTGACGCAATGGCTTGAGAGCCAGCATCAACGTGGCCTAATCAATGTCCCGGATGCGCCGACCACTGCTAAACTTCTGCTCGACGTGGTGTTCGGCGCGGCGCCCATGAAGATGTCCTCCGCACCTGAGTGGCCCGGAGGGGCCGATCGGCCACGCTACCTGCGCCGCTGCTTCAAGCTGCTGGCCGATGGATTGCGGCCCCGCCAAGGGTGAACACAGGGTCGTACGCTGTGTTCACCCTTGACGAGGCCTTTTTTTGCATTCAAGGCAGTTCGCGGAAAGTCTCACTCACCCAGTCGGCGATGTAGTCACGCAGGATGGTGCCGTTGTCGGCACCGCAATGCTCGACTTCGAAGTCGTCCTTGCTGGTGATGAACAACTCTCTCTTGGGGCTGTTGATCGCCTGATCATAGCTTTGATGGGCGTATTCGACCGGGATCTGCCGATCGCCCGATCCGTGGGTCACCAGAAATGGCACCCTAATCTTGTTGACCACATCATTGAGATCCATCTTCGGCGCCCATTCCATGAACTCCTCGATGGTCCTTTTGCCGAAGACCCACTGCACGTGATCCCAGTAGTGAGGGACCGGCCTGTCGCCTTCGCGTGCCATTCGACGTTGCTGCATTTCGCCCCAGTTGTGATTGGCCCCCATGACAGCGCAGAGTGCAAATCGGGGATCCATGGCAGCGGCCCGTGGCGCGAAATATCCGCCAAGTGACAGACCGAAGATGCCGATACGCTGCGGGTCGACGTCAGAGCGCGTCAGGAGGTAGTCCATGGCTGCAGAGGCCCAGGCTTCTGCATCGTGTCTCCCGACGAGGCCAAGGTTGCGCAAAGCTTCGCCTGTTCCGGGCTGGTCGATGATGAGCGTGGATACGCCTCGCACCCGAAAGGCTTCCGCGTTGCCTGCGCCATAGATCTGCTCCTTCATCGAATCGAGACCGTTGCAAGAGACGAGACATGGAGCGGGGCGCCCATCTTTATCAGGCGCTGCGCCAACGAACAGTGCGGTGAAGTATTTCCCCTCATAGGGGATCTGAACGAATTCGACGGCCTTACCCTGCAGTTCTACGCCCTTGCGGAAATATCGGAGTCCATCATTGTAGGCTTCCCAGCGCGGAGCATAATCCCGGCTCTGCATGCGCTCGGCAGCCAGCAGATAGCCTGCCGCGCGCTGATACTTGGTGCCGGCGGACAGTGCGCGGCCTTGCGCCAGGTCGCGGTCGCCCATGGCCAGAACCTTGCGTGCAACACTCACCCAACTGTCGAAGAACAATGCCGTACCAGCGTCTTCGCCACGGGCGGCGGCTTCATGCAGGGGGCGGCATGCCTCGTCCAACTCTCCGTAATTGCCGCCGCACATCAAGGCGAGGTTGGTGGACAGGTTCCAAACATAGTTCCCGGGAAAGGGTTCGAACATTTCAGGTCTCCTCGCCTGTCAGTCTTCAGTGTCGATGAATTAGTCTGCGGTCCAGCCGCCATCTATCAGGATGGAGGTGCCGGTGATCAGGGTTGCTGCGTCGGATGCTAGGAAATTCACGGCACCCATGATGTCCTCGACCCGCCCCAACCGCCCGAGTTTGATCTTCGAGAGCACGCCATCCCGAAATGCCTTGTCTTCAAAGAACGGGCGAGTCATCGGCGTTTCCACAAAGGTCGGCGCGATGGTGTTCGAACGGATACCGTGGGGCGCCAGATCCAGCGCCATGGCCTTGCTCAAACCCTCCAGCCCCCATTTTGAAGCACAGTAGAGCGTGCGGTTGGCGCCGCCAACATGGCCCATCTGCGAGCTCATATGGATAAGCGAACCGGCAATTCCGGCCTCGATCATGCCTTTGGCCACGGCCTGCGCAACAAAGAATGCTGCCTTCAGGTTGAGGTCGAGGACCGCATCATAATCCTCTTCCGTCACGTCGGAGAGAGGCTTGGGCCTGTTTGTCCCGGCGTTGTTGAAAAGGATATGGAACGGTCCGTGCTCCGCCAGGCTTCGGGCGGTTGCCTCCCTTTGCAACACGTCGAGCGTCATCGCCTCTGACGAGCCGCCCGCAGCGTTGATCGCCGCTGCCGCCTCTTCGACCTCTGCCGCACTGCGGGCTGCGAGCACCACGTGGGCGCCCGCTTCCGCCAGGCCTGCGGCGGCGGCCAGGCCGAGCCCTCGACCGGCCCCCGTTACCAGCGCCCGCCGCCCCTCGAGGCGCGCCGATGGAGTCTTGGGTAGCGACAACTGGCTCATGCCTGCTCTTCCGCTCGGCCGGCATAGGGGACATTGTCGCCGCCATAACGCCGCACACGGATATTGGCCTGTTCGCCATGGCCGGAGAAGCCTTCCAGATCACACAGACGGGAGCAGTAGCGCCCAATGTTCGCCGATGCCTCGTCCGTCAGGACCTTCTGGTAGGTGCAGGTCTTGAGGAATTTTCCGACCCACAGACCGCCTGTGTAGCGGGCGGCTTTTTTGGTCGGCAGGGTGTGATTGGTGCCGATGACCTTGTCGCCATAGGCCACATTGGTCCGTGATCCGAGGAACAGTGCGCCGTAGTTCGTCATGTTTTCCAGGAAATAGTCCGGGTTACGGGTCATCACCTGCACGTGCTCAGAGGCGATGTCATCGGCGATTTTCACCATTTCCTCGTCGCTCTCGGCAACGATGACCTGGCCGAAGGCGGCCCAGGATTTGCGGGCGATCTCGGCCGTCGGGAGTATCTCAAGCAGGCGCTCGATCTCGGCCATCGTGTCACGCGCGAGCTTGTGCGAGGTGGTGAGCAAGATGGCCGGGCTGTCGGGTCCATGCTCCGCCTGACCGAGCAAGTCGGTGGCGCACAGTTCGCCATCCACCGTATCGTCGGCGATCACCAGAGTTTCGGTCGGCCCGGCGAACAGGTCGATGCCCACCCGGCCGAAGAGCTGACGCTTCGCTTCCGCTACGAATGCATTGCCCGGGCCGACCAGCATGTCCACCGGCGCGATGGAGGCTGTACCGAGTGCCATGGCGCCGACAGCCTGAATGCCACCCAGAGCGTAGATCTCATCCGCGCCGGCAAGATACTGCGCGGCTACGATCGCCGGGGCGAGGTTGCCCTTGTAGGGTGGGGCGCAGGTGGCGACACGTGGAACGCCAGCCACTTTGGCGGTTATGACGGACATATGGGCCGACGCCAGAAGCGGGTACTTGCCACCCGGCACATAGCAGCCGGCCGCTTGCACCGGCACATTCTTGTGACCGAGAATTACGCCGGGAAGCGTTTCCACTTCCACGTCGCTGATCGATTCTCGTTGGATCCGGGCGAAGTTGCGCACCTGGGCCTGGGCGAACTCGATGTCGGCGATGTCGCGCTTGGACAGCTTGGCCAAGCAGGCTTCGATCTCGGCCTGGCTCAATCGATAATCATCGCGATCCCAGCCGTCGAATTTCACCGACAGTTCGCGAACCGCCGCGTCTCCGCGCGCTTCGATATCGGCGAGTGTCGCTTCCACGACGTCCCGCACCTTGCGATCGGCTTCCGCCACGCTTGACGCCTCTGCGCCACGTTTCAACCACTGAGCCATGAATGGTCCTCCTCTCGTCTGTTGCCCGACCACTACAGTTATTTGGTCAAGTGTTCAAACAAGCCGTTCCGATAGGGAGTATCGATAAAACCGATAGATCTGGCCGTTGCATTCTTCATCATCAAACTACATTGTTTGGTCGATCAACCAAATAAAATGAGGATGGATATGAAGGTTGCGGTTCTTGGGGCAGGCGGCTTCGTCGGGCAAAGATTGTCGCAACATCTGGCCGCTCGCGAGGATGTATCCGAACTGGTCCTGATCGATCAGATGGCTGCCGCCAAACCGGAGCAGCCCGGTGGGAAGATAAGGCAGGTCGTCGGCGACTTTGCCGATCCGGTTGTCATCGAAAATTACATTGCAGGGTCGTCCACCGTGTACCTGCTTGCCTCCATCCTGGGCGGGGCTGCCGAGGCAAACTATTCTCTCGCACGCCGTGTAAACGTCGACGCAACGCTTACGTTGATGGAGGCATTGAGGGATCTTGATCCCTCAACCCGGCTGGTGTTCGCCTCAACCATCGCCGTGTTCGCCCAACCGATGCCCGATCTGGTGACCGATGCGACACCCACCGGGCCGACCATGGTGTATGGCGCACAGAAGCTGATGATGGAGGTGGCCATCTCCAACTTCGCCGCACGTGGCTGGCTGGACGGCATCTCGCTCAGGCTTTCCGGTGTCATGGCGCGGGATGGTGCCGACGCGCGGCTGAAATCGGCCTTCATGAGCCGTGTCTTCTACTCCGTGATGCGCGGCGAAGACATCGAGCTCCCTGTGCGGCCGGATTGTCGGACATGGCTCACGTCTGTTGAAACCGTGGCACGCAACTTCGTTCACGGCGGGATGCTGCCGAGCAGTGCTTTCGGACGCGATCGCGCCTTTACCCTGCCGGCACTGTGCCTAACCTTCGAGGAACTGGTGGAAGCGCTCCGCCGACGATTCCCAGACAGCCGTTCCCGCGTGACCTACGCTCCGGACGAGGAGCTCGTCGCGCTGTTTGGCTCTTATCCGCTCATCGAGACGACCATTGCCGATCGCCTGGGTTTTGCCCGGGATGTGGACGCTGAAGCCCTTGTGCATGCGTCCTTCTGAAAAATCATAGGAGGAGTTCCGCTGTGAAACTTGCAAGTCTGAATAACGAAACCCGGGACGGCCGCCTGCATGTGGTCAGTCGCGACCTTACGATGGCCGTTCCGGCTCCGGATGTCGAAACCATGCAGCAGTTGCTGGAAAATTGGGACCGTGACGCACCGGCACTGGTCACTCTCTATGATGCATTGAACCTGGGACAGGTACCCACCGCCATTCCCTTCTCGCCGGAGGACTGCCTCGCTCCCTTGCCGCGTGCCTGGCAATGGCTTGATGGATCGGCATTTGCGAGCCATGGCGACCTGATGAATACGGTTCTTGGTCTGAAGAAGGAAAGTACTGGCCGCCCGCTGATGTACCAAGGTGTCTCCGACTGCTTCCTCGGCCCGCGGGAGACGGCAGTTTTTCCCTCAGAGGAGGATGATATCGATTTCGAGGGAGAATTCGGCATCATCACCGACCGCGTGCCACTGGGTACGTCCGCTGAAGACGCGATCGCCCATATCCGTCTTCTCGTTCAGATCAACGACTGGTCCTTGCGCCGTATCGCGCCGTTGGAGATGAAGACTGGTTTCGGCTGGGTCCAGGCCAAGCCGCCCTGCGCGATGTCTCCCGTCGCCGTCACGCCCGATGAGGCAGGAGAGGCCTGGGTCGACGGACGGCTCGATCTCGATCTGCTCGTCGATTGGAACGGTGCGCGTTTCGGTGCAGCCAACGGCTTGGCAATGGGTGTCGGTTTCCACGAACTTGTCGCTCACGCTGCCTATTCACGCAATCTGGTGGCCGGAACTGTCATCGGCTCGGGAACCGTCTCAAACACGAATTTCCGGGAGGTGGGCTCCAGTTGCATCGCCGAGCGGCGCGGGATCGAGATCCTCGATCTTGGCGGCGCCCGCACACCCTTCATGCGGTTTGGCGATACGGTCCGGATGGAGGCCCGTCTGCAGGACGGATCTGTCCTTTTCGGTGCTATTGAACAGGTGGTCGCCAAGGCCTGACGGCAATAAAAAATCGGGCGGATGCCGCGAAGCGTCCGCCCGATTCTGACGTCTGATATCCTCAGCGATAGGGTTCGGCGATCGCCTGCATCGAAGCGCCCATCAAGGCGGCCTGCTGCTGCATCGGCGCTCCGGTCATTTCAAGCTCCCCGATGTCCAGCGAGTTGTTGACGACGAGCGAAGCCCGCGGAATACGGCGGGAGTCGAAATTTCGCAGAGCCTCTTCCAGTGAGGTTGCGCCCGCGATTTCGTCTGCCAGAACGATCGCGTCCTCGATGGCGGCGCCGGCGCCGGAGCCCAGATGCGGTGTGGTCGCATGGACCGCATCGCCGATCAGGACAACGCGGCCCTTGCTCCAGGTGCCCGTCACCAAGATGGTTTCCAGCGGCCGATAGATGATCTTCGTTTCCTGGTCGATGGTATCGCGCAGTCGCGCGGCTTCACCACCAAATCCCGCCATCAGGTTGCGCAGCAAGGTCGGCAAGGTGGCTTGCTCCCGCCACGGATTGTCCGGAACATGCTCCAGCAAGTAGAGATACATCTTGTCCGGCGAACAGAGCGTGAAGCCGAGCTTCACCGTTTCGCCCAGGAACATGCGGCCGCAGGTCCAACCTTCGGGGATGTCGAAGAGCACGCGCCAGCAGGCCTGGCCCGTGAAGCGCGGCTTGGGCGCATCGGGGAAAATCATCTGGCGCATCTTGGAAAACAAGCCATCGGCACCGACGATCAGATCGTAGCGCCCAGTGGTGCCGTCCGAAAAGTCAACTTCGGCACCATCGGCGTCCTGCCGCAAGGCATTAACGGTCACTCCGGTTCGCACAGATACGCCGTCAGCGATGACCCGCGCCTTCATCATGGCGTGCAGGGTCGGCCGCAGGATGCCGCCTTCGCCCGGAACGTCCGCCGAGTACAGGCGGGCTGCGGTCATCTGGTGGATAACCTCACCCTGTTCATTGCACAGCGTGAAGCCGTCGTAGCAATTGCCCTGTTCCATCACGTCCTCGGCAAAGCCGAGGTCGCAGAGAGCCCGCATGGTCAGGGTCGACAGGGTGATCCCGGTTCCATAGACACCCCAGGCTGGGTCGACATCCACGAGATCGACGTCCACCCCGATCTGTCGCAGCCGGATGGCGGCTGCCATCCCTCCAACGCCGCCGCCCACGATCAGCACTTTGCGCACCAGTAGCTTTGATTTCATCGCAACATTCCTCCGCCCCGGCTGGCCGTCGGCCAGTGGGTCCTCCCTTTGGTGATTGGTTCGCGTGATCTATTTATTTCCAGCCGCGTTCGCCGGAGCTTTCGTTGTTGGGAACGAATTCCGGATGGAGGCGGAATTCCCATTTCTGGTTTTCACCCAGGAATGCCGGGATTTTGTGCATCCACGAGTAGGTGCCGAAGACGCGGTTCCATTCGCGCGGAATCCAGTTGTCGTCGACATAGTCGCTGTCGGCGCCATATTCGGCCTCTCCTCCGGCCGGGCATTCCAGATATGAAAACAGCGCTGACGCAATCCGGTGGCGACCGCTGCCGAGCGGGCCCGTATTCCAGCCCTTTCGCGTCATGTAGTTCGTGCCGATCATCAGTTCGTCAATGTCCTCCACACCGAAATTGGTGTGGTGGTAGACGGGATGGCCAGGCAAGGCCGGGAACTTCATATCGATGAGAAAAAGATTGTGGTGTTCATTGGCGCCATCGCAACGGAGGTAGAAACCCATGCCGACCTGCTCTTCCGACATGCGGAAATCCAGGTTGTCGCGATACCATTCGTATTCCTCGCGCGGATTGGGCACTGCGAATACGGTGTGGGCTATCGTCTTTGGCCGCGCCCGTGTCTTCCATTTGCGTGGGGTGTTGAGGCGCGACACATGCCCCGGCGCATTCACCGGGTCGGGGGCATAGGTAACCTTCTTGCGGGAGAAGACCGTGAGTGCGGAGGGCAGGCCGGCGCCGGCCAGAAAATGCACTGTGCCGTCATTGTCGCGGCGGATCTCCTGCTTGCGCGCCAGCCGCTCAGCAAGCTCGTCCAGGTTCTCCTGGGTATCCACGCCCCAGGTCACCTTCTTGACGCCGTAACCCTCGTAGATCGACTTTGGCACCAGCGGATCATCGAACTGGCGCAGGATGACGCTCGACCCTTCATCCAGGAGGTAGCGGGTATGATGGTCATCTGCCGACTTTTGCACGAGGCCAAAATCATCGAAGAACCGAGTAGATTTCTGCAGGTCCTCGACCCCGAAGAGCAAGGATTGTACGCCAGTTATCGCCATTCTTTTGGGCCTCCCAAGATGGCCGGGCGCCGCTTCGTCGAGGCACCGGCAGATAAGGTTCCAGCGGACTCCTCCCGCCTTTGTTTCCTTGTACAACCGTCCAAACAACCAGGAAAATGGATTGGAGAGATAGGATTTATCGATGAAACCGATGCCTCGTCACCAGGCGGTGGCGCCGCCGTCGATGGAAAAGTCGGCGCCGGTCACGAAGCGCGCTTCGTCAGAGCCAAGATAGACGGCCAACCAGCCGATATCCTGCGGTGTTGCCAGCCTGTCGATCATCAGCTTGCGACGGACGGAGCTCATCATCGCCTCATTGTCCAGATGGCGTTCGGTCTCTTCCGTCAGGGTGAAACCGGGCGCGATCGAATTGGCGCGGATACCGAGCTTGCCGCCTTCCATGGCCATCTGCCGGGTCATCGACAGCACTCCACCTTTCCCGGCGCAGTGGGCGATCGCGGCCGAGGTGTCGAGGGCAACATGCGCGTTCGCGGAGGAAAAATTGATGATCGATCCGCCCTTGGTCTTCATCAGCGGCCACAGCGCCCGGCTGACCAGAAAGACGGTGTCCAGTTCCCCGGACAGCGTCTTTCGCCAGTCCTCAAACCGCATCTGCTCGATCCAGGCAAACACGACGATGGCCGCAGCGTTTACGAGAATCTGGACATCATCAAAATGTTCGACCGTGCGCCGATAAAGCGTGTCTGCCCCCGCTTCGCTCGTCAGATCCGCAGCCACCGTTTCGACTGTCGCGAGCCCTGCGGCGAGGGCTTCCGCCCGCAAGCGGTCCAGAGCGCCCTCGTCGATGTCGCAGGCCAGAACGCGGGCGCCCTGGGCTGCAAACATCAGGGCAATACCCTTGCCGATACCACGGCCGGCGCCGGTGACGACTGCGTTTTTACCCTCGAGCCGACGGCCGGCCCAACCCTCCAGAAGGTCCGGGGCATAGATCATCGGGGTGTTCCCCAGAGACCGATTTCGCTTCCGCTGGTGCGCATGGAGTTCAACGTCTGCTGTCCCAGGCCATGGATGGCGGTCTCGATGATGTCGCCATCTCCAAGAGATGGCAGATCGTTGAGGCTGGGGCCATCGGAGACGCCGCAGCAGACGAGGTCGCCCGGAAAGAGCTGGATATCCTGGCTCAGTCGGCTCAGGCTTGTCGCGAGGTTCTGCGCCCGGTGCGCCAAGGTGGAGGGAAAGCTGCGCTCGCCATTGACAGCGATGTTGATGGCCAAGGCATCGGCCATGCCGGCAGAGAACCGCGGCACGAAATAGGGGCCGATCGGCAGGAAGCACGGCTGTGACTTTGCAAGCATCCAGTTCGCGTTTTCTTCCGAAAGCAATGTCAGGTCGGTTGCGGTGACATAGCCGGCGATCGCCTGCTCTGCCTGATCGGGGTCCGCCTGGTAGATGGGCCGACCGATCACGAGGCCGATTTTTGCCTCCGCAACGACGTGACCCGGGCGGTGCGGCAGGTGGATTTTGGCCTTCGGGCCAGCAATGGCCGATTGCAGTTTGGCGACGAAATGCGGCTGACCTGACGTTCCGGTCAGTTCCACCAAAATCTGGCGTGGTGTTTCCAATGGCGCACAGGGCGTCAGGAATTCCGAAGCGGTGAGTGCGCTTCGAAAATACTTGCCGGTCGCCGGGTCTGCCAGTGCTTCGACGGTTGCCGCCAGTGCCGCCGCGTTGTGGTCCCAATTCTGCAGCAGGCCGAAGACCGTTTCCTTTCCGGTCAAAGCCATGCCAAGCCGTGCGGCGAGTGGCGCCACGGCATCGATCGCGATGGCCGCTTCGTCGTCCAGGATCAAGGCGGGAAAGGCGGGGCTGCCACTGACCGTGAACATGCCCAGCAGGAATGGGGCTGGTCTTGTCTCCTCCATCGACACCTCCTCAGGTTATGCAACGTGATAGCCATCGCGTCGCTTGGTGGACAATGGATTTACGAGATAGACGCCATCGGTTTTACGGATAGCTCACCGTTTAACGGATTTTCGGTCGCGGGCTCGGCCATGGCGTCGATCAGTTGGTTGCGAAGCCAGATCAGGCATTCGTCTCCGTCATTGTAGACATGCCACTGCAAGGTTTCGTGGATGCTTGGGATCTCCACCGGTGGCTTCAGCAGCTTCAGCGGCATCATCCGCGCGAAGACTTCTGCGAGCCGTCGATGCATCAGGGCGATGCGCTGTGTACCGACGATCAGAAAGGGCACCGAGGAATAAGAAGAGGCGCAAACCTCAACCATGCGTTCGTTGCCGAAACGCTCGATGAACCATCCCTCGAAACTCGGCCCGCTCTGTTTGTAACTGACAATGACGTGCCGCAGCCGCAGGAAGTCGGTGAGCGTAATCGAGTCCCCACGGACCTCCGTGTTTTGGTTCCAGACCACGGCACGATAATCGTCCGAAAAAAGATGCACGCTCGGATGGTCCTGGGACAGATAGACATCCGGCATGGCCACGAATTCCACTTCCCCCCGCTCCAGCATGCCCCGTGGATCTTGCGCCGGGTTGATCAGGGTGAAGGACAGGTCAGGTGCCTTCGTCTTGATCATCCGCAGCGCTTCGCTCAATGCGGCTATGGTCATGTAGTCCGAGGCGATGATGCGGATTTCACGCTTGGCGGTGGCCGGATCGAATTCCGGCCTCTTGATGACCGTGCCCTCGACTTGCAGCAGGACTTTGCGCACCGCCGGCAACAGCTCTGTCGCCCGTGGTGTCATGACCATGCTGCGGCCAAGCTGTATCAGAAGCTCGTCGTTGAAATATTCCCGAAGCCTGGTCAGCGCCCCCGATGTGGCCGACTGACTGAGGCACAGCTTGTCGGCGGCCCGTGAGACATTCCGCTCGGTCAGCAGGCAGTCCAGCGTGACCAGTAGATTGAGATCGAGTCCCTTGAATCGCATGCCATCCTCCCTAGCAAAACAGATTGATGGCTCCTCAACCATCGGCTCCATCGATACCTCTAGTGCTGTGCTGAAGGCACATCAAGATTGACGCAGCCCCGAGTGTATTATTTAATTGGTCGACCAAGCAAATAAAGGGGAGAGGCGATATCATGACTGAACCGCTGCTGGGGTATGTCGTCGTGCACCACGTCTGCATCAGTGTGGGAGACCGCGATCAGGCGATAGAGTGGTGGGGAGCCCTATTCGGTTTCGAAAAGGAGTTCACGTTCGAGATTGGACATATCGGCGCCAAAGGTGCCTTTCTGCGGAAGGGACCGCTGCGGCTTGAAATTTTCGAGATCGCCGGTTCAGAGCCCACGCCGGTCAGCCGGCTGCGACCCGATACGGATCTGCGTGTCCAGGGCGTCAAGCATTTCTGCTTTGCCGTTGACGATGTCCAGGCGTCAGTTGAAAAGCTGTTCAGCCAGGGTGTGCATATTGCCGGCATTGCCCGGGGTGTCGGCAAGCCGATGCAGGCGGAAGAGGACCCCACGCTGCGCGATGGAATGCAGCCTGCAACGGCATTTTTCATCACCGACCCCTGGGGGTGCCTGGTCGAAATCCTGGGCCGCCGGGACTTCCCCGACTAAATCGTCGTTTGGCCCAGCGGCGTTCGTGGCGGCGCCGTCTCCATTCAGGCAATCTTGATCTTGTCCTTGATCTGGCGCTAATTCGATGGAGTGGCCACAGACAGGGCTAGGGTTTGCAAACGGATGCCAAGACACAATGACCGTTGAACCGCTGACCAAATTGATCGCCCATCTGGCCCGGACCCATACGGACTTCGATCCCGGTCCGCTGGAGAGCCTGGCCCGGGATATCGCGGCTGTCGGGCATGAGCGCAACGATCCTGTGCGCGAGATCATGGCCCGTCTGGGAGACCGCTGGAGTGCGCTGCTCCTGTTTGTGCTGTCGACCGGCAGCTATCGCCACGCGGCGCTTCGGCGGATCATCGAGGTGGTCTCAGCGGAAAAGGGCATCTCTCAGCGCATGCTGACGCTCAAGCTGCGTGCGCTGGAGCGCGACGGCCTTGTTGCGCGCGACACGCTTCCAACCGTACCGCCTGCCGTCACCTATTCGCTGACGCCACTCGGTCGCGAGCTAGTCTGGAAGCTGGATGACATGATCGTCTGGATCAAGCGCAACGACGACATGATCCGGTCAGCCCGGGCGGCTTTCGAGCCTTAAGCAGTCAGGCATCCCTCAGCGAATATAGCCCTGCGAGGCAGAAACCGAGCAGCAGTCTGTAAGAGGTTTGCAAGTCGGAGCTGGAGAAGCGGCCGTCGGAGAGCGAATCGATTCTGCGGTTCTTCGAGACAGTCTGCAGCATCAGCACGAGGACCATGGAAAAGCCGCGCACGAGATTTTCCTCAGAGACGTCCGGGAGCAGGATCTTCAACCGATTGAGGAAAAGTCCGGCGGTTTCGTCAAAGTTTTCGTGAATATAGCTCAGCCAACGCTCGTTGGTTCCGAGCTTTGCCAGGAGCAGGAGATAGGCTTGCCAGCCTTCATCGTCACTCTGCATCTGCTCGAACAGTGGGTGCATGAAGGCATCCAGAAGTGCCTCCACGCTGATCGTGCCGTCGGATTCCAGGTTTTCGAGCCGTTCCCGGCGCGTCTGGTTCAGCACTTCGGCACGGCGGGCGACAATGGCCGAAAACAGGTTTTCCTTCGTCTTGAAATGATAGCTGACCAATGCCAGCGTAACCCCCGCCTCGTTGGTGATATCGCGCAGCGAAACGGTGTCAAAGGAGTGATTGCCGAACAGCAGCTCTGCTGCGTTGACGATTTTTTCGCGTGTCTGGTCCCCATTGGCGCGTGTCTGGGCAACGGCACCCTTGCGCTCACCGCGCTTTGTTGAAAGGCCCATCCGCTCATCTCTCCATGCGTTGCCGGCCCGCTTTGAGCGTTCCTAAATTGGTTGATCGTATAAGTAAGGAAGTCATACGTCCAAGTCCAGTGTGGCTGCCGCCGGGTATGGGCACAAAAATGTTCCGCCTTGCGGCTGTCTTTCATTCTGCGATAACACAACCACATTGGTCGGTCGACCAAGTAATGGGTTGACCCTTGTGAAAACAGGATCAGGGAGAGAGGCGTCTTGGGGAATTTGGAGGGACGCGTTGCCATCGTAACCGGTGGCGCCGGAGGCATTGGCTCGGCAACATGCCGGCTTCTGGCTGAACGTGGTGCACGTGTTGTTGTTGCCGATATCAACCTGGATGGTGCTCAGGCCATAGCGGCGACATTGCACGATGCGTTTGCGATCAAGGTCGATCTGGCAAGCGAAGAAGATATCGGTGCCCTTTTCGCAGCAGTGATGCAGCGTTACGGCCGGCTTGACATTCTCGACAACAATGCAGCCCTTCTGGGGCCTGACATTGTGCACAACGACCACGACATCGGCTCGATGTCGACCGATCTCTGGGACCGCACCTTTGCCGTCAATGCCCGCGGCACCATGCTCTGCTGCCGCCAGGCGTTGACCATCATGGTAGCGCAGGGTCGCGGCTCCATCATCAATACAGCTTCCAACCTTGCCCTGCAGGGCAATGTCATTCAGGCTGCCTACAGTGCTTCCAAGGCTGCGGTGTTGCAGATGACCCGCTCGATCGCCACGTCTCATGGCAAGCGCGGCATTCGCTGCAATTCCGTCTTGCCGGGGCTAACGGGATCCAAGGCCGCGCTTGAGGATCTTCCAAGGCGCCTGCTCGAGATTGTCGAGGAGGAAACGCTGACGCCCTATCTCGGCGATCCGATGGACATCGCCCATGCGGTTGCTTTCCTCGCCTCGGATGACGCACGTTACATCAATGGCCAAATGATCGTGGTCGATGGCGGTACCTCGGTGCATATCCCGGGCTATGCCCGCCTGAGTGAAATGATTGCCGGCAATTGATGCCGCGATTTGCCTGCACCACAATTTCTGGAGGACCGACATGCTTAGAGCGCGTTTCGACGACTATATCCGCCGCTTCAACGAAGAGGACCCAACCGCCTTTGACGAGTTCCTTGCGCCCGACATGAAGATGCTGAACGGTGCGCTGGAATTCCAAGGGGTCGCCGGCATGCGGGACCACTACGAAAACCGGATCTGGCCGCATTTTGTCGAAAAGCTGAATGTTCTGCGCTTTATCAGCGACGAGCATACGCTGGCGGTCAAGATGTGGACGCGTTTCACCGCTCGCCACGACGGAGATACGCTTTTCGGTGCTGTACGGGAAGGCGAACTCTTCGATTATCGTGGCCTCATCCTCTACGACATCGTGGATGGACGCTTCGCATCGATCACTGTCGCTTACAACAGCTTCGTCAATACAAAGGTTACAGGCGAAATCATTGATATGGGGATGCCGCATTAGGTTGTGTGCTGTTTTTCTGCAAATTTCCATGCAGTCGGGCCCCGCAATCAAAGTCATCACGCAGATCTTCAACCGTCTCCAGCCAATGGGGGCGGTTTTGCCTTTATGGGGCGGAAGTAGATATCGGCATGCGGGTTGCGTTGCCCTCCACCTCCGGGTTTGGCAGCCTCCTCGAGAGGCGTCTTGCCAATGACCGCGCTCGGACAGAGGGCACTGGGTTGTAACCAATGAGGCGAAAACGCCGGAGGGTTAGTCCCCAATGACTGACCCCAACTTAGGCTTGGGTATTCTGACCGCCATGCTGGCCTTCATGTCTTGGCCGGTTGCCTCGGCTACAGACACCGCCGCTGCTTGCAGTGTCTCAACCGGGTCTTGGTCGACGGTTGCCGGTTGGATGACCGGCTTCGCTGCGTCCGCGACACGCGGATAGCCGTAAGCGGCGAAGGCTGGGGCGGCTGTTGTCGGGCCTCTCAGCGACAGGCCGGTGAGGAGATCTGCGAGCACCTCCGGTCCGAGCGACGAATGGCAGTATCGGAGGCGGACCTCCGCCGGATGGTTGCGACCGAGGTCGACGTCGCGCTTGATGATCTGCCAGGCGTAGACACAGCCTCCCTTGTCGCCCAGCTTGCCGGTCGCTGCGCCATAGGCGCCGTAGGCGTTTTGGCGGACCACCGGATCGATGCTCATCGCGACACCCCGGAACTCGCTTCGTAGGATACGGGTGATCTCGGCACGGCCAGGCCCTTTCCGGAGCGTGGACCTTGAGGCGGCTAAGGTTGATGTCGTCAGAGTGTTTTCGCCGGCAAGCGTTGTTGTGTTCGCCCAGACCAGAGTTTGCCTGGTCACGCCATCCGTGGATGTCTGGCGAAGGCCGATCGGCATTTCGCCTAGCCCGGTCAGGGAAGCTGAGGCAAGGTGAACTGGCAGTTCGCGGTTGCCCGTCGCGACGGGCATATTGCCGGTCATGCCATCGAGGAAGGGATCCTCGACGGTATTGCAGCCGTGCAGGCCAAGCAGCGCCAGGATCGCAAGGATTTTTGGCTTCACTGGTTGATCCCCATGCGTTCGTTGATGGCGGCGATGCCTCTGGTGTTCGCCGGGTCTGCCATGACCTGGTTGAGCTGGGCGAAGATCGCGCGCGACTGTGCGAGATTGCCGAGGTGATAATGGCTCCAGGCGCGCATCTGGCTGACGCCGACCGGCTCGGGCATGATCTGCAGGCGGGCGTTCAGCGCTTCGAGCGTGACGCGGTATTGCTTGCGATCGAAGGCGGCGCGGGCTCGCTGCCAGAGAATTTCGGCGCGCAGTTCGCGGTCGCGCAGCGGCGTCAGGCCATGCTGCATCAGAAGGGCTTCCGCGTCGTCGGTCAGGTTGGCGCGGAGCAAGGTGAGGCCAAGGCCATAGGCGGCGTCATCCGCCTTGCCTCCGCCACCTGCAAGTCCTGCCGAAAAGGCCTGGCGCGCCTCGGCCAGATGGTTGAGGCCGAGAAGACACCAGCCCTTGGCGACATGTGCATCGGGGCGCAATGCGCTGCTGGCTTCAAGCCGTCGTAGCTCGGAAACGCAGCCGCCGTAATCCTTCTTTTGCAGCCGTGACAGATAGCCTGCCTGGACGCTTGCGGGGGCCGAGACCGATTTTCCGGTCCGCTGGCGCGGTTCGGCTGCCGATTTCAACTCGGCGAAAACCGACTGATAGGCTTCGCCATGCTTTTCGCGGAGGTCTGCCAGGGCCTTCTTCTCGCCGAGGCGCGTCAGGGTGAGCGCCAGCCCCTTCAGGCTGTCTGCCTCGGCCTTCCATTCGAAGGCCTTGGCGAACCAGGCGCGCGCCGGGTCGAACTGGCGCGAATTATAGGCATACCAGCCAATGAGGCGGGCGTGGTCTGAGGATTCCGTTTTCTGGATCGCTTCCGAATAGCGGGTTACGACCCGCTCATCGATGTCGGTCTTGCCCTCACCCTTGAAAGGGAAGGACAGTTGATCGAGCAGGAAAGCATCCTCCTCGGCAAGGAGGTCCAGGTGCTCCGTGACAAAGGCATGGGCTTCCTCGTCCTTCGACTGGTGGGCGAGACTGAGCGCCATGCCGCGCACGGCTTCCGGCGTCGCCTTGTTCTGCAGCATGCGCTGGAAGAAGTTTTCTGCATGATCCGGCTGCTCTGTCTTCAGCATGTACCAGCCCATAAGGGCGAGGTCTTCCGGCGCCTTCTTGGCCTCGGCCGCCGCCCTGACCGCGGCAATCGCTTCGAGACCTGGTCGCGGCGCACCCGCAACGCCGGAGGCAAAGTCTCCCACTTCGCGGCGCATGAGATCGAGGCTGAGCGACCGCATCGCGAGGGCGAGTTCGGGATCGGCAGAGAGCACACGCATCGCCTCGCGCAGATCGGCTGCGGGAATGTCCTCCATCGCCTTTTGCAGGGTAGTCAGCACCAGTTCATCGGAAAATGCCTTCTCCGGCGCCCGGAAGAGGATGCCGCGATAGACTGCCGTCAGTCCCTCCTGCATCTCGTTCGCCCTGTAAGCATCGAGCATCATCCAGAGGAGATCGATCTCGGTTTCCTGGGCAGGGTCGAGCTTTGCGCCGAGGCGAATGACGGTCACGAAGTCCTTCGCCTCGTTCGCCTGCGTCATCGCAAATCGCAGCTTGCGCCGCTCGAGCTTGCTGCGGAAATCCTCCGATGGCTCCCAGCCCGGATGGCTTGCGGCGATCCGGCTGATCTCCTGCTCGATGCCCGCATAGTCATCGCGCTCGTAGAGCTGCCAGATCGTGGTCTCATCGACGTGTTCGCCAGCATCCGGAGCATAGAGGTTCGCCGGGGGCACGAAGCCGGGAAATTTCAGTTCCAGACGGCGGGTTTCGGCTTCGACGCGTTCTGCCTCGCCATTGCGAGCGTAGTAATAGAGTGCGGCGAGATCGACCGTGTCCGGCGCTGCCGCTTTCTGCATGTCAGCTTCGCCGGTTTCAGTATTGCCCGGCGGCTGTGCCATGGCGGTCGTCGCTTGCGGGATCAGAGGCGATGTCGCGCCAGCCGGCAATGCGACGAACAGCGAGGCGAGGATGGTGCCGGCCGAGAGCCGTGTCTTGATCGTCTTCTTCATTCGACTGTCCTCACGCCCTTGCGCGGCACGACATAACCAACCCACCAGCCGAAGCCGCCCATCAGTGCGAGCACAAGGCCGACATAGATGATGAAATTGTCGGAGAGCCAGGCAGCCGCGAGGCGTCTGAGATTGGCGGGGCTCGTGTCGGTGATCGGAAAGAAGCTGTAGCTTTCGGGATAGCGGTTCACGAGTTCGAGGTCCGAGCGGCGGATCACCGCTTCGCCCCCTTCTAGGGCCGTCCAGGTTGCCGGCTTCGTGAGCTCTGCAACGCCCTGCTGAAGCATGGTTTCATCAGCCGCGTTCACATAGGTCCAGACCGCGGCGCTTTCCACGGAGGCCACCTGCTTGACACTGATCAGGCGATCGCGCGGATCGATCTTCACGTCTTCACGACCGATATCCTTGTAGGCCAGCCAGCGGTTGACGGTTGTCGAGACCCGGGCAACCCAGTCCGAAGCGCGGCTCTTCAATGACAGCTGGTCATGTTCAAGCCGCGTTTCGACCTGGAAAGCGTCGAGAAGGGCCTGCGAGTCCGACAACTGGTCGCCTGCCGTCACGGAAGCCGTGATCAGATCATCGGTCGCCGACGGCTGCAGGCGATCGCCCTTTTGGCCGGCAAGGGCTGCAAGCTCCAGCGGCTCTCCGCCTGCACCGACAATCAGGGCATTTGCCGTCTGGCGCGGATCCGGGCGGCCGATCTTGAGTTCGGCTGGCAGGGGATGACCAGCCGACATTGCGAGCCGGGTGAGCAGGGTCAGTGCCGATCCCAGCCGTGCGGGCGTCGCCGTATCGACATAGAGATCGAAGGCAGCAGAGCCCTTGAGGGGGAAGGACGTGCCGGCAAAGGCCGCAAGGTCGGGAAGACGACCGGCGCGGGCGAGGGGCGGTATCGTCACCGTGGTTTCTTCGAGCAGCAGGAAACGAGACCGCGCTTCGTCGCGGGACGCCGGATCGCAGGCGAGATCGGAGGCAAGCGGCACTTCGGCCAGAACGCGAACATGGTTCACGCCGGGATGGAAGGCACGCAGGGGAAGCTCCAGCGGCTTGTCCTTCAGCGTCGCGCCCTCGGGATCGTAGAGCACCAGGCTGGCCACGGCCCGTTCATTGACCCGGACCAGCAACTGCGTTCCGGGGGCGAGCCCAGGCGCGGTGGCGGCATTCAAATTGAGATCGACCGTGGCATAGTCGCCCGGATAAAAATCAGCGGGCATCACGACATCGAAGCTCGTCTGAAACAGACGACCGGCGAAAGGTGTCGTCTGGTAACCGACGCTCGAGAGCGGGTGTGTGCCCGGGCTCTCGCCATCAATCCGCGTCTCGGTCATGGCAAGCTTGTTTGCGCGGATGAGCGGAAGCAGGGGGCCGTTGACCGCGGCAAGCAGAAGTGACTGAAGTTCGCTCTTGTTCGAACCGCGCATGGTGACGATGTGGCGGCCGTTTTCGCCCTGTCGGACGAAGAGGCCACGCGGTGCAGCAGTCAGCGCGTCGCGGGCGGGCTGCGGCAGCTTCGTGTCCGAGGGGTCGCCGAGATAGAGGTCGATGCCGGGGCCGCTGCCACCGACGTCGCCAACGGTGACGCTCAAATCCTCACGGCCGAGCACGAGTGCCAGGGTCTGCACGAGGGACAGGCTGTCGCGAAGTGTCGTCTGCGGCGCATCGTTTCCGGCAATCACGCGGATTTCCGTGGCGCCTTCGCCATTTCGGCCAACCGACAGAAGGCTTGCGAGATCGCCGTCCTTCGGACGTGCGCTGGTCAGGAAGCCGCTGACCAGCGGATCGACCTGCGTCCACAATTCATAGGTCGCCTGAACGCTGCAGTCGATGCGGTGGTGTTGTTTCGCTCGCAGACGGATCTGGTTCCAGCCGACGGTCAGGTCCTTGGCAGAGACCGGAATGTCGTGGGTTGCCGGCCCGTTGGGCGAGCGGATCGGGAAAGCTGCAAGAGGTTTGCCGTTCAATTCGACATCGAGCACTGCGTCATCGGGCATGACCGAGACGGCATTGGTGTAGCTCAGTCTGAGGATGCCGGCCGTCGTCACCTGATCCGCCGAGAGATAGAAGGTGAGTTCTCTCGCCGTGTCTTCACCTTCGAGACGCATGTCTGTTGCCGTCTGCCGGAAGGCGATCATCTGGCGCGGAACATCCAAGCTGGGTTGCGAGCTGGCCTGACCCATGCTTTGCACACTTGCCGTACCAAGGTCTGCGGGCACGAAGTCGCCAGCGCGGGAGGCGTTCGCCGACAGGCAGATAAGTATCGCGGCTGCAGAGAGCGGGCGCAGGATGTCTAGGTTACGCATAGGCCGGTCCTCTCACGGCTGCCGGATAGGTCGCGCCGGGGTCCGAAGCGCTGCTTACAGGCTTGATGATCAGCGGCGCATCGGGATGCGAGACTTCCGTCGTTTCGCGGACCAGACGCAAGGCGTAGGTGAAACCCCGCAGTGTCTCGGTGATCGTCCAGAGGGCAAAGCGGAGGGTGCCGGTGAAGAAGCCCTTATGCTTCTGCACACGGTTCCAGCGATCCTGCAGCGGCTGCTGTTCGCAATACATCATCTCCGCAATCGCGATGAAGGTCTCTGGCGTGCGCTCGGCAAAGGCAAAACCGAAGCTCGTCTCCTCCTGTCGGCGCAGCATGCTGCGGCAGACGAGCGGGACACGCATGCCACGGCCGTGGCGGCGGATCTCGATGATGGCCTCTTCGCCCTTTTCCAGCCCGGTTACCGGCTGTCCGTCGATGAACTGCAGGGCCAGACCACCACTCGAGACATCCGCGATGATGACGGCATGACTTGTGCCGCCGGCATGGAGGATCGCGTGACGCCGAACGTTAAGGCGCTGGTTGCGGCGACGCTCGCGCCGTTCCGAGACGGAGCCGAGGGCGGCGCCGGCAATACCCATGTTGATGATGTTCCAGCCGGCGACGATCAGCAGCAGTTCGGAGGGCATGGCTTCCGTCGTGTAGCGCCAGATCGCGTAGCAGGTGGCGGCAAAGAGCAGGAAGAAGATCAGGAAGTAGGGGCGCGCCAGCGGCGAGAGCTTGCTCTCATCCAGCGTCTGGCCCTTTGACGTAACGTTGAAGGTTGGCTTGCGCGGGTTCCTCACGACGCTCAGGATCGCGCCGAAGAGCATCACCGACTGCACATATTCATAGAGTTCGGAGACCCACGGCCAGCGCACGCGACCGAAGAGGTAGCTCTGCATGGCGAAGGACGAGATGAGGTAGGTCACCGAGTAGCAGATGAATTCGGTGATGTTGGCTTCGAAGATCTGCAGCGAGAAGAAGATGTAGAGGAGCGGCGAGAACATGAAGGTCAGCCGCGTCAGCGGGAAGAGCCAGAACAGGTTGGTGCCGGCGTAGCAGATGCGCTGTGCCGTCGAGAGACCGCGCTGCAGGAAGGGGCGGTTCAGCGTCAGGATCTGCAGCATGCCCTGAGCCCAGCGAACGCGCTGGCCGATGAAGGAGACGAGCGTTTCCGGCTGCAGGCCGGCGATCAGCGGCTTGTCGACATAGAGGCTGTGCCAGCCGCGGCAGTGAAGGGCCAGCGCGCTTTCGCAGTCTTCGGTGATCGACTGGCCCGAGAAGCCGTCGGTTTCCTTGAGGGCCTTGCGGCGCAGAACGGCAGCAGAACCGCAGAAGAAGGATGCATTCCACTTGTCGAGGCCACGCTGAACGACGGAATAGAACATCTCGTTTTCGGACGGCATCTTGCCGAAGGTCTGGAGGTTCTTCTCCACCGGATCCGGATTGAGGAAGTAGTGCGGGGTCTGGACGAGGAAAAGCTTCTCGTCGTCCTTGAAGTGGCCCACCGTCTCGTTCAGGAATTCGCGGACAGGCGCATGGTCGGCATCGAAGACGACGACCAGTTCGCTTTTCGAGATTGAGAGGCCCGCGTTCAGATTGCCGGCCTTGGCATGGCTGTTTTCGGCACGGGCGTGATAGCGGACGCCGAGCGCTGCCGAAAGCGCCTGCAATTCTTCGCGGCGACGACGGGCAGCGATCGCGGCGCGCGGATCGGACTGGCTGCACTTGGCATCGGTGCCGCCGTCGTCGAGCAGATAGACCGTCAGTTTGTCGGCCGGATAGTTCATCGACTTGGCAGCGGCCAGCGTCAGCGCCAGGAGGTCGGCCGACTCGTTGTAGGACGGGACGAAGACATCGACGGTCGGCTTGTCGTCATCGGCCAGCTGTGGCGCCGGCTTGCGCTTAAGCGGATCCGCGACGATGAAGAAATTGATTGCCAGCATGATCAGGCAATACATTTCCGCCGCATAGAGGATGATGCCCGGGATGAAGTTCCAGGGTTCGTTGATATCAGGAAGCGTCTCGGTCGTGCGCCAGAACGCATAGCGCAGGGCGAGCACGGCAGAGAACACGAATGTCATCAGGCGGAATGTCTTGTTCTGCGGACGCATCATGAACAGGAGCATCAAGGCCAGAACGGCCAGGCTGAGCACCAGTTGCGCCTGGAGGCTGATCGGCAGCCACAGCAGAAACACACCAAAAAGGCCCGCAATGATTGCAGGCAACGCAGCGCACATCATGTGCAGAACCCCATCTTTCACTCACCCGCAGCTTCATCTGCAGTGATCCCCCAAAAGGAATGTCCCGAAATTAGGGGGTGATTTCTTAGCAAAGTGCTAAGAGATGAAGAGGGGAAAAGGGCCTAAAATCGGTCTGCCATGATTTTCCAGTTTACTTAAGTATATGCAATAAAACACATTTTCAGTCGGTGAACTTCATTTATTCGGCATATGCCAATGATCCAGTTCCTAAACCTGATCTAATCGAAATGGTTACCATCTGGTGAAGTTTCGTATCGCCAGGCATGGATCCGTGTCATTCACGGTCAATTCGTGTCGCAGCGGCCCAATTCTGGCTTTAGGGTTCGTAGGTGTCGTGCTTCTTCAGATGCTACAATCGCCACCACTGCCCCAAATCGCCACATTGTCCCAAGAATTGTGAAACCATGCTTCAGAACGGCAGCTTTCACTCAGGCCGCTGTGACGACTGGTGCTGGCGCCGCTCAGCGAAATTTCCGGCCGAACTGCACACAAAAGCCCCAGGCTGGAACACTCAGTGCTCGCCGCATCAAACATGCATCAAATTATCAAGTTTATATTGCGCGTCCTTGTTGATCGTAATATTGGGCGATCATTGGCTGATAAAACCAGTTTGGTTTCAGAAGACCCGCCCAGAGCATTGGCCACGGGCCAAAGGCCTGCGTTCGGTCCGGGCGGAGATCGTGGCGAGGCGGGCGAAACAGGGCAGTTGGCGCGTGGTAAAGCGTTTGGAGAGTGGCGCAAAGTTTCCAGTTGATGCCTTCTCGACCTGCGGGAGGCATTCGACTTGCCTGCCATTCTGAACGCAATTTTTGCAGCTCACCGACGTTCCCTGTTGTGGACCGTCATGCGCATCGTGCGCGATCCCCAGACGGCGGAAGACCTTGCGCAAGAGACCTATCTGCGCGCTCGTAAGGCCGTCGAGAGCGGACGGGTCGAGCATCTCGAAGGCTTCCTGCATCAGACGGCGCGCAATCTCGCGCTCGACCATCTGCGGCGCCGCAAGACGCGGGCAGGGGCGGAGGTCGAGGGACTGGATGAGGGTTTGCTCGCCGGCATCTCGGCTGACATTCCCTCGATCGAGCAGGCCTTGATTGAAAAACAAAGCTTTGGCGCGTTTCAGAAGGCGCTTTCCACCCTGCCGAAACGCGCACAGGATGTGCTGGTCCTCAGCCGTATCGAGGAATGGTCGAATGTGCGTATTGCCGAACATCTGGGCATTTCGGAGCGCACCGTGTTCAACGATCTGAAGCTTGCCATGGCCCATTGCCGCGATGCCCTGGCGCGTCTGGACGGAAAGTGAGGAACACAATGGCGCTTTTATCGACCATCCGGGCGGCGACCGCCGCGTTATGTCCCGCAACCGATTTTGCCGGGTTTGACATCATCAAACGTCAAGCTATCAGGACCCCGCAAACACGTTTCGATCGGATCGGCTGAGTGGGACATCAGGACGCGCATGAAACCGGGCAGACCGACAGCGAATTGACCCATGCCGATCCGGTGGGGGATCAGGCGCTGGATTGGTTTGTCCGTCTTCGAGGGGCTGAACCGGCCGGCGCGACGGAGGACGCTTTCAAGGCATGGCTGGGTGAAGATCCGCGTCATGAGCCGGCATTCCGTGAGTTGGAAACCCTGTGGAATTCGAAGCCTTTTCTTGATGCGGTCAAGGCATTGCCCGTCGATAAGTCTGCCCTGATCAGGCCGAAGCGCCGGTTTCCGATGCGAGCAGCGGCAATGGCCGCCTCGGTTCTGCTTGCTACTGGCGTCTGGCAGTATCCGGCACTCAACATTGCCTTCCAGGCGGACTACCTGACCGCGACCGGCAGCCAGACGACCGTCTCCTTGCCGGACGGTTCGACCATGATGCTGAACACCGGCACGGCGGTTGCGCTGGATTTTGATGCCGGCAAGCGTCACATCCGCCTGCTGCGCGGCGAAGCTTTCTTCGATGTGGTCCATGACGCCGCCCATCCCTTCACTGTCAGCGGCCAATACGGTGCGGTGGAAGTTTTAGGCACGGCCTTTTCCGTGAAAACCGGCGATGACGAGGATGAGGTCGTGCTGGAACGGGGCCGTGTTCAGGTTCTCTGTCTGTGCGAGAACCAAGGGAAGGCGGAGCTTGCGCCTGGCGAGTCCGTCAGCATCACGGCATCCGCCGTATCGCCGGTGCATGCGGCAGATCCGTCCACGGCACTTGCCTGGCGGGATGGGCGCATCATATTCGAAAACGCCCGCCTCGGCACGGTTCTGCAAGAACTGCGGCGATATCACCGGGGGCCGATCATGGTCGCGGATGAGCGGGTGAACCTGATGGTGGTCACCGGCAATTATCGTCTCGATGATGTCGAGGGCGCGCTGAAGACCCTGGCCGATGCCGCGGGCGTCGGATTCTACCGCATTCCCGGCGGACTGATAATCCTTCGATAGTACCTCAACTTTTTTTGCCGGTTTCGAAACCCTGCTGCGTCCTTGCTGACAGAAGGGCTGGATGTGCATGACGCGCAACCGGCCGGGCGTCTGTAAAGAGGGTTTGGACGAGCATGGTTTCGGGGAAACATTCACGCGTAGACATGACGGCTGGCGAGCGCTGTCACCGAAGGACGAAGCTTCTTCTGGCGTCCAGCATGCTGGCCTGCATGGCGGGCTTTGCGCCAAATGCCGCGCATGCGCAGGCGCGCGCTGTTGCCGGCGCCACGGAAACCGTCAGCTTCCAGATCCCCGCCCAACCGCTGTCTGCCGCCATCAACGCCTTCATCCGCCAGAGCGGCTGGCAGATCAGCTATTCCTCGGCTCTTGCGGCGGGCAAAACGTCGACCGCCGTCTCCGGCAGCCTGACGCCATCGGCAGCTTTGCAGCGGATGGTGGAGGGAACCGGCGTCACGGTGCGGATCAGCGGGCCGGGCTCGGCCGCTCTTGTCGCTCCGCAGGCGGCAGATGCAGCCGGCGCCGCAGTCGACGGATCGACCGTGCTGGAGACGATTACGGTTCAGGGGCAGGGCGGTGGCACCACGGAAGGATCCGGGTCGTATACCACGGGTCAGATGAACACGGCGACGGGGCTTCCGCTTTCCGTCCGGGAGACCCCGCAGTCCGTCACGGTGGTCACCCGCCAGCGCATGGAGGATCAGGCCAGCAGTTCCCTGCAGGATGTTCTGGAAACTTCAAGCGGCATGTCTATCCAGAAGTACGACAGCGATCGTACCGAATATCTGGCACGTGGGTTTACCGTGGGCGAGTTCCAGTATGACGGTGTGGTGATCCAGAATGAGGGCGTCTACGACTACGGTCTCACCAATCCGGATACGGCGATCTATGACCGGGTTGAGATCGTGAAGGGGGCAAATGGCCTTTTGCAGGGGGCAGGCAGCCCCGGTGCTGCCGTCAACCTTGTGCGTAAGCGGCCGACCGACACCTTCCAGGCTTCCATCACCGGAACGGCCGGCTCCTGGAATGCCTACAGGACGGAGGCCGATGTATCGGGGCCTCTCAATCCCGATGGCTCCTTGCGCGGTCGCCTGGTCGGCTCGTTCGAGGATGCGGAATCCTACCTCGATCACTACGAGAAGAGGTCCTTCAATCTCTATGGCATTCTGGAAGCTGATATCACCGACAACACAACCTTGTCGCTTGGTGCCGACTATCAGCAGAACAGGCCGCGCGGCTCAAGCTGGACGGGTCTTCCCATGTTTTTCAGCGACGGCAGCCGCACAGACTTTGACGTGTCGACCAATCCGGCGACGGACTGGAGCCGCCGTGACACCTTCACGAACAACTTCTTCGTCACGCTCGATCATGAGTTCGACAATGGCTGGAAGACCGACCTCACCTACAATCATCGTCGCAATGGGCATGACAGCGTTCTGGGATCCGCAGGCAGCGGCTATCCTGATCCGGTGACCGGCGCAGGGGTCTACCAGTATGTCGGCAAGTATTCCGGTCGGCTGGTCCAGGACACGCTCGATGCCAAGCTCTCCGGTCCCGTCGAGCTGTTCGGCCGCGAACACGATCTGATGTTCGGTGCAACAGCATCGCACAAGACAACCAAAGGGCCGCTCTACGAATATGGCGGTATCAATTACGATTCAGCGGTTCCCAATTTCTTCACCTGGGATGGCAACACCGACGAACCCGATTTTAAACTGACGGGCCGATACGAAAACAGCCTTACTCAGTATGGTGCCTATACCGCGACACGACTTCGGCCGACGGATGATCTGTCGTTCATCCTGGGCAGCCGTTTCAGCTGGTATGACTACGATGACCAAGGCAATTACGACAATGCTACGGCCACCTGGAGTGGCGCCAGCCAATATTCGGCGAATGGCAAAGTCACCCCTTATCTCGGTGTGGTTTACGACCTGAACCAGGACTGGTCGGTCTATGCGAGCTATACCGGGATTTTCAAACCGCAAGGAAATCAGGACGTAAACGGCGCCTATCTCGATCCGGAGGAAGGCCATAGCTACGAAGCCGGCGTAAAGGCCGAACTGTTTGACGGCAGGTTGAACACAAGTGCTGCGGTCTTCATGATCAAGCAGGATAACGTTGCGGAGCGTGCGGGAACTGATCCCAATACGGGGGAAGACTACTACACGGCGGCCGATGGCGTCACGACGAAGGGCTTCGAACTCGAAGCTTCCGGCGAGATCAGGACGGACTGGAATGTCTATGCGAGCTACACCTATTCCCACGCTCGCAAGGCCGACGGAGAAAGGGTCTATTCCTTCATCCAGACAACGGCCCCGGAGAATGTCGTCAAGCTCTACACGACCTACACGCTGCCCGGCGAATGGGACAAGCTGACCATCGGTGGCGGTGTTCGTTGGCAGGACAAGATCTATGGCTATGTCTGGAGCCCCGCGAATGTCTATGAGGATACCTCTCAGAAGAACGTGTTCCTGATCGATCTGATGGCGAAGTACAAGCTGAACGAAAAGGTGGACATCACGTTCAACGTCAAGAACCTCTTGAACGAGAAGTATTACGCCGGGCTCGGCAACTTCGATACCGGCTATTACGGCGAGCCGCGCAGCTTCAGCGTTTCGACCAAGTTCAAGTTCTGATCGTGCGCCTCCTGACACGACGTGCCCTGACCAGGAGTATGGCGGCAATGCTTTTGCCGCCTCCTTTCGCGCGGGCGCACGTCGGAGCCTATCCACGGGTAATCGATCATGCCTTGGGGCGGACCGAGTTGCGCGCGAAACCGCAGCGGCTCGTTACAATCGGATACGGCGACGAGGCGCCGTTCCTGGCACTCGGGTGTAAGCCCATTGCCATCGTCTATTCCGGCATGTTTGCGAGCGGCATGACGCCTTGGTGCGAGCCGCAATTCGGAGCGCAAAAGCCTGAGCTTCTCGATGGCAGCATGATCGATTTCGAACATGTAGCACGGCTGAAACCGGATCTCATTGTCGGCATCTTCTCGCACATTGATGCGGCGTCCTACGACCGGCTGAGCCGGATCGCTCCGACGATCGCTTATCGGAGCGGTCCATGGAGAGCTGGATGGCGTGAGCAGACCGAAATCGCCGGCGCCGTCCTTGGGCTCGATGAACGAGCGAGACAGCTCATCGCCGAGACCGAAAGACTTTTGGGCAGTTACGGAGACGTCTATTCGAACCTCACAGGCAAGAGCTTCACCTTCGGCTCATACTTTGCAGGCAGCAGCCGGATTGTCGTCTACCTGCCCGGCGAGACGCGCGTCGACTGGATGATCGGGATCGGCATGCGACCATCCCCGGGCGTTCAGCGCCTCGCCGAGGCAGCGGATGGACATGTTGCCGCCGATGCAAGTCTCGAAGACCTGGAGAGTGTTGCCGCCGATCTTCTGGTGATGTGGTACGAACCCGGTGCCCGCGGAGCTCTGGAAGGTCAGCGTCTGTTCCAGAGGTTCTCGTGCGTTCGCGAAGGTCGATACCTTGCGCTCGAAGATCCGACAGAGATCTGGGCGGCCTCCTGGCCGAACGTTTTGGCCATTCCCTACGCATTTCCCGAATTCCTTCCACGGATGGAAACAGCCGTCACACAGAAGGTACGTTGACATGCATGCAAACGCACACGCCCTCTCAGGCATAGAGGATCACGATCACGAAGCCTATGTGGAGGACAACTTCCTGGCCTCGGTGGTGGAGATCGGACATCTGACGCCGTCGATGATCCGGGTGGTGTTGAAACTCGATGGCGGGGAGCGGCTGTTGCCGAGCGGACATCCGGATGAGTGGGTGCGCCTTGCCGTGCCGGCAGACGCAGAGACGCCGGTGGTACTGCCGGTGCTGAGGGAGAATGGGCGTTGGGAGATGCCGGAGGGGACGGAATATTCGCCGAACCGGCCCTATACCGTGCGCCGCTGGGATGCTGATACATGCGAGATGGTGCTCGACATGGTGGTGCATGAAGGCGGTGCCGCAGCAAGCTGGGCGATGGCGGCGAAGCGGGGCGACATTGTCGGCATTTGCAATCCGGAGGGCCGGTTCTGGTTGCCGAAAGGCAGCCGGTGGCTGTTGATGCTGACGGATATCACAGGCCTTCCGGCCGTGGGCCGGGTGCTGGAGGAACTGCCTGAAGGGTTCCGGACGGTGGTGCATGTGGAGATCCCGTCCGATGCCGATCGTCAGGAGATCGGGCAGCTGATCGAGACGGCGGCCAATGCTGATGTCACCTGGCATGCCTGCCATGGGCTTAAGGCGGAGCGGCCCGGCTACACGGAATTGCCGCGCATTGCCCGTGAAATTACCGCACTGCCGGAAGGGCCGGGCTATATCTATATCGCAGGGGAAGCCAAGGCCGCCGCCGAGTGCCGCCGGCATTTTCGCGATCGGCTCGGTTTTGACAAGCACCGCATCGATGCCGTCGGCTACTGGATCGAAGGGCAGGCCCGGGTGTGAGGGGCGCGAGCAAGGCCCTGTCGATCGGAGCCGGTGACCGAGCCACAAACGTTCGCTTTGGGCGCGGCCTTGCCATGTCATTGGCTGGCGCCAGTCTTCTGGCATGCCTGTCGCTCGCGAGTCTTGTGCTCGGCGTCAGGCCAATCGCGATATCGACGGTGGTTGACGCTCTTCTGGGCTATGACGAAGGTTTGGTCGATCATATCGTCGTCATCGACTACCGCTTGCCGCGCACTCTCCTGGCTCTGCTGTGCGGATCCGCCTTCGGCGTGTCGGGGGCGTTGATCCAGGCGGTCACGCGCAATCCGCTGGCCGATCCTGGCATAGTCGGCGTCAATGCGGGGGCGGCCTTCTTCGTCACCTTGGCGATCGGGCTGTTCGGCTTCCACTCGATCGATGCTTATTTGTGGTTTGCACTCATCGGCGCGGTGCTGGTGACGCTCGCCGTCTATGGGCTGGGCATGCAAGGACGAGGTGGCCCAACGCCGCTGCGCCTTGTGCTGGCGGGTGTGGCACTGTCGGCAGTGCTCGGTGGTATTGGCTCCTCGATCACGCTGATCAACCCGCAGGCCTTCGATACAATGCGCCAGTGGTCAATCGGCTCGGTGGCAGGGCGCGATTTGGCGGTGGTGACGACAACCGCTCCATTCATCGGGATCGGCCTGCTGATCGCGCTCATGAGCGCCCGCGCGCTGAATGCCGTGGCGCTCGGCGAGGATCTGGCCCGCTCGCTAGGCGCCAGTCTTGTTCGCGTCCGTATCCTCACGCTTGTCGCCGTCACGCTTCTTGCCGGGGCGGCCACGGCAGCATGCGGTCCGATCGGTTTCATTGGATTAATGGTGCCGCATGCGGTGCGATGGTTCACCGGGCCGGACCAGCGCCTCATCCTGCCGATGACCGCGATCTATGCGCCCGTGCTGCTGCTATCGGCCGACATCGCCGGGCGGCTTGTGCTTTTTCCAGGCGAGTTGGAAGCGGGCGTGGTGACTGCCTTTCTCGGCGCGCCCGTGCTGATCGTCCTGGCGCGGCGCAAACAGGCGGGGGGACTGTGACAATGCCAACGGGCTCCCACCGGCTGGATCACGGTCGCGCCATCCTGGCCATTCGTCTTGCGAGTGGCCGCCTGTCCTTTCTCCTTGGGGTGCGTATGCTGGCCGTCCTTCTGGTCCTGCTGTCGCTCATCGCCGCGCTGGCCGCCCTGTCGCTGTTGGGCGGCAAATATCCCGTTGCGCTGGCCGACGTGCTCGGGGCTCTGGCCGGGCGCGGCGAGCCCATGGTTCGGATGATCGTTGTGGAATGGCGCTTGCCGCGCGTGGTGCTCGCCATTTTTCTCGGTGCGGCACTCGGCACGAGCGGAGCCATATTTCAGAGCCTCACCCGCAACCCGCTCGGGAGCCCCGATATCATTGGTTTCTCTGCCGGATCCTATACAGGCGCGCTGCTTGTGATCTTGCTCTTCTCTGGCGGCACCTATGAGACGGCGCTCGGCGCGCTGGCGGGCGGGATCCTGACTGCGATTACAGTCTACCTCCTGGCCTACAAGCAGGGGGTAAAGGGCTTTCGGCTCATCATCGTCGGGATTGGTGTGGCTGCCATGTTGTCGGCCTTTAATGCCTGGATGATCCGCGAAGCGGAGCTCCAAGTGGCGATGTCTGCCGCCATCTGGGGGGCGGGCTCGCTGAACGGCCTCGGCATCGAGCAGCTTGTCCCAGTTGCGCTGATGCTCGCAATCGTGATGCCGTTGACGCTCATATTGTCCCGCCAGATGCACCAACTGGAACTTGGCGAAGATTTGGCGCGCGCTTCCGGTGTCGAAGTGAACATGATCCGCGGGCTACTGATACTCTCAGGCGTCATGCTGACAGCACTCGTCACCGCCACGGCGGGGCCGATTTCCTTCATCGCGCTCTGTGCGCCGCAGATCGCCCAGCGGATGACACATTCGCCGAGCGTAGCACTTATTCCCTCGGCGGTGACCGGTGCGCTGCTCTTGCTCACTGCAGATTGGGCCGCCCAGCATGCATTCGGTCTCCAGCTTCCCGTCGGCGTCATGACGGTCAGCATCGGTGGGATCTACTTTCTCTGGCTTCTGATTCAGGAGGGTCGCAAATGACCAAGTGCTCAGGTCATCCAATGCATCAACGCACACCCCACAGACTGCAGGCTGACAGTGTGACGCTGCGTTACGACGCGCGCACCATTTCACAGAACCTCAGCGTGTCTATTCCCGATGGTGGCTTCACCGTGATCGTCGGGCCCAATGCCTGCGGCAAGTCCACGCTGCTGCGCGCCCTGTCGCGGCTGCTCGTACCGTCGGCGGGCCACGTCATCCTCGATGGACGCAGCCTGCACGAGATGCCGTCAAGCCAGGTTGCTCGCCTCCTCGGCCTTTTGCCACAATCCTCTACCGCCCCTGATGGTATCACGGTGGCAGAGCTGGTCGCACGCGGGCGCTATGCGCACCAGTCCTTCCTGCGCCAGTGGTCGAGGATGGATGAGGAGGCCATCATGGCCGCGATGGAGGCGACCCGTGTGACGGAACTGTCCGGGCGGGCGGTGGATGAGCTTTCCGGTGGCCAGCGGCAAAGGGTTTGGATTTCCATGGTGCTCGCACAGCAGACGCCGATCCTGCTGCTCGACGAGCCGACGACCTTTCTCGACATCGCGCACCAGATCGAACTCATGGACCTTTTGGCCGATCTTAACGCTGAAGGTCGCACCGTGGTAGCTGTGCTGCATGATCTCAACCAGGCGTGTCGCTATGCCACCCATCTGATCGCCATCAAGGATGGCGCAGTCGCTGCCGAGGGCCGACCGTCCGCCATTGTCACCGAAGATCTGGTGGAGAAGGTTTTCGGCCTGCCCTGCGTCATCGTTGCCGATCCCGTTTCCAATACGCCGATGATCGTGCCAAAAGGACGGCAAAGACATGCTCGCCATGGTTGACGCCATGTTGCCGGATCAAGGCTCGTCATTCGTCGAGATTTGAAGAGCACGATGGTTGGAAGCCCTCGGAGATGAGTGGACTACAATGAAGGAAACGGGATCTTGACTGACCTCATCAAGCGTTTTGCCGTCTACTACCGTCCTCATCGCGGCCTGTTCCTGCTGGATTTCTCCAGCGCGGTGGTGGCTGGGCTGATGGAACTGGCCTTTCCCATCGCGGTCACGCTGTTCATCGACCGGCTGCTGCCGACCAATCAGCTCGGCATGATTGCGCTCGCCTCCCTGGGTCTGTTCCTCATCTATATGGTCAATGCCGGTCTTCAGGTCATCGTGACCTATTGGGGGCATATGCTCGGTATCAAGATTGAGACCGAGATGCGCCGCAAGGCCTTCGATCACTTGCAAAAGTTGTCCTTTGGCTTCTTCGACAATCAGAAGACCGGCCATCTGGTGGCACGGCTGACCAAGGATCTGGAAGAGATTGGCGAGGTGGCCCATCACGGTCCCGAAGATCTGTTCATCGCCATCATGACGCTGATCGGGGCGCTTGCCCTGATGATGTGGGTGCATGTGCCGCTGGCGCTGATTACTGCCATCATCGTGCCGGTCACTGCGGTCCTGACGACCGTCTACGGCCAGCGCATGACGGCAACCTGGCATGCGCTGTATGGCCGGGTGGGAGAGTTTAACGCCCGCATCGAGGAGAACGTCGGCGGTATCCGCGTCGTGCAGGCCTTTGCCAATGAGGACCACGAGCGGGCGCTGTTTGCTGAGAACAACGGCAATTATCTCGCCACGAAGCTTGAGGCCTACAAGGTGATGGCGGCCTCCATGTCGCTCTCCTACCTGTCGATGCGTTTCGTGCAGGTGGTGGTGATGCTGGCCGGCGCCTGGTTCGTGGTGCGGGGGGAGCTGAGTGCCGGGGGCTTTGTCGGCTTCCTGCTTCTGGTCAATGTGTTCTTCCGCCCGATCGAGAAGATCAACTCAATCATCGAGACCTATCCGAAGGGTCTCGCCGGGTTCCAGCGCTATTGCCAGTTCCTCGATACCAGGCCCGATATTGCCGATCGGGATGATGCAAAAGCCGTCGCGCAGCTGAAGGGGGATATCGAATACCGCGATGTGGGTTTCGGCTACGGCTCGCAAAGGCCGGTATTCGATGGGTTGAACCTTTCTATCAAGGCCGGCGAGACCGTCGCTTTTGTCGGCCCCTCGGGGGCTGGCAAAACGACGATCTGCTCGCTTCTGCCTCGCTTTTACGAGGTGACGGCTGGGGCAATTGCGATCGATGGCATCGATATCAGGGACATGACGCTGAAGTCGCTGCGCTCTCATATCGGTATTGTCGCACAGGACGTGTTTCTGTTTGCCGGCACCATTCGCGACAATATCGCCTATGGCCGGTTGGGTGCCACGGAACGTGAAATCGAGGAGGCGGCGCGGCGCGCAAGGTTGCACGACGTGATTGCGGCACTTCCGGCGGGTTTCGACACCGTCATCGGGGAGCGCGGTGTCAAGCTCTCCGGTGGCCAGAAGCAGCGCTTGGCCATCGCCCGTATCTTCCTTAAGAACCCGCCGATTCTCATCCTGGATGAGGCCACCTCCGCGCTTGACACGGAAACGGAGCGCGCGATCCAGGAGTCGCTGGCGGAGCTCGCAATAGGGCGCACGACACTGATCATCGCTCACCGCCTTGCCACCATCGCCCATGCCGATCGCATCGTCGTGATTGAGGATGGGCGGATCGCGGAGCAGGGACGCCATGCGGAGCTGATCGCCCGCAGAAATGGCCGCTACCGTCAGCTACACAATACGCAGGATGCCCATGGTCTTACTGCACTGCGGTGAGACGAGGTTTTCCGTCGCTCCGGCGGTGTGCAAAGGAAGCGACGGAGGAAATTCGCGTGCGCTGTCCTGTCTGGCTGCGCTGCATGACCGGGTGTCTTGTCAGGGTGTTCCGATGCATGGGACCGCGCACGTGGGCAGCGGTTCTCTTTCCGTCACGGCGGCCGATTTTACAAGTCGCCGTGCCATCAGGTCCGCAACGAGTTCCTCCATAAGCTCACGAGTCCTGCGAAACGATCCATGAATGCTTGTCGTCAAACAGGATCTTTACCGCCTCTGTATGGTTCTGCAGAACTGCCACATCCTTCCAGCCATCGTCACCCAGATTGACGCTCACGGTCGTGTCCGTGCCGTCATTCGTCACCTGAAGATGGGAGGCCATGTCTTCCTCGCTTGCCTGCTCGCCCAAAAGCGAGTCGAGAAGCGCCGACACATCGAGCGCGTCGCTTTCTGAGAGGCTGTAGTCGGTGATCACATCAGCAATATCGACGTCGCTCAGCGCCTCTTCGTCAAAGACGAAGGTATCCGCACCCTCACCGCCGGTGAGGGTGACTGCATCCATGCCGCCATGCAGCACGTCATTGCCAACCGTACCAATAGTGGTCTGTGCATCGGTTGCATCCGACCCGAAGATCGTATCGAAGCCAACTTCGATGAAGCTTCCAGTCGACCCGTCTGCGAAGATGAATTCGCCTTCCGAGAAGACCATCTGGCTGTCTGCGACGCCGTCTGTCTGGTCCGTCGAGAGCGAGATGCTTGTCACCCCGTGATCGGACAGGCTCGCAAGCTCGCCGACATCGCTGATGCCGTTGTTGTTGGCATCCACCCAGACCTTAAGGTGCGAGAAGGCAGCATCACCGCCATCGATCCGGCCGTCGCCATTGGCGTCGAGCGAGGCGAGAGCCGCCACGCCGGTGGTAAACAGCCCGCCGTTGAAGTCCGGCGTGAAGATTTCCGAGCCATCGTCGATCTTGCCATTGCCATTCAGGTCGTAGGCCAGGATGCCGTCCTGGCTGGTCCAGGCGATCTGATCCGCTTTCCCGTCGGCGTTGATGTCGAAGGTGACGCCGTTGTCGATCGACGAGAGCGCAAAGCCGTTGTTGTCGAGGTCGAGGATGATCGGGTCGGCGCCCTGGATCACGGTGTTGGCGTCGTCATCCTTGAAGGTGAAGGTTTGCCCTGCAGCCTTGATGATAACCGCGTCCGTCTTCTCGTCCACATAAGCAAGCGTGTAAGCGGATTGCCAGACACTCCCATCGCCATTCTTCGCCACCCAAACGAAAATGTCCCTCCCGTTGTGCGTTATGTCGATGTAATCGCTGATGGTTTTCCCATTTGCGATCGAGCTTATCAGCGAGCTCAGATCGATGACATCTCCGTCAGAATAGGAATAGTCGACGATGATGTCATTGCTGGCGCTATAGTCCCACTGCCACTCATAAGACCTGCCGCTTAACGCCTCACTTCCCCACTTGAAGGTATCCGCCCCGCTTCCACCATAGAGCGCATCGCTTTCGGCGCCTCCCACGAGGACATCGTCACCAGCATCACCGTATAACTCGTCGTTACCGCGGTTGCCCAGCAGGATGTCGTTGCCGCCGCCACCCATGATCTGCGACGTTGCATCTCCGTCGATAAAGATTTCAGCGCTTGAATAGCCGATCAAGAAATTGGGACCGTTCTCATCATAGTTTGGAGTATCATAGCCCCAGACCGTTACGTTCGCACTGTCAGACGCAGTCCCATCTGTTGCCGTGTAGGAGAAGCTGCCGCCATAAGGCTGAATAACGCCTGATGGGCCGGCTCCAACATAGTCAACAAACGATACATTGCTGCTGTTGTGATAGACCGTTCCACTGACGGCGTCTGAGACATTCGTTATGCTCAGGCTGTTTCCATCTGCGTCTGTGTCGTTGTACAGCAATACCCAATCCGGGATCGATACGACTTTTTGGTTGGTTACAATGATATCGGCCTCAGCCGACGGAACGCTATTCGGGTCGGTCGCCCCGTGGATGGTCACCGTCACGATCTGTTTGGTTCCGTCGATTGTCGAGACTTCGAACGTATCCGTCAGGGTCTCCTCGCTCTTCAGCCTGTTCACCGTCGTGTTGGTGTTGTCGAGCTCGTAGCGCCACCTGCCATCTGCATCGATGGTGAACGTGCCATAGCCCTCCACCGATTGCGTCCTCTCGGAGACTGCAATCCACTTGTCGTCATCGTTGTCGATGTCGACTGCATCGAGATTACCTGTGACGATCGCTGTGCCAGCGCTGTCGCTCGTCGCTTCGACGACGGTGCCGGATGTGTCACCTGAGATCAGGGCTGCGTCATTGACCGGGGTTACCTCGATGGTGATCGGTTGAACCTTTGTGGCCGTGTCACCGTTCGAGGTTTCCGTGGCGATCATCACCAGGTCCAGGTGTAGGTCTGCTGTGGAGTTCGCCGGTGGCGTTACGGAGAGGTATTTGTGGTTCCAGTCCGTGACGTCGACTTCGGCGTTGTCTGCCGAGGCCACAAACTCATGACCGTTGCCGTCTGTGATCCGGGTGCCCGCGGGAATACCAGCAATCACGAATTTGAGGGTTTCGGATCCATCCTTGTCGTTCAGAGCGGCGTCGAATTGGAGAGGCGTCGATAGGTCTTCGGTAGCCTTGCCGTGAGAAATCTCGGTGATCGAGGGGGTGTCTGCCACCGCTTCTACCGTGACAGGCAGATCGATGGTCTTCGACGTCGTGTCGCCGCTGCGGGTTTCTACAGCCGTCACTGTGACGGTGAGGTTGAACGTTCCGGAAAAATTGGAGGCGGGCCGGATGGCAAGGGTTGCGAGGTCCCAGCCGGTAACGTTGACGCTAGTCTGGGCATAGGCTGCGTTGCCTTTGCCGTCCATCAGCATGGTTCCTGCGGGAATACCGGAGATCGTATAGGCGAGGGTTTCCGAGCCGTCGGTGTCGGAGAGTGCGGCCTGGATCGAAAGCGGGATGTCATCGTCCTCCAAGCCCGAGGCCGGCAGGACCGTCGCGGTCGGTGTGTCCGCAACGCCCGAGACCGTCACCAGCCAGTAGGACTTGATGGAATAGCTCGATCCGTCGAAGGCATCCTTGTATCCCCAGGAGACGTAAAACACGAACTGCTGGTCCAGGTTTTCCGGCGGCAGCACCTGCAGGCTGTCGAAGTCCCAGCCGCTGATATCGACCGTGTCTTCAAGGCTTTTGGAGCTGAAGCTGTGGCCCTTGTCATCGAAGATCGTGGTGCCGACCGGAATGGTGTTCAGTGTCACCAGGAGCTGTTCGGATCCGTCGCTGTCCTGGCTCATCGAGCTGAAGTCCAGCGCGATTGGTTTGTCTTCCAGTCCCGTGGCGGGCTTGAGCACAAAAGTGAATTCATCCGGGGCAGAGTCTATCCGGATCGAGGCTATTGCCGGGCTCGAGTCCACCAAACCACCCTCATCTCGGGCGGAATAGGTGAAATCATCCGTTCCGGCATAATCCGCAGTGGGTTTGAAATAGACCTGCGAACCCGTCACCACGTCGCCGATCTTGAGCGGCTCGTCCGAGGTCTTAGACAGGAAGATCTGACCGTGGGCGGGCAGGGATTTGATGACGAAGGTGGTCTGCTCACCGTCCGGGTCAGTGCCGGAGAGGTTGACCACGAAGACTTTGTCTTCCTTGCCGGCGGCGGACACATCGGCAGTGTCCGGTGCCTCGTTGGCATTCAAGATGTCGACGGTGAAGGACTTGTCGAGGAAGAGGCCCTGACTGTCTGTCACACGTACGGTAATGTCGACAGACCGTGTCGCCTCGTAGTCGATGACCGCGTTTGCGGCGACGGAAACTGCACCGGTGGCCGCGTCGATGACAAAGCGGCCGTCGGCCGATACGAGCGAGGTCTTGCCATCCTTGACGAAGGCATAGGTGAGCGGATCAATGTCGCCATTGATGTCAACACCCGCGACTGTCCCGACAGGGACGCCGGTATCGCTGTTTTCGACCACTTCGAGCATGGTCGCGGTCACAGTGCTGGGCGCCTGCTCGATGAGTTGCTCGGCCGTCACCGTTCCGTTGGAGAACTGGAAGTTTTCGACGCCGGTTGCCTTGATCACGGCGCCGTTCGGCAGCGTCAGGGAGAACTCGCCGGTCGCGGCATCCTTAACCACCTTGACGTCCTGCCAACGGCTTTCACCCGTGGTATCTCCAATCACAAGACGGTCTTCGCCCGCACCGGCTTTGACCACCACCGAGTGAGCTGAGGCGAGACCGGAGACATCGAAGTGTTCCGAGGCGTCGCTGCCGGAAAGGCTGACCGTGGAGGTCAGGAGGGACGTCTCGGTGAAATCGCCAACGACGGAATAGGTGTCAGTGCCGCCATTGCCGCTGATCTTGATATCCTCGATTTCGTTGACTTCCGCGACGACGCTTCCATTCACGGTGATGAGGATTTCCGAGGCGCCTCCATAGCTGCCGTCATGGGCTGCGTTGTAGGCATTCCTGGTCCAGATCACGTAGTTTTCTGCGGCGGCAGAACCCTCGATGCGCAGAAGGTCGCGCCCGGCGGCGCCTTCGGTGCCGCCATTGATCGTGTCGCGCCCGTCGCCGATGGAATAGACGATCGTGTCATTGCCAGCGCCACCTTCGATGACGTCATCTCCAGCATCGCCGGAGAGTGTGTCGTCGCCTTCGCCACCGATGATCCGGTCATCGCCGGTGCCGCCCCAGATCTGGTCATTGCCAGATCCGCCGGACAGTTCGTCATTGCCGCCCAGGCCTGAGACGACATCGTCGTCCTCGCCGCCATCGATCCTGTCGGCCTGGCTGTCGGAACCCTGAAGGATGTCGCTACCCTTGCCGCCATCGATCTCGATGAAGGCAGCATCGGTCGTGGTGTATGTCTCGGGGAGAAGAATGACGTCGTTGCCGTCGGTGCCGACAAATTTCTCGACGCCGGAGAGCTCAAGCGCCGAGTCCGCCCGATCAAAGACCAAGCCCTTGTCTGCGGCGGTCGCTTCGAAGGTCACAGTGTCGAAGCCGACGCCACCGATCAGCGTATCGGTCGTCGCATGGTCAACATCTGCCGAGACAACCAGGGTGTCGTTGCCGGTGCCGCCGTCAAGCGTATCCGCGCCCTTTCCGCCGATCAGCAGATCGTTGCCTGCTCCCCCCTTCAACAGGTTGGCTTCGTTGCCGCCGACCAGAATGTCGTCTGCCGTGCCGCCTTCCGCATTCACGAGACCTGCGATGCCGTCGCGGCCGAGGGTTCCTGGGAGCGCGCGATCCGTCGCTGTGTCTGCCGCAACCGATTGACCTTCACGGGTTGCTGTCGCGGCACCCAGATTGACAAACACGCCAGTGTCGAGAGCGGCATAAGAAATGGATGTCCCGTCCAGCTTGCCGGAGGCATCAACGCGGACCTTGACCGAGCCATTGGCAACATCCAGGTCGGCATCGGTTGCCTGGACCTCGAAGGTCAGGTCGAGATACTGATTGCCCGCCGTCGGATTGTTGTGATCGAGCGGCAGATAGAGCTCGAACACGTAGTCACCGCTCGAGGCGTCGACCGACAGGCTGAAAACGCTGTTCTCATCCGTCGTATCGGACGGAATCTTCTCGCCGACATAACCGATCAGGATCGACCCCACGAGCGCTACGCGAACGGTTTGCCCGTTGGATGTGAGTGCGATGGTGGCGCCCTTCTGATCCGTAACAGAAAGCTTCTCAGCCAGCGCCAGTTCCCGGGCGGGACCGTTGTCGATGCCAAAGTCGATGCCGGTCTTGGACGAGACAGTGCCGGGGCCGTCCTCTGCTACCAGGCCTTCCGCGACAGGCGCAAACGAAGGCTTGGAGTCCGCAATCGTGATCTGAAGTCTGTCCTGCAGAGCCAGGGTGTCGCCATCACCGTCGCGAACGGTTACAGCAGTGGACAGATCGAGCGTCAGGCTGTCTGTCGGAATGCCTACGATATCGCCGTCAACAGGCTCTGCATCTAAGTTGGCGGCAGCGTCCGGCTCGGGCAGAAGATGGTCGATCGCACCGAATTGCTTGAAGCTGTAAGCTCCTGTCTTGGCATCGACCGCAAAGGTGAAAATGACGGTTTTGCCGACCATTGCGTAGAGCGTGTTGTCTAGCACCGTATAGGAGAGAGGCTGACCGTTGGAGGTCAGAGAGGTCAGGGATGCAGAGAGATTGGTTGTTTCGACGCTGTAGCCTCCAATGCCGTCGGCACCGAAGTTGACAACGGCTGAGAGCTCACCCGACACCTCGGCGCCTTCGACCGTCTTCTCAAGCTTGACGGTTTCAGTCGCGCTCGGCGCATCGTCGTTGACGTGCAGCCAGATTTCACCATAGGCGGTGTCGCCATCCTTGTCGGTAACGGTGAAGCCGATGTTGATCGAGCCGCTGTCAGAGCCCTCCTTGTGGGCATAGGGTGCGGTCATCTCGAAGCTGTAGGAGCCGTCGGCGTTGATGATCAGGATGGCGGCAGTCTGGTCGGAATCCTGGCCTGTGGCCACAAATGTCGTGCTGCCGTCCTTGCCGGGTTCTCCATCGCTCCAAATGATGGACTCGACCTGAGCGGTTCCTTCCTTTGGTAGCCAAACGACCGAGAAACTTCCGTTGTGGATGGAAACGCTGCCCAATCCATCGGCTCCGGCGTTGAAGAGGTCGCCTGCCTCACCGATCACGATCCGCCCCGTGCCGGTTTCATCTGGAGTGCCGTCTGCCCCGAGGGGCCCTTGAGCGGAATCCTCGATGGCTTCCGAAGGGCCTGTTTCCATGCTGGCGAGCGGTGCATCATCGTTGACGATGACCGAGAAGCGTCCGTCTACGCTGTCTCCGTCGGAATCGGTCGCACGGAATTCGAAATCGAAACGGACATCGTCTTCGACATCCGTTTCGATGTGATCGACCGGTTTCAGCAGCGTGAAGTGATAGCTGGCTCCTGGTCCGCTGTTGTCGAGCGTCACCGTGAATACCCAGTTTGCCTGATCCTGCGGATTTTCTCCCGTGAAGCCGACCAGCGCAGCCTGACCGTCGATCTCCGTCTGGAAGTAGAAGACGGGTTCACCGGCTGTGGTCAGCGGCACCTCCGAATTGACGTGGACCTGCTGGTACTTGAGACCTTCGATAGCTTCCCTGCCGTCGTTACTGCTGACGCGTTCGGGTTCATAGCCGACAAAGACCAGCGCGCCTTCATGACCGGAGTTCTCGTCGGCCCCCCAATTAATGCCGAGAGAAGCCGATACCGTTCTGCCCCCGCCATTGGCGGTGCCAGCCTGCTCCTCGAGATCGCCGCCTTCATAGCTGTCGCCCGAATTGCCCGGGATAGAGGGCAGGTCTTCCTCATCCAGCTGTTCAGATGGAACGGGTGTGATCGTCGGGCCATCGTCTTTGATGTCAATCCGGAAGTCACCTGTGGCTGAATCGCCGTCCCGGTCGGACACGGTGTAGGTGAAGCCGAGGCTCAGAATGTCTTCGAGACCGATTTGCTTCCCGTCCAGGTCGGCATCCGGATGATCCAGTTTTCCCGAGAGTTCGAAGGTAAATTCGCCGGTCAGTCGATTGTCGACGGTGATCGTGAAAACGGTTTTGCCCTGGCTATCAAAGGCCCTCAGTGCGACGAAGCTTACGACTGAAGCATCCGTCGGTGCCGGATAGCTCTCGATCGTGATTGCCTGTCCACCCGAGGTCAGGCTCGCTGCAATCTCACCACCGAGACCCGCTTCGTCACGATTGATGACTCCGGAAAAGCTGATGGCGCTGATCATCCCGAAGTCCGAGCCGGGATCGAAACCGAGGATGCCGCTGTAGCGCTGATTGCCTTCATCGCGGTCAGCAATCACGGATTCGCTGAACGCGATCGGCGCGCTCATGGCGATGATGGACGGACGACCATCGATTCCGAGGGACGGGCTGCTTTCGGGGATCTCGTCTCCGAAAGACGTGCCCTCCAGCAGGGATGCCATAGCGAAATTCTGGAAATCGCTGATGATTGCGCTGTCATCGAAGTCAGCATTGGAATTTGGCGCGCGGGTCGAGGCGGAATAACCGTCAGGCCCTGCGGCAATGTTGATGTCGCTTGCGTCCAATGCTGCAAAGAGCGCTTCCTGGGGAAGTTCGACATCCCCGATCAGGAAGGTCGGAATATTGATGGCACCACCTGTGACGACAAGTTCCGAACCCTCGCCAAGGACGACGATCAGGTCAGCACCTTCTACGCGGAAGACGGCATTGTCGAGGTTTGTCCCGGCGGGTAGCATCACGGTGTTGTCTGCACCAGGCGCAATCTCCATGACGGAATTTGAGGGCTCGGCCATAACAGCCTGGGCGGTCGGCGTCGTGTTTGCCACTGCCGCCTGCGCCAATTCCATCTGCCGGTCCGGTACCGCACGGCCGGCGACGGTCGCTTCGTGGTTCTGATGATCCATCGTGGTGCTTTGGATCGGCTGGGCGGTGATTTGATTCGACATGGTAACTCGACGGTTAATGTTTCGCCCGAGTTAAAGCGCCGACGGACTTGCCGAGCAACGAACAAATCAAATAATCGGCATAACGCGTTATGCCATTATCGGCCAAAGTTGACCGCGGCTCTTGCGTTAACTCTAGAGCCAAAAAAACCTTGATCGAGAGCTTGCGGAAGACCAAGTCGCCGGGTTCGGACGCAGCGTCAGGTTGCACATCTCGGCATTTGCCACGGCGTGCCGCGGTTTATTCGGGCGTGTGGTCCACGGGAAGGTGCAATTCTCAGGCCGTATCGTCACCCCTTCAAGGATGTCGAACACTGCCTTCAGCTTCCGGTCAATATCCGCGGTGGCTCCTCAATGACGATGTGAATTGTCGACGACTTGAAGCCTTTTCCAATGCGTTCTAGGGTCCGGCCCGCCTGAGACAGCAATGTAGCAGGAGGTGCCAGGAGGGGCGTGGTCGAGATGAAATGTTTATGGCGGACGGCCGTGGTTGCACTGTTGCTGACTGGGCAGGCGGTTGAGAGTGTTTCCGCTACAGAGGGAAGTTGCCTTCGTGGCGTGAACCTTGCGGGAGCCGAGTTCGGCACGCTGCCTGGGGAATTCGGGAAAGATTACACCTATCCATCTGCCAAAACGGTCGATTATTTCGCTGCAAAGGGTTTCAACACTGTCCGGCTTCCCTTCCTTTGGGAGCGTCTTCAGCCCGCGCTTTTCGGCGACTTTTCGGCTGATGAGCTGACGCGGCTGAAGGATATGGTGGTGTCCATGCGGAACAAGGATATCGTCGTCATCCTCGATCCGCATAATTATGCCCGTTATCAAGGTCAGTTGATCGGTTCACCCGATGTTCCGCCGGGGGCTTTCTCCGATCTGTGGCGGCGGCTCGCGCAGGAATTCGGACAGGATCCTGGTGTCATCTTTGCGTTGATGAACGAGCCCTACGATATCTCCGCGGTCAGCTGGCTTGCCATCGCGAACGAGGCGATCGCCAGCATACGCACCATCTCGAACAGCAATCTCGTGATGGTGCCGGGTACGGCCTGGACCGGTGCGCATAGCTGGGGTGCAGACTGGTATGGTGGCTCGAACGCGTCCGTGATGGCCGGTGTGCGAGACCCCGCCAACCATTTTGTCTATGAGTTCCACCAGTATTTCGATGGCGATTTTTCCGGAAAGAAGGACAGCTGCCTACGCGCCCAAGAGGCGATCGCGTCCGTCGGCGAAGTTGCCAACTGGTTGCGGAGCACCGGAGCAAAAGGGTTTCTCGGCGAGTTCGGCGTCACACGAGAACCGTCCTGCATTGCGGCCGCTGCCGCCATGACGGAAGCCGTTGACGCCAATCGGGATGTGTTCATTGGCTGGGCCTATTGGGCGGGCGGCGACTGGTGGCCAAAGGAGGAGGCACTCAACATCCAGCCGGTCGATGGCGTGGATCGGCCTCAGATGGCCGGACTCGTCGCGGCGCTGGCGAGACCAATGCCCATCGGTCAGTGTAACTTTCTGGATCGATGAGGTCATAAAGTCCTGGCCGTGGTCAACGAAAGGCGGCCAGTTCGGGCATAGAGACTGCAGTTGCCCCAGTTTCTCGCAGCGCCTCACGAGAGCGTAGGCTCATGCAACAACTGTCTCTGACCTCACGCCGTCGGGAAACAGCAGGCCCCTCCGGCTCAGATCTCTTCCATCATCGCCCGCTCGACGTTGGTCTGGCGATATTGCGATGGCGGTCGCCCATAGCGATTGATGAACAGCTGACGCATGTTCGTCTGACTTCCGAGCCCAGCCAGACGGGCGATGTCCTTTATCTTTCGCTCCCCGGCCACCAGCATTTCACAGGCGTAGCGCAGCCTGACCGACAACACGAATTCGCCGATCGTCTGTCCGGTCTTCTGCTTGAATGCGCGCGAGAGGGTTTTCTCGCTCATTGCGACCATGTCTGCGAGTTTGCCGACACTGAGATCCGCGGACGGGTTGGCCGTGACCCATTCCTGCAGGCGTTCGATGGGGCTTCCGGTGTCGAGGCTGGGCAGACGTCTCGCGCGTGTTCCGTATCGCATATCCGCGTCCGCGAGGCGTGAGCCAAAGCGACGGGCAACCTCTTTCGCGATCTCACGCCCCAGATCTTCTTCGATCAGGGCAAGTGCAAGCGCCAGCCCGGCGGTGGCGTCTCGCGCGCTCCAGATCTTGCCGCTCTTGTGCAGATCTGAATGCGGCTCGACGATCGTCTGTGAGCAAAGTGTGGCGAGCCGCTGCTGGACGTCGCCACTGGCGACAACCGTATGCCCACGCGTCATTCCGGCCGCGGCTGCAAACAACACTCCATTGCCGAAGGTGGCGAGCCGCCGCACCTTGGGCATGCTCTTGGCAAGGAATTCGATGATGCGGAGATCGTGATCCTGCAGCGTGACAGGAGATCCATCCGGCACGATGAGTGTATCAACCTCCGGTGGTGCGTTCGCCAAGTTGTGTACGGCACTCAGGTGGATCCAATGTTCATCCGTCTGGAGCGTCTGATAGCCTGCGGCACAGGTTGTCAAAGCGTATGAGCGGTTTCCGGACAGCTCGCTGGCATAGCGGAAGCTCTCCACGACAGACGCAATTTCCAACATTCCGCAGTTGCTGCGTAGCACAATCATGATTACGCGTGTCATTCGAGCCAACCTCAGCTTCTGCAGATCCTGGTAAAGGAAATTGAACAATCAAGCTTAGTTATGCATAAAAAACGGGCAGCTCATGTTCATAAAACAGTCATATTGTCTCAGAAGCGGGTATGGAGAAAACGTTACATCTGCAATGTTCGATAGTTTCGATAGTAATCAGTAAGTCGCAATACTAGTCGAATTTTGTACAGCTAATAGGACAATATAAAATAAAAATCCCATCCTTTTTTGGGTGTTTATTTGGCCATTTTGACTAAAATTTTATGTTGCAGCGCAACTATCTCGACATTCTCCGACAGGATTCGGACAACCCACCGCCAGAGCTGAATAGAGCACTTCACATTCTCATCGAGCCGCTCCTAAGGTTAAACAGAGATTAACTTCAGGTGTCCCCCGACCTGTCTGGTGCCGTACCTTTAGTGCAACTGAAAGATGCATGAGAGTGTTCGCCTATACTCAGGGGTACCCGATAGGCAATCGACGATCGAACTCATGAGGAGTCCAAAATCGTGCGAGATATCATTCGCTATGCTGCCTGGCTGGCCATCGTTGTGGCGATGTTCCTGCTGATCGCGCAGCCCGTCGGGCATTCCGCCCGTTTCAACCTTTCGGTCATCGTCATCGCTATCCTGGCGGTCATCATGCTCCTGAAGCTCGATGGCTTCTGGCGCCACGTTTTCCTCGCCTTGGCGAGCGTCGTGATCCTGCAATATGCCTATTGGCGCACGACGAGCACGCTCCCGCCGCTTGAGGATCTTTATTCCTTCATCCCGGGCATCATTCTCTATGCGGCCGAGATGTATTGCATCCTGATGCTCGGCATCAGCCTCTTCGTCGTTGCCGATCCCATCGAGCGCCCCCGGGCTCCGGAACTCGACGAGGATGAGAGCCCGACCGTCGACGTGTTTGTCCCGACATACAACGAAGACAGGGAGATCCTGGCGCTGACGGTCGCGGCGGCCAAGGCCATGGATTATCCATCGGACAAGTTCACCGTCTACCTGCTCGATGACGGCGGTACCGACCAGAAGCGCAACAGCGATGACCCGGTGTCGGCGGCGAAGGCCAGGGAACGCGCAGCGATCCTCAAGGATCTTTGCAGCGATCTCGGCGCTGTCTACATGACCCGCGCGGAGAACGTGCATGCCAAGGCCGGCAATCTCAACGCCGCCCTCTGGCGCACCCAGGCCGATCTGGTCGTCGTGTTCGACGCCGACCATGCGCCGGAACGCAACTTCCTGCGCGAAACCGTCGGCTATTTCTCGGAAGACGAACGTCTCTTCCTCGTGCAGACCCCGCACTTCTTCTCGAATCCGGATCCGATTGAGCGCAACCTCGGAACCTTCGGCCGCATGCCGTCGGAAAACGAGATGTTCTATGGCAAGATCCAGAAGGGTCTGGACCGCTGGAACGCCTCCTTCTTCTGCGGCTCGGCGGCCGTCCTGCGCCGTGAGGCGCTCGAAGAGGTCGGCGGCTTCTCGGGTATCACGATCACCGAGGACTGCGAAACGGCGCTCGAACTCCATGCCCGCGGCTGGAACAGCCTTTACATCGACAAGCCGCTGATCTCCGGCCTGCAGCCCGAAACCTTCGCCAGCTTCGTCGGTCAGCGCTCGCGCTGGTGCCAGGGCATGGTCCAGATCCTGATGCTGAAGAACCCGCTGTTCAAGCGCGGCCTCTCTCTGCCGCAGCGCCTGAGCTACATCTCGAGCTCGCTCTTCTGGTTCTTCCCCTTCGTTCGCTCTGTCTTCTTCATCGCTCCGCTGCTCTTCATCCTGTTCGACATGAAGATCTTCGTGGCGTCCTTCGAGGACTTCTTCGCCTACACGGTCATGTATCTGATCGTGGGCGAGATGGTGCGCACCTATCTCTATGGCAGCGTGCGCTGGCCTTGGATCTCCGAGCTCTACGAATATGTGCAGTCGGTCTATCTGTTTCAGGCCATCGTCAGCGTGCTGCTCAAGCCGAAAAGTCCTACCTTCAAGGTGACCGACAAGGGTGTGTCGCTAAAGCAGGACCGGCTCTCGGAACTCTCGCTGCCCTACTTCATCATCTTCGGCATACTCAGCTTCACCCTGTTCGTTGCAGCATACCGCTACAACACCGAACCCGAGATCTCGAGCCTTCTGCTAATCGTCGGTGCCTGGAACTGGATGAACCTGATGATCGCGGGCTGCGCCCTCGGCGTGGTCACCGAACGCAGCCAGGACCTTGCCGGTGTCGAACTGCCGCTTCGCACCACCGTCGAACTGCAATTCGGTGAAACCGTCCTGCGGGGCGCCGTCACCGAAGCCTCGGCCAGGGGTGCCAAGCTGATCCCGGCGCAGGGTTCGTCACGTATGCTCCGCAAGGGCGAGTATGGCCGGCTTCAGCTGCTGAGTGTGTCCTCCAACCTGCTCGTGACATCGCTCCCGGTCAGCATCGTCGGCGGCTCGCCGGATGAAGATGGTGCGATTGCGCTGCGCTTCGATGCGGAGCCTCACCACTTCCCGATCATCGCAGAACTGCTGATGCACGACATGTCGGTGGTCCGTGAGCAGCGGGCGCTGCGTCAGCGGCCGAAGAGCATCATTGCCGGTAGCCTGCGCATCCTGCGCTGGGCGTTTACCTGCCCACTCGCCGCGATCGGCGTCGCCCTTGGCGGCAAGCCGGATGACAAGGCGGAGCCGCAGAGATTGAAACCCCTTGCCGGCGCGGCACTGGCTGCTGCCCCGGTCCGCCACAGGGAGGCCGGAGAATGATCAGACAGCACCTCTCCTTGCTCGCTGCCGCAGGCCTGCTTCTCGCAGCCTCGCCATCGGCCGCCGCCACCTCGACCGGTTTCGTCCTTGCTCCGCAGGCGAAAGCCCAGACCGAGACCAAGGAATATTTCCAGGAAGAGAATCAGATCCGTCGTCTGATTGCAGACAAGCGGGACCTGTTCTTCCCTGGAGAATCCGCGAACCGGGAATATCCCTTCGTCGTTCTTCCCTCGGAAATGACGGGATCGGCGAAGCTCATCCTGACGATGCAGACGGCGATCTCGGTGGCGCCTGAACGCTCTGCCATGCGCATCTTCGTCAACGACCGGGACATCGGCACCGTCAATCTGAAATCCGGCGATGCGCATCAGGTCGAGTTGGAACTGCCGAAAGGCCTGCTCCAGCCGGGTTACAATGCCGTGACCATTCTGCTCGACCAGTCGCATCGCGTCGATTGCACCGTCGAGGCGACATACGAACTCTGGACCCAGATCGACCCGGCCCTGACCGGCTTCGTTTTCACCCGCAATGCCAAGGACGATCCGAGCGATGTCTCGACGCTCCTGGCCTATAGCCGTGACGTCAATGGTCATGCCGCGATCAATGGACTTATCCCGCGCGGAGCCGCCGGTGAGGACATCGATCGCACTTTCTCGGTCGTCCAGGCCCTGTCGATCCTTGGCCATTTCGATCGCCCGGTCGTGACGGTCGGCAATGAGATCGGATCCGGTCCCGGCATCGATCTGGTCGTCGGCACTTTCGGCACGGTCCGTGACCTCATCGGCGTGACACCGGAGCAGTCCGGCGTTCAGTTCGACATCGATCCTGCGAGCGGCAGAAGCCGAATGGTCGTTGCAGCACGCACCGCGGATGAACTGGCAACCACGATCCGCGACTTCACCCTGCGCGCGCAGACCGAAGTCACCGACGGCTCGCCACAGGGCCGGCGCGCGCTTGGCAACCGCCGGGGTCGCCTGCTGGAATCCGGCAGCGCAAATTCGCTTGCGGAACTGGGCTTCGTCTCGCGTCCCTTCGCAGGACGCCATTTCGAGCAATCGATCTCGTTCAGCCTGCCGGCCGACTTTTACCCCGGCGACTATGGCGCTGCGAACCTGAAGCTCAACGCTGAGTACGCTGCCGGGCTCTCGCCCACATCGCAGATGGTCGTGCGGGCAAACGGCGAGACCGTTGCCAATATCCGGCTGGGAGAAGCGCGCTCTGGCCGCATCGACGGTCAGGTGCTCCCGATCCCGCTTAACAAGCTGAGACCCGGCTACAATGTCATCGAGTTCGAGGCGGAACTGTCCACGGCGTCCGACGCGGTCTGTGATCCGGCCTCGCTCGGTAATTCCACGGCGCGCTTCTTCATCAAGGGTGACAGCACGCTGAACATCCCGGCTTTTGCCCAGATTGGTCATGCACCCGATCTCGCGGTCGTCTCGGCTGGCAAGGCCGGGTTCGGCAACGGTCGCGCGACGCCCTTGTATGTCGAAGGCATGGATGAAACCATGCTTGGAGCCGCTGCCAGCTTCCTGGCGAAGATGGCCTATGCCTCTCGCGAAGTAAGCCCGGTTTCGGTGAGCTCCGGCTGGCCGCTGGACCGTCAGGGTCCTCTTCTGGCCTTCGGGACCTTCTCGGGCTTCTCCGGACAGCTGAGATCCGATCTCGGCATCGACCTCAATCCTGTCGCCAGCGATATGGCCCTGTCTCTGGACGCGAACCAGATCCTGCAGCCTGGCGCCCCGGTCGAAGAGACCGCACCGGCCCTCTCGGTCGACGGGTCGGCTGCACCGGCACAGGGCGAACGTCCGACATCGGTCGTCGCGCGTCTGCGGGAGGGCGTCCATAACCTCTATGAGAGCCTTACGGTGCGGGTCCGCATCCAGGCTGCGCAATTGGGACTGGTTGATGATCCCAATGTCCTGTCCGCCGATGGCGTCTATCATGTGAGCGGCGAGGCCGACATGCTGGTGGCCCAACGCCTGGTCAACGAACGGGATGCATGGACGGTCGTGGCCGTTCGTGATCCTGCCATCCTGGACGAGGGTATGCGCAGCCTTGCTCAGACCGATGTCTGGGGTCGTCTCGCAGGGTCCGTCAATGCCCTGAAACGCGACGGCACCCTGGTCGAGCGCAAGATGGCCGGCCATGAGCGCCTGTATGAGACCAAGCCGCTCAGCTTGCAGAATGGCCGTCTCATCGTGGCGGGCTGGTTCTCGAACAATGCTCGGGAGTTCACCATCGCCCAGATCGTGGTGGCGATCCTTCTCGGCGCGGCAACCTTCGTGGTCCTGAGGCAGGGACGCAAATCGTGAGGACCCGTCTTCTCATCCTGACATGTCTGCTGAGTGGCGCCCTGATCGCGGGCGCCACGACGGCGACACTGTCACAGCAGGAGGACAATGTCGCGGCCGACATCACGGCCGGCGCATGGCTGGTCTACCGCCATAACTTCGTCACCGACGAAGGACGGGTGGTCGATAACAGGGCAGGCGGCATCAGCCACAGCGAGAGCCAGGGTTACGGCATGCTGATGGCAGAAGCAGCCGATGACCGCGACAGCTTCGACCGGATCTGGGCCTGGACGAAGGGCAATCTTTTCGTCAGGGAGGATGGACTGGCAGCCTGGCGCTGGGATCCAAGCCAGATGCCGCCGATCACCGACCGCAACAATGCGACCGACGGCGACCTCTTGATCGCCTGGGCCCTGATGCGCGCCGGCCAGCGCTGGAACGAGCCGGAACTTCAGCGTGAGGCCAGACGGCTTTCTGACGCCATCGTCGAGCGCGCAACCATCAAGACGGATCACGGCCTGGTCCTCCTGCCGGGGGTCCACGGTTTCGGTCCGAATGAACAAGCGGACGGGCCTGTCGTGAACATGGCCTACTGGATCTTCCCGGCCATTGTTGACCTCGGTCGTCTGTCGAACCGTTTTCCGTCAAAGGCCTTGATGGACAGCGGAGTGACACTGCTTCGCGACGCGCGCTTCGGACCGGCCCGACTGCCGTCGGACTGGCTGTCTCTTTCCGGCGATATGCCCCGACCGGCCAGCGGCTACCCATCGCAATTCGGTTATGACGCCATTCGTGTTCCGCTTTATCTCGCCTGGTATTCCCGGGACTATCCCGACATTCTCGAGATCTTCGCATCGCATTGGAAACAGTTCGGGACCGCATCGATGTCCGTCGTCGAACTTGCGACGGCGACGCGGATCGCTCCCATGCCCGACCCCGGCTATCAGGCGGTTGCGGCGCTCGTCGAATGCAGCCTGGGCAGGCGTCCCGACGTCGCTCTTCTCTCTGACTTCAGCTCCCAAGACTATTACCCCGCCACTCTCCATGTGCTGAGCCTCATGGCGATCGCTGAAAGGTACCCCACATGTTTGACCGACTTCCCCTGAAGAAAGCTCTCCTCCTCGGCGCCTGCATCATTATTCCGATCAGCCAGGCGACAGGTGACGGCGTGAACAATTACCCCGCCATGGGGGTCGTGATCCCAGGTGGAGCCCAGATGACGAATGTCTCGGCTCCGGCCACCGTGCAGCCTGCCATGCCGAACTTCGCCCCCTTCTCGGCAACCGCGGTCGCGCCCACACTTCCGCCTGTCGTCCCGGCCAACACGGCTGTGCCGCAGGCTGTCGTGCCAAGCATGCCGGCACCGGCACAAGTCGTTCTGCCCGCGCCGATGCCGGAGGCCGCGAGCCCGGTCATGGCCGTTGCGCCTCAACCGGCCGCCCCGGTCATCCGGGACGTGGCCCCCGGGGAGAACCCCTTCGGTCCGAGCACGACGACCACGTCCGCGCGGAGGCCGGCTGAGCAGCCTGCCGCAGCCAGCACACTGCAGCCCACCGCAAGCCCGGCACCCGTCGCTACCCGTGACAGCGTCGAGATGCAGATCGCGAAACTCAGCCAGCAGACCGAAGAACCGAAGGCCTCCACCCTGTCGGAAGTCGATGAAACCGCGCTTCGTTATTATGCGCAGACTCGCGACCTGAAACGTCTTGGCGCCGAGTTGCGGCGCCTGAAGACCCTTTATCCCGACTGGGATGCGCCGGAAGATCTCTTCGATGCACCGACGAATATCTCCGAACAGCCGCTCTGGGATATTTTCGGCAGCGGAGACTACGTGCGTGTTCGCACCGAAATTGCCAAGCTGCAGAGTGAAAACCCGAACTGGAAGCCGAGCCAGGAACTGCTCGACAAGCTGGCGCTTGGCGAAACCCGCAAGTTGATGGAGCGCTCGCATGCTCAGCGTAACTGGGGCCAGGTCGTAACACTGGCCGAGGGCTCGCCGCAGCTGATGGTCTGTGCCGAGATGAACACCATGTGGATCACGGCAGAGGCTCTCGCGCAGTCCAGGGACTTTGCCCGGGCCTTCGATCTCTACAAATACATCGTCACGACCTGCGAAGACCCGATCGAACGCCTGTCGACCGTCCAGAAGGCGAGCCTTCTGCTTCCTGAGGCTGGAACCCGGTCTCTCGTGGCTCTCGGCAACATCCTCCCGGACGGAACGGGCGAATTCGACAATGTGTCCTTCGATCTGGTTCGGCGAAAGATGGGCATGGTCGCACAAGGTCAGGGGCCCGCTAGCGCTCTGACGATGGATGAACTGCAGCGCTTCAGCGATTACGTGCAACGCTCGTTCTCCGCTGTCGATGCGGAGCTGTTTGGCTGGTTCTATTATGGTCAGCAGAGCTGGGAGGCCTCTTACCACTGGTTCGTCAGCGCCACGCGGATGACGACGAGCCTGAAGAGTGTCGAGGGCGTCATCCTGACGCTTCGCAACATGGAGCACCGCGACGAAGCGCTGCAGATTGCCCGCCAATACGCAGCCCAGACCCCTGAGCTGAAAAAGATCTATATTGAACTGGTCGCGGCCGGTCTCACCAATCAAGAGGCGCCCCTGTCGCCGGCTGAGGACGAACTCCAAACCTTCGAGGCATATGTTTTCGAACTGAAGTCCGCCCTCGGCGCCCAGGCACTCGGCTGGTACCGGCTGGACAACAAGGCGACCAAGGAAGCATCGCGCCTCTTCGAGCAATCCGTCGAATGGGAGCCCACGGAAGGCGGTGTCGTTGGCCTTGCGGTGCTTGCGTCGCGCGCGAAGAGCTGGGGCCGGGTCGCATCGATCAAGAAGGAGTATGGCGAGAAATTTGCCGCCCTCGATGACATCAAGGTCTATCGCCCCAAAGTCATCGTGAAAAAGACAAAGGAAACTCCAAAGAAAAAACAGGATCTGCTGACCTGGCTTCTGCAGAAGAAGAAGGACAAAGACGAAAAGAAGGGGCGCGTCGAGATCGAGTGAGAGTTTGGAGCGTGATGCCCCCACTGTTTTGGTCAGTGGGGGATCGGTCTTCGGCACAGTAGCAGAAGCCTAACCTCGCCCGAGTGATATCGTTGACCACGAACGAAGGGTCGCGAGCGTTTGAACTGGGCTAGGGTCATGCGGGAACCATTGAAGCATTGGGCGGTTGGGCACCTGATACTTCACCAAATTTGGATGGATTCCCCGATGGCTACCGAAAAGACGTTGTCTGACCTGTTCCTTGATACGCTCAAGGACATCTATTTTGCCGAGAAGCAGATCCTGAAGGCTCTTCCGAAAATGGCGCGTGCAGCGCAGTCGGAAGAGGGCAAAGCTGGCTTCCTGCAGCACCGCGAGGAAACCCAGGGCCAGATCGAACGTCTGGAACAGGTGTTCGAACTGCTCGGCAAGTCGCCTCGCGGCAAGACCTGCGAAGCCATCCAGGGCATCCTCGCCGAAGGCGAAGAGATCATGGAAGACTACAAGGGCACAGCCGCCCTTGATGCGGGTCTCATTTCATCTGCACAGGCCGTCGAGCATTATGAAATCGCCCGTTACGGCACTCTCAAGTCCTGGGCGAAGCAGCTCGGCCTGAAGGATGCGATCCCGTTGCTGGATGCCAATCTGCAGGAAGAGATTGCCACCGACCAGAAGCTCACGGCACTCGGCGAGGCCTCGGCAAACACCAAGGGCATGAAGAAGGCCAGCTAAGCTGCCTCGATCCCTGCGAGACCGCCCGCTTGTGGCGGTCATTTGCTTTTCCAGCAGCTTCCTCCCCACCATCAGAGCGCATGCTCCAGGAGTCCTCCATGGCCAAGACACCAACCCGTGGGTCCGTTTCGCCCAAGACTGCGACTGCCAAGATCCACGACCAGACAATGCAGCGCGGCGAAGGGGGCGAACTGCATCAGATCGCCGAGGGCGACGTGCCACTGCTGACGACGGCCCAGGGCGGCCCTGTCTCCGACGATCAGAATTCGCTGCGTGTCGGGCCGCGTGGTCCGCTGGTCGTGGACGACTTCCATTTCCGCGAGAAGATGTTTCACTTCGACCACGAGCGCATTCCCGAGCGCGTTGTCCATGCCGCGGCTATGGCGCGCATGGCTATTTTGAAACCTATGAATCGCTCGCCAAGTATACCAAGGCCGATCTCTTCCAGCGTCCTGGAGAAAGAACGGAAGCCTTCGTTCGCTTCTCGACCGTTGCCGGCAACAAGGGCTCCGCCGACCTTGCCCGCGATGTCCGCGGCTTCGCTGTCAAGCTCTACACCCAGGAGGGCAACTGGGATCTCGTCGGTAACAACATTCCGGTCTTCTTCATCCAGGATGCCATCAAGTTCCCGGATCTGATCCATGCCGCCAAGCAGGAGCCTGATCGGGCCTTCCCTCAGGCGCAGACCGCCCATGACACCTTCTGGGATTTCATCAGCCTGACGCCTGAGAGCATGAACATGGTCATGTGGATCATGTCGGACCGGACGATCCCGCGGTCCTTCCGCTTCATGGAAGGTTTTGGCGTTCACACCTTCCGCTTTGTCAACGACAAGGACGAATCCACCTTCGTCAAATTCCACTGGAAGCCGAAGCTGGGTCTCCAGTCGGTGGCATGGAACGAGGCCGTCAAGATCAACGGCGCAGATCCCGACTTCCATCGCCGCGATCTCTGGCAATCCATCCAGTCCGGCAATTTTCCGGAATGGGAGTTGCAGGTTCAGCTCTTCGATCAGGAATTCGCTGACAGCTTCGACTTCGACGTGCTCGACCCGACGAAGATTATTCCTGAGGAGATCCTGGCCCCTGTGGCCATTGGCCGGCTGGTGCTCGACCGCATGCCCGACAATTTCTTTGCGGAGACGGAGCAGGTTGCCTTCATGACGCAGAACGTGCCGCCGGGCATCGACTTCAGCAACGATCCGCTGCTGCAGGGCCGCAATTTCTCCTATCTCGACACACAGCTGAAGCGTCTGGGCGGGCCGAACTTCACCCATCTGCCGATCAATGCGCCGAAGTGTCCCTTTGCGACCTTCCAGCAGGATGGTCACATGGCGATGCGCAATCCGGTCGGAAGGGCGAACTACCAGCCCAACTCCTTCGGTGAAGGGCCGCGGGAATCGCCGACGCGTGGCTATCGTCATTTCCCGGCAGAAGAGCAGGGCACCAAGGCGCGTCTCCGTCCTGAAAGCTTCGCCGACCACTACAGCCAGGCCCGCCAGTTCTACATCAGCCAGACAGCCCCAGAGCAGCGGCATATCGCGGCAGCTTTGACCTTCGAGCTGAGCAAGGTGGAAACAGCCGTGATCCGCGAGCGCATGGTCTCTCATCTCCTCAACATAGATGAGACGCTGGCGAACACCGTGGCGCAGAAGCTCGGCTTCCAGTCGATGCCGAAAGCCGCAGATGCCGCGATGCCGACGCGCCACGATCTGGAGCCTGCCCCTTCGCTCAGCATCGTGGAACGCGGCCCGAAACGTTTCGAAGGCCGTAAGCTCGGTATCCTCGTCACGGATGGCGTCGATGCGAAACTGCTGAAAGATCTGACGGCGGCGATCACCAAGGAAAAGGCTGTCTTCGAGCTGATCGCCCCGAAGGTGGGCGGCGTCAAGGCGTCGGATGGGAGCTGGATCGACGTCCAACATATGATTGATGGTGGGCCTTCGGTTCTGTTCGATGCCGTCGCGCTGCTGACATCGGCCGAGGCGATGGACGACCTCGTGAAGGAAGCAACCGCCCGGGATTTCGTGGCGGATGCCTTCCAGCATTGCAAGTATATTGGCTACGACCAGTCGGCCATGCCGCTTCTGGAAAAGGCGGGTATTGCGGAGGCTGTCGACGAGGGGGTGATCGCCTTGCCCGGCGACGAAGGGCTGGACGGGTTCGTCACGTCGCTTGCCAAGCTCCGGGTCTGGGGAAGGGAGCCTTCCGTGAAACTGGGCAAGGCTTCGGCACCCAAATAACGCGTCTGGCCCCCAGTCGATGGGGGCCAGTTCACGCCTTTGGCTTCAGAGCGAGGTGGCCTTCGGGTTCTCGCTGGCAAGCAGGCGTTCCATCGCTTCGGTGATGGTCAAGTCGTCATAGGGCTTGGGGAAGAAGCGGCTTCCGGCCGGCAGCATGCTTTCTTCGACAACGGCTGCACCGGATGCGACGATCAGCTTCACGGGCGGCCATCGATCGCGGATGTAGTGGGACAGCTTGATGCCGTCCATCGTGCCTGGCATCTGGACATCGGTGAAGACCAGATCGATGTCGTCTCGTGTTTCCATGATGCGGATCGCCTCATCGGCGTCGCCAGCTTCCAGCGCTTCGTAGCCTGCAGACAGGACGAGGTCGACTGCGCTCATTCGTATTAACGCACTGTCTTCCACGACCAGGACGACCGGTTTGCCGTTCTTCATTGTTCACTCGCAGTATGAGTTCGGCTGCCACATGGCAGCCATTGGCGCTTCAGAGACCAATCGTGGCCTAGGCAGCCGGCGAAAAAACGGTTTGGAGTCCTGGCGTTTCCCGATGGCTGATCGTCACCACCGTTCCAGGGGAAGCGTCGCTCAGGGTGATCTCGCCTTCGAGATTCTTGACGAGCGCTTCCACGATGCCAGTCCCTAACCCGGCCCTGGGCGCATCGTTCCCGACTGGCATGCCAATTCCGTTATCGGAGATGGATAGCGTCCAATCCTTGTCCGAGGATTGGTAGTCGATCTTGATCATTCCGGCCCGCTCATCGGTAAAGGCATGCTTGAGTGCGTTGATCACGAGTTCTGTGACGATGAGACCCAGACTGATGGAGATGTCAGCGGGAATGCTACTGTCATCCACAGTCACCTTGATCGACAGTCGCTCGGGGTCCGCGATCATGGATGCACCGAGGCTCTGGCAGAGCTGCGTGAAATAGGCACGCAGCTCGACGCTGCCGCCTGCCGAGGTGGAGAGCTGTCTTTGCAGCGCCGCGATCGACATGATGCGGTGACGGGCGTCATGGAGATGGCCACGAGCCTCTTCCGACTGAACGCGGCGGGCACTCTGCATCAAGACACTGGCAATGATCTGCAGGCTGTTGGCCACCCTGTGCTGGACCTCCTGCAACAGAATAGCCTTGTCGCGCACGAGATCATCCTTCAGCCGGGCCTCGGCGCGCATCTCGGTCACGTCGGTGATCGCGAGAAGCAAGCGAATGTGCTCGAGGTCGCCATCGTCGAGCGTTCGCGCATTGACGACCAGGTTCCGCGTTTTCTGGTTCGGTCGCTGCAGGTCGATCTCGTAGGCGTCGATCCGCGCGCTGCCGGTTGCCGTGGCCGTCAAGAGCGACTGCAGCCTGGGCATCGCCCACTCTCCTTGTCCGAGTTCGGCGAGTTTCCTGCCCGTGACGGAGGCGGGGTCTATCTCGAACGCCCGGCAGAAAGATGTGCTCGCCGCGATGATCCTGAGGTCGTCGGACAGGAACAGCAGCGGCTCGTGGGACGACATGACTACGGCAAGTGTACTCGCCGCTTCGAAATGCACGGTGGGTGTTTGTGGCATGGGCAGCCCCTCAAGGGCCGAAGACTCACGGCGCAAGTCATGACTCGGCAGGCGCGTCGCCAAGACGGTGAGGTCAAGTCCGACATCATCAGTGTAACACACGGGATGTCGGAGCCTTCCGTCATTTGTCCGGCGTATTGGCAGAAATGTGCCCCGCAGCGAGCCAATCTTTATGAATATCAAGCAGATGATGGAATGGGTTCTCGGTATGCCTCGAAGTCGGCCTCCGTTTGCCCTGTGATCGACGATCCATGAGGCAGAAGACCACCGGCGAAAAGTTACAGATGAAAGCGATTGGCCGTGAACACGCGCCAATTGCGGAACTTTAATCACGCCGTTGTGTTCTTCCTGCGAGACCTAGCAACCAGGTCTGCAAAGAGGAAAACCCATGAAAAAGATGATTTTCGCGGCGGCGCTCGTGTGCGCCACGGCAGTGTCTGCCTATGCCCAGACCACCACTGTTCCTGCGACGGACGGCGACACGCCAGCCGTTGCGACACCGGAAACACCTGATGCTGCAGCCCCTGTCGAGGGCGCAAATTCCTTCACCGAAGAACAGGCGCGTGAGCGCATCGAAGCAGCCGGCTTCACCGGCATTGCCGACCTCAAGCTTGACGACCAGGGCGTCTGGCAGGCCACGGCGATGAAGGACGGCAAGTCCATGCCGGTGGCCATGGATTACCAGGGCAACGTCGTCTCCAAATAAATTTGCGGAAACGCAGAGAAAGGTCATTCCCATGAAAACCGTTACCGGACTTTTTGACAACTACAATGATGCAAGCGCAGCCGTCAGCGCACTGGAAGCGCGTGGCGTCCCGTCTGACGACATCAGCATTGTTTCCAACAATGCGGACAACCGCCACAAGCATGAAGATAACGACAACGGTGCCGCAGAAGGTGCTGGCACCGGTGCCGGCATCGGCGCTGTGGTCGGTGGCGCAGGCGGTCTCCTGACAGGCCTCGGCATCATGGCCATTCCCGGCGTCGGCCCGGTTGTTGCAGCCGGCTGGCTTGCCGCCACTGCTGCTGGCGCCATTGCCGGCGCGGTTGCCGGTGGTGCGGCTGGTGGCCTGATCGGCGCACTGACGGATTCCGGCGTGTCCGAAGACGAGGCCCATGTCTATGCTGAAGGTGTTCGCCGTGGTGGCACGCTCGTCACCGCTCGTGTGGATGACGGCATGGAAACCGAAGCCGAGATGATCCTCAAGCAGTCCAACCGCGTCGATCCCATGGCCCGTCGCCAGGCCTATTCGGAGCAGGGCTGGACGAAGTTCGATCATTCCGCTGATCCTTACGGCCCCGCCGAAATCGAGCAGGAGCGCGACCGCTATCGGGTTCGCACTCTCTAAAGTCTGATATACGAGGGCCGGCTCACGCCGGTCCTCGACGTTTTTGAGGCATATCATCTATCAACAGGGATGTCGGTTGGCTTTCCGGAACCCCAGAAGGTCACCCTATGCGAAGCATTTCCGATACCATCGAGCGGCTCGCTCGCGCCCGTGCGCAGGTGCCAGGCGCCACTGGCCAGCCGAACAAGCTTGCCAGACTGGCTGATCCTGCGCGAAACCCTGGCCAGTTGGCGGGCTGGTATCAGTGCCCGGACAATCCGGCTTCTCCTCCTGCGCTTGTGGTCGTCCTGCATGGCTGCACACAGACTGCAGCAGCGTATGATCACGGCTCTGGCTGGTCGCAGCTTGCCGATGACTATGGGTTTGCGGTCCTCTTCCCTGAGCAGTCGCGCCAGAACAACGCCAATCTCTGTTTCAACTGGTTTCAGAGCGATGACGTCACCCGCGACAGCGGCGAGGTCATGTCGATCCGAGAGATGATTGCGACAATGATCGCCGTTCATGGTGTCGATCCGCGCCGAGTGTTCGTCACCGGACTTTCGGCAGGAGGTGCGATGGCCAATGCGCTTCTCGCCTCCTATCCCGAGGTCTTTACCGGTGGTGCGATCATCGCTGGCCTTCCCTTCGGTGTTGCCTCCTCGGTGCCTGAAGCATTCGACCGGATGCGGGGGCATGGTATTCCATCCTCGTCGACGCTCGATGCCAAACTCAGGGACGCATCCCGACACGACGGGCCATGGCCAACGGTCTCTGTCTGGCATGGGACGACCGACAACACGGTCTCCGATGCAAACTCCCGTGCGATCGTCGATCAGTGGCGCGGTGTCCACGGCGCGGATGTTTCAGCGAGCGAAGCTCAGCTTGTCGATGGCGGTCATGCGCTGGAAACCTGGAAAGATGCATCGGGTCGAGATGCCATCGAGCACTACCGGATCGTCGGAATGGGCCACGGGACGCCGGTCGATGCGACGTCCGGATACGGTCGACCTGCCGCGCATATGCTCGACGCTGGCATTTCATCGACCGTGCATATCGCGCGCAACTGGGGGCTGACTCCATCCTTCGAGCGGCGAGAAACGGCAGCCGATCCCGATACCGCGCATGTCGCTTCGCAGCATAGAGAACCCGCAAGGCCTGATGGCATTCAGGAGGTTATCGAGAGTGCATTGCGGGCTGCGGGCCTCATGAAGTGAGCTCGTCGGTGGCACTGACTTTGCTGCTTGAGCCCAATGCATGTGGCGGCCTTGAAATCGTCGATTCTCCAACACTGCCCGAAGCCTTAGTTGCAGAAATTTCGGAACCTATTGGCCCCCTGCAGGTTGGCTGACATAACTTCATGCGAGATTCGCCCGCGTCATACGCCGGTCGTCCGCGATTGAAAGACAAGTCCATGATGAGATTTTCTGCCTGGTCCCTGGCGACCGCTGCGGCGCTTGTCTTCGCGTCTGGAAGCTTCGCCCATGCCGACGAAAGCGCCTTCCTGAAGTCGATGGCTGGAAGCTGGAACGGCAAGGGCACAGTCAAGGTTCGGGCAAATTCCCCGACGCTCAACGTCACCTGCCAGTTCACGTCGGATACAACACCGCAATCGCTGTCGCTTGACGGGAAGTGCACGAGCCTTGCAATCTTCTCGCGGGTCATCAGTGCCGACCTGAAGGCCGCCGGATCGCAATATGCCGGGTCCTATATTGGTGCCGGCACCGGCACCGCAGGTCTGGGCGGACAGCGCGCCGGCGACACGATCAACCTCGGCATCACTTGGGCTAAAGAGGTCAATGGCGACCGTCTTGCGCAAATGACGATCGAAAAGGTCGGCGATACCGGCATGCGCCTCACCACCATCGACACGGATCCAAAGACCGGCAAATCAATCGTCACCAGCCGTATCGATCTGCGTCGCAGTTGAGGTCTTTTGATCTCACGCCTGACTGGCCGAGAGTGTGCCAATCAGGCCCGTGCTGCACTATCGTCAAGGCCAAAGGGGCAGGGGCGTGGTCAACACGCCCCGCTCACAAGCGCCGGTCCTAGCGCCTGACGCGTTTCACGCCGCGTATCGCCCGCTTATCGATAACGCCGTCCGGGAGCCTCGCGTAGCCGAGCGCCGCGAGATAGCCGCCGACCAAAATTCACGCTGGCGACAGCTGACGCTTTTTCACTCCTCTCGGAATGCTCTGGTGATCTGGTCTGTGAATGGTTTTGCGAGGAACGAGATGACGGTTCGTTCTTCGGTTTCGATATAGACCTCGACAGGCATTCCGGGCGTGAGCTTGGTTGCGAGTTCGCCGAGATCGTCTGGGGAGAAGGTGACGCTGGTCTTGTAGAAGGGCAGGTTCGTCGCCTTGTCGATAACGGTTGCGGCCGGGATGATGTCGACGGCGCCGACGATTTCCGGCGTGGTCTGGCGATTGAAGGCCGTGAACCGCATGCGGGCGGTCTGGCCGACGAAGATGCGGTCGATATCGGTCGGTGCGACCTTCACATGCACGTCGAGTTCGGTGTCGTCAGGCACGATCGCCATGATCACCTGTCCGGGGGCAACGACGCCGCCGATCGTGTGGGCCTGCAGGTCGTAGACTGTGCCGCTTTCCGGCGCCTTGACCGTGGTGCGCTCAAGCCGGTGAGTGAGCTGCAGCGCGCGCTGCTCAAGTTCGGTGAGCCGCGCCTCGACCGAGACGATCTCCTTCTGCAATTCGGTGCGGCTGGTCTGGTCGACCGACATCAGGCGGACATTGAGCTCGCTGATCTGACCTTGCGCCTCCGCGACACGGGCGAGGAGATCGCCGATCGTGCCTTCGATCCGGACCATCTGCCGGCGAAGCCCGCGCAGCTCAGACGCCTTGGCGAGGCCCTTCTGCACCAGCCCCTCCTGCATGGCGAGCTCCTCGGCGATCAGCTCGTTCTCGGAAAGGTTCGCCTTTTCCTGCTCCTTGAGGCCGTCAATCTGGTTGCGCAGCTGGGAGATCTGCATCTCGATCTGCTGTTTCTGGTTTGCCCGCATGTCGCGGTTCTCGTCGAACAGCTTGCGCTCTTCGCGGGTGACGTCGGGCGCGAGATCGAGACCGTCGAAGGAGAGCGTGTCCGCACCATCACGCTCGGCTACGAGGCGGGCCATCATCGCCTTCAGCTGGGCCACTTGCGACTGGACGATGCCGAGTTCGATGCTGATCTGGGTGTCATCCAGGCGCAACACGACCTCGCCCTTCTTGACGGATGAGCCGATCTTCACGGGGATCGCGACAATCGTGCCGCCATCGACATGCTGGACCTGCTTGGTCTCGCCGGTGACGACAAGTTCGCCCTGCGAGATGACAGCGCCGGCAAGCTTCGCCTGCGCGGCCCATCCACCGATGCCGACGGTGAGCGCAAGGCCCAGCGCCGTCGCCGCAAGCATGCGCCCTCTCAAGCCCTTGCCGGCCAGCGAGACATTCGTGTCGGTATCGTTTGGACGCTGTGTCATGTCGTTTCCCCATACGCAGGTTACAATGTGAGCCCGAAGAGGGGCTCGTTTACCGGGTTCAGATCAGGCAACGAGCCCTTCGACCTGGCCCGGCAGATGGAAGGCCGTCAGGATCAGGTCGTCGGCATCGAGGTCCTGGGCGCTGATGATGACGATCTCGTAGTCCTCGTCACCATCGATATCGGTGATCAGCTGCAGCACATGATGGCCTGCATCGTCGTCGTCGATCATCTTCTTGTAGAGCTTGACCAGGGTCTTGTGCGCATGGTCGTCGAGTTCGAGCGAGCTCTCGCCATCTTCGAAGTAGAGCCGTCCGAGTTCGCCTTCGAGCTTCGACAGGTCGACCTTGTCGCCAACGTTGAAATCGCGGATCTCGTCATGGCCCATGCCGCCATTGGCGATCGAAGCGACGGAACCGAAGACGAAGGTATCGTGTCCGTCCTTGCCATAGAGAATGTTGACGGCGGCACTTGCGGCAATCGTATCATTGCCCGTCCCACCGACGGCGTTTTCGATCGAGGTCAGCCGGTCGCTGCCGATCTCGTCGCCGTCTGCGGAGCCGGCCGCGAGATCGATATCGACCGCCATCCTTGCGAAGGAGGCGTCATAGGTATCGCTACCGTCACCGCCATGGATCACGTCGTCGCCGTCATCGACGATGGCGGGCGTGGCCGCAGCATCTGCAGGCGACAGTCTAATCGCGATCCGTGCAAGGCTCTCGAGTTCCAGCACCGGCTGGACCCCGGCTACGAAGATGTCGTCGCCATCATTGCCGACCATGACATCTTCACCCGCGCCACCGCCGAGCGTATCGTGACCTGCACCGCCTTCCAGCACGTCATGGCCCGCATCGCCGGAGAGCACGTCGTTGCCGTGTTCACCGAACAGCCGGTCGTCGCCGTCGCCGCCGGACAGCACGTCGTCACCATACCCGCCGATCAGGCTGTCGCGCCCGGCTTCGCCGAACAGCATGTCATTGCCGGCCTCGCCGAAGAGCACGTCATCGCCGTCACCGCCGAAAATGCGGTCGTTGCCTTCACCGCCATGGATCACGTCGCGACCGTCGCCACCGATCAGCAGGTCATCGCCAGCACCACCGAGGATCAGGTCGTCGCCTTCGCGGCCATAGACGATGTCGTTGCCAGCGCCCGCATCGATGAGATCCCTGGCCGGCGTGCCGAGAAGCACGTCATCCGCATCGGTTCCCTCGATCTCTGTCTCCGGATGCGGACGCATGTCGACGAAGGCCTGACCCTGGATCATCGCCTTGCCGTCGCTGAGCGTGAAATTCAGTGTGACCAGACCCTGTTTGTCGCGCTCGGGTACATAGATCCAGGCGTCGCTGCCATAGCTTCTGATTTCGCCCGAGGTTGCCTGGATCGCGGAGATCGTGAGCTTGTCCCCGTCGGGATCGATGCCTGCGCGAGCCAGGTCGGCCCACATTAGAAGCATCGAGAGATTGACCAGTCCTGTCCCGAGATAGACAGGTCCGCGCGACACCGGCGCGCGATTGACCGGCTGGCTGTTGCCACCGGTCGAGCCGCCCCCAGGAGGAGGCTCGGTGCCGCCGCCGGCATTGCCACTGCCTTGGCCCGCAGAACCCGGCAGTCCGCCAGACGCGTATTGGCCTTGGGCAGCGTGAAATCACTGAGCCGCGGCCGGGCGACGGTCGGAGACACGAAGCGGAAGCCGTTGGCAGCGACGTCGATCGACACGCCCTGGAAGGGTCGGTCGGTATAGCCGCCCTCCAGCATGAAGTCCTGGGCGTTGTAGCGGATCGAGGAATAGAGCCGGCGTGGTTGTTCGATCTGCTCGACAACATCTTCATAGCGCCGCTGGATCTCCTGCCAGAAAGCGGCAATGTCCACGCCGCTCTCTGCGTCGTCCTCGACCGGCGGGGCCGTGTCGTCGTTGAGTGCCACCGTCTTCTTGTCCTCGGGCACTTGCGTATTGGGCGCCGGATTGACCATGTCACGCAGCCGCCCAAGATAGGCGCCGAGCCCCATGGAGAGCACGGCGAAGATGCCCGGGGACCACAGGGTACGGTCCTGGATCTCGGCGAGCGCGAACTTTTTGGCCGGCGCCTTGGCCGCCTGTGCATCGCCGTGACCGAGCTTCAGGCTATCGTCATGATCGATCGTGGACATGGTCATGTGTCTCACTCCGCTGCGACTGATAGCGTCCGGGCCGGGCGCAAGGGCTTCTTCTCGGACGTATTGGCTGCCACCTTGATGATCTCCTCCTTTGGACCGAAGGAGACTAGCTTGCCGCCCTGCACGACGCCGACCATGTCGACGGCCTGAAGGACGCTCGGGCGATGCGCGACGATGACGACGATGCCGCCACGTTCGCGTACTTTCACGATCGCCTTCATCAGGGCCTCTTCGCCCTCGGCATCGAGGTTCGAATTCGGCTCGTCGAGCACCACCAGGAAGGGATCGCCGTACAGCGCGCGTGCCAGCGCGACGCGCTGCCTCTGCCCGGCCGAGAGCGACTGGCCGCTCGGACCGATCTGGGTCTGGTAGCCATTGGGAAGCCGCACGATCAGGTCATGGATGCCGGCGGCGCGTGCGGCCCGGAAGATCATCTTGGAATCGGCATCCGGATCGAAGCGGGCGATGTTGTCGGCGACAGTCCCGTCGAGAAGGGCCACTTCCTGCGGGAGATAGCCGACATTCTGCGTGAAGAAGCTGGTCGGCCACTGCTTGAGATCTGCGCCGTCGACGCGAACCGAGCCGCGCAGCAGGGGCCAGATGCCGAGGAGCGAGCGCGCAAGCGTCGTCTTGCCGCCGCCCGATGGGCCGATCAGTGCCAGTGCCTGACCGGCGGTCAGCTGGAACGACACCTCGCTCAAGAGCACGGTGCCCGTGGTCGGCGCAACCGTCGTCATGCCTTCGACGACGAGGCCTTCGCTCGGCGTCGGAAGATCGAACTGCGTGCTGGGACGATCGAGGACCGCGAGCGTATCCTTGATGCGAGACCAACTGCGGCGGGCGGAGATGACGCCCTTCCACTGGGCGATCGCCTGGTCGACCGGAGCAAGGGCGCGGCCCGTGACGATCGACGAGGCGATGATGGCGCCGGCCGACATCTCGCCCTGGATGGTGAGATAGGCGCCAAGCCCAAGGGTTGCCGACTGCAGCATCATGCGCAGCACCTTGGAGATGCCGGCAAAGGTGCCTGCGATGTCGGAGGTCGCCGTCTGGGTGTCAAGGTGACGACGGTTGGCGCTTTCGAAGCGGTCGATCGCGCGATCCGTCATGCCCATCGAATAGAGGATGTCGCCGTTGCGGACATGGTTGTCCGAGATGTTGTTGCGCTGGATGGCAGCTCTCGTCATCTCCTTGGCGTGGCGGCGCGACAGGAGTTCGGCTGCGATCGTCAGGCAGGCGAGGAACAGCGCGCCACCCAATGTGAGCATGCCGAGCATCGGATGCAGCAGCCAGACGAAGACGAGATAGACCGGGATCCAGGGAAGGTCGAACAGCGCTACCGGTCCCGCGCCCGACAGGAAGCTGCGTACGGTATCGACATCGCGTCCGCGCTCGGAGGCTTCCGCCGAGGAATAGCCGAAGCGCGGCATGTCGATCACCACCCGATGCACGAGCGGTGCGATCTGCCGGTCGACGTTCGACCCGAAGCGAACCAGCATCTGCGAGCGCAGGATGTCGAACAGGCCCTGGAACAGGTAAAGCCCGACCGCGATCACCGAGAGCCAGATCAAGGTCGGGATGCTGCCACTGGTCAGCGCCCGGTCATAGATCTGCAGCATGTAGAAGGCGCCGGTCAGCGCCAGGATGTTGATGATCCCCGACAGACCGAAGACGAATCCGGTCACCAGGCCGATGCCTGAGAGTTTGTAGCTCGACTGCTTGCTCATGAGTTCCCCCACTCAAAGTTGCCTGTCCGGCCCCGCCCGGGCCGGACAGTCTGTCCATGCAGTCCTCAGGAAACGCCGAGGAAGTCGTTGATCGTCAGGTTGTGACGGCCATGCAGCGAGAGTTCGAAGTCTGCAGCATTGTCGCCCTGCGTGTTGCCACGGATGACCGTGAACTCCTCGCCGTCACGGACCTCGTGGGTGATGGTCACGTCGCCGATCGCATCGATCATTTGGCCCGCCTCCAGCTTCATCGCGCCCATGCCGGTGAAGTCGATCCGGTCGCCGGTCTGGAAGCCGAAGATCGTGTCGCCGTTCGCAGACGCTGCCGACGTGAACATGAAGACGTCGTCACCAAGTCCGCCATCGATGATGTTGACCGCCGTCGAGGCCGTGATCTTGTCGTGGCCGGAGCCGCCGACGAAGTTCTCGAAACCGTAGAAGGTGTCGGACCCAGTTGTGCCGCCCGCGACCGATCCGCGATCGTTGAAGCCATTGCCGAGATCGACCGACAGGTTTGCGCTGCTCGCCGCGTAGTCGAGCGTGTCGATGCCCGCTTCGCCGTAGTACGTGTCATTGCCGTCGTTGAGCGTGGCGATGACGGTATCGTCACCGTCGCCACCCCAGATACGGTCGTCTCCGGCACCGCCTTCGACGACATCATTGCCAGCACCGGCAAAGATCTGGTCAGAGCCAGCCCCGCCGAAGACGATGTCCTTGCCCTCTCCGGCATGCACTTCGTCATCGCCCAGACCCGCATTGATGAAATCGTCACCGTCACCGCCGGTTACGACGTCGTCACCATCCTCGCCGCGCAGGATGTCCGAGCCGGCCTGGCCGACAAGGATGTCTGTGCCTGCACCGCCGAGGATCGTATCATTGCCTGCTGCACCCATAAGGGCGTCCGCAGCCGCCGTTCCGATCAGCGTCAGCGCTGCGACCGGGACAGGAGTAGGCGTTGCGCCACCGTCGGTGCCCGAGCCTTCTCCATCGTCGTCCCCATCAACCTCGCCGTCGCCGTCGCCGTCATCCTCGCCGTCGGTGTCGCCATCGTTGTCGGTGTCGTCGTCGTCGTCGTTGTCGTTGTCACCGTCATTGTCGGTCTGGCCGTCGTCATCGCCGTCATCGTCACCGCCCGCGTCACCATCACCATCCGGTGCGTCTTCGAGGTCGGAGGAGAAGATGTCTTCGGGCAGGCCGGTGAGGCCTGTGTTGCGGGCGACGATGTCGGAGAAGCCCTGACCGTCGATGAAGTTTTCGTAAAGGTCGAAGTTGTCGAAACGCTCGAGGTAGTAGAAGCGGTCGGCTTCCTGCAGGCGATCGAATTGTTCGTGCAGGACCACCCAGAAGGTGGAGCCGGCCATGCCGCCGTTGAAGTGCTGCTCGGCAAGGCCGCCGACCCACAGATCGACGCGGTCGATACCCTTGACGAGGCCGGTGCCATCTTCCTGCATGGCAACGATATTGCCGTTGATGGCCTTGAACGCGTCGATCTGGCCGGCCTGCAGGATGAGGTCCGGATAGGCCGCAATGAACTGGGCGATCACGACATCACTCAGGCCATTGCGCTGCTGGAAGTCCTGCCAGCTGGAATAGGGGTTCATCGAACCACCATTGGCTTCGAGGAATTCGACTGCGAACTTGATGTAAGGATCGGTCGACGCCTGCAGATCGGCCTTGACCTGGTTGAGCGTGCCGAGACCGACATCGCGACCGCGCGCCACGTTGAAGGCAAAGAGGTCGGCGCGGATGCGAACGAGGTCGTTGCGAACCGCATCGACGACGTTGAAGTCGACATCTTCTGCCGGCTGCTCGACGATGCCGGACAAGATTGCCCCCGTGCCGAGCTGCTCGTAGCCGGGCTTGGGATCGTAACCCATGGCCTGTAGCTGGGCGACTTCCGACGGCGAGAATACATCATTGGTCGGGTTCAGGAAGGCGTCGAACAGGTTAACCGAGACGTTCTGGCCATCTGGTCCCTTCACCGTGATCGTGTCACCGATCAGCGAGTGGCCGATGCGGTAGACGGCCGCGGCAAACTCGTGGCTGATGCTCGCAGTCGCCTGGTCGTTGTAGCCTTCGAAGCCATGGTCACCGTTGCCTTGGATGCCGCCGATGAGTGCATCGGCGAACTCCGTGAAGACCACACGCTGGTACTCGGCTTCGTTGACCATCTTGGCCGCCTGGAAGAGCTGTTCCGGCGTTCCTTCAAAGCCAGCCGCCTGCAACTTCTCGACATGGAAGTTGTGGTTGCGGGCCCAGATCGTGTGCATCGAGGTCAGAGTGAAGTTCTCGTTCGCACGACCATCACCCCCGATATAGTGGTCGAGCGGACTGATCATCGGGTTGGCATCAAGCAGCAGGGCGTGGCTCGACCCCATGAAATCCCCGGCAAGCTGCCGGACGACGGTCATGTTATAGCCACCCGCCTCCGTCCACAGGGTCGGATAGTATTCGAGCAGGGTCTGGCCGGCACCGAGGCCGGGTCCTTCGAACACGGTTCCGGCCGCCCGGTGATGGTCGAGCAGTTCGCGCAAGGTCGACATCAGGTGGAAGCCAGGCGCCGACGGATCTTCCGGACCCATCAGGATGTGCGAGCCTACGCCGCCATTGCCATCGCTTTCGCGCAGGAACTGGCCGACGATCACGTTGGAGCCATAGACCTGGTTCTGGTCGACAAATGGCGACGTCTTGTTCAGGTGCTCCGGTGTGTCGGTCGCCGTCTCGAGCGGATTGGCCAGCGAGCCGCGGGTCAGATCCGTGAAGTTGGCAGCCGTCGGTCCGGGAATGTCGGCACCGTCGATGATCACCTTGCCGGCCCCGCCCTTCGGCAGGAAGTCCAGACCGTGGTCGAAGTACTGACCAAAGGTCATGAAGAAGATGTTGGCGTCATTCGGCGCCTTCGGCAGGTTCGCCTCCTGTTTGCCGATGGCTTCCGAGATCGCCCGCGGATCCAGCCCGTCGAAGATGGGATTGAGCGCCCGGTTGATGATGTTGCCCTGGCCATCCAGCTCAACGCCGGCCCCATAGCGCGCTTCGGTCAGGCGGATGAATGGTTCGTCCGCGGCGCCGAAGGCAGGGTTGTCGACATTGTTGCCGTTGCCGGAGAGATCGCGGACGCCGACGGCACCTTGCGTGTCGTCGTCATCGGCAAAGGCCGGCAGGCCGTTGACCAGGTTGGTAATGCCCTGGATGTCGCGGGCCGTGTATTCGAAGGGACCCGTGGGGCCGGTGACTGGACCGGGTTCCTCTCCTTCGCCCGCTGAATGATCGCCCGGAGTTGCCAGCTGAGGTGTCTGACCTGAGAAGGTGATCGAATGCGCTCCGTTCGAAAGTGTCTTCGTCCCGTTGGTGTTGACGGTCAGGCTATAGCTCTCCGGATCGGCCCCTTCCGGGATTTCGACCACGTCCTGTGTTCGCAACGTTCCGATGATCGTGTCCTGGCCACCGGCAGAGCGGAACAGGATGCGGTGTGCAGACGCGAGGTCGGAGATGTCGATGGTGTCGTTTCCGGCAGAGCCATTGATCGTGATCGTGTTGAAGCTCAGGCTCGTCGGATTGAAGTTGCCGATCGGGAGGACCTGATCGTTTCCGGCACCCGTGTTGATGACGATCTCTTCGATGCTGTCGAGTTCGGCGATGATATTGGCATTCGTCGTGCCACCGCGTGTGATGACGATCTCAGTCGCCGCACTGAAGCCGTTCATGCCGGCAGCCGTGGCGGCTGCACGCGTATAGACACGGAAGATCTCATCCGAGGCGTCACCATTGATGGTCATGGTGTCAGTACCGATTCCGCCGTTGACGAAGTCGCGACCGTCCCCGACATTCCAGATGATCTCGTCGTTACCCGTATCGCCATCGATCGTGTCGTTCCCGGCACCGGCGATGATCAGGTCATTCCCGCCATTGCCGTCGATGGTGCTGTTCTGGTTGTTGCCGAGAATGATGTCGGCACCGCCGCCGCCGGACAGGGTACCAGCAGTGTCCCAGCTGATGTCGACATCGGCACTCGATGTCGCTGTGCCGTCGCTTACCGTGTAGGTGAAGTCATGGGTCTGCGTGTCCGTGCGGGTCGCGATAACAGTGCCGCTATTGAAGGTGATGCCAAAGTTTTGGTCGTTTTCGGAGGCACCCGTGACCGTCAACGGGGAGCCTTCAGCATCGCTATCGTTGCGCAGCATCATCCAGGATGGAATTGTGATCGCACCGGTAATGTTGGTCACGATGTTCTCGCCGATGGCTGTCGGTGCATCGTTGACAGACACCACGTCTACCGTCGTCGTGGCGACATTGCTGTTGAAGAAGCCATCGTTGACCGTGACTTCGATAACCCGAGGCGTCGTGTCGGGTGCGTCCGAGCTATTGCGGAAGGTCACCGACTGGATCGCGGCCTGATAGGTTGCCAGTGTTGCTGTGCCGCTGATGGTCAAGATGATCGAGCCAGCAGCACTGGTCTGGCTCGCGCTCAACCCGTTGGGCAGGCCCTGGGTTGCCAAGATGTCGCCCGGCCTCGCATTGGTCAGAACAATCCTTGCGGACGTCAACGTCGTGCCATTGTCGGTGATCTTCGGCAATGATCCGATGGAGACAGAGGCAGCGTTCTCGACGTATGTCGTCTCGACGTTAACAGTCGGAGGACTTGCAGGCACTTCATAGACGGCATTGATACTGACGTTGTCGATCGTGAAGGACTCGCCGTTGTCCAGCGAATTGTTCGAACGGAAGCGGATTGCGGCATCGGCTTCAAATGCAGTCGCTGCCGGCAACGCCACAGTTATCGATCCGCCATTGCTTCCGTTGAACGTCCGCAAGGTCGTAAAATTCGTCCCGTCTGCTGCGAACTCAAACAGGATTTCTTCGTTGTCAAAGCTCAGGAAGCCACCAACGGCGACGTCTGAGATGTCGAAGGTGACCAGGGCCGATGAAGCGCCGGCCAGATTTAGGCTGCGGGTAACCGCCGAATCGTCCGCATTGCCTGCCGTGAAGGTCAAGGTACCGACTGGGGTGACCTGGATTGTGCCGGCGGTTGCGCTTCCGGTGCCGTCACCAGTCTCGACCCACGCTGCATTGAAAGCTTCCGAACCATTGTTGTTCGAATAGGACCGTACGTTGAAGTTGTCGGCGAAGCTGCGGTTGACCTGGTCGAAACCATTAAGTTCAAGTCTTGGAGGCGACAGGACAAGATCACCATCCGCAAAACGCAACACTTCGATATTGTTCACCCGGTCGACACCGTCGGAGGTCACCAGCCCAAGCGCGCCGGTCGGATCGACCTGGACATGGGTGACCGTGAAGCTGCCATCGGCATTCTGCTCGATGCTGTAATTCGCCCGGATATCCGAGTAGACGGCAATGTCGACATCGCCCGTCTTGCCGCCATCGACGATTTCGCGGACGATTTGCATCTGGCTCGGCGTGATCGTCCGCTCAAGCAGCAAATCCGACAGCGCCTTGCCACCGAAGGCCGGAGCTGTGTTGGCCGGGATTTCGCCGTTGACCAGCTGCGACTGGAGATAGACCGGTCCTGCCAGGCTATCGGCCGTGTAGAAAAGGTTTGCTCCTGCGTCGATGCGGATGCGGACGTTGAGCCAGGCATCGCCGTCGATGACGTCGTCACCGCCGCGACCCTCGATCAGGTCGCTACCGCCACCACCGAGCAGAATGTTCCCTGCATCGAAGGCGATCTGCGCTTCGCGGGCAGCCTCGCCGACTGCGCTGCTGTTCTCAACCAGGTTGCCCAGGAGCTCGCGCAGTCCGGCGATCCGATCGATACCGGCCTGGCTGAGGTGGTGCTTGACCATGGTGTTTTCGGCGCCGGCGAGGTTGGCACCTGGCTCGGCCTCCGGATCCGGCGTCGACGGGAAGGCCGTCCCGCGATTGTCGCCGCGCAGCACGTCGTTCTGCTTGTAGCCCGACAGGCCTTCGACAGCGTCGAAACGGTTGCGCAGGATGTCCTGCTGATCGGTGGTGAAGATCGGCTTGGTCAGATCTGCATCGGCGTTTTCGGTGTTGCCCTTGTAGATCGCCCAGTCATAGCCCCACATGCCTTCATTGCGCATGACGCTTTCGCCCTGCACCATGATGTCGTCGCCGGACTCGGCGTCGAAGTCATGCTCGTTCTCGCCTGCGAACATGACGTCGTGGCCGAGAATGGTCGAGTTGAAGAAGAGTTCGGAATTGTCGCCGGCTGTCGTGTCGAAGCCGTTGCCGCCTTCGATCCAGTCGTCGCCTTCATTGCCGAGCAGGAAGTCGCCGCCTTCGCCGCCGAGCATGAAATCGTCGCCTTCGCCACCGAACATTTCCTTGCCGTCGGGGCCCGAGATCAGGACGTCGGAGCCCTGGTTGCCGAAGACGAGTGCCAGGCCCGAGCCGCCATGGACGACGTCGTCACCTTCCTCACCCATGAGGAAGTCGGTTTCGCCGATGTCGGTGCCGGCATTGGTGATGATGTCGTTGCCTTCACCGCCGTGAATCTTGTCGACGCCGTAGCCGGCTTCGATCCGATCATTGCCGCCGCGGCCCCAGACGGTGTCGTCACCGCCGCCGGAAATGATCGTGTCGGCCTCGTTGGTGCCCTGTATCAGCACGTGGTCGTTGCCATTGTACTTGATCGAGTTGGTGCCGCGTTCAACGACGGGTGCCAGAGCATTCTGGAAGGGATCTGTGCCGACCGGATCGGTGTAGCCCCACTTCGTCTGCTCGGCGAGATCGACGTAGAGAACGTGATCGGGCACGGAGAAGATGTCGCCCGGCACGGCATAGCCGGTCTCCCCGATGTCGGTGTTGCGGATGACCATTTCCGCGAAGGAGTTGGCTTCCAGCTCGTTGAGCAGGTTCATGCCCTGGGTACGCGACAGGTAATAGAAGCGGTCGCCGTTCTGGAGGTTTTCGAGCTGGAGCTCGAAGACGAAGGAGAAGGTCGAGCCCAGCATGCCGCCGAAGGCCATCTTCTTTTCGGCAAGGCCGCCGATCCAGAGATCGACGTCGTTCAGACCACCGAGATTGGTGTAGGCGCCGGTGCCGTTGAGGAAGTCCAGACGGTCGGCCGGGGCACCGGTTCCCCCGAAGACGAGCTTCATCGCTGCGTCGCGCTTTTCGTCAGCGGTTGTAGCACCCGTGATCGTCGAATGCGTACCATAGGCCGCGATGAAGTTGACGATAGAGGCGGGGTTCTTGAGGTTCATGCCGAAATCGACCCAGTTCTTGTACGGGTCGAGCTGCGTGTCGCCATTGGCGATCGCCTTGAACTGCGCACGGGCGGCGTTCAGGCTCGGAATGCCGGATTCACGGCCGCGCGCAATGTTGAGGGCGGCAAGGTCAAGCGGAATGCCGACGAGGTGGTTGCGCAGAACGTCGGTGACGAATTCGTCGATCTCGTTGCCGACCTGGCCGGTCATTCCGCGAATGACGGCGCCGGCGCCCTGATCCGCCGTGATCTGGCCCGGCGCATAGGCCGTCGGGTTCAGGAAGGCCGTGAACAGGTCCATCGACGTTTTGGCGCCCGTTGCGCTGACGCTGTCGACGGTTTCGTTCAGCATCGAATGGCCGAAACGATAGACTACATGAGCGAACTCGGCGAAGATCGCGGGATTGATGTCCATCGACGGGTTGAAGACGAAGGCGTCGACATCCGGCTGGATCTTGCGGGCGAATTCCTCGAAGACGAGGTGCTGATACTGCATTTCAGTGGTGAAACGGGCCGCCTGGAACAGCCGCTCACCATCCCAGTTCAAGGTGGCAAGATCGCCCGGAAGCTCGGTGACGCTAGAAGCGAGCCACTCGTTCAGGAAATCGAAGTTGCCACTCTGGGCCGCCGCAATTGCCTGTTCCTTGACCTGCTCGACGATGCGGTTGTGCTCGGAATGGAAGATGTGGTGAACAGCGGTCAGGCCGATATTCTCGTTGCCGCGGCCGTCACCGGTGACGAAATGCGCATCGAGCAGTTCGTTGTCATAGGTCGTGGCCTGACCGAATTCGTTGAGCGGGATTGCATTGTTGGCCACGCTGTCAGCGTCGGCTGTTTTCATGACGTCTGGCGTTGCCGGGTTGCGGTCGTGATCGATCAGACCCGGTACCGCGTTGTGTGCGATATCATCGAGGAAGGTGTGATTGGTCAGAACCGCATTTGCGAGGCTGATCGGGGTTGTCAGGTTGCCTTCGACCCAGACGATGTTGTTTGCCGTACCGGTGGCGACCATCGGCAGGCCGTTCGGGCCGCGTACAAACTCACCATAGGCATCCATCTGGAACAACGGCACGGTTCCGACGAACTCGTCCGTCAGGTTGATGCCGAGCATCTCGCGGGCCTGCTCTTTCACTTCCGCCCAGGTAGCGATCCCCTTCGCGCCTTCCAGAAGATGGCCAGTCGCTACGGGCTCGCCACCAACCATCTTGTATTCGCGCAGGAACAGCTGCTTTGACGCGACCGAGGAATAGGTCTGGTTCTGATCAACGAACGGCGTGGTCAGGTTGAGCGGCGTCTGCGGCGAGCGCGTCAGGACCATGTAGTTGGTACGGCTGCCTTCCACATAAAGCGGATCATCCGGAGCAAGCGGGATGTAGATCTTCTCGTTGCCGCCCTTCTGGACGAGATCGAGACCGTGGTCGAAGAACTGGCCAAACAGCGTGAACCATGAATTGTAAGGAGCAGAGAGACCTTCGTCCGGCGCTACGTTTTCGATCAGGATCGAAGGGCCATCGAAGGCGATGCCATAGGTGTTTTCAAGTGACGTGGCCAGCGTCGTGGTCACATTGGCGATGAGGACTGCATCGGTCTGTTGCTGGTCGGCCGGCAGGGCATCATTCGCGGTCTTTGCCGTCAGCATGGCCGCATCGAACTGCGTCTTGATCGAGGTTACGGCACTCAGGACGTTGCCCGTGTAGCCGGCCTGCATGAGCGCGGTGTAGATCGCTGCAGGGTTCGAGAGCGTCTGATCGACGATCAGGTTGGAGATCAGTCGCGGATCGGCGTCTGCAACCGCACCCGTCGGGTTATAGGCGCCACCGATCGTCGTGAACGTGTTCTGGCCGGTCCGGATCTGGAAGGTATCGCCATCGGTGACACGCCATTCGTCGCCAAGCAGATCGAGGAACGGCTGATCCACGGCACCCCAGTTCTCGCGGCCGGCACCCAGATTGTTGAAACTGCCGTCGACGGTCCGCAGTCCGTAGGGAACATGCTCTGCGCTGATGGCGAGCGTTGCGCCTTCTGTGCCTTCCGGCACAACGTTGCCGAACTCGTCGACCCAGATATTGGTGAGGGCTTTCGCATCGTTGCCCGAGTGAGCGACCGAGTTCGCTTCTGCGATCTTGATCTGGCGAAGAATGAATTCGAGATCGTGCTGATTGATCTGGACCATAACGCTACCGGGGTGCCCCCGCCTCCGATGTTCATCCCCGTGACGTGCTGTCAGGGATTTGTCAGGAAAGCAGCGTGGCACATGCAGCAAAAACAGGAAGGGAACTTGGTCTCGCCTATTGTAGGATCAAAGTCCAATCCCGGTTCAGACCTTGGTCTGAGCTTTTTGTAGGCGTGGTCGACAACAAGCTCATAAGCGTGCATGAATATAGAATAACGAGGGGTGGCGGAAACTGCAGAAACAATACTGCAGAACGGCGCAAAGTCGGGGGAATGGCATGCTGCAGGTCTCGACAGAACTCGGCTTGGTTTGATGCACACCAATTCGATGAAAGAGGAAAGCGCCAGGCCGTTGCCGTCATTGGTGCAACGCGTATGGCTCAGGCTGGGGTCACTGTCGTTGTCGGCGCAGTTCCTGATTGCCGCGTCGCTGATCGTCTTCGGTTTGATGGCTGGTGTCAGCTTCTTTGTGGCTGCTCAGGTGGAGAAGGCGGCCCGCAATGCCGCAGGCGCTGCCGGCGCTGTCAGGATGCAGGCCCTCGTTGCCCCGCTGATCGAGCGCGCGGAGAACGGCGAGTTTCGGTTCGATGACGTGTTTCAAGGCAAGATCAACAACCTGATCGGCCAGGGGCCGCCTGGGCAGCGGGTCATCAACATCAAGATCTGGACCGCCGGTGGCCGGCAGATCTATCCGCCCGGCACGTCTGCCGAAGAGCCCGGCATGTTCGAAGAACTCCAGCAGGCGCTTGCCGGCCAGACCGTGGTGTCGCGGACGACGGTCGCCAAACATCAGTATAGTGACGAAGAAACATCGCAGTCTCTTCTGGAGATCTACGGTCCGCTTGTGAGATCTGCTGACGGCGAGGTCTTGCTGGCGGGGGAAATCTACGAGGAGTCCGAAGTCCTCGAACGCCAGATCGCCGAGACCCGGAGCACTTCGATGGCCGGGGTGCTTCTGCTGTCAGTCCCGATGTTGTCGCTGCTCTATCTCGTCGTCAGAAAGGGCGCGCGGCTGATCGAACAGCAGCGACGAACGCTGCGGGAAAGCCTTCGTAACGCCATCGAACTCTCCGTGGAAAACAACCGCCTGCGGCAGCTCGCCGACAATGCCCGGGTCGAGGCCGGCAAGCTCAACGAACGCATACTGGATCAGATCGGTGCGGATCTGCATGATGGAGCCGTGCAATTGCTTACGCTGGTGAAACTGCGTTTGAGCGACCTAGTGACACCGCGCCCCGATGTTTCCCAGGCCACGCGCGATGCCCTGAACAAGATCCTGGATCTGGTGGGCAATGTTCTGGACGAGGTCCGCAACCTGTCCGCCGGGCTCGTGCTGCCTGAACTCGAACACGCCACGATCGATGAGGCTTTGCAGCTTGCGACCAAGCGCTATCTCGAGATCACCGGACGGGAGACGACCTTGATTGGAAGCGCCGGCATCGACTTGCGCATTCCGGATCTGTCGATCTGTCTCTACCGGTTCGTGCTGGAAGGGCTGATGAACAGCTATCGCCATGCCAGCAGCAATTCGCACATGGTTCGTTGCAGCTTCAAGCGTGGGCGGCTCTTCGTCGCCGTGGTGGATATCGGTCAGCGTCCTGTACTGTCGTCGAAACGGGAAGTGCAGAGGGTGCGCCTGGGCAAGGTCAGCCAGAAACGGCGGATCCGCAGTTTTGGCGGGCGGATGCGGTACTTCCCGCGCCGAAACGGGTCATTTGCGATCGCAAGCTTGCCGATCGGCAACGAATAGCCAGCTCCTTAGCTTGCGATGCGATCGCGCGGGGATGTCCTGTTCTTGACCGCGATCACCAGTTCCACGCGGTTGCGGACATTGAGCTTGCTCATCAGTGACGTCATGTAGTGTTTGACGGTTTTCTCGCTGATGTTCAGGGTGACGCCGATTTCGCGGTTCGTCAGGCCCTTCAGCAGTCCGCTGACAATCTGTTCTTCGCGATGATGGAGGCGCTCGGCCGGCTGTGCCCTGCGCCGCAGCTCTGCCGTCTTCATCGATACGATGACCTTGGTAGCAAAGCCGGGGGTGATATAGGTCTCGCCGCTATAGGCGCTGATGATCGCGTGATGCAGGTCGGAGGACGATGCCCCCTTGAGAACGTAGCCGCTGATCCCTGCCTCAATCAGCTCTACTGCCGGCTGGATGGCGCTTGAGGCCGTGAAGACGATGACCTTGGTGTCAGGATAGGAAGCGAGCATGACATCTATCGCCGCGAAGGAGTCTCCCGGCATGCTCAGGTCCATCACGATGACATCAGGATGATGGGTTTCAAGAATATTCAGCGCGTCGACGGTGGTGTGACCCATCGCCACGACGTCAAGATCGGTCTTGGTCCTGTATAGGCTGACCAATCCCTCCAACAATATCGGATGATCGTCTACAAACGCGACACGTACAAGCATTACCCCTACCCTCTCAGGGGTAGATCTAACACAAGTGGCGTGCTTCAGAAAGCGCTTGATTAACTTTCGGTTAATACTGGCGTGTTCATTTTTGGTGATAGTCGGGGTCTGCCGAGTAAGCAGTCTAAGTGAATAGCCTCGAGCAGGTTTAGTGCTGCTTCGTCAATTCGTTGGTAACATCAACCGTTCCTGATGTGTTATGACTATTATTTTAGAATATCTTGATTTAATCAGAAGCGTGATTATCAGGTGCTGCGCCAGCACCTTAGAGCTCTTGGCGGCGCGGTCCGGCAACAGGGCAGGGGTGAGACTACGGCGATCGGCGAGTTGATTTTATCGCTGATCAACTTGGCGCAATTCCCTTGGAAAGGACCGATTGCTCTTTCGTCACCCTCAAACGGATAGATCCCGCCGCGAGTGCGTGCGGGATCATCAACGGTCACGAGCGGCAAAAAGTCACGGCTAAGTGCGGACCAGCACGAAGTCGTGCTTCACCTCCCAGAACTCCTCGGTGAAGCCATAGTCTTCAGCGCGTTTCGGATCGTTCTTCCGGACGAATTCTGCCAAAAGGCTTTCCTTCACACCGAAGACCGCGTCCGAGTGGATATAGGGATCATCCGGATCGAAGATGTGGGTGACGAGTGTCTCGTAACCCTCAGCCTTGATGATGTAGTGGAGATGTGCCGGACGATAGGGATGGCGGCCAAGCTTGCCGAGGAGCTGCCCAACCGGGCCGTCATCGGGGATCGGGTAGAATTTCGGCTTCACCGCACGGAACCAGTAATGCCCGTCCGGCCCGGTGCGGAAGACGCCGCGCAGGTTGAAGTCGGGCTGGATGCCCTTCTGCTGGACATCGTAAAAGCCCTCGTCATTCGCCTGCCAGACATCGATCACGGCATTTGCGATCGGCTTGCCCTCGGTGTCGAGAATACGGCCCTCGATCACCATGTCCTCGCCCTTGCTGTCCAGGCAGATATTGGCGCCCATCGGCAGTTCGGGGGCATCGGCCACGTGGAAGGGGCCGAGGACTGTGCTCTCAGAGGCGCCCGAGGGTTTGCGGTTGTTGACTGCATCGACCAGCATCGAGACGCCGAGCACGTCTGACAGCAGGATGAATTCCTGGCGCCACTCGTTGCACATCTGACCAGTGCGGGTCAGGAAGAGGATCGCCTCCATCCACTCGTCCTGGGCAGGTTCCAGTTCCTTAACCGCCTCGTGCAGCTTGCGGGTAATGACTTCCATTACCTGCTTGAGACGCTCGTCCTTGGCATTGGCGTTGCGACCGGTGACGACCTCGACAGAGGTCTCCTCAGTGAAATAGCCCTTTTCATGTGCTTCCATGATCTCTCCTCACCGGTCCAGAATGGTTTTCAGGACACGCCGCAGCTCACCTTCGGGGTCAGCGACCGAGGCTTCTGCGCGCCAGGCAACGTGATGGTCCGGGCGAACAAGGAGTGCACCGGAATCGCGGATTTCGCGGGCACGGGCCCAGTCGCCGGAGAAATCCTGCCAGGTCTGGCGGGGGCCGATTTTGTGGACCGTGATCGGCAGGCCGAATTCTTTCGACAGGGACTTTGCGGCCGCCACCCAGCCATCGCCGCCGATGCCGGTCAGAACGGTGAAAATGCCATGGCCTGTCAGATCGAGGCTTGAGACCTTCTCGCCTTCCGGCCCGAAGAGCCAGGCATGCGGCAGACGGGCGCCGGGCCAGCTGGTCGGCTGGTGATGCAGCTCGGCGTCCTTTTCGAAGGCCGGTTCCGGCTGGCCGTCGGTGACAACAGCGCCGGACTTGTAGCGCTGGTTCATTTCCACGCCATGGGCGTCGAATTCGTAGACCTTGTGGGCAATCGCCTGGCGGATCGCCTCACGCTGCTTTTCCGCGTCATCGGTGTTGTCGCAGCGGGCGTCCATGTTCTCCTGCATCTTCACCGGGTCGACGGAATCGAGCAGGCCGAGCGCCTTGAAGATCGGGCCGAATTCCTCGATCGACTTGTTGGCGCGGGTGACGATCTGCTTGGCGACGGGCGCGCGCTCTGCCTGGTAACTGTCGAGCAGGCCCATGCCGGCCTGGCCTCTGATAACGGCGGCGAGCTTCCAGGCGAGGTTGAAGGCATCCTGGATCGAGGTGTTGGATCCAAGACCGTTGGACGGCGGATGGCGGTGGGTGGCGTCGCCCATGCAGAAGACTCGGCCGTTCGACATCGTGGTCGCGTACATGTTGTTGACGGTCCAGGTGGAGACCGACTTGATCTTCGGCTGCAGGTCCTGGACGCCGACGAGATCGCGCACGACCTTGGTGGCGAAAGCATCGTCGACCGCCGGTGCCGGCTGGTTGATGTCGTAGCCCCAGACAATGAGCCACTCGTTCCACGGGCGGACCATGCGGACCAGACCCATGCCGATACCGCCGACATCAGCGCCCGGCTGCAGCACCCAGTAGAGTACCGAGGGACGGTGGGCGACGTAGCGCGAGAGGTCGCATTCGAAGAGGATGTTCATCGAGCCGGCGACGCCCATCTTGCCTTCGAAGGTGAGGCCGGCATGTTCGGCAACCTTGGAGTTGCCGCCATCGGCCCCGACCAGGAATTTCGACCGGATGGTGATGTCCTTGCCCATCAACCGGTCGCGGCAAGTGGTGGTGACACCGTCGGCATCCTGCACATGGCTCACATATTCCGTCGACATGCGTGACTGCGCGCCGCGCGAACAGGCCGTCTTGAAGAGCAGGGGCTCCATATAGGTCTGCGGCAGGTCATTCATGCGGCCGGGCGAGGAGAGGAGATGTTCGGCGCGCGAGAGCGGATGGTTGCCCCAGCTCTGCATGCGGCCGATTTCTTCGCCGGCGACCGCCGTGCAGAATACGTTCTGGCCCATGAGGTCCTGTTCGGTCGCGAACATGTAGGCTTCGTCCTCGACGTCGCGGCCGAGATCGCGCAGAACCTCCATGGTGCGCTGGTTGGTGATGTGGGCGCGCGGCGTGTTGGCGAGCCAGCGATAGCGGTTGATGACCATGGGCTCGAGGCCGTAGCTTGCGAGCAATGCGGCCGTTGCCGAGCCGGCCGGCCCGGTGCCGATGATCAGGACGTCGGTTGTGATGTCAGCCATTTGGCCCTCCCTTTGTCGTTTGTTCAAGCGATCCGCCTCTCAATGTGCGGCGGACTGGAAAGAGTTCGATGCCGGTACGGTCGGTGATCAGGCCCCAGATCCCGCGCGGCGCAAAAAGCATGGTGATGATGGCGAGCGCTCCGAGCAGCAGCAGGTACCAGGACCCGTAGCTCGACAGCGCATTCTGCATGAGGAAGAAGATGATCACGCCGAGGATCGGGCCTTCGATGGTGCCGATCCCGCCGATCACGACAATGAAGATCACATAGGCCGTCCAGTCGGTGAGCGAGAAGGCGGCGTCTGGTGAGATGCGGGCCTTCTGCAGATAGATAAGTGCGCCGACGACGCCGGTGATGAAGGCGGTGGAGAGGTAGATAACGAGCTTCAGTTTCTGGGCGTCGACCCCGAGTGCTCGGGCCGCCGTCTCGTTGTCGCGCACGGCGGCAAGGCCCAAGCCCTGCTTTGAGCGCAGCAGGCGGTAGACGAACCAGATCGTCAGGACGAGCACGAGCAGCGCCAGCCAGAAGGCGACCGCATCGGCGGCGGCTGCGGTTCGCATGCCGAACCAATCTTCGAGGAACGAGACACCGAACATCTCGCGCGTCGCGTCGCGCGGAAGTGACGTGCCCGTGCCGCCGCCGAGGGCCTTCCACTGGGCAAAGAGCAGGCGCCCGACCTCGGCGATGACCCAGGTGCCGATGGCGAAATAGGGCCCGTAGAGGCGGAAGGCGAAGAAGGCTGTCGGGATGGAGACAAGGACAGCGAAGAGACCGGCGAGCGGAATGGCGAGGATCGGATCGAGACCGAGCAGGATGACAAAGCCGAAGAGCGCATAGGCGCCACAGCCGACGAAGAGTTGCTGGCCGACGGAAATCAGCCCGGCATAACCGGCCAGCAGGTTCCAGCTCTGGGCGAGCGCCAGCATGGTCAGGATGAAGAAGAGGTCCTGCACCACGCCTCGCGAGACGACGAAGGGGGCTGCTGCCAGAAGCAGCACAAAGAGGATGGCTGCGATTGAAAACAGCTTGGAAAGGCGGGTGCGGGTTTCGACCCGCCAGGAGGGACGAGGGCGCATCACGTTCGACAGGATTTCTCTGTTGGCGTTCATCGTCACCTCAATCGACAGCGCGCGGGAAGAGACCCCGCGGACGGAACAGTAGGACGAGCAGGAAGGCGATATGGCCGGAGAGGATCTGCCATTCCGGATTGATGGCGGCTCCCAGCGTTTGTGCGACACCCAGAATGATGCCGCCGGCAAGCGTGCCCCAGAGTGAGCCGAGACCACCGATGATGACCGCTTCGAAGGCGTAGATCAGACGCGCCGGGCCGGCGGTCGGGTCGAAATTGGCGCGGGTGCCGAGATAAAGCGCTGCGATGGTGACGATCACCATGGCAAGGCCGGTGGCGATTGCGAAGATCTGGTTCGGGCGGATGCCCATAAGGCCGGCCGTCACCACATCATCGGAGGTTGCGCGGAATGCACGTCCGAGAGCGGTCTTATAGATCAGTTGGTTCAGGCCGACGATCACCAGGATCGCGGAGGCGAAGGTGAGCAGCGGCATGACGCCGGCATTGATGCCGCCGAGCGAAAGCGAGGCCTGTTCCAGCGCGCCTGCCGGGATGCGCTGGCTGTCGGCCGTGAAGGCTTCAAGCAAGCCGTTCTGGATGACGATCGACAGGCCGAAGGTGACGAGCAGCGGCGGCAGAATGTCCTTTCCGAGCGTCCGGTTCAGCAGGTGATACTGCAGCAGGTAGCCGATCCCGAACATCAGCGGGCCGGCGATCAGTGCCGCCACGAAGGGGTTGAGCCCCAGCGTGGAGACCAGCAACAGGATCAGGAAGGCCGAGAAGACGATCAGGTCGCCATGGGCGAGATTGACCAGGCGCATGATGCCGAAGACGAGCGACAGACCTGCGGCGAAGAGGGCATAGAGGCCGCCGAGCAGGATGCCCTGGAGAATGGTATCAAGCCAGTTCATGGGGTTCCGCTCCGAAATAGGCTGCGTGGATGTCGGCGCGGTCGAGTTCTGCGGGGCGCCCTTCGAGGGTGACCCGACCTTCCATCATGCAACAGACGCGGTCTGCGACCTTCAGCGCCTGGGCGATGTCCTGCTCGACGATGACGATCGCCGCACCCGTTTCCCGGATGCGCGGGAAGGCGGCGTAGATGTCCTTTATGACGACGGGGGCGAGACCGAGGCTTAACTCGTCACAGAGCAGCACTTCCGGATTGGACATCAGTGCCCGGCCGATCGCGACCATCTGTTGCTGGCCACCGGAGAGTGCTGTCGAGGGATTGCGGCGCCGCTCCTTCAGGATCGGGAAAAGTTCGTAGATCGTTTCCAGCGACCACGGACCATCAACCTTTCGGCCGTGGCGACCGACGAGCAGGTTTTCCTCGACCGTGAGCGAGGGGAACAGCCGGCGGCCTTCGGGAACGAGTGCGATGCCGCGGGCCATAACGTCGGGCGCGGCGAGTGCGCCGATCGGCTGGCCACGATGCAGGACGGCCGCTGGATCATTGCGCAACACGCCTGCTATCGAGCGCATCAGCGTCGACTTGCCCGCACCATTAGCGCCGATCACGGCAATCGTCTCGCCTGGATTGAGGACGATGTTAACGCCGAACAGGGCCTGGAAGTCGCCGTAGAAGGCGGTGAGGTTCTTCGTTTCGATGAGGCTCATCTGTCAGACCTCCATGCCCAGATAGATTTCGCGCACCTCGCGCGAATTCATGATGGTCTGCGGATCGCCATGGCCGATCATCCGACCGAAGTTGAGGACGAGGATCTTTTCCGCGACGGCGTTCAGCGCGTGCAGTACATGCTCGATCCAGATGATTGCCATGCCGCGTTGGTGGACGCGCTTGATCGTCGCGACCAATTGCCGGCACTCGCCTTCGGTCAGCCCACCGGCGATCTCGTCGAGCAGAAGAAGCTTGGGCTTGGTGGCAAGAGCCCGGGCAAGTTCAAGCCGCTTGCGCTCGAGCAGGGTGAGGCTGCCGGCCGGCCGGTTGGCCTTGGCGATCAGGCCGGTTTCGACCAGGATCTCCGCGCAGAAATCGGAGACCTCGGCTTCGCTGCTTTCACTGCCGAAGGCACCGGCAACAAGCAGGTTTTCATAGACCGTCAGCCGCTCGAAGGGCTGCGGGATCTGGAAGGTGCGGCCCATGCCGGCAAAGCAGCGCTGCATTGGCGGGACATTGGTCACGTCACGACCATCGAAATGAACAGTGCCTTTGGCGACGGAGAGGTTGCCGGTAATCAGGTTGAACAGCGTCGACTTGCCGGCGCCATTCGGTCCGATGACGCCAAGCGCCTCGCCGGATTCGACGGAAAAACAGATGTCTTCGGCGACCACTAGGGCCCCGAAGGACTTTGACACACCATTCAGTTCCAGGATCGGCATGGACACTCCTCCGTCAGGCTTGCGGCGCCCCGACAAGGACGGGGCACCGCAGCCACATGCTTCACAGGGTTCAGCTCAGCGCTTCCATTTTGCCGCCCAACGGGATGTTCGGTGCCTGGCCGTTTTCGACGACGACCAGATCGTAACCGCCGCCGGATTTCAGCCGCCACTGGCCCCCGACAAGCGGGGTCTTGGCGACGTTCTTCTGGGCGAAGGGCGGCAGTTTTGCGTTGTTCCAGGCGATCGGGCCGACCAGCGTGTCGAGCTTGGTTTCGCCGATAGCCTTTGCCACGGCATCGCCGTCCGTCACGTCTTCCGTCCGTTTCATGACGTCGACCGCGAGCTCGAACAGCGCATGGGCAAAGCCGATCGGCTGTGTCCACGGACGGCCCGTCGCCGTAGTGAAGGCAGTTGCCACATCGGCAGCTGTCTCGCCTGTCAGCGAGGACTTGAACGGATGAGACGGCGTCCACCAGACTTCGGTCGAGAGGTTGTGGCCGGCATCACCCAAGGCTTCCACGGTCTGCGGGAAAAGCAGTGCCTTGCCGATCGAGGCGATCTTCGGCTTCAGGCCCTGCTGCTTAGCCTGGTTCCAGAAGGTGGTGAGGTCAGGCGGGATCATTACGCCGGTGAGGATCTCCGTCTCTGCCTGCTTGAAGGCGTTGATCTGGGCAGAGAAATCATCCGTCAGGTTCTGATAGCGGCCGGTATCGGTCAGGCCATAGCCGAGCTTCTCCAGCACCGGCGGGAAGCCGACGACCTTGTCACCCCAGGCATTGCCGTCGCCGTCGTTCGGGAAGAGGCCACCGACCTTCTTGTTGGTTTCGATCTGGCCCCACATGCCGGTGAAGACCGCGATGATGTCCTCAAGACCCCAGAAGAAGTGGTAGGCATAGTTGAACGGCTTCCAGCTGGCGGGGTCGCCGGGATTGCCCTGCTGGCCGATGAACCAGGGCTGCCAGGGCGCGACCGTCGACAGGCAGGGGACCTGCTCGGCCTCGCAGGTCGTCGAGACCGGATTGGTGGTTTCGGGTGTCGAGGAGACGAGCATCAGGTTGATCTCGTCGTCGACGATCAGTTCCTTTGCGACTTCAGCTGCACGGTTCGGGTTGGACTGGCTGTCCTTGACGATCACCTCGTAGTTCAGGCCCATTTTCTTCGTCGTGGCGAGGAAGCTGTCGATGACGAACTTGTCGGCCTCACCAAAGCCCGCGAGCGGGCCGGTCTGCGGGCTGACATAGCCGAGCTTGACCGCCGCTGACTGCGCAATCGCCGGGGCCGCAAGGCCCGAGGTTGCCAGCACGGCGCCGCCGGCTGCCGTTGTCTGCAGGAATTTGCGTCTCGTGAACATGTTTCCTCCCATCATCGTCTCTCCTCCCAAAGAGTGCGCCAAGCGCGAGATGTCGTCTCGGTCAGTCGGGCCTTACGCCCTCCCAGGCATTTTGCAGAAGTGTGCGGATCGACGCGCGGTCGATCGGACGCGGGTTCCAGTACGGGTTCTCGACAGCGATATCGGCGGCGCGATCGAGATCGGCTTCAACAAGCCCGAAATCCTTGAGCGACAGAGGCGCGCCGATCGATTTGGCAAAATCCCAGAGGCCACCCCCGATCGAGCCGCCGAAGAGTTCGGCTGCTGCCGCCAGTTCAGCCTGCGCAGCCTCAGCATTGAAGCCGGCCGTATGCGGCAGCATGACTGCATGGGTTTCGGCATGGGGCGTGTCGAAAGAGCCGCCCAGCGTGTGGCAGATCTTGTGGTGCAGCGCCATGCCGACGGTGCCGAGCACCGTGCCGCAGAGCCAGGCGCCATAGAGCGCTTCCGCCCGCGCATCGGTGTCTTCAGGGCTCTTCACCAGAACCGGAAGGCTATCCCGAAATGCCCGTAGACCGTCGAGCGCCATCAGCGTCGAGACCGGGTTTCGATCCTGGGCATAGAGGCCTTCGATCGCATGGGCCATGGCGTTCAGACCACTCGTGACGCTCATTCCGACGGGCAGGCCGAGGGTGAGGTCCGGATCGTAGATCACGACTTCCGGCAGAATGCTCGCGTTTCGGACCGTCGTCTTTCGACCGCCTTCGGTCTGGCCGAGGATCGGGGTGACTTCGGAGCCGGCATAGGTCGTGGGAATGACCACCTGCGGCAGATCGGTGCGGTAGGCGATCGCCTTGCCGAGGCCTGTGGTCGAGCCGCCGCCGAGCGAGACCACGCAGTCGGCGCGGGCATCCTGGACGAGTTTGAGGGCGGTTTCGGTGACGTCGACCGGCGTGTGCATCACGGCGCCGGCAAAGACGCCAACAGACAAGGCGCCGAGCCTCTCGGACAGAGCTTCGGCATCAGCCTTTTGATGCGGCGTAGCCAGCACCAGTGCGCGGTGGCAGCCGAGTGCTTCCACGTGTGCGCCAATGTCCGCGCTGCGGCCGGAGCCAAAGACGATACGGGCCGGGCTCCCGGTATAGGTAAAGGTCTTCATTTGCTCTTCCCCGGTCGCGCACGGATCATGACGAACTTAACGCTGACCTTTGTGCCTGAACGGCCACCAGTTTCGAAGGGTCGAACGAGTTCCGGACGCACGCCGAACAAGGCGTCCTCCCCGAGCCGTGGATCACTTTCGTCATAGATATGCGTGGTGATCGTCTCGAAGCCCGGCGCGCGCAGGACGAAATGAAGATGTGCCGGGCGGTGCAGCGGGTAACCTGCCTGTGCGAGCAGCCGTCCGACCGGACCGTCACCGGGTACGCCATAGCCTGCGGGTCTGACGGTTCGGTAGTAGAAACGTCCGTCCTGGTCGGCACGGAAAAGGCCTCTGAGATTGAATTCCGGCTGCAGATCCGGCTGCTGGTTTTCGTAATAGCCCTCGGCGTTCGCCTGCCATGTGATGATCTCGGCCGTCGGGATCGGCAGGCCATCCAGATCTTCGACCCGGCCTTCGACCTCAAGCGGCTCCCCGAAACCATCCAATGAAATCGAGCTGCCGAGCGGGCGCTCCGGCGTATCGGTCCGGAAGAAGGGGCCGCGGATCGTATTGGGCGTGGCGCCAGCGGGGCGACGCGAGTTGATCTCTTCGACGAGAGCCGAAGCGCCGACGAGATCTGAGAACAGAACCCATTCCTGGCGGCGTTCATCCGAGGCATGGCCGACTTCGGTGAGGAAATCGATGACCTTGCGCCACTGCTCCTGGGTTGGGCGGAACTCCTTGATGAGCTCGTGCACATGGCCGACGACGGCTGACAGAAGGCGCGCTGTCGCTTCATCCGGCGTGTCGAAACGGCTCGCGAAGGCCTCGACCGAGGTCGCTTCATTGAAGGTGATGAGGTCTGCGGCCCGCGACATGCATCTCCTCCCGAATCCGCATTGCTGGTCAAGGATGAAGCTAGCAGGGCTTGAATGCATGATTGATGATTTGTTTGGGAGGCAATATAACAATCCGTTATGAAGTTCGACGAGCGACACCTGATCCAGCTGGCTGCCGTGGTGAAGACGGGCGGCGTAACCGAAGGCGCAGCCCTGTTGGGGCTCGCGCAACCGGCTGTGTCGCGCACTTTGTCGATGCTGGAGAAGAGGATCGGCGAACCGCTCTTCATCCGGGGAAGGCGACCGCTGCAGCCAACCCCGCTCGGGATTGCGCTTGCCGAACATGGTCTTGCGATGCTGGCCGCCTCCCGCAAGGCCTCCGACCTGATGGAGAGTTTTCGGGTCGGGAAGAGCGGCGTCGTCCGGGTGGGCGGCAGCCCGTTCTTCATGGATTCCCTGATTGCCGGCATGTGTGCGGAGTTTCAGGCGACGCATCCGGATGTGCGGATCGACCAGTCCTATGGCTATTTCCCGGATCTTCGCGCGGCGCTGAAGGCCGATCAGATCGATCTGGCGATCTGCCCCATCGATATTCTCGATGAAGGCTCCGGGCTTGCCTTCCAGCAGATCCTGCCTGGCCGCAATGTCATTGCCTGCCGGGTCACGCATCCGCTGCTCCTGAAACGCCGCCTGCAGCCGGCCCATCTTCTCGATTATGCCTGGGTGGCCCCGCCGCCCGGCAGTCCGCTGCTGGCAGACCTTCGCGCCCTGCTGCTCTCGTTCGGCGCGACCGAGATCCGCATCCGCTACTCCGGCGGATCGCTGGCGAGTGTGGTTAATTATCTGAAAGCGGCAGATGCGCTGACTGTCATGCCGCACAGCGTCGTCTTTGCTCAGCGCAAGGAAAAGACGATCACGGCTCTGCCGATCAATATTCCGCATCCCGAGCGTGCGCTGGCGATCCTCAGAAGGGTGGATGCGCCGCGCTCCCCCGCTGTCGAGCAATTTTCGGCCTTCATCCGCTCCGGTTTCGACAACCTGAAACACCTGATCAAGCGGCATGAGGAGGCGGTTGTCTGGGGCAGTTGACGGGCCCGCCGAAGCGGGGCCCATCGCATCAAACGAGCGCTTCCATCTTGCCGGCGGTCGGGATGTTCGGTGCCGTCTTGTTGTCAACAATGACGAGATCGAAGGTGCCATCGTCCTTGCGCCGCCACTGACCACCGACGAGCGGCGTCTTGGTGACGTTCTTCGCAGCAAATGGCGGCACACCCTGGCCGTTCCACTCGACGCGGCCGACGATCGTGTCGACCTTCGAAGAGGCGATGGCCGCTGCCACGGCTTCCGCATCCGTCACGTCGTTCACGCGTCCCATCACATTTGTTGCCATCTCGAACAGCGAGTGGATGAAGCCGATCGGCTGGGTCCAGGGGCGGCCGGTCTTGGCGGTGAAGTCTGCAGCCAATTCGCCCGCACTCTGGCCTGTCAGTGATGACTTGAACGGATGCTGCGCGGACCACCAGACTTCTGAGGACAGATTGTGGCCGGCAGCTCCCAGCGTCTCAACCGATTGCGGGAAGAGGATTGCCTTGGCGACCGTGACCGCCTTTGGATTGAAGCCCTGCTGCTTGGCCTGGTTCCAGAAGGTGGTGAAGTCTGGCGGAATGACGACGCCGGTGATGATGTCACACTGGCCATCCTTGAAGGCGTTGACCTGGGCCGTGAAGTCGTCGCTCAGGTTCTGATAACGGCCTGGATCGAGCAGGTCGAAGCCAGCTTGTGCGAGACCCGGCTTCAGGCCGACATTCGGATCCCCCCAGGCATTGCCGTCGGCATCATTGGGGAAGAGGCCGCCCACCTTCTTGTTGGTGTCAAGCTGACCCCACATGTTGGTGAAGACAGCGATGACGTCTTCCAGGCCCCAGAAATAATGGTAAGCGAAGTCGAACGGTTTCCAGCTCCCAGGATCGCCGGGATTGCCCTGCTGGCCGATGAACCAGGGCTGCCAGGGCGCCTTGGTGGAAATGCAGGGAATGCCCTCCGCTTCGCAGGTGGTCGCCACCGGATTGGTGTTTTCCGGGGTCGAGGCGACCAACATCAGGTTGATTTCATCCGACAGGATGAGTTCCTTCGCCACATCCGCTGCCCGGTTCGGGTTCGACTGGCTGTCCTTGACGATGATCTCGAAGTTCTTGCCTGCCTCGGTCGCGAGGAAAGAAGCGATGTTATAGGCGTCGCTCTCGCCGAAGCTTGCCAGCGGCCCCGTCTGCGGGCTGACATAGCCGAGCTTGATCTTGGCCCCTTGGGCGATCGCCGGTGCGGCAAGGCCCCCGAAACCATAGGCGAGACCGGTAGCAGCCCCCGCCTTCAGCAGTTTTCTGCGCGTAATCATGCTGTCCTCCTCCCAGTTGTGTTTGTAAAACTACGCCGCAACGCGGCGAAACGGCCGGCTTCCCTCCGCAAGGTCCTGCAAGATCGCGTCCACCGCTGCGACTTCCATCTCGGACGCTTGATGCGTGCGTCCCGGAAAAAGTTCGCATCGAAGCCTCGCCCGCGCCCTCCCAAGCGCTTCGGATGCTTCTGCAAAGGCCGAGACTGGGATCCAGGGATCCTGGTCCGAGCCGGTCAGATAGACGGGCATTCCGCCGAGGTCTTGTGCCGGACGCAGGTCTGACGTCTGGCCCACACGGCAACCCGTGAGATTGACCATCGCCCCGTTCCACGGGCCGAAGGTCATCGCATATTCAAGCGACAGGCAAGCGCCCTGGCTGAAGCCGCCGATGAGAAGCGGCTTCTCCTTGCCGCCCGCCTGTCGCAGGGCCCCCACGAGCCCATTGATGTAATCGAGTGACTTCCGGAGCTCCTCGCGTGTCGGTTCGGTGAGCGCATCGGTAGCCCGCGCCGCATACCAGGAATTGCCGGTGGCGCGCGGCAGGCAATAGGATACGCCGCGCACCGAGAGCTGGCCGATGACCTGCTCCATCATGTCCTCGGGCGATTGAGTGCGCCCGTGAACAAAGACGCAGAGAACGTCGGCCTCCGCCGGCGCAACGCCCGCGGCCAGAGGCTCGCCATGAATGGCCATGATCGTCTCCGGCTTAGAAGGTTGCGGGTTCGAGGCCGGCGATCAGTTCCTCGCGGCGATCCTCGAACCAGGGCGGGAACACGAGAGTAGTGCCGATGGCGTCTGCCGGCTCGTCCAGTGCCCAGCCACCTTCGACCGACCAGGCGATCTCGAAGAGTGCGCCGCCGGGAGAGCGCACATAGCAGGACTTGAAGTAGTTGCGGTCCTTTTGGTCGGAGACATCGGTGAAGCCGAGACCTTCGATATGGGCCTTGAGCTTCAGCTGGTTCTCTTCATTGCCGGTGTTGAGCGCGAGATGATGGATCGTGCCGCCCGACAGTGTCCAGGTGCCCTGCGGCCCGGTCGGTTGATGAATGATCTCGACCATGCTCGACGGTCCGCCATTGTTGGGCACCGAGAACATCAGCCCCTCGTCGCTGTCGGCTTCCTTCTTCATGCCCATGGCCACTGTCAGGAAGTCGTCCATCGAGGTCCGGTCAAAAACGGCGATCGCTGCGCCGTAGATGCCGCGGATGCCATGTGCCGAACCGACTCCGTTCGCTTCGCTGGTGATCGGCGGGCGGGTGTCAGCAGGGCTTTCCACCAGCTCGTGGTCGATGCCGCAAGGATGGGCAAGCGCAACGCGGGTGATGCCGAAGCGGCTGGTCTTGGTCGCCGGTATGCCGCGCTCGTTCAGCCGGTCGACCCAGAAGTCGGCCGAACCGACCGGGATCGAAAGCTGGATGATCTTCGACTGGTTGGTGCCGCGCTTGCCGTAAATGCCGGGCTTCTTGAATGGGAAGGTCGTGACAATGGTCGAAGGGTCGCCGTTCTTGGCGCCATAGTAGAGGTGGTAGACCGGGATCGTGCCGTCAAACAATACCGTGCGCTTGATGGAATGCAGGCCAAGTGTCTTTGTGTAAAAGTCATAGTCCTCCTGAGCGCCATCGGTGCTCAGCGTGAGGTGATGATAACCCGAGATGAACGACATGCTTCTTCTCCTCCAGAATCTGCAAATACTAGGTCTGTGACGATCCCGGACACACGGGCCCTCCAACGGCACAAGTCGCCGCACCCGTTCTCCTCGTGCCGGATCGTATCCCACCCAATGATCAGACTATATAGCGCCTCAGACCCTCTGTTGATAAAATTGCTTATGTTCGGTATAGCGAATTGCTATGAAGATCGATGAGCGCCACCTCGTCCAGCTTGCAGCCGTCGCCGAGACCGGAGGCGTCACGGAAGGCGCTGCCATGCTCGGCATGACCCAGCCTGCCGTTTCGCGCACGCTATCGATGCTGGAGCGCCGGGTCGGCGAGCCGTTGTTCATTCCCGGCAAGCGGCCGATGCAACTGACGCCGCTCGGCCAGCAGCTGGCGATCCAGGGGCGCTCGATCCTCGGCGCCTCACGCAAGGCGGTCGAAATCGTAAGAAGCTTTCAGTCGGGAACAGCCGGACGGATCAAGGTCGGCGGGGTTCCCTTCTTCATGGATGCGGTGATCTCGCAGATGATCGCCTCCTTCCAGCTTCGGGAGCGCGACATCATGGTCGAGCAGTCCTATGGCAACCTGCCGGATCTGCTGACCGAGCTCGATTCCAGCCAGATCGATCTGGCAATCACGCCAATCGGCAGTACGGACCTCAAAAGCGATTTCGAATTTCAGCCGATTCTGCCGGGCCGCAATGTGCTGACCTGTGCCGTCGGCCATCCGCTCTTGCACAAGCGGCGGCTCAGCATCGAGGATATCCTCACCTATCCCTGGGTCGCGCCGCTACCAGGCTCCCCGCTGGTTCTCGATCTGCACAACATCCTGATCACGCTCGGCATCAGCGAGCTCTCCATCCGCTATTCAGGCGGATCGCTCCTGTCCGTCGTCAACTATATCGCCTCCACCGACGCGCTCGCCATCCTGCCGCATTCGGTGGTCTTTTCCTTCAAGGGCGAGAACAAGATCTCGATCGTGCCGGTCGACATCCCGCAGCCCGAACGGACGCTCGGTATCATCACCAAGCGCAAGACCTTCCCCAATCCGGCCCGCCGCAAGTTCCAGGACCATATTGTCCGTGAATTCACGGATCTGAAGAAGGTCATCGAGCGCCACGAGAAGTCGATCGTCTGGGGGCAGGGACCATTTCTGCCGGAGCGGGATCGCTAAGGACAAACTTGTCCTCGCCATCAACAAAATGCCCCGGATACCGGAGTGCGCGAGGCAGGCCAGGCAGGCCTTTTGGCTATGGCGTTCCAGCGCGCGTCCCGACCATCCGGCGAATTGAAGCTACGGGCGGCCAACGCACCCAGCGCCTGTATACACTCGCTGGTCTTGCGACCGATTTTGGCCTGCTCTGGATAGCGAAATATACTGGCGATTGACATTCTGTATACAGTATGGCTCTCTTACCCTCGATAGAGGAGGAGCTGTCATGTCCAAACCCACCTTTCCGCTGAATGCCTGGTATGCTGCCGCCTATGACGTGGAGCTGAAGCGCCAGCTGCTGCCGCGGACCATCTGCAACAAGCCAGTCGTGCTGTATCGCAAGGAGAATGGGACGCCGGTCGCGCTCGCCGATGCCTGTTGGCACAGACTGGTGCCGCTGTCGCTCGGGCGCCTGGAAGGCGACAATGTGATCTGTGGCTATCACGGGCTCGAATATGATGAGACGGGCCGCTGTGTATACATGCCCTCGCAGGACACCATCAATCCGTCGGCTTGCGTGAAGTCCTATCCGATTGCCGAGAAGCACCGCTTCATCTGGATCTGGCCCGGCGATCCGGCGCTCGCTGATCCGGCGCTGGTGCCCGACATGCATTGGAACCAGGATCCCGACTGGGCTGCCGATGGCAAGCTGATCGAGGTGAAGTGTGACTATCGCCTCGTCGTCGATAACCTGATGGATCTGACGCACGAAACCTTCGTGCATGGATCGTCGATCGGCAATCGCGCGGTTGCCGAGGCGCCGTTCGAAGCGAGCCATTCGGACCGCTTCGCCTATATCACCCGCTGGATGGAAGACATCGACCCGCCGCCGTTCTGGCGCAAGCAGTTTGGTCGGCCGGGCAAGGTTGATCGCTGGCAGATCATCCGCTTCGAGGCGCCGTGCACCGTGACCATCGACGTTGGCGTCGCCGAGGCCGGAACGGGTGCCAAGCAGGGCGACCGTTCCAAGGGTGTGAACGGTTATGTCCTGAACACGATCACCCCCTCTACGGACAAGACCTGTCTCTATTTCTGGGCCTTTGCGCGCAACTATGATCTCGGCAACCAGGCGCGCACCCATGAGCTTCGCGAAGGGGTCGCCGGTGTGTTTCGCGAGGACGAAGAGGTGTTGGAAGCACAGCAGAGGGCGATCGAGGCCAATCCCGATCACCAGTTCTACAACCTCAACATCGATGCTGGCTCGATGTGGGCGCGCAAGCTGATCGATCGCATGATCGATGCCGAGCTGAAGCCCCAGGCCGGGCCGCATGCGGTGGCGGCGGAGTAGTGTGGCATGAGTGCTGATCCGGATCGCGCTCCGAAACAACAAACGGCAAAGGCGCTGCTCGGGCTTCGCGATCTCATCCTGACGGGTGAGATCGAACCCGGCGAGCGTTTGTCGGAGGTGGCGCTCGCGGAGCGTCTCGCCGTTTCGCGCACGCCGCTTCGGGCCGCGTTACAGCGGCTCGAGCAGGAGGGGCTCGTGACGCTCATCCCGTCGGGTGGTTATGCCGTCCGTTCGTTCAGCCGCCAGGAAGTGATCGACGCGATCGAGTTGCGTGGCGTGCTTGAGGGCACAGCCGCGCGGCTTGCGGCCGAGCGGGGCGTGACGCCTGCGCGGATGAAAGCCATTCGCGAGGTTGTCGCGCAGCTCGATGTGGTGCTCGCGGCCGAGGCCCATGCCATGGATTTCGAGCGCTACGAGGCGCTGAACGGCAAATTCCATCGGTTGCTGTGGGATCTGGCTGGAAGCGAGGTCTTGCGGCGGGAAGTCGAACGCATGACAAGCCTTCCTTTCGCCAGTCCCAATGCTTTCGTGAATACGGAGGCGGATGCACCGGCCTTCTACAGGACGCTGGTCGTCGCGCAGGCGCAGCACAAGGCGATCGTGGCGGCGATCGAATTGCGGGAGGGGGCGCGGGCGGAAGCGTTGGCACGCGAACATGCGCGGCTTGCGCGACAGAATCTCGATTTCGTGCTGGAGGAGCAGCCCGATCTGCGCCGGAAGGTTCTGGCGCTCGCCCTCATGGCGGGCTGATCGAGGCATCAAACATAGACTGGGAGGACTTCATGCGTTCCAAGCTGGAATGGCGTGCAGCGCGCGTCATATCGATCGAAAACCCTGCAGAAGATGTCCGGGCCGTGACCTTCGCGGTTGAGGGTCTGCGCTCTGCCTTCGATCCGGGGTCGCATACCAATATCAAGGTTGTCATCCGGGGTGAGCCGGCGATCCGGACCTACACCGTGCTGCCGAGTGCTCCCGGCACGCTGAAGATCGCCGTCAAGCTGCATCCGAACAGCCGGGGTGGTTCGGCCTTCGTCTGGAGCCTGGCCATCGGCGACGAGACCGAGATGACGGAGCCGGAGAACCGTTTCGAACTGTCCTGGCGGACGTCGCGCTATCTGCTGATCGCCGGCGGCATCGGGATCACGCCGATCTACGGGATGGCGAAGGCGCTTGTCGCGCGCGGTCAGTCCGTGCGGCTGATCTATGGCGCCAAGAGCCGGGCGCAGATGGCTTTTGCTGACGAGCTCCAATCCCTGTTGGGTGAAGGCCTCGCGAGCTTCGTCCAGGATGAGGGGCAGGCCTTCGATCTCGCAGCCGAATTTGCCGCCCTTCCAGTCGATGGCGAGGCCTATATCTGCGGTCCCCATGGGCTTCTGGAGGCAGCGCGCAATACCTGGCGGGAAAGCGGCCGCTCGATGAGCCGCTTGCGCTTCGAAGTCTTCGGCGACAGCGGCCGGTTTGCCGAGCAGCCGTTCTCGGTCACGGTGCCACAATATGGCCGGACCGTCGATGTCCGTGCCGACCAGACGATGCTGGACGCGCTGATGGAGGCGGGGATCGACATGGTCTACGACTGTCGTCGTGGCGAATGCGGTCTCTGCGCCGTCAACATCGTCGATGCCTCGACGCCGATCGATCATCGCGATGTGTTCTTCTCCCCCGAAGAACGGCATGAAGGCGAGAAGATGTGCGCCTGCGTTTCGCGCGCAGTGGGCGGAACGGTCACGATCGATACGGGTTACCGTCAGGAAGCGCTGCGGGCCTGAGGCTTGACCGATTGTGGGGCCTCAGCCGCTCTCGCCTTCTATAAGGGTCATCGGCCACAGCCGACGGCGAACTGCCTCGGGAGAATGCTGGGCAAGATCCGGCATGGTCGCCAGCAGGCTTTCTGCCAGCGCTATTCCGAGTGCCCTCAGATCCGGGCGGAAGCAGGTGAGGACCGGGTTCAGGAACTGCGCCTGGGGGCTGTATTGGCCGATGACGGCAATGTCCTTGCCCGGTTTCAAGCCGACCTCCTGCAAGCCGCGATAAAAGCCGACCACGGTCGCCTCGTTCAACAGGATGATCGCGGAGGGACGTTCACGTGACTTCATCACCTGCTGGGCGACGTGATAGCCGCCCGGTTCGTTTGGCCCTGAGCGATAGATATGGGCGGCATCGAGCTCGAGCCCGTGCCGGGCAAGAACCACCCGGCAATGGTTTTCGAAGACGTGGCCAAGGTTGATGTCGCCATGGGGCCTGCTGATCGCAATCCGGCGATGCCCCTTGGCGATCAGCCGTTCCAGTGCATCCTCGGCCATGCCTTCGAAATCGAGATCGTACCAGGGTTGGCCGACATCGGTCTGGCTTCGGCCAAGCGTGATGAAGGGGATCTTCGTCTTGTGCAGGAGCTCGAAGCGGGGATCCTGGAAACGCGTCGCCGACAGGATGATGCCATCCACAAAGCCACGGGCGACGATGCGCTTCAGATAGGCGTCCGGATCTTCTTCCGATGAACAGAGCAGCGCGACAAGGTCAAGCTGATGGCGCGCGAGCACGGTCTGCACGCCATCAAAGACGCGCATGAAGAAGGTGTCTCCCTGGCCGGTGATATCGTGGCCCGTCTGCATCATGAAGCCGATGATGCCGGTTGCGCCCTTGCGCAGGGAGCGGCCCGCCTGGTTTGCCACGTAGCCCATTTGTTCAGCGGCTTCGAGCACGCGCCTGCGCGTCTCTTCGTTGACATCGGGCTTGCCGTTCAGCGCGCGAGACACCGTCCCGATCGATATGTCGAGATGTTCGGCCAGTTGCCGGATGCCCTTCATCAACCCCTCCGCTGAAACGCATGCCGTAATCGTTTACGAAATCTCTATTGACACATGGGTCGCCTCGTTCATAGTGTCGTAAACGTTTACGGGATGTGCGGAAGAGGAGTTCCGCTCATTCTTTGGGAGGATATCAGTGACTTCAAGGGCCGTTTTGTGCGGGTGCGGAGCTATGGCCAAAGGCTGGCTCCGAGCGCTTCAGTCTGCTTCTGACCTCAGCCGCGATGTCGAAATCGTTGGCCTCGTCGACCTCGACCTTTCGGTGGCGAAAGCGCTTGCAGCCGAGTTTGGGCTTGAGGGTGTGGTGATCGATACGGATCTTGGCTCCGTCATCGAGGCAACGCAGGCCGACATGCTGTTCGACGTAGTCGTGCCGTCTGCGCGCTTCGCCGTCGTTTCGACCGCGCTCAAGCTTGGCTGCCATGTCCTCTCCGAAAAGCCGCTTGCCACCTCCATGGATGAGGCGAAGGCATTGCTTACGCTCTCGGCAGAAACTGGACGGGTGCATGCCATCGTCCAGAACCGCCGCTTCATCGCTGGCATCCGGCGCTTGCGCCGCGCCGTCGATGACGGGCTGATCGGCGACGTCTCGGGCATTCACTGCGACTTCTTCATCGCGCCTCATTTCGGCGGGTTTCGGGAGGCCATGGACAATGTCCTGCTGCTCGACATGGCGATCCATACCTTCGACGCCGCTCGCTTCGTGTCCGGCAAGCACCCGCTTTCGGTCTATTGCGTCGAGAGCAATCCGTCCGGCTCCTGGTATGCCCATGGCGCGTCGGCGAATGCGATTTTCAAGCTGTCGGGCGATGCCGTCTTCACCTATCGCGGCTCTTGGTGCGCCGAAGGGCGGCGCACCAGTTGGGAGAGCGCCTGGAGGCTGGTCGGCTCGAAGGGCATGATCACCTGGGACGGCGAGGAGACTTTCGAGGCAACGGTCGCTGGCAACGAGCCCGGCCTGTTGCGCGGCCAGCAAATCTTGCCCGTGCCAATGGCGCCTGACGAGGACGAGACGCACGGACATCGGAGTGTGCTCGCCGAATTCATCGACGCGGTGAAGTCCGGGCGGAAGCCCGAGACGGTAAGCGACGACAACATCAAGAGCCTGTCCATGGTGTTTGGCGCGATCGAGAGCGCGCGGACCGGACTTCCCGTCAGCATTTCAGTCGAAGGACATTGAGCCCGTGAGCAATACTGCAAAATCCATTCGTATCGGAACCATGGTCAGCGCCAGCGGCGGCAAGGCGGCCGAGCGGATCGGACAGATCGCCGATATGGGCTTCGAGAGCTTCGAGCCCTTCTTCTGGCAGACCACCAACGGTCAGGACCTCGCCGATCTCGGCAAGCGTTGCGTCGAGGCGATCGGCGATCGCGACATCACCATCTCGACACTCGGCATGTTCGGCAATCCGCTGGAAGAGACCGACATGGATCTCCAGACGCTGCAGGGTTGGAAGGACTGCATCGACAATGCGCATCATTTCGGGGCGACCTGCGTCGCCGGGTTTACGGGGCGCGTTCGTAACCGCCCGCTAACGGAGAGCCTGCCGCGCTATCGCGAAATCTGGAGCGAGCTTGCCAAGCGTGCGGCCGACAAGGGCGTCAAGATCGCCTTCGAAAACTGCGCCATGGACGGCAACTGGCAGACCGGCGACTGGAATATCGCCCACAATCCGGATGCCTGGGAACTTATCTTCAACGAGACGCCGGACGAGCATATCGGGCTCGAATGGGAGCCCTGCCATCAGATGGTCTATCTGATCGACCCGATCCCGCAGATCCGCAAATGGGCGCACAAGTTCTTCCACGTGCATGGCAAGGACGCGACGATCCGCTGGGACGTGATCCGTGAACACGGCGTCTTCGGCAAACACCCGTTCGTGTTCATGCGCACACCGGGCTTCGGCGATACCAACTGGACGGATGTCATCTCGGAGCTTCGGCTCGCCGGCTGGTCCGGCTCGATCGACATCGAGGGCTGGCACGATCCCGTCTATCGCGACGCGCTGGAAATGACCGGCCAGGTGCATGGCCTCAACTATCTGAAGAATTGCCGGGGCGGGGATTTCGTCACCGATCCGCAATGAGACTGCCCGTCGGCTTGGAGGAAGCCGGCGAGACGACAAGGTCAAACCCTAAGGAGGAGAGCATGTCTATCAAGAATTGCCTGATGGCCGGCGCGCTGGCGCTGGCCTCCGTGTCCGGGCTCGCTGTGGCAGCCCATGCACAGGAAGAGGTCACCATCACCATCTGGAGCCTCGACAAGCCGGAGCAGCCGGCCTGGAATCTGGCCCGCGAATTCGACGAGAAGGAGCCGGGCATCAAGGTCGAGTATCGTCTCGTGCAGTTCGACGATGTCGTGAGCGAAGCGATGCGTGCCTATTCGACCGGTCAGGCACCTGACATTTTCGCCGTCGACAATCCGGAGCATGCGCTCTTTGCCTCGCGCGGCGCCTTCCTCGACCTGACGGACCGGATCGCCAAGTCCGAGGTCATCAAGCCGGCCAATTATTTCCCTGGCCCGCTGAATTCCGTCACCTGGGACGGCAAGCTGTTCGGCGTGCCCAAGGCGACCAATACGATTGCGCTCTACTACAATGCCGACATGTTCAAGGAGAAGGGTCTCGATCCCGGCAAGCCGCCGCAGACCTGGGCAGAACTCATCGACGCTGCACGCAAGCTGACCGATCCCGCGAAGAATGTTTACGGCCTGTCCTTCTCCGCCAAGGCCAGCGAAGAAGGCACCTTCCAGTTCCTGCCCTGGGCGCAGATGGGCGGCGGCGGCTATGAGAAGATCAATGCCGATGGTGCGGTCAAGGCGCTCGAAGCCTGGAAGACGATCATGGACGAGAAACTCGCTTCGCCCGACAGCCTGACACGCGGACAGTGGGATTCGACCGGCACCTTCAATTCCGGCAATGCGGCCATGGCGATCTCCGGTCCCTGGGAGCTGAACCGCATGTCGGATGAAGCGAAGTTCGACTGGCGTGTGACGCTTCTGCCGGTGCCGGAAGCCGATGCCGAGCGGTCGTCCGCCATGGGCGACTTCAACTATGCGATCTTCTCGAACAGCAAACATCCCGAGGAAGCCTTCAAGGCACTCGAATACTTTGCCTCGCAGGACAATGTGATGTTCGAGAAATACGGTCAGTTGCCGGCCCGCTCCGATATCACGCTGCCGGCCACAGGCAACGAGAAGAAGGATGCAGCGCTGAAGGTCTTCCAGGAGCAGTTGCAGTTCGCCAAGGCCCGTGGTCCGCATCCGGAATGGCCGAAGATCTCCAAGGCGATCCAGGATGCCATCCAGAGTGCTCTCACCGGCCAGATGACGCCGAAGGAAGCGCTTGATCAGGCAGCTGAAACCATCGCTGCCGTGACTGGCTGACCCATCGGTAGGGAACCTCTGCCCACGCCCCATGTGGGGAGAGGCTCGACCCTATCTCGTCAACCTCCCGGAGGGCCGTCCTCGTCCGCCTTAGTCGGGGGGGCGGCCCGACCGGAGATTTCCATCGCGATGCGGAGACCCTCATGCGCAAGATCCTGTCCAGCCTGACTGATGGCCGTGGTTTCGACATCGGCCTCGTCGGACTGCCGCTCGCCTTTCTCTTCGTCCTGTCCGGTCTGCCGCTGCTCTACAATGTGCTGATGAGCTTCCAGGAAGTCGACATGTTCTCTCTGGGCACCTTTTTTCGCCCCTTTGTCGGCTTCAAGAACTATGTCTCGCTGTTTGCCCAGCGGGAAACCTGGCCGATCTTCATCAACACTGCCATCTTCGTCGGCGCCTCGATTGCCGGCCAGTTTCTGATCGGGTTTTCCCTCGCGCTGTTCTTCTGGACGAATTTTCCTGGCGCTTCCTGGCTGCGCGGGCTCTTTCTCGTCTCCTGGGTCATGCCAGGGCTTGTGGTTGGCGCGATCTGGAACCTGGTGCTGTCGGGCGATTTCGGGGTGTTGAACTTCTTCCTTCGGGAAACGGGCTTGATCTCGGAGAACATCTTCTGGCGCTCGGATCCGAATTATTCGCTCTGGGCCGTGATCATCGCCAATATCTGGCTCGGGACTTCCTTCAACATGATCCTGCTCTCGGTCGGTCTCTCCGGCATTCCAAAAGATCTCTACGAGGCGGCTGAACTCGACGGTGCCAATGTCTGGCAGCGCTTCTGGACGATTACGCTGCCGATGATGCGCTCCACGATCGGCGCGATTATCTCGCTCGGTCTGATCTTCACCCTGCAGCAATTCGACCTCTTCGCCGCCATTACCTCGGGTGGGCCGAACAACGCGTCGAATGTCGCGCAGTATTGGGCCTGGGACCAATCCTTCCGGCAATATGATTTCGCTCGTGGTGCGACGATCTCCGTCATCATGATCGTCTTCGTGATGCTGGCGTCCGTCGTCTATGTACGCTCGACACGACAGGAAGTGCGCGGATGACCGAGACCTGGCGCAACCGGCTGATGCTGACGATCGCGATTGCGCTCGCAGCCATTTATCTCTTCCCGCTCTACTGGATGTACGTCACGGCGCTGAAAACCGGTTCGGCAATGTTTGCGACGCCGCCGAGCTTCTGGCCGAGCGATCCGCAATGGGGCACCTACGTGTATGTCTGGGAGAGCCGAAACCTCGCCCGCTACATGTGGAACTCGCTGATCATCGCCTTCGGCGCCGTGGCACTGATCACGGTGCTCGGCACGGGCTGCGCCTATGTGCTCGCCCGTTATCGGAATGGCTGGATCGATGTCGGGCTCTTCCTCATCCTGATGCTGCAGGTTCTGCCGGCGTCGCTGATGATCACACCGATCTTCGTTGGCTTCTCGCAATTCGGGATGCTGGAATATCCGCGGCTTGCCGTCATCATCGCGATTGCCGCGAAAAGCATGCCGTTCTTCGTCGTGCTGGTGCGCGCCACTTTCATGAGCGTGCCGATCGAGCTCGAGGAGGCAGCGCTGGTCGACGGCAATTCGCGCGTCGGCGCCTTCTTTCACATCGTCCTGCCGCTCGCCCGCAACGGCATTCTGGTCGCGGCCATCCTGATCTTCATGCAGGCCTTTGGCGAGTTCGTCTATTCGAAGTCGATCATCCAGGATGCCGAATTCCAGCCGGCTAGCGTCGGGCTCAATTCCTTCATGGGGCCGAACACCAACGAGTGGAACAACATCATGGCGTTTGCCTCGATTTATGTGACACCCATCCTCGCCATTTTTGTCCTTCTGCAGCGCCGGATTGTCTCCGGTCTGACATCCGGAGCCCTCAAATGACCCATCAGATCGAACTCTTCGGCGTGAATAAATATTACGGCGCCTATCATGCGCTTCGCGACATCGACCTGAAGATCAAGAAGGGTTCCTTCGTGGCTCTGGTCGGTCCGTCCGGTTGTGGCAAGTCCACGCTTCTGCGGTCGCTTGCCGGTCTCGAGAGCATTTCGGCCGGTGACCTTGTGATTGCCGGCGAGCGGATGAATGGTGTTCCGCCGCGCAAGCGTGACCTTGCCATGGTGTTCCAGTCATATGCGCTCTACCCGCACATGACGGTGGAGGAGAACCTCACCTATTCGCTGCGCATTCGCGGAGTGAAGAAGGCAGAGGCGAAGAAGGCGGCTGAAGAGGTGGCGGCCACGACGGGCTTGTCCAATCTGCTGCATCGCTATCCGCGTGAGCTCTCCGGCGGCCAGCGTCAGCGCGTTGCGATGAGCCGGGCGATCATCCGGCATCCCAAGGCTTTCCTGTTCGACGAGCCGCTGTCCAATCTCGACGCCGCCCTTCGGGTCCATATGCGCAAGGAGATCCGCTCGCTGCATGACCGGCTGGGTGCGACCTCGGTCTATGTCACCCATGACCAGATCGAGGCGATGACCATGGCGGACCATGTCGTCGTCATGCGCCAAGGTGTGATCGAGCAGCAGGGCGCGCCGCTGGAGCTCTATGACCGGCCGGCCAACAAGTTCGTCGCCGGCTTCATCGGGTCGCCGGCCATGAACTTTATCCCGGCGACGGTCGGTGCTGACGGCAAGTCGCTGGTGCTCGATCTGGGTACGCCACAGGTGATCGCTCTCGATCGGCCTGTTCCCACGGCTTCGAACCTGATCGTTGGCCTCAGGCCCGAGCATTTGCGGCTGGTGCCGGATGCCGAGGCACAGATCCGGCTTCCAGTCGGCATCGTCGAGAGCACGGGCTCGATGACCTATATCAGTTCCGCCAGCAAGCCGGAGATCAACATCGTGGTCTCCGAGCGCCAGTCACTGAAGCATGGGGACATGATGTCGCTCGGCTTCGATCCGGCGCATCTGCACCTGTTCGATGCAGACAGCGAAAGGCGGATCGAGATCGTGGCGTGATGCTGGCGCGGTTCCTCAGATGTCCAACGTCGTCTGGCGTTCCCAGGCTGTGAAGTGACCGCAATAGCTGTTCCACTCGTCATGCTTGAGCTTGAGATAGGCGTCTGAGAATTCTGACCCCAGCGCTGACTTCAGCACGTTATCCTGCTCGAAAGCGCGCAGGGCATCGAGGAGGTTGAGCGGCAGTCTGGGCGCATCCTTCACCGTGTGTCCGTCACGGTACATGTCGATGTCGTAATGCGGGCCGGGATCGGCATTGCTCTTGAGCCCGCTCAAGCCAGCCGCGATGATGATCGCCTGCAGAAGGTAGGGGTTCACGGCGCCATCGGGCAGGCGGAGTTCGAAGCGGCCGGGGCCGGGAACGCGGACCATATGGGTGCGGTTGTTGCCGGTCCAGGTGACGGTGTTCGGTGCCCAGGTGGCGCCGGAGACGGTGCGCGGGGCGTTGATGCGCTTGTAGGAGTTGACCGTCGGATTGGTAATCGCAGCGAGTGCGGATGCATGTTTCATGATGCCGCCGAGGAAGGTCTTGCCCTTGGCCGAGAGGCCGAAGGGCATGTCCTTGTCGGCGAAGGCGTTGACCTTGCCGTCGCGATCCCAGACCGAGATATGCGCGTGGCAGCCATTGCCGGTCAGGCCCTTGAAGGGTTTCGGCATGAATGTGGCACGCAGCCCGTGCTTCTCGGCGACTGACTTGACCATGAACTTGAAGAAGGAATGCTTGTCGGCCGTCCGCAAGGCATCGTCATATTCCCAGTTCATCTCGAACTGGCCGTTCGCGTCCTCATGGTCGTTTTGATAGGGCTTCCAGCCGAGTGCCAGCATGTGGTCGCAGATCTCCGCGATCACGTCATACCGGCGCATCAGCGCCTGCTGATCGTAGCAGGGCTTCTCCGCCGTGTCGTATTGGTCCGAGATCGTTTCGCCGTCAGCCGAGATCAGGAAGAATTCCGGTTCGACCCCTGTCTTCACCCGGAGGCCATGTTCGGCTGCCTCCGCCACCAGCTTCTTCAGGACGACGCGCGGGGCCTGTGCGACCGGTTCGTCCTCCATCATGCAGTCGGCAGCGACCCAGGCGACCTCAGGCTTCCACGGGAGCTGGATGACGGAGGAGGCGTCAGGGATGGCGAAGAGGTCGGGATGGGCGGGCGTCAGGTCGAGCCAGGTGGCAAAGCCGGCAAAGCCTGCGCCGTCCTTCTGCATGTCGGCGATGGCCTGAGACGGGACCAGCTTGGCGCGCTGAGCGCCAAAGAGGTCGGTATAGCTGATCATGAAGTATTTGATGCCCCGCTCCGCAGCGAAGCCTGCCAGATCGTGTGTCACGTCGTTCCCCTGTTTTTATGGATTGAGACACATGTGTTGAAAAAGAATGGCCGCATCCGTGGGAGTCGGATGCGGCCATTGGAACTTTTAAAAACCTCCCTTGCCGGGATACCAGCTGGTGCCGGCGAGTGGCACCTGGGCCATGGCGGCGGCCTCCATCGTCAATGCGCAGAGATCCTCCGGCTCCAGGTTGTGCAGCTTGTTCTTGCCGCAGGCACGCGCGATCGTCTGCGCCTCCAGCGTCATGACCTTGAGATAATTGGCGAGCCTGCGGCCGGCAGCGACCGGGTCGAGGCGGGCGGCAAGCTCGGGATCCTGCGTGGTGATGCCGGCCGGATCCTTGCCTTCATGCCAGTCATCATAGGCGCCGGCCGTGGTGCCAAGCTTCTGGTATTCCTCTTCCCACTTCGGGTCGTTGTCACCGATTGCAACGAGCGCTGCCGTGCCGATCGAAACGACATCGGCGCCGAGCGCCAGAGCCTTGGCGACATCGGCGCCGGAGCGGATACCGCCCGAGATCACCAGCTGCACCTTGCGATGCATGCCGAGGTCCTGCAGTGCCTGGACGGCGGGGCGGATGCAGGCGAGGGTGGGCATGCCGACATTCTCGATGAACACGTCCTGAGTTGCCGCCGTTCCGCCCTGCATGCCGTCGAGCACCACCACATCGGCGCCGGCCTTCACGGCAAGCGCGGTGTCGTAATAGGGGCGGGCGCCGCCGACTTTCACATAGATCGGCTTTTCCCAGTCGGTGATCTCGCGCAGTTCGAGGATCTTGATTTCGAGATCGTCGGGGCCTGTCCAGTCGGGGTGGCGGCAGGCGGAGCGCTGGTCGATGCCCATCGGCAGGTTGCGCATCTGGGCGACGCGGTCGGAGATCTTCTGGCCGAGCAGCATGCCGCCGCCGCCGGGCTTTGCCCCTTGACCAACCACGACTTCGATCGCGTCGGCGCGGCGCAGATCTCGAGGGTTCATGCCGTAGCGGGAGGGAAGGTACTGGTAGACAAGCTTTTCGGAATGGCCACGTTCCTCGTCGGTCATGCCGCCGTCGCCCGTCGTGGTCGAGGTACCTGCGAGCGTCGCGCCACGACCGAGCGCTTCCTTGGCATTGCCCGAGAGCGCGCCGAAGCTCATGCCGGCAATGGTGATCGGGATTTTCAGTTCGATCGGCTTCTTCGCAAAGCGCGTGCCGAGAACCACCGAGGTGTCGCACTTCTCTCGATAGCCTTCGAGCGGGTAGCGGGAGATCGAGGCGCCGAGGAAGAGCAGGTCGTCGAAATGCGGCACCTTGCGCTTCGTGCCGCCGCCGCGGATGTCATAAATGCCGGTTGCGGCAGCGCGGCGGATTTCCGCGAGCGTATGATCATCGAAAGTGGCGGACTTGCGCGGCGGGGTGAAGGGGTTGTGGTAGCTCATGGCCTGTCCTCGCCTCAATACGCGTCGGCATTGTCGATGTTGAAATTGTAGAGCTTGCGGGCCGAACCGTAGCGCTTGAACTCTTCGGGCTGCACGTCCGTCACGCCGGCCTTGGTCAGAAGTTCGGCGAGCTTTTCGAGATGTTCGGCGCGCATTTCCTTTTCGATGCAATCGGCACCGAGGCTCTTCACCGAGCCGCGCACGAAAAGTTTCGCTTCATAGATGCTGTCGCCGAGCGCTTCGCCGGCGTCGCCGCAGACGACGAGGTGGCCGGACTGACCCATGAAGGCCGACATGTGGCCGATCGAGCCGTGCACGACGATGTCGATGCCCTTCATCGAGATGCCGCAGCGGGACGCGGCATTGCCCTTGATGACGAGCAGGCCGCCGCGACCGGTGGCACCGGCATATTGCGAGGCGTCGCCCTCGATCACCACCGTTCCGGACATCATGTTTTCGGCCACGCCCGGACCGGCGGAGCCATGGATGGTGACAGTACCGCCGTCATTCATGCCGGCGCAGTAATAGCCGACCGATCCCTTCACTTCGACGGTGACGGGCGCATCGATGCCGACAGCCACAGCGTGATGCCCGCGCGGGTTCACCACTTCGAACAGCGTGTCGTTCGAGCCTGCGCCGAGATTGTGGAGCGCGCTGTTCAGTTCGCGAAGCGGGGTATGGGAGAGGTCGAAGATTGGCATTCTGCAAGCTTTCTCGGTATCGCGGATCAGGCGGCCTTTTCATGGTCCCAGAAATAGACGGTGGCCGGCTCCGGCTCCCAGACGCGGGCGGTCTCGATGCCCGGCAGGTTGACCAGGGCGCGGTATTCGGAGCCGAAGGCGACATACTGGTCGGTCTCGGCCATCACAGCCGGCTTGCAGGCGATGGGGTCGCGCACCACGCCGAAGCCGGTCTTGGTGCCGACGACGAAGGTGAAGAAGCCGTCGAGATCATCAAGGGCGCCGGTCAGGGCTTCGCCGAGATCCTTGCCCTTGGCCATTTCAGCGGTGAGGTAGGCAGCTGCCACTTCGCTATCGTTCTGCGTCTCGAACGCCATGCCTTCGCGGATCAGTTCGCGGCGCAGGTTGTTATGGTTCGACAGCGAGCCATTGTGCACGAGGCACTGGTCGGCACCTGTCGAAAAGGGGTGAGCGCCGAGCGTGGTGACCGCACTTTCGGTCGCCATGCGGGTATGGCCGATACCGTGGGTGCCACCCATGGCGCGGACGCCGAAGCGCTGCACGACGTCCTTGGGAAGGCCAACTTCCTTGAAGATCTCGACGCTTTCCCCTGAACCCATGATGCGGACATTGGGGCGGATTTCGGCAAGGGCCGCTCGGATCTCGGTCAACTGCCTCGCGCCGATCGAGATGACCGCATGGGTACTCTTCAATGCGATTTCAGCGGCGATGCCTGCCTTGGCCAGGTCTTCAGCGAGGCCCGCAAAATCGCTTTCCGGGGCGGCCGACTGGATGGTGACCTTGGCCGTTTTGCCATCGACGCCGCCGTAGATGGCGATGCCGGCCGAGTCCGGTCCTCGGTCGGTCATGGTGATCAGCATGTCGGAGAGGAGATCGCCGAGCCGGGGCTCCAGCGCCTTGTCCTTGAGAAACAGACCTACAATGCCGCACATGGCCACGCCCTCCAAAGTCTCTGGAGAAAGGGCTAGCAGCGGCATCCGAGAAAATCAATCTAAGGGAATAAAGTTTTCCTCGCGAGCAACTATCGACGCTGGTGATAGGAGATGATCGACAGGTAACGTGCCGGCAGGCTTACGAGTTCTTCCGGGCCGTGCGGTGCATCGGCGTCAAAGAACAGGCTGTCACCTGCCTGCATCCGATAGAGGCTATCGCCGTGGCGATAGACCACTTCGCCCTCAAGCATGTAGAGGAACTCCATGCCTTCGTGCTGGAAGGTCGGAAAGACGTCGGATTCCGCGTTCAGCGTGATCAGATAGGGCTCGACGACGACGCCCGAGGTGTTGTTTTCGATGTGGCCGAGCAGGCTGTAGTGATGGCCGGCCCGGGTTCCACGGCGCTCCAGGTTCACGCCTTCGCCCGCCTTCACGAAGCTCGCCGACTTCGGCTCCTCGAAGCCCTTGAAGAATGCGGTGATCGGCATTCCCAGCGCCTTCGACAGCGCCTGAAGCGTGGTCAGCGACGGCGATATGTTGCCGTTCTCGATCTTCGAGAGCATGCCGACCGACATGCCGGTGGCTGCTGCGAGATCGGCAACCGTGATGCCGAGCTTCTTGCGATAGGTCCGCACCTCATGGCCAATCGCCATCTCAAGATTGTTGGCGCGGGGCTCGCGCACGGCATGGGGATCCTGCGTCAGCGCCGGCTTCTGGGCACTTTTCGCTGTCTTGGGTGTCTTTGCCATGGATCCTCCTCATGCTTCGCCGGCAAGCCGGGTCATGATCCTCTAGCGGATTTTCAGCGCCTGCCCAATGGTCCCGGTCGTTTCCGTCACAGCCCAACGAAAACGAGGACAGCCAGCACGATCAGTCCAAGGAAGACGGTATCGGCGACCAGGACGCCGATCGCCCGTCCGCCGATCTTGAAGACTTCCGGAAGCGAGGTCTTCACGCCGACGGCGGCAATGGCGACCAGCAGCGCCCAGCGGGAGACGATGCCTGCCCAATCGGCCACCATGGTGGGGATGGTCACAAGCGAGTTCAGTACCGCCAGCAAGAGGAAGGCGACCACGAAGCCCGGCAGCAGCGGCGGGCGCTTCACATCCCCGGAGACCGTGCTTCTAAAGGCGAGTGCTGCCACTAGGACCACAGGCGCCAGCATGGTGACGCGGATGAGTTTGACGAAGACGGCGGTTTCCCCTGCGGGCACGGAGACAGAGAAACCGGCACCAGCGACCTGGGCGACATCATGGATTGTCGCGCCGAGGAAGATGCCGGTCTGGTGGTCGTCCAAACCTGCGAGACTTGCGAGGATCGGGTAGAAAATCATGGCGAGCGTGGACAGCATGGTCACACCGATGACGGTGAAGACCATCTGCTGGTCGGCTTCCTTGCTGCGGTTTCCAAGCGTTGCGGAGATCGCAAGGGCTGCCGAAGCCCCGCAGATGGCGACAGCACCACCGGTCAGGACGCCGAAGGCCGTGCCCTGTCCAGAGAGGCGCGAGGCGAGGATGCCGAAGACGATGGTAAGCAAAACCGCGCCGACGATCATCGCGATCACAGCAGCACCGAGCTCGGCGAACATGGCGACGCTCACTCTCAGGCCGAGCAGGGCAATACCGATGCGAAGAACCGTGCGCGAGGCGAAGTCTAGGCCTGCAGCGGTCTTCGGGTCTTCGGCCAGGAAGTGCAGCGCAAGTCCGATCAAGATCGCAAGCAGCATGGCCGGTGCGCCGTAATGTTCGGACAGGAAGGCTGACGCCAGCGCGATCAACACGGTCACGGACAGACCGGGGAATAGCTTCTGCCATCGCTCGCTCAAGGTCGCAGAGTGGCGTTCTCGCTCCGGATCGGGCGAGGCGGTCGACGGTTCTGGCATGGATCACCTCTGGTGGCTCGCCCCGGAGATTGAAATCTCGCGCGATGCGCAGGGCGGTTGGGATGGGATGCGCGGGTTCACCGCGCATCCCACGTTCATCAGTTCAGGTCGGCCGCGCGTTCGGCGTCAACCTTTTTCTGGGCGTCGGCAACCGCTGCCGTGAACTGGTCAAACACTTCGGCACCACCGGTGACGTTCGTCTTGAACCAGTCGAAGACGGGCGAGACGGCGGTCTTGAAGGCTTCCTTCTCGGCAGGCGTCGGCACGTAGATCTCGCCGCCAGCCTTGGCGAAGTCCTGATAGGCTGCGATTTCCTTGCGCTTCGGCGAGGCGAAGGTCGCCTGCTGGAGGGCGGCGAAACCGTCGACGACGATTTGTTTCTGCTCGGGCGTCAGGCCCTGGAAGCGGTCGTTCGACATCCACCAGAAGGCGCCCATGTAGCTGTGGCCGTCGAGCGTCAGATACTTGAGGCCTGCATCCGGGAACTTCATCGACATGATGTCGGTGATGCCGTTTGCCGTGCCTTCGACAACGCCCGTCTGCAGCGAGGTGAAGAGTTCCGGCCACGGGATTGGGGTCGGTGCGGCACCCACTGCGGTCGCAACCTGCTGCGGCAGGTCTGCCGGCACCGTGCGCATCTTCAGACCCTTCAGATCTTCGGGCGACTTCACAGCCTGCTTGGTGTTGGCATAGTTGCGCCAGCCGCCGGTATTTCCGATCGTCATCAGGCGGATCTTGTTGTCACTGTCGGTCAGTGCCTTTTCGCGCAGCTTGCGGGTGAAGTCGCCGGTCAGCACTTCCTCGGCAATCCGGTCGTCGCTCATCAGGTAGGGCAGGTCGAGAACCTGGATATAGGGGAACAGGCCAGCTGCACCGCCAGAGGTCGAGATATAGACGTCGAGCGAACCATCGGCGATGCCCTGAAGGCATTCTTCACCCGTGGCGCAGAGCTGCGTGCCCATGAAGATCTCGACGGCGATCGCACCGTTCGAGGCGTTCTCGATATAGTTCTTGAAGACGACGAGGCCGTCATAGTCCTCGTCGTTCTCGTTGGAATTGGCGGTGGCGCGCAGGGTGATATCGGCTGCCTGCGCCACTCCCGTGATCGTCAATGCGCTGGCGAGCAGCAGGGTCTTGAACATGGACTTGAGCATTCTGGTTCCTCCCGTTTTCTCAAGTTAGTCGACGAAGCCCGCGAGGCGCGGGACCGTTAGGGTCAGGGCGGGGAAATAGGTGATCAAGAAGATCACCACGATTTCCGCCAAGAGAAATGGCATGACGGCCTTGGCCACCGTCTCGACCTTCAGTCCGGAGACCGAAGACGTGACGAAGAGAACGAGGCCCATCGGCGGGGTCAATAGGCCGACGGTCAGGTTGACGACCATTATGATCGCGAAATGCACCGGATCGACGCCGAGCGAGGTGAAGATCGGCCCGAGGATCGGTCCCAGCACGATGATGGCCGGACCCGCGTCCAGGAACATGCCAACCACAAACAACAGAATGTTGACAAGGAAGAGCAGGACGAGCGGGTTGTCGCTAAGGCTCAGGAACAGATCGGCCAGCAGTTCCGGTGTATGTGCAAGCGATGCCACCGTCTTGAAGGCCATGGCTGCGCCAATCAGCAGAAGCACGACGGCGGATGTCATCGCCGCGCGCATCAGAATGCCCGGGATATCCTTGAACTTCAGCGTGCCGATAACGAAAAGGCCGAGGAAGAAGGCGTAACCGGCGGCAATCGCCGCGGCTTCCGTCGGTGTGAACACGCCGCCGAGGATGCCGCCCATGATGATGACGGGGGTAAGGAGCGGCCAGAACGCGCCGATCATCGCCCGCCCACGGTCGCGCCAGGAGGCACGCTTGGTGGCGGCCGGCAGATCGTAATGGTTGGCCAGCAGTCGGATCATCACCATCAGGCTGATGCCGATCAGGATGCCGGGCACGATGCCGGCGAGGAAAAGTGCTGCAACGCTTTCACCCATCACATAGGCATAGATGATCATGATGCCGGAGGGCGGAATGATCGGACCGATGATGGCAGACGCCGCTGTGATGCCGGCTGCGAAACGGCGGGTATAGCCTTCCTTTTCCATGGCCGGGATCAGCATGGCGCCGAGGGCGGAAACGTCGGCGACGGCCGAACCGGAAATGCCGGCGAACATCATGGAATCGACGACGTTGACCTGGGCGAGGCCGCCGCGCATGTGGCCGACCATCGACTGGGCAAAGCGCACGATGCGGACTGTTATGCCCGCCCGGTTCATCAGTTCCCCTGTCAGCATGAAGAAGGGGATGGCCATCAAAGGGAAGCTGTCCATGCCCGCATAGATGTTGCGGTAGAGAAGCACGATGTCGCGCTCCTGGCCGTTCCACCAGAGGATGAGAGCAGGTGCTGCAATCAGCCCGAAAACGATCGGCAGCCCGAAGAGCAGGAAGACGATGAAGAGAGGGAGGAAAAGGCTCAGCATCATTCTGCTCCCAGCTGTCCGGCGATGCGGATCGGCATCAGCTCCCGGTCATGGCCCGTCAGCTTCAGGAGTGTTCTGAGAACGAGTTCTATGTTGACCACGAACATCAGGGTGATGCCGACCGCGAGCGACGCCATCATCCAGCCGCGTGGCACCTTCATCCAAGTGGACAAGTCGAATGATGTGGGAACGGCGATCGCCGCCATGGCGAAACGGCCACCGATCCCGGTGACTTCGCTCCAGCCGATGCGCATGCCGACATAGAGCACGGTTCCGATCAGCAGGAGGAACATCAGGCTGATCAAGGCGGACAGAAGGCGCGGCAGGTTTTCGAGGATCAGGCCAATGGCGACAAAACCGCCCTGGCGGAAGGCGGTCGGAACCAGTAGCCCCGTCATCCAGAGCATCAGGAAGCGCGACGCTTCCTCACTCCAGGGCAGGGCGTTGCCGAGAAAGTAGCGGAAGAAGACCTGCATCAGCATGAAAAACAGCATGATGCCGAGAGCGCCGGCGCCCAGCCAGAGTCCGACCATCAGCACGGCGGCGTTGAGCCGGCCGAGCAGGTTGGTCAGGTTCGATAATGCCGTCATGTCTCCACCCGTTTTTATCATCGGTCAATTTGCGAGACTATCGAAGACTATACCTCGCCGCGCAAACACGGCTGTTCCAGTTTCAGGCCGCAGCGGAGTAAAATCCTCCTTGCAGCACTTGTTCCAGATGGTCCTCAATTGCCTCGCCGCGCATGCCAAGCATGCACCGACGACCTCCTCCCAAAACTCCCAGCTCAGACCGCGAAGCGTCCGAACCGTCCTCCCGAGAAGCACAGCGGTTCTCCCTGCCGATGTGCGACCCTTAACACCTTGCCGATGATGATCGTGTGATCCCCGGCGTCATGCTGCGCCTGCTCGGCGCATTCGAAACGCGCGAGAGTGCCGGGCAAAACCGGCACGCCTTCGTCGTTGAACCTGACCTCGATCCCGTCGAAGCCATTGCCGCCGCGTGTGAAGGCGGCGCTCAGGTGGTCCTGATCCGCGCCGAGCACGTGGATCGCGAAATGACGGGCGCCCGTGAAGGCGCCGTATCGCGACGAACTCTTGGCCGGCGACCAGAGCACCAGCGGCGGATCGAGCGACACCGATGCAAAGCTGTTCACCGTCATGCCGATCGGACCGTCTGAGGTCATTGCGGTCACCACGGTCACACCCGTGGTGAAGCTGCCCAGCGCGTTGCGAAAGGCACGATGGTTGTCGGCGCCTGGAACGAAGACGGCCTCCAACGCATGGATGTCATTGGCTGCCATCATCAGGCGACCTCCCGTCCGATCGCAAGCGTGTAAAGCTCGAACCAGGTCTGGCGATCCATCTCAAGCTTGGTCGCGTCCGCAATCTTCGCAATGCGATCGAGCGAATTGGTGCCCATGACCGGCATGATGGCGGCCGGATGGCGCAGTAGCCAGGCAACGGCGACGGCGGTTTCATCCACGCTGTGTTCTGTGCCGATCCGCTTGAGGGCAGCGAGAAGTTCCGGCTTCGAGCCGTCCAGGAGACGTCCGCCGCCGAGCGGCGACCATGCCATCGGGGGAACCATGCGCTCCTGCAGATAAGCGAGATCGCCGTTCACGAAGGTATCCGTCGCCAGCAGGCTCATCTCGATCTGGTTGGTGACGAGATTGTTCTCCATCGACGACTGAAGAAGCGAGAAATCCCAGGGGCGGAAGTTGGAAACGCCGACGGCGCGGACCTTGCCCGAAGCGACCAGCGCATCGAGAGCCGGGCCTGTTTCGTCGGGATCCATCAGCGGATCAGGACGGTGGATGAGCAGCAGGTCGACATGATCGGTGCCCATATCGGTGAGCGAGGCTTCGACCGATGCGGTGATGTGAGCCGCCGACGTGTCATAATACTTGACGCGGGCTGCCGCATGGCGACCGACTGGCGCAACAATGTCGCATTTGGTGACGATTTCGAGCTTGTCGCGCAGGCCGGGCGAGGCCTTGAGTGCATTGCCGAGCACGGCTTCGGCCGTGTAGCCGCCATAGATGTCTGCCTGGTCCATCGTCGTGATGCCCTGGGCGAGGCAGGCCTCGATCTTGGCCTGGACGTGTTTGGGCGAAGTGTCGGCATCGTCGCCGATGCGCCACATGCCGTAGACGAGGCGGCTGAAGGTGAGGTCTGGGGTGAGATTGACGCGCTGCATCAGCGGCGAACTCCATTTCCGAGAGGGGTGGCCGGCGTTTCCGAGGGAACGCGGCCATAAGCATGGGGGAGCGAGACGGTCTTGAGTTCCGGCAGCACCTTGGTGCCGAAGTGAACCGCCTCGTCGATATGCGGATATCCTGACAGGATGAAGGCGCGGATCCCCATTTTTCTGTAGGCTTCGAGTTCCGAGAGGATCTGGTCGGTCGAGCCAACGAGGGCTGCACCACAGCCGGAGCGGGCGCGGCCGATGCCGGTCCACATATGCGGCTCGATATAGCCGAACTGGTCGGCGAGTTCGCGGGCGCGGGCCTGATGGGCAACGCCGAGCGAGATCGAGTCATGCGCGCGATCGCGGATCAGCTTGCCGTATTCGTCGTCGAGCTTGGAGACGATGTATTCGGCGTATTCGCGGGCTTCCTTCTCGGTGTCGCGGACGATCATGTGGACGCGCAGACCATAATCCAGCGTGCGACCATGCGCTTCGGCGCGCGCATGCACGGCCTTCATGCGCTCGGCGAGCTGGTCCTTCTTCTCCGGCCACATGAGATAGACGTCGCATTGCGCGCCGCAGAGCTCGAGCGCATCGGGTGAGTAGCCGCCGAAATAGAGCAGGGGGCCACCGTTCTGCTGGTAGGGGCGGGCGGGTTCGGTGGACACGCCCTTGAACTGGTAGACCTCGCCTTCGTGGTCGATGGTGTCACGCGTCCAGGCCTGGCGGAGGATCTCGACCACCTCATGGCTGCGCTTGTAGCGGAAGGCGCTGTCGGCGACTTCGCCGGGGAAGTCCGAGCTGATGACATTGAGTGTCAGGCGACCCTTCAGCATGTGGTCGAGGGTGGCGACGGTCCGCGCCAGCATGATCGGCTGCATCTCGCCGCAGCGGATGGCGGCCAGCATGTTGATCTTCGACGTGATCGGTGCGCAGCCGGCCACGAAGCTCAGGGTGTCCTGGCCGACCTGATAGGAGGACGGGCAGAGGATGTTGCGAAAACCCAGCTGCTCGGCCTTCTGTACGATGTCGGAGCAATGCTCCCAGCTCGAGCGCAGGGCGCCATCTGGCACGCCGAGAAATTGATAGTCGTCAGAGCAGAGGGCGGCGAACCACGACACTTCTGCGCCATCGAGATCGGCCGATGTGACGGGTACGACAGTCATTGAGGTCTCCTCCAAGGCTCCAACTTTCCTCTTGCCTAACACCCGATTTGATGTAGATCAATAGTGTATCAATTTTTTCTTGGGCGTACCGAAGTGCCACAGAACCCCGCAACGCAGCCGCCCGGCAGCCTTCCGATCTATGTCCAGATCACCGAACTCCTGGTGCGTGACATCGCGGCCGGGCGGCTGATTGACGGCGAGAAATTGCCGCCGGAACGGGACATGGCCGAGGAACTCGGGATTGCCGTGGGCACGCTGCGCAAGGCTCTGGCGGAGCTGCAGAATCGCGGGCTTCTGGAGCGCATACAGGGCTCCGGCAATTACATCAGGGCGATTTCCGATCCGAAGTCGGTTTATGCGATGTTCCGGCTGGAGCTCCTAGGCGGCGGCGGTTTGCCGACGGCCGAGATCCTTTCGATCGATCGCCTTCCGAAGCCTTCGGAACTGCCCAGTTTCGGCAGCTCCACAGAGGCGCATCGCATTCGGCGTCTGCGTCGTCTTTCCGGCAGACCGGCCGCACTTGAGGAGATCTGGCTCGACGGCTCCTATGTCGAGAGGATCGATCTCGAGGCGGTGTCGGAATCCCTTTATCTCTTCTACCGCACCAAGCTGTCGCTCTGGATCGCCCGGGCGGAAGACCAGATCGGCCTCGACGTCGTGCCGGACTGGGCGCCCCCGACCTTTGGCCAGGCGGCCGGCGCGCCCGTCACACACATTCAACGTATCAGCCAGGATCAAGAGGGCGTCCGTGCGGAAGTCTCGCGGACCTGGCTCGATCACACCGTCGCCCGCTACGTCGCGCGGCTGAAATGACAGGGCCGCGGGGAGCGGTCCAATCCAGGAGGAAAGAGTGACAGGACTTCAATACGGGATCATCGGTTGCGGCATGATGGGGCAGGAGCATCTGCGCAATATCGCGCTTTTGTCGGATGCGTCGGTGGCGGCAATCTTCGAGCCGGATACTGGCATGCGTGCGCTCTCTGCCGAGGCGGTCCCGAATGCGACGATGGTCGGGTCGATCGAAGAACTGCTTGGCGTCGAGGCGGTGAACTGCCTGCTGATCGCAAGCCCTAACTATCTGCATCTCGAACAACTCGAAAAGATCGCCGCGATCCGGCCGCTGCCGGTTCTGGTCGAAAAGCCGCTCTTCACGGACCCAGCCGACGCCCCACGTCTTGCCGCCCTCCGCGCCGCCTATCCGGCGCCGATCTGGGTTGCCATGGAATACCGCTACATGCCGCCCGTTGCCCGGATGATCGAGCAGGCGGACGAGGCGACCGGCGGCATCCGCATGCTGACCATCCGCGAGCATCGCTTCCCCTTCCTTGAGAAGGTCGGTGACTGGAACCGCTTCAACCGCAATACCGGTGGAACGCTGGTGGAGAAATGCTGCCACTTCTTCGACCTGATGCGGCATATCCTGAAATCCGATCCGGTGCGTGTCATGGCTTCCGGCGGGCAGTCGGTGAACCATCTCGACGAGGTCTATGACGGCAAGCCTTCCGACATCTGGGACAACGCCTATGTCATCGTCGACTTTGCCTCGGGCGCCCGCGCCATGCTGGAGCTCTGCATGTTCGCCGAAGGGGCCCGCTATCAGGAAGAGATCTCGGCGGTCGGGCCTAAGGGCAAGATCGAGTGCCTTGTTCCCGGCCCAGGTCGCTTCTGGCCGGAGCATCTCGGCGAGCCGCCGATCGCCCAGGTGATCGTCTCGCCACGCGATCCGAAGGGGCCGCATGTCGTCGAGATCCCTGTTGACCCGGAACTGCTCGAAGCCGGCGACCACAATGGTTCTACCTTTTACCAGCATCAGCGCTTCCAGAAGGCTGCCAAGGGCGAACGGCCGGTTGAAGTTGCGATCGACGATGGCTGGTGGGCCGTGGCCATGGGGCTTGCTGCACAGCAATCGGCAGAGACCGGCCAGGTCGTGACTTTCCCCCTCGCATTTTCGCCGAACGCCGTCTGAGAGCGCGGCGGGTTGTAACCCCGCCGCAGCATCATCTCAGAGCCGAACATTTCCCGTGTTGCTGCGTTTGCTCTCCTCGTGCCAGTGCGAGGAGAAGCCGCGTGAATGAATATACTTTCGGCCCCGTGATCGAGGATGACGGGGTGCTATTTCGGCTCTGGGCGCCGCATTGCGAAGCGGTCACACTCGAAGTCGACGGGCACTCTGCGCAGCCGATGGAGCCGCGGGACGAAGGTTGGTTTCACCTCAAGGTCGCGGGGGCCTTGCCGGGCGCGCGATATCGGTTTCGCCTGCCTGATGGCCTCGTTGTCCCTGATCCGGCAAGTCGGCATCAACCCGAGGACGTTTTCGGCCCGAGCGAAGTCACCGATCTCTCACGTCACCGGTCTCGGGATCTGCCGTGGCGCGGACGGCCATGGGAAGACATGGTGCTCTACGAGTTGCATGTCGGGGCCTTTACCGAGGAGGGGACTTTCCGCGCCGTGATCGAGCGGCTCGATCACCTTTCCACCCTCGGGATCACGGCCATTCAGCTGATGCCGATCGCAGACTTTCCAGGAAAGCGCAACTGGGGCTATGACGGGGTGATGCATTACGCGCCCGACAGTTCTTACGGGCGCCCCGAAGACCTGGTGCTCCTTGTGGATGAAGCACATCGGCGGGGGATCTCGGTCTTCCTCGACGTCGTCTACAATCACTTCGGTCCGTCAGGCAATTTCATGCCGGCCTATGCGCCCTTGTTTACGTCCAGCCATCAGACACCCTGGGGCGACGGTATCAATTTCGATACCGAACAAAGCCTCATGGTGCGGGAATTCCTGATCGAGAACGCCCTCTACTGGATCGGCGAATATCACATCGACGGGCTGAGGTTGGATGCGGTTCACGCGATCCGCGACGACAGCGCGCCGCATTTCGTCGAGGATCTCGCCGCTCGTGTCCGGGAGCAGTTTCCTGATCGCCACGTTCATCTGATCGTGGAAAACGAGGAGAACGATGCGGGGCTGCTCAAGCGCGAGACGGGGGCAAGACCGGCTCTCTTCGAAGCGCAATGGAATGATGATGTGCATCATGCGCTGCATGTGGCGACCACCGGCGAGACGTTTGGCTATTACGGCGACTACGAGGATGCGATTTCGGCGCTAGCGAGGGCGATGGCGGAAGGGTTCGTCTATCAGGGCGAGGTGATGCCCTATCGTGGCGAAACACGCGGCCAGCCGAGCGCCCATCTGCCGCCATCGGCCTTCGTTTCCTTCCTTCACAATCACGACCAGATCGGCAACCGCGCAAACGGCGACCGGGTGATGGCTTCGCTGCCGGAGCCGGCGCTCGCTTTCGCAGCCTCGCTGGTGCTCCTCTCGCCGCAGGTCCCCATGGTCTTCATGGGAGAGGAATGGTGCTCGACCAGTCCCTTTCCCTATTTCTGCGATTTTGACGAGGAACTGAACGAAGCGGTGCGTAAGGGAAGGCGAACGGAGCTTTCGAAGTTGCCGGGCTTTGATGGCGATCATGTCCTTGATCCGACAGCGGAAACGACATTCCATTCAGCGAAGCTCGATTGGGCAGCGGCGAAATCTGCGCGAGGTCTTGTCTGGACCGAGCGGTACCGCCAGCTCATCGCATTGCGTCGGGAACGCGTGGTGCCGCTCTTGTCGCAGATGCGGAGTGGCGGCTCTCATGCACTGGACGGCAAGGTGATCCGGGTCGAATGGCCGCTTGTAGATGGGCGCCGGTATGTCCTCGTGGCCAATCCGACAGGGCTGGCCGTCGCCACCGCGATGGAGCGTGATATTGTCGACGTGATCTATGCTCTCGGCGAGCATCGTCCCGATGGTCTGGGGCCCTGGTCCCTCGTCTTCGGGGTCAAGGAGTGACGGGTGGCGTCCTCTCCCGGATCGGCTCTGCGGTCAGGCCATCCTGTCTGCAAGATGCATGACCTCGAGAGCAGACCTCGCCACCATGTCTGCTCCAATGCTGCCAAAGGCGCGTGGGTTCTTCATGACAGCCGGTCCGCCCACGGCGATCTTCATCGTGCTGGTGCTGCGGCTTGACTGGACGCGGCGAATGGCTGCCGCACATTGATCCACTTCGTCGACCCGCCCGACGGAGATGCCGAGAAGGCTGTAGGACGAGTTTGACAGGCGCAGGTACAGACTGTCGTCGAGTTCGAGATCGGCACCGCCGTCGACATCCCAGCCCATGTCGCGGAAACAGGAAGCCACGATCGATACGCCGATGGTATGGAGCGCGCCTTGCGTCCGGGCCAGCAACACGCGTCGCACCTTCTGGCGGTCACGGATCGCCTGGCTGCGGTTCTGGGACAGATGATTGACGATCATGCCGAGACGCGTCGATGCGACGGCCACCTGGATAAAATCGGTCTCGTCATTGCACCACAAGCGGCCCAACTGGGCTGCCACCGGCGAGAAGAGCTGGATGGCGAGCGTGTGCATGGGCAGGTCGCTGCGCTGCAGTTCCTCGATCATCTCTCGATGCCCGCGCGGGTCTGCGTTGATGAGGGCCTCGGTCAGGGCCGCACGATAGCTGATTGCCTTTTCTGTCCCCGGCAGCTCACGTGCCTTGGGATCCAGTTCCGGATAAAGATGGAAGTCGACGTCCGACGGCATTTCCCCGTTTTGGGAATCCATCGACAGTTCGCTGTGGCCCGCACTGACGATTCGCGGCACCGAGTCCCGTATCGCGCTTTCGAGAATACGCTGATCAAGGCTTGTCAGCCTGGTGTCACTTTTGGAAAGCCCAGATCTAGCTTCGCCACCGTACGGAGGATCCCCCGTCGTTCCAGACGGTCCCCCCTTCTTATCACCCGCCATATCACCCTCCCGGTCATCGGCCTGGCTCGTCCGCTCATCCCGATCGGATACTACTGCATTCCTTGGCCAGTGCCAAACCTCTCGTGGTCGAATACGCAATTCAACGTCTTGTGGTTTAGTTAGCGATCCTCCGCGCGGTGCAGGCGCGTCGGCAGTTCTTGTTGGCCGGCCCGTGTCGAGCGGCGGATATCGGCATGGGGTCGCGCCACGCCCAGTGCGTTGCGCGCCGTGGCGGCGATGTGTCGCGCCGTCAGTCTTGCCTCCTCGTACATGTCATCGGGGCTCGCCTGGGCGATGAAGGTGTCGGGCAGCGTCAGCGTTCGTACCGCGCAATGTCCATCGAGCATGCCATGATTGGCGAGGTGGTGGAGAACGAGTGCGCCAAAGCCGCCCGTCGCACCTTCCTCGACCGTTATCAACATGGCGTGATTGTCGACGAGATCGGCCAGCAGCGCGGTGTCGAGCGGCTTGGCGAAACGTGCGTCTGCCACGGTCACGGAGATACCTTCCATCGCCAGGAGACGCCTTGCCTTCAGACAGTCAGCAAGCCTCGTCCCAAAGGACAGAAGCGCCACCTGACTGCCGTGTTCGACGATGCGACCCCGCCCGATTGGCAGAAGGTCTCCGCGGGTGGGCAAGGGCACGCCTGTGCCTTCGCCGCGCGGATAGCGAAACGCGATCGGACCGTCATCGTGTGCTGCGGCGGTCGCCACCATATGCACCAGTTCCGCTTCGTCGCTTGCGGCCATCACGGTGAAGCCCGGCAGGTTCGCCAGATAGAGGATGTCGAAAGACCCGGCATGGGTCGGTCCGTCTGCTCCGACGAGGCCTGCCCGATCAATGGCGAAGCGCACCGGCAGCTGCTGCAGCGCGACGTCATGGATGATCTGGTCGTAGGCACGTTGAAGGAAGGTCGAGTAGATGGCGCAAAAGGGCTTCATTCCGCTGGCGGCAAGGCCGGCTGCGAACGTCACTGCGTGTTGTTCGGCAATGCCGACATCAAATCCGCGATCCGGGAAAGCCGCTTGAAAACGATCGACGCCGGTCCCTGCCGCCATGGCGGCAGTGATCGCGACAATACGATCGTCGTGTCGTGCTTCTTCAATCAGCGCGTCGGCAAAGACCCGGGTATAACTCGGTGCCTTGGCCTGGACCTTGGTCTGGACGCCCGTCTCGACATCGAAGGGGTTCACGCCATGATACTTGTCGGCTGCCCGTTCAGCCGGGGCGTAGCCCGCACCCTTCTTTGTTACGACATGCAGCAGGATCGGCCCGTGCTTGCTGTCGCGCAGCTCGGCAAGCAGCGGCAGGAGGAGGTCAAGATCGTGGCCGTCCACGGGGCCGCGATAGTCGAAGCCGAAGTTCTCGAAGAGATTGCCGGTGCTTTCAGTGGGGCCTTTTCGGACAGCGGCAAGGTGGTGCGACAGCGCGCCTGTCGATTCTGAAATCGACATATCGTTGTCGTTCAGGATGACGATCATGGGCCGGCCGGAGCTTCCGACGTTGTTCATGGCCTCGAAGGCCATGCCCGCAGACATCGCGCCGTCTCCGATGATGCAGACGACATGGCCGTCGTCACCTTTCAGGTCGCGTGCAGTCGCAAAACCCAGGCCGGCAGAAATGGATGTTGAGGAATGGGCAGCACCGAACGGATCGAAGGCGCTTTCGCCGCGGCGGGTGAACCCGGAAAGGCCGTTCTTCTTGCGCAGGCTGCGCATGCGGTCGCGCCGTCCCGTCAGGATCTTGTGGGGATAGCACTGGTGGCTGACGTCCCAGATGATGGTGTCGCGGGGGGCTGCGAATATCGCATGAAGGGCAACTGTGAGTTCGATCACGCCCAGGCTTGAGCCCAGATGGCCGCCGGTTTCGGATACCACCCGGAGGGTCTCCGCACGCAGTTCCTGTGCCAGACGACAGAGTGTGTCGTGATCCATTTCCTTCAAGTCGTCCGGGGATCTCACCTGGTCGAGCAAAGGGGTGGCGATGCTATTCGCACTAGACAAGCCCACTGCGCTTTCCTCCCACGCACGAGCCCATTTCTCTGAGGTCTGCCGAGGCTCAAGGTGCCGGACTGGCGCGATAAACGACGGATGCCTGAAAATGGTGCAACATCTGTATAGTCGGAGAAGACGAGCGATATGTAAACTTTTTTTTACACTTATGCGGAATTTTCCGCCGGAACGCTTGTTCCGGCGGAAAAGCGAGCGCCGATTACGGGGCCGGCGTGAAGGTTTTCAGGTAGGCAATCACATCGGTGATGTCCTTCGGCTCCTTCAGGCCCGCAAAGGCCATACGGGTCCCCTTGACCACGCCACGGGGATTGGCGAGGTAGGCGGTCAGCTGTGCCTCATCCCAGACCTTGCCAGCGCCGAAGTCGACCATGGCCTTGGAATATTTGAAGCCTTCGGCGATGCCGGGCTGCCGACCGATCACGCCCTGTAGCGAAGGGCCGACCTTGTGCTTGGCGCTGTCGACGTTGTGACAGGCGCTGCACTTCTTGAACACCGCCTCGCCGGCCGCAACGTCGCCTTCCTGGGCGAAGGCGTTTGAAGACAGCAAGAGTGCTGCGGCTGTGCATGCGGCTGCAATTATCCTCGACATGTGTATCCTCCCATGGCATCGCGGATGAAATTAAGATGTAATGCTGGCATGAAATTCGACCAGCCGGTTCATTTTCCGACGGGCTCGCCTCGCTTCGTGGTGCCATCATCGGAACCGAGATGCAGGCTGTAGGCTTTTCATACTACGCAAACGAACCCGGAGCCGGATCATGGCCGCAGTCGTCTTTATTGTCATCGTCTTCGCTGCGGCCTCAAGTGGCGCGATCTTCAAACCAGGTGAATGGTACGAACGACTCGAAAAGCCAAGCTGGACGCCACCAAATTGGGCCTTTCCGGTGGTTTGGACAATACTCTATCTGTTCATCGGTTACGCTGGCTGGCTCGTCTGGACGACAGCCGGATGGTCGCTGCCAATGGTGCTATGGACGTTGCAGATTGTCGTCAACGCGCTCTGGTCGTATTTCTTCTTCGGCATGCGGCGCATGGACCTGGCGCTCGTGGATGTGGCTGTCCTCTGGCTGTCGGTCGCACTGTTCATCATCGCCGCCTGGCCCGTGGCGCCGCTCGCGTCGCTGCTTTTCGTTCCTTATCTCGTCTGGGTTTCGGCGGCTGCGGCCTTGAACTATTCCGTTCGGCGTCTCAATCCCGAAGCCTGATCCGCAGATCGATCAGGAAAGCGACGAGCGAAGCAGTCAGCAGAAGTGCGAGCCATGGGACAGGTCCCTGGCGCATCGCGAGGCCAAAGGCTGCGAGAAGGCAGCTTCCCGAGACGGCATTGGGCACGAGGCCAGCCAGAGTGGACTTAGGCCTCAGCGCACGGCTTGCGGCGAACAGGGTGACGGCCCATAGCACGACAATCGCCACGACGCTGATCCAGCCCGAGGTAAAGATTTGCGTCACCCATGCGATCATCGCTGCCCCGCAGGCATGCCGAAGAGCTGGGCGAGATCCTTGGCAAAGACGCGCAGATGCGCGAGCGGATCGCGGCGAACGAGCCTCTTGTTGAGATAGGACTCCCAGGTCAGGCGCTGGACATCCGGATCGGCGCACATCGCGACGAATTTCTCGCGCAGCCTGTCATTGCGATACCAGATCTTCTGCATGATGCCGAGGATCAGGAAGACACGGCCATGTGCCCGCATGAAGGTTTTCCGCGCTCCTGCCAAAGCTCGCCCATTTCCGGCCAGCAGCGACTGGTGTGCCGCTTCTGCCGACAGCCGGCCACAGAGCATGGCATAATAGATGCCCTCGCCGGATGAGGGGGCAACGGTTCCCGCGGCGTCACCAGCCAGCAGAATGTTGCGACCGTTATCCCAGCGCCGCATGGGTTTGAGGGGGAGGGGCGCGCCTTCGCGCCTGATGACCCGACAGTTGCCCAGACCTGCCGCCAGCTTCAGTGCGGTGGTCGCTTCGCGGATGTTGTGGCCCTTGACGGCCGTGCCCGTGCCGATGCTGGTCTGGCCGCCATGGGGAAAGACCCAGCCGTAGAAATCGGGTGAGATCCGCCCGTCGTAGATGACATCGCAACGATCTGCCCTGAAGATTTCCGGGTTGGTGTCTTCAGGGCTTTCGACGATTTCGTGATAGGCGAAGACGTAAGGTGGTTTCTTGGACGCGGGAAACATCATACGGCGGACTGCCGAATTGGCGCCATCGGCCCCGATCACCCGGCGTGCCCTGAACTGGATGTTGCCGGCATCCTCCGTGGTTCGCGCGATCGTCAGATCGAGCAATCCATCGGTGGCCTCCCGGATGTCATCGAGTTTTCCCGTCAGCCGCTCGGCCCCCGCATCGGCTGCACGCTGGCGGAGATAAGGATCGAAATGGGCGCGATCCACCATGCCGACATAGCCGATATCGCCAATCGTCATGTCGACGGTTCTGCCGGAGGGCGCGATTATGCGTGCAGCGTTGGCGCGCGCCACGAGTTGTGTTTCCGGGATTGCGAAATCTGCAAGGGCCCTCGATGGGATGGCGCCGCCGCAGGGTTTGATCTTGTTGTCGGGATCAACCAGAACAACGCTGTGGCCCTTCTGGGCCAGTTCTTCTGCGGCCATCGCGCCGCAGGGGCCTCCGCCGATCACGGCGACATCATAGATCTTCGGCATGCTCTTCTCCCTGCCAGTGGTCCGGCCTGAGGGTTCATTCTCCGGGCATGATGGCGACGTCAGGCAGTGTGTTCGAGCTTGTCAGTGGTGGTCGGCCGATGCGGGTTGCCACGATCGCGGACACGAGAAAGAGGCTTGCCTCGATCGTGAAGACGGCCGCGAAGGCCAGTGCATCGCTTGCTGTCAGCCATCGTCCCAGATCGAGCGCCACGGTTCCCAGCACGCCGCCCAACCCGAAGGCGATGGCCTGTGCCGCGCCCCAGACGCCCATGCGCATGCCGTAGTTGGATTTTCGACCTTGTCCGGCGAGGATCATCATCGTGCCGACAGCCGCGACCGCAAACGCGCCGTTTGTGGCGCCGAGCAGGAAGATGTTGATTTCGAGAGGCCAGAGCGGCGCCGACTGTGTCGAGAGCGCGAGGGCCGCGAGTGCGACAGCAGACCCAAAGCAGCCCCCCGTGATGAAGTGGCGCGGCAGATGGAGATAACGCTTTCCGAAAAACGCCCCCGATACGCCGACAAGGATCATGCCGAGCAGAACGCCGGCATGCTGGGTCCCTGAAAGGCCTGTCGTTTCTCCCGGTGTCATGCCGAAGAGAAGGCCCGCATAGGGCTCAAGGATGAGGTCCTGCGTTGCAAAGGCGAGCATCGACAGGAAGATGAACAGGGTAAAGAGGCGCGCCTCGCGATCCTCCAGGACATCCTGCAGGCTTTCGCGAAAACTTGTCGTGGTGGCGTGCTCTTCCTGCCTGTCGACGGATGGCTTCTTCTCCATGCCGGCCACGCCGAGAAGCCCGATGCAGAAAGCGACAACACCCGTGGCCGCCGTAACCGCGATCAGGCGTTCATGCGAATAGGGATCGAGCTGTGCGCCCACGACGATCGAGGTGACGATGATGCCTGATATCATCAGCATCCAGGTGATCGTGGCTGCTGCTGCCCGTCGTTCGACGGCGGTTTTCATGGCGATCAAGGCGAGCAAGGAGGTGCCGGACGCTCCGATGCCAATGCCGATCAGGAGATAGGCGAGGATTGCTGCGAGGATGCCGGCGAGAAAGGATTGCTCGAACAGAAGTGTCGTGGCCGCAGCGCCGGTTCCGGCGATGGCAAGAAGTGCGAGGCCGCCCAGGATCCAGTGTGTGCGCGATCGTCCGGTGTCTGATTTGTGACCCCAGACCGGTCTCGTGATCTGCACGCCGTAATGCAAGCCGACAAGCAGGCCCGGGATGACGGCGGCGAGGCCGAGTTCGACGATCATGACACGGTTGAGCGTGGAGGTGGTCAACACGACAATTGCACCGAGCGCTGCCTGGACCAGTCCCAGCCGGACGATCGACAGCCAGCCCAGTCCCGGGTTGAAGGTTGAGGTCGTTGCGGGATTTCCGAATGCCTGGCTCATGATCGCCGCCTCCTATTCCGCAGATGTTGCCGCTAGAGGCAGCGAGCCCAAGGCCACCGCTGCCGCCATCATGCCGCTCACATAAAGCCCGACGCCCACGGCCGAGTACCAGACGGCCTTGCCTTCGGGATCGCGCAGGAAGCGGATCATGCAGATCATCTGCAAGGCAAGCACGGTCGCGACCAGTGCCGCACCCGTCGAGAGACCGGCGTTCGCGAGCAGAAGGATCACGGCGGCCTGGGACGCGGCCATGACCAGACAGGCGATGCGGGCTGCATTGGCCGCGCCATGCAGCACCGGCAACGTATTGACGCCCATCTGGCGGTCGCCCTTGATCGCCTTGAAGTCGTTGAGGGTCAGGATGCCATGCGCGCCCAATCCATAGAGCAGGGCGACCAGCATTGTGAGCCTCGAAGGGGTAGCCCCGAGGGCGGCCGTCGCGGCGGTAATCCAGGGAAGTGTCTCGTAGCTCAAGCCGACGACCCCATTGCCGATCCAGCCATTCTGCTTGAACCGGAAAGGCGGAGCGCTGTAGGCCCAGGCGAGCGCCAGGCCGACGAGGGCCGCGACAAACACCAGCGGACCGAGCAGGGCTGCCACGGCCATGGATATCACGGACATGGCGATGGCGATCGTCAGTCCCCATCGTCCCGGCATGCGTCCGGACGGGATGACACGGTCCGGTTCATTGATGGCATCGACATGCCGATCGAACCAATCGTTTACCGCCTGGCTCGTGCCGCAGAGAAGTGGTCCTGCAAGCAGCACTCCGAGCGCTACCGGGAACCATCGGTCACTGAGGCCGGCGCCGGAGGCAATCGCACCGCAGGCGAAGGCCCACATCGGCGGGAACCAGGTGATCGGCTTCAACAATTGCACGACCGCGGAGGCGGACGGGTAAGGGGCTGCCGGAACATGTGAAGGGATCTGGGCCATGGGAGGAGGCTAAGCCGCACCCATGAATGTGTCAACTCAAATTGACAGTCTTGGCGTCGATCAGCCTTGACGAACGCTGCCTGGGCGGTAGTCTTCCAGTCCGTGGCGGCGTAGCTTGATGTAGAGGCTCTGGCGCGACAGGCCGAGGATCTCGGCTGCGTAAGCGCGATTGTTGTTGGTCTGGTCGAGTGCTGCCTCGATGCAGATCTTTTCGATCACATCGAGGGATTCGCGGATCAGATCTTTCAGCGGAACCTTGCCGACAAGGGCCGAGAACCCTTCGGCCTGCTCGGGGACGCCGGGCGAGGGGATGGTCAACCGGTCGCTGCCTGTGGGCTGCGGGACCACGATCAGCTGGATCGTGCTGTTCGACGCATTGAGGCGAGCTGAAATACTGACGGCACTCTCGCCGGAGAGGTTGTCGGTCAGAGTGGAGGTAAAGCCGCGGATCGAGGGTTCGTCCAGCAGGCGCGCATAGAGAACCCGGATATCGATGGCCGCGCTGGTAAACCAGGAGCCGATATTGCGGCCGAGAACCTGTGTCAGCGAAGGTGCGTGGATCAGGTCGAGGAAGAGCGTATTGGCGGCGATGACGAGGCCTTCGGCATCGGTCTGGACCACGGCTTCAGGAAGGTCGGCAATCTCCAGCGCCGTGCCGCCTGCGGGCTTTTCCGTCCGCTGCCGGCTGGTTTCATGATCCTGATCGGCGGGCCAGATCGCCAGCAGCACATTGGTGATGCCGTTCTCGCGGTAGGATCGGATCGTCAGCGAAACCGGCTCGCCTTTTGCAATGGTGACGCCGTCCAGGTTGACGGGGCCGGGGCTGTGGCGCGCTTCGCTGATCGCGTCACCGACGCGATCGCGATCCTCCTTCGCGAAAAGATCCCGAATGGATTTTCCGGACAGCGGCGCCCCGGTCGAGGACATGAGGGTGCTTGCAGCCGGGTTGGCGTCGAGAATGGTGCGCCGTTCGCCATCCAGCATGACATAGGCGACTGTGGCGACCTTGAAGGCGGTGCGATAGCGGGTTTCGGCTTCCTTCAGCTCGCGGTAATCCGCCTCAAGCTCCATCTGCGTCTGGACCAGGCGCTGCTGGTCGAGCATCTGCTGGCGCATTTCGCGGCCAACGACGATGGTATAGGGGAAGTCCTTGGCTCGGTAAGCGGAATAGACAACCGGCAGGTCCGGCTTGCCGCTGCATTTGTGGTTGACCTGATAGCCCCGCACAGGATGGTGGCTGGTCTCGGCCGACAGCATGGAGACAATCTTGGGCACAGATTCGATGGTCACGCAGTCCTGAAGTCGTTTGCCAACGGTCTTCGACAGCCCATAATCCGCAAGGTCCTTGCCTGCGAGGAATATCTGGGAGACAGTATCGCTGCGGTCGACGAGGATCACGACGTCGGCGCCGAGGCTTACCAGCGAGCCGATTGAATTCAGGTCGAGGGTCTTCAGCAGGCTGTCAGCAACTGCGAAGCCATCCGTACCGCTTTGACCGTTCAGTGGCTTCATGGAGTGAGCCAATCAATTCCGCTTGGTGAAACCACTGCCGTTAGGCCTGCGGCGCGGGCCTGCTGGCTGATTCTCTCTAGTTCGTAATAATTGTCGCAGATCCTGACGGCGGAGTAAACGCTGTCACAGATGCAGTCAATCCCCAAACTGACAAGAAAATCAATGGAATCCAGTGCGGCAGCGCCGCCGACGATCAGAGGCAGGCGAGGGCCTTTTCGAAGCTTCCGCACGTCCTGGACGAGTGTCTTGAATTCAGTCGCCAGTCTCGCGTTGCTCCAGCCGATGCAGGCGACATCTGCCCCTTCGACAGCGCGTCCGAGAGCTGGTGTTTTCGTGGCTGCAGGCTCCAGGACTTCGCTTGTCCAGCCGAGGCTGTCGAAGAGCAGCCCGATCAGATGTGGCATCAGCGTGTGCTGCTCGCCGAAGGGGGTCAAAACGACTGCACTCGGCGTACCCGCGCTTTGCGCGGTTCCTCGAAGCTCCATCGAAAGCGAGGTCGCCATTTCCTGCAGGCGTGCGGTTGCGATCGTGACATCGATAAAATCACATTCGTCGGCAACCCAGTCCTTGCCCAGCAGGCGTGCGACGGTTTCGAGGAATAGGACCTTGACGTAATTGGGGCGACCCGGCGGCAACTCGTGTTCGAGAAAGGCCCTGAGCGATGCCACGCGCGTGCGCGGGTTGACGATGAGAAAACGGAACTCTGCGAGCGCCCTGTCATACAGGCGATCGTGCTCCAGACCCCGGTCGTATCGCGTTGACAGCTTTTCGGCGGTCATCGAAGCTACCGTTCCCTCAATCAGGCGTCGGAGTTTGTCTCCCTCGCTCTGGGTTAGGTATGCGCTCTTGCTCCTCGCAGCAAGCCCTTTGAGTGGCTTCAAGCCCTCGGAAGCCGAAGGTTTGCCGATATTTTGCGGGTCATTCCCGCCATGAAGCGAACCGTCCAACATCCCGCGCCGTGCTCCCCGCCCGCGAAAACCTCCCTGTGCGGCGTCGGGCGGAGACGTACGAGGTTCCGTCGGACGAGCCAGGGTAGAATGAACCCAGATTTCATTTCTGTAAATCAAAATATACGTCAATCTAAGTTGACACTTTGATTGTCTGAGAGGTAGTCTTCCTGCAATCCGGTCGCCTTTGGGAGGGGATGGGAGAAGGGATGACTGCCATGCGCATATCCAAACCATCGGCATCAGGCCGCGCACTTTACACACCGGATGAGCGTCGCAGACGCGACGAAAGTGTGTGGACCCTGGTGCAGGGCATTCTCGCTCCCGTGCAATTTCTCGTCTTCCTCGTCAGTCTCGGATTGATCCTGCGCTTTCTGGCCACCGGCCAGGGGCTTTTTGCAGCGCAGATCTCGATCGTCGTGAAGACGCTGACCCTCTACGCCATCATGGTCACGGGCTCGATCTGGGAGAAGAAGGTCTTCGGCCGCTATCTCTTCGCCGGCCCGTTCTTCTGGGAAGACGTCTTCTCCATCCTGGTTCTGGCGCTCCACACGGCTTATCTCGTCGCGCTTTTCACCGGTGCGCTGACAGCCGACCAACTGATGGCGCTGGCGCTCGCCGCCTATGCCACTTACGTCATCAACGCCGGACAGTTTCTATGGAAGCTGCGTCTTGCCCGTCTCGACCAAGCCGGCAGCGCCGGTTCTGCCGGGGCGCTTGGAGATGGCTCTTCGCTGTCGGGGAGCGCGTCATGAACCAGCCTCTCGTTTCCTGTGCGCCGACCGTCACCATCCGCCAGCGCGGGCAGCATGAAGTTTTCTGCGGCCTGACCTCGATCATCTGGCTGCATCGCAAGGTTCAGGATGCCTTCTTCCTCGTGGTGGGATCGCGCACTTGCGCGCATCTGATCCAGTCGGCCGCCGGCGTGATGATCTTTTCAGAGCCGCGTTTCGCCACAGCGATCATGGAAGAGCGAGATCTGGCCGGCATGGTCGACATGCATGACGAACTCGACCGCGAAGTGGCCCGGCTGCTTGAGCGTCGCCCGGATATCCGGATGCTGGTGCTGGTCGGCTCCTGTCCGTCGGAAGTGATCAAGTTCGATCTCAATCGCGCTGCAGAACGTCTCGACAAGCGCTTCGGCTCCCGGCCGCGCGTGCTCTGCTATTCCGGCAGCGGTATTGAGACGACCTTCACCCAGGGCGAAGACAACTTCCTCGCTGCTCTCGTTCGCGATCAGGCCGTGCATGGGGCAAGCGAAAAGGTCGCCAAGCTCGTGGTGGCCGGTTCCGTCGCCGATGTCGTTGAGGACCAGTTTGCCCGGCTGCTCGACGAGATGGGTCTCGAAGATGTCATGTTTCTGCCCGGCCGCAGCAGCGAACGCCTGCCGAAGATCGGTCTAGAGACGCGCTTCATTCTGGCGCAACCCTATCTCGGAGCCACGGCAGCAGCGCTTGAAAGTCTTGGCGCTAGCCGGATCAATGCACTTTTCCCTCTCGGCGAAGAGGGCACCACTGCCTGGCTGAAGGCGATTGCCGATACGTTCGGTGTCTCGCCTGCGCGCTTTGCGGCCATCACGGAGGCACCGCGCCGCCGGGCCCTCGAAGCCACGGCGCATTACCGCAGTGCCCTTGCCGGCAAGCGAATTTTTCTCTTCCCCGACAGCCAGATGGAACCGTCGCTCGCCCGCTATCTCAGCCGCGAGCTCGACGCCGAGATCATCGAGGTCGGGAGCCCCTATCTGCACCGCGAACATGTGGCGGGCGAGCTTGCCATGCTGCCGCCGAGTGTCTCCATTTCTGAGGGCCAGGACGTCGAAATCCAGATCGACCGCTGCCGCGCAGCCAAGCCTGACCTCGTGGTCTGCGGCATGGGGCTTGCCAATCCGTTCGAGGCCGAGGGTATCGTCACCAAGTGGTCGATCGAATTCGCCTTCACCCCGATTCAGGGCTACGAGCAGGCCGGTGATCTCGCCGAGCTCTTCGCCCGTCCGCTGACACGCAAAGCCATGATCGCGGGCGACCGCTCCGGCAACCGGAGGGCCGCATCATGAAACTCACCATGTGGACCTATGAAGGACCGCCGCATGTGGGCGCCATGCGGATCGCCGCCTCGATGAAGGGTGTGCACTATGTATTGCACGCGCCGCAGGGCGACACCTATGCCGACCTGCTCTTCACCATGATCGAGCGGCGTCCGTCGCGGCCGCCCGTCACCTATACGACCTTTCAGGCGCGTGATCTCGCCGGCTCGACGGCTGATGTGTTCAAGAACGCCTGCCGCGATGCCGTCGAGCGCTTCCAACCTGATGCGCTTCTGGTTGGTGCTTCCTGCACCGCAGAGCTCCTGCAGGACGATCCGGCAGGTCTTGCCAAGACACTCGACGTGGCAATTCCGGTCGTTCCCCTGGAGCTTCCTTCCTATCAGAAGAAGGAAAACTGGGGCGCTGCCGAGACCTTCTATCGGCTGGTGCGCAACTTTGCCGGTGGTCGGGAGCGTCCCACTGAGATTGCCCCGAACAGCTGCAACATTCTCGGGCCATCGGCGCTCGGTTTCCGCAACCGCGACGACGTCACGGAAATTTCGCGGTTGCTCGCAGCCAACGGTATCGATGTCCGGGTCGTGGCTCCTCTGGGTGCGACGGTCGAGGATCTCGCCCGCCTGCCGGAGGCTGCCTTCAACATCGTGCTCTATCCCGAGATCGGCGATAGCGCCGCGCGTTATCTCAAGAAGACCTTCGGCATGCCCTTCGTCTCGACCGTTCCGATCGGTGTCGGCGCCACGCGCAGCTTCCTTCGGGAAGTTCGTGCACTGGCCGGCCTTTCGGAAGATGTTTCCGTCGGCGAGGCCGAGGATCGGGCAACCTGGTATGCACGCTCGGTCGACAGCAATTATCTCACCAACAAGCGTGTCTTCGTTTTCGGTGACGCGACCCATGCGATTGCCGCCGCCCGCATCGCCAGCCGCGAGCTTGGCTTCAAGGTCTGCGGCCTTGGCACCTATATGCGCGAATTTGCCCGCGACGTGCGGGAAGCTGCGGAAGAATTCGGTATCGAAGCGCTGATCAGCGACGATCATCTCGATGTCGAGCAGGCGATCATCGATGCCCGCCCGGAACTCGTGCTCGGGACGCAGATGGAGCGGCACATCGCCAAGCGGCTCAGGGTTCCCTGCGCCGTCATCTCGTCTCCTGTGCATGTCCAGGATTTCCCGGCCCGCTATTCGCCGCAGATGGGCTTCGAAGGCGCGAACGTGATCTTCGACAGCTGGGTTCATCCGCTGATGATGGGGCTCGAAGAGCACCTGTTGCAGATGTTCCGGGACGATTTCGAGTTCAACGACGGGGCGGCCGCGTCCCATCTGCATGAAACGCATGCTGCGGTTCCTGCGCCCGCCGCCCCTGTTGAAGTTGCCGCTGCTGCCGCTGCTGCCGTTGTTGAAGGACCTGTCGGCTGGACGGCTGAAGCCGAGACTGAACTGAAGAAAATACCCTTCTTCGTGCGCGGCAAGGCACGCCGCAACACAGAGCTCTTCGCCGCCGGCAAGGGCATTCAACCCATTACCGTGGAGACGCTGTATGACGCGAAAGCTCATTTCGCCCGCTGACAGCACCCCGGTCAGGGTTGTGCTGGTGACGCTCGACAATCACATGGGGGCAGCCGTCGACGACGCCCGCCGCAAGCTCGCCGTCGATCTGCCAGGCCTTTCCCTCTCAGTGCATGCTGCGACCGACTGGAACGACGATCCGGCAAGCCTTGAGGACTGTCGCGCGGCAATCCTGGCCGGCGATATCGTCATCGTCTCGATGATCTTCGTCGAGGAGCATGTGCGGGCAATTGCCGATGTGCTCGAAGCGCGACACCGCGAATGCGATGCCATGGTCTGCTGCATGTCGGCTGGCACGATCATGAAATACACCTCCATGGGCCGCTTCCGCATGAGCGAGGAGCAGAAGGGTCCCTTGGCCTTGCTGAAGAAGCTTCGGGGAAAAAGCTCGCGCGGTGGCAAGGACAGCGGCCGCACAGCCGGCGAGCGCCAGCTCGCCATGCTGCGCCGCCTGCCGCAACTGCTGCGCTTCATTCCAGGCACTGCCCAGGACGTGCGCAACTATTTCCTCACGCTGCAATACCGCATCGCCGCCTCGGACGAGAACATCGCCAATATGGTGCGGCTCCTGGTCAACAAATATGCCAAGGGCGAGCGCAAGGCGCTTGCCGGTCGGCTGAGTGCCGGCGATCCGGTCGAATATCCGGAGGTCGGCCTTTATCATCCGCGGCTCAAGCCGCGCGTGACGACGCGTCTTTCCGACCTGCCGTCGGTATCGGGTGGTCGCGGCACGATCGGCGTGCTCCTGATGCGGACCTATATCCTCTCGGGCGATACAGGCCACTACGACCGCGTCATCCGTGAGCTGGAGACCCGCGGCTACAATGTCGTGCCGGTGTTTTGCAGCGGGCTCGACATGCGCGGCGCCATCGAACGCTACATGCTGCCGGCGAATGGCGGTGTAACGATCGATGCGCTCTGCTCACTCACCGGTTTCTCCCTGGTCGGCGGTCCCGCCTATAGCGATGCGGCTGCTGCCGCCCAGACGCTCGAAGCGCTCGACGTTCCCTATATCTCTGCCTTCGTCACCGAGTTCCAGACGAAAGAGGCCTGGCTGTCTTCGTCTCAGGGCCTGACCCCGATTGAAACCACGCTGATGGTCGCCATTCCCGAACTGGATGGCGCGATCGGCTCGATGGTCTTCGGTGGCCGGTCCGATGGTGGCGGCAAGCCGAAACCCTGCATCTGCTCGCGCGAACTGAGCGCCTGCCCGTCGGGTCGCTCCTGCATGCAGCCGGATTCCGAGCGGGTTTCCCTTCTGGCCGATCGGCTCACCGCCATGGTCGATTTGCGGCGCAAGTCGCGCTTCGAGCGCCGCGTTGCGATCACCATGTTCAACTATCCACCGAACAGCGGCAGCATCGGTACGGCTGCCTATCTCTCGGTTTTCGAGAGCCTCTTTGAAACCATGCGCCGTCTCAAGGCGGAGGGTTATGACGTCGAGTTGCCAGCGGATGCCGAGGCCTTGAAGGTCTCTATCCTCGAAGGCAATGCGCCACTCTACGGCACCGAGGCGAATGTCCATGTGGTCATTCCCGCCGACCAGCATGTGCGCGGCGAAGTGCATCTGGCGGACATCGAAAAGCAATGGGGCCCAGCGCCCGGGCGCGTGCTCAGCAATGGTCGCGGCCTCTTCGTGCTCGGCCGTCAGTTCGGCAAGCTGCTGCTCGGGATCCAGCCTCCCTTCGGCTACGAAGGCGATCCGATGCGGTTGCTGTTCGAGGGCGGTTTTGCGCCGAACCATGCCTTTGCCGCCTACTATCGCTACCTGCGCGAGACCTACCAGGCCGATGCCGTGCTGCATTTCGGCACCCATGGGGCGCTCGAATTCATGCCGGGCAAGCAGGTTGGTCTGGCGGGCGACTGCTGGCCGGACCGGCTGCTCGGAGCATTGCCGAATTTCTATCTCTATGCGGCCAACAATCCGTCGGAAGGCACGATCGCCAAGCGCCGGTCTGCGGCCACTCTCGTTTCTTATTTGACGCCACCGATCACCCATTCCGGGCTTTACAAGGGATTGAGCGACCTCAAGGGAAGCCTTGATCGCCACCGTGCTGCGGCTCCCGAAGCCCTGGTTGAGCGTGAGCGGCTGTTCCAGTTGATCCAGGTTCAGGCCGGACAGCTCGAACTTGGCAAGGATACGCTGGGGCTCGCAGAAGCCGATGTCATCCAGAAGCTGGTCGCAGAGGTGGCCGAGGTTGAATATGCGCTGATCCCACACGGCCTTCACATTGCCGGCCGCGGCATGGACGAAGCCGAACGGCTGGAAATGCTGGAGCACGTCGCGACCAACATGCCGTCGATCAGCCGTCATGGGCGGCAGGTTGAACTGCTGGGTGCCATCGCGAAGAGCGACCTCGTCACCGTCGCGCGGATGACGAAGGATGCGGATGCCGAGCTCAAGGAGAGTGTCGACAAGCTGGTCACGATGAACCGCGAGCTTGCGGACAACGGCGAAATCGACGGACTTATCCGGGCGCTCGATGGTCGTTATGTGCTTCCCTCGCCATCCGGTGACCTGCTGCGCACGCCCGAGCTGCTGCCGACCGGTCGCAACATCCATGGTTTCGATCCCTTCGGTATCCCGAGCGCCTTCGCTGTCCAGGACGGCGAGCGCCAGGCGGCCAAGATCCTCGAACGCTACCTCGCTACGGATGGGCGCCTGCCCGAAACGGTGGCCGTGGTTCTCTGGGGCACCGACAATCTGAAGACCGGTGGCGCACCGCTGGCACAGGCCATGGCGCTGATGGGCGCCCGCCCGAAACTCGACGCCTACAACCGCGTTTGTGGCGCGGTTCTGGTGCCGCTCGAGGAACTGCAGCGTCCGCGCATCGATGCGGTGATGACCTTGTCGGGCATCTTCCGGGATCTCCTGCCCATCCAGGCAAGCATGCTGGCCGAGGCCAGCTATCTCGCCGCTATGGCCGACGAACCGGTCGAGATGAACTTCATTCGCAAGCATGCGCTCGCCTATTGCGAAGGTCATGGCTGCGACATCGAGGCTGCTGCCTACCGGGTCTTTTCGAATGCCGATGGCGCCTATGGCTCCAACGTCAACATGCTGGTCGCGTCGTCGTCCTGGAGCGATGATGACGAGATCGCCCAAACCTATAGCAACCGCAAGAGCTTCGCGATCAACCGTCGCGGCAAGACCAGCCATCAGGCCGAAGTGTTCGATGCGATGATCGGTCAGGTCGACATGGCCTATCAGAACCTCGATTCCGTCGAGATCGGCGTGACCACCATCGAAAACTATTTCGATACGCTGGGCGGCCTGACCAAGGCGGTTACACGGGCCAAGGGTGGCGCGACGCTGCCGGTCTTCATCTCCGACCAGACGCAGGGCGAGGGCCGTGTGCGCACCCTCGGTGAGCAGGTGGCACTTGAGACACGCACACGCACTCTGAACCCGAAGTGGTTCGAAGGCATGCTGAAGCATGGCTATGAGGGTGTGCGCAACATCGAGACGCAGGTGACCAACACTTTCGGCTGGTCGGCGACCACAGGCGATGTGGACCCTTGGGTCTATCAGCAGATCACGGAAACCTTCGTGCTCGACGCTGCCATGCGCGAACGGCTGGCCACACTCAATCCGGCCTCGGCTGCACGTGTCGCCAATCGGCTGATCGAGGCGCATGAGCGCAACTATTGGCAGCCGGATGCAGAAACGCTCGCCGCCCTGAAACAGGCCGGTGAAGAACTGGAAGACCGTCTCGAGGGGCTGGTCAGGGAGGCTGCCCAATGAACATCTACACCCATGGCAAGATCGCCGAACGCAAGGCGCGCATCGCCGAGAAGCTCCGGGAGCGAGCCGATGGCGAGGGCAGCGTTCAGGTGCATCTCGACCCGACGATGGAAATCGACGGCGCCAAGGTCTTTGCTGTTTACGGCAAGGGCGGGATCGGCAAATCGACGACCTCGTCGAACCTCTCGGTCGCCTTCTCCATGCTCGGCAAGCGCGTGCTGCAGATCGGCTGTGACCCGAAGCATGATTCCACATTCACGCTGACCAAGAGCCTGATCCCGACCGTCATCGACGTTCTCGAAAAGGTCGATTTCCATTCGGAAGAACTCCGTCCGGAAGACTACATGGTCGAGGGCTATAACGGCGTGCAGTGCATTGAGGCGGGCGGCCCGCCGGCCGGCACCGGCTGCGGCGGCTATGTCGTCGGCCAGACGGTGAAGCTCCTGAAGGAGCATCACCTGCTCGACGACACCGATGTCGTGATCTTCGACGTGCTCGGTGACGTGGTCTGCGGCGGTTTCGCTTCGCCGCTCCAACATGCCGAGCGCGCGGTCATCGTTGCCGCCAACGACTTCGATTCCATTTTCGCGATGAACCGCATCGTTGCCGCCATCAAGGCGAAGTCGAAGAACTACGATGTGCGCCTCGGCGGCGTCATCGCCAACCGGTCGCGCGAGACGGACCAGATCGACCGCTACAATGCGGCTATCGGGCTGACGCGCCTCGCTCATGTGCCGGACAGTGACCATGTGCGCCTCAGCCGGCTGAAGAAGAGCACGCTGTTCGAGATGGGCGACAGCCCGGAGATCCTCGGCATCCAGAAGGAATACATGCAACTGGCCGAGCGCCTCTGGGCGGGTACGCCAGCACTTGAGGCCGAACCGATGAAGGACCGGGAAATCTTCGAATTTCTCGGCTTCGAGTGAGGTTGTCATGAGCCAGGCCGATTACATCAGACGCACCGGGGAAATCGAGCACTACTTCGATCGCACCGCGCTCGATGCCTGGAAGCGTCTGACCGGTGACCAGCCGGTGAGCGGCATCCGTGCCACCGTGCGCAAAGGTCGCGAAGAGATGCGCGGCACGCTCGCCTCCTGGCTTCCGGCTGACCTTACGGGCTGGCGCATCCTCGATGCCGGCTGCGGTTCCGGCGTTCTATCCTTCGAACTCATTGCTCGCGGTGCTGAGGTGGTCGGCATCGATCTCTCGGCGCAGATGATCGCCCATGCCCGCCAGCGGGCCCATGAGATCGAAGCAGCACACGGGCGCTTCAAGGGTTCGGTCACCTTCCACAGCGGCGACATGCTCGATCCCCGTCATGGACGGTTCGATGCCGTGGTCGCCATGGACGTGCTGATCCATTACCGCCCGGCCGATGCCGTTCGTGTGCTTCACACGCTGGCCGAACGCACCTCGCGCCAGATGATCTTCACGCTCGCTCCGGGCTCTCGCCTGCTGCGGGCGATGCTGGCTGCGGGCAAGGTGTTCCCGCGCGGCAACCGGGCGCCAGCGATCTACCCGGTCGATCCGGCGCGGCTTGTCGCACAGATGATCAACCATCCGGAGTTTGCCCACTGGCAGGCCGGCCGCAGCCACAAGGTCGGCGTCGGCTTCTATACCTCGCAAGCCATGGAGGTGATCCGGTCATGACGATCGCTGCCGCCAACCGCAAAATGATCTCGTTCTGGCAGAAGCTGGGAACGCGCTTCATGCCGTTTGCGGATGCGGCGTCGGCCGAGATGCCGCTGTCGAGGCTGCTGCGTCTTTCGTTGTTCCAGGTTTCCGCCGGTTGCGTGCTCGTCCTTTTGACCGGGACATTGAACCGCGTGCTGATCGTCGAGCTCGGCGTTTCCGTAGCACTCGTATCGGCGGTCGTCGCAATTCCTGTTCTCGCTGCTCCGCTGCGGTTGCTCTTCGGCTTCCGCTCGGATACCTACAAATCGGTGCTCGGCTGGCGGCGTGTGCCCTATGTCTGGCTCGGCAGCCTGCTGCAATTCGGCGGCCTGGCCATTATGCCCTTTGCGCTTCTTCTTCTGCAATCGCAGACGCTTGGCCCCGATTGGGCTGGCGCTGCAGGTGCAAGCCTTGCCTTCATCTTGACCGGCTTCGGCATGCACATGTCGCAGACCGCAGGCTTGGCACTCGCCAGCGATCTCGTGCCAGAGGAAAAGCGTCCGCGGGTCGTGGCACTCCTCTACTTCATGCTGCTCGCCGGCATGATCGGGGCCTCGAGCTTCTATAGCATCTTCCTGGTCGATTTCTCGCCGAAGGTGCTGATCCAGGTCATCCAGGGCACGGCGCTGCTCACCATCATCATCAATGTCATCGCCATCTGGAAGCAGGAGGCGCGCGATGTGCGCCGCACGGCGGTTGACCGGGATCTGTCGAGCTTCTTCGACGCGCTTGAAGACTACCGCAGCGCGCCCGGCGTCATGCGGCTTCTGCTGGCGGTCGCCATCGGATCAGCGGCCTTTTCGATGCAGGACATCCTGCTCGAGCCCTATGGTGGCGAAATCCTCGGCCTGTCCGTCGGCGAAACAACGCGCCTGACGGGTCTCTGGGCCTTCGGAACCATGATCGGCTTTGCCTGGGCAGCCCACAGCCTGCAGCATGGCGCGCAAATGTACCGGGTTGCGGCGCGGGGCTTGCTCATCGGTCTTGGCGCGTTCTTGGCTGTCATCTTCGCCTCGCCGCTCGGTTTCAACGCGCTCTTCCATCTCGGTGCCTTCGGTATCGGTCTGGGCGGCGGGTTGTTCGCCGTCGGCACGATGCTCGCTGCCATGGGCATTGCAGAGCGCTCGGACAGTGGCCTTGTCGTCGGCGCCTGGGGTGCCGTGCAGGCGACCGCGATCGGCGCCAGCATGCTGGCTGGCGGCGTGATCAAGAACACGATCAATGCGCTGGCACTGAACGGCTCGCTGGGCGAGGCCATGATGACCCCGGCTGCTGGGTATCTGGTGGTCTACACCTTTGAAATCATTCTCCTCTTCCTGTGCCTGGCGGTCCTGGGGCCGCTCACCGGCCGGCGCTATCAGAGGGACTATCTGCAAGACATGCGTTTTGGACTGGCGGAGCTGCCCGGCTGACCGCCGGCGGATGCGCTTTACACGGGAGGGTCTGATATGACCGGGTCGTTGGTTGGGAATATCGATGTTGCACAAGTGGTGCTTTATGCGTTCTGGCTCTTCTTTGCAGGGCTGATCTGGTATCTGCGTCAGGAAGACCGTCGCGAGGGCTATCCGCTCGAAGAGGATGTCACGGGCCGCTACAACAAGAGCCCCTGGCTCTTCGTGCCGCCGAAGAAGACATTCCTTCTGCCGCATGGCCAGGGCATCCGGCATGCTCCGGATTTCAAGCGCGACGAGCGCACCTTCTCCAGCCGCCGCATTGCACCGGCACCGGGCTATCCGATCGAGCCGGTCGGCAATCCGCTGCTCGCCGGCATCGGCCCTGGCTCCTGGGCCGAACGTTCCGACAAGCCTGATGTTACCGCCCATGGCGACGCTCGCATCGTTCCGCTCCGTGTCGCAGAGGGTTTCGGTCTCGCTGAAGGTGCCGCCGATCCTCGCGGGCTTTCCGTCCTTGGTTGTGACCGTCAGGTGGCCGGAACCGTCAAGGACATCTGGGTTGACCGGGCCGAACACCTGATCCGCTACTACGAAGTGGAGCTTGGTGAGGGCGGGCGTACCGTGCTTCTGCCCAACAACTTCGTCGTCTTCGGCACGGGCCGCGGCAATGTCCGCTACCTCTATGTGCATGCGGTGATGGCAGCACAGTTCGCTGATGTGCCCGCGACCGCCCGCCCCGAACTCGTGACCCTGCTCGAGGAAGACAAGATCGCCGCCTATTTCGGCGCTGGCCTCCTCTATGCGGATCGCTTTCGTCAGGAGCCACTGCTGTGAAACAGTTCGTCACCCGTGAGCATGAAATCGAGCCGCTGCCGGGTCTTCCCGGCGTGCCTCCGGCCGGCGAGGTCATCCTGTGGCAAGGGCGGCCATCTTCTGCCCTGGTCGCTCGCCATCTGCTGAAAGTCCGCTGGATCGTCGGCTATTTCCTGATCCTTGCCAGCTGGGCGATCGCGGCCGGTCTTTCGGACGGCCATCCGGCGGGCGGCATCCTCTTCTCGGTCGCCGTTCTGACGGCACTCGCCGGTCTGCTGATCGGCATGATCGAGCTGTTTTCCTGGGCGGTGGAGAAGACGACCCTCTACACGATCACCACGGAGCGCATCGTGATGCGCTTCGGCGTTGCGATCTCGATGACCCTCAATCTCCCCTTCCGCCAGATCGACAGCGTGTCGCTCGCCCGGATCGGTGAGAAAGCCGGATTGATCGCGATCGCGCTTGTGCCGGAACAGCGCCTCTCCTGGCTCATCCAGTGGCCGCATGTGCGCGGCTTCCGCTTCGCCAAGCCGGAGCCGAGCCTGATCTACCTGCCCGACGCGACGAAGGTGGCCAATGTGCTGTCGGCTGCGATCGGCCAGTATCGTGGTGCGCGCGCCGAGCAGCCGCGGATCATCGTGCAAGAGACAGCCGGAAGCGCCATGCCGCCTTCCGTTGTCGCCGCCGAATAGGAGCGCGTCATGGGATCGGCTTCGCATCTCGGCTACTGGGCAGACCGCAAGGGCAAGACGCCAAATCGGGTGCCCCGTGGCTTGTTTTTCGGTCTTGTCGGTCTTCTCGCCTTCACGGCGGGCGCAATTCTCTTCGGCAAGACGACGGGGCTCGGCCTCGTCACGCAGCAGCAGGGTGCACCGGTCGGCATTCGCGATCTTATGATCACACGCAGCTCGTCCGACTTCGTCGTCGTCACCGACGCGGCGACCGGCCAGGAGATCGCCAGCTACGGCCCCCAGGCGGGCGGCTTCGTTCGCGGCTCGCTCCGGGCGTTCGAGCGCATGCGCCAGGTGGCCAAGGTGCCGTTCGACACACCTTACCGGCTGATCAAGTGGGAAGCCGGTTCCGTCAGCCTGTCCGACACGGGCACCGGCGAGCGGATTTATCTCGATGCCTTTGGCCGCGACAACGTGGCCGCATTCGAAGCCCTTCTGGGCTCACAGGGAGGAGAAAGCCAATGAACCCGGTCTTTGCCTTGATGCGACGGAAGGAGACGGTCGATTGTACCGTCGAGATCAACAACACCTTCGAGGCGCTCGGTGCGCATTTAAGGTTCGACAACGGGGTGGTCGTCCATCCGGGTGATGAAGTGCTCGTGCACGGCGCGCCGGTCCAGATCCCCTATGGCTCCAGCCAGAATTTCCGCCGCAAGGCAACCATCACCCGGGCCGGCGCGCTGGAGCGGGCCTGGATCCGCGCCACCGGCGATCTGGATATGATGGAATTGTGCGAATTCAGCTTCACGGAGAGGGCACTGTCATGAACAACCATGTTTCGCCAAGCGATCTTTCCGATCACGAGCCGACCGTCGAGGAGCGCATGGCTGGGGTCAGCGACACGACCCGCAGCGCGCTCGTCTCCACGATGCTCACTCCCCGCTTCTACACCACCGATTTCGAAGAGATGGACAAGATCAATGTCGAGCCGGTGCGTGCCGAATGGGACGTGTTGATTGCCCAGATGAAGAGCGATCCGAACCGTGGTCACTTCAAGCGCAACGAGCAGTGGGACGATATCGACATCGACGCCCTGCCGGACGACCTGCGCGAGGAGTTCATCGACTTCCTCGTCTCGTCGCTCACCTCCGAATTCTCGGGCTGCGTGCTCTACAAGGAGATGAAGCGGCGCGGCAAGAACCAGGAGATCTGCGAGCTCTTCGGCTATATGAGCCGTGACGAGTCCCGCCATGCCGGTTTCATCAACGATGCGCTGAAGGAATTCGGCATCGGCGTGAACATGGGCTTCCTGGCGAAGGCCAAGAAATACACCTTCTTCAAGCCAAAGTTCATCTACTACGCGACCTATCTGTCCGAGAAGATCGGCTATGCCCGCTACATTACCATCTTCCGGCATCTCGAAAAGCATCCGGACAAGCGTTTCCACCCGATCTTCAAGTGGTTCCGCGAATGGTGCAATGACGAGTTCTCCCATGGTGAGGCCTTCTCGCTGATCATCCGCTCCGACAAGAGGCTGATGGAGGGGATGAACAAGTATTGGATCAAGTTCTTCCTGCTCGCCGTCTTTGCGACCATGTATGTGCGCGATCACATGCGGCCGGCCTTCCACAAGGGGCTCGGCGTCGACATCGATGACTACGACATGAAGGTTTTCCGGCTGACGAGCGAGATCTCGCGCCAGTGCTTCCCGCTCGTGCTCGATCTCGACAATCCGGCCCTGCATGAAGGCTTCCGCCGGATGGAGCGGATCAACCGTAAGGTGATGGCAGCCGATGCCAAGGGCGGGATTTCCGGCCGGATCGCCAAGAGTTTCTGGTCCGCGGCCGCGGCCGTCAATTTTATCAGGATGTATGTCATCCCGACGAAGTCGAACGCCATCCCTGCCACGTCCCGCCTTCAGCCGGTCTGGTAAGGAGATTGCCATGACCTTCACGCACCCGCTCGCTGTCGTTCTGGTCGCCATCTCCGTATGGTGGCTTTCGACCGGGCTGGTGCTGGCCATGGTCAACCGTTCCGACGGCCCGCGGGGCAGGGGCCTTGTTCTGATGGGTCTGATGACCATCGTCGGAGCATTCGGCTTTGTCTTGATGCTTTACGGCGCCCGCGAACCGACGGTGCTTGGATCCTATGCCGGCTTCTTCGGTGCCCTGCTCGTCTGGGCCTGGCACGAAGCTGCCTTCCTGACAGGGATCCTGACAGGTCGGCGCACAGGTGAGTGCCCTCCGGATCTCACCGGCTTTCGTCGTTTCCGGGCTGCCTGGGAGGCAGTGAGTGATCATGAGATCGCCATTCTCGTCACCGCAATCGCACTTTGGCTGTCGCTTCAGGGATCGGTCAATCTCTTCGGGCTCGCCGCCTTCGGACTGCTCTGGGGCATGCGGATCTCGGCCAAGCTCGTCATTTTCCTGGGCGCGCCGCATGCCGTCAGCGAGTTGATGCCGAAAGGCATCCGGCATCTGAAGAGCTACTTCAAGACAGACCGGATGACGCCGCTGTTTCCGGTCTTTCTGGCGATCGCTGCAGGCCTGTTCGCCGTCCTCGTCGTGGGGGCAAACCGCGCGACCCAGGCGCATTCCGTCGTCGGCCACACGCTGCTGGCGACCTTCATGGCACTTGCCATCATCGAACACCTTGTTCTCGTGCTTCCCGTTTCCGACACGGCGCTGTGGCGCTGGGCGATGGCAAGGCAGGAACGGGCAAACCTCGTCATTCGCCCTTCGGCGGACGGCGTTTCCGCACTCAAGGAGGCTGGGCCTGTGTCTGTGCCGCACCCCTCCTGGACAGCAATTGGACAAGACACGATCGGGAAGAGGAAAGACTGATGACTGTTTTCCAGCACATGGAAGAGGCGCTCGCCGGCCTGCACACTGCCGGCAATTACCGCGTATTCGCGGATCTGGAGCGTCAGTGCTCGGCCTTTCCGAAAGCCGCGTTTCACAATGGGGACGGAACGGCCCGCGAGGTCACCGTCTGGTGTTCGAACGATTATCTCGGCATGGGCCAGAACCCGCTCGTGACTGAACGAATGATCGAGGTTGTGCGCAAGTGCGGCGCAGGTGCCGGCGGCACGCGCAACATATCCGGCACCAACCACTATCACGTCCTGCTTGAGCAGGAGCTGGCGGACCTGCATGGCAAGGAAGGCGCGCTGATCTTCACGTCGGGTTACGTGTCCAACTGGGCAGCGCTCGGAACGCTTCTCTCGAAGATCCCCGGGATCATCTGCTATTCAGACTCGCTCAATCACGCCTCGATGATCGAAGGCATTCGTCATTCCCGCTGCATCAAGCGGCAGTTCCGCCACAATGACTACAAGCATCTTCGCGAGCTGATGGCGGCCGACGATCCGGCAGCGCCGAAGCTGGTCGCGTTCGAGAGCGTTTATTCGATGGATGGCGACATCTCACCGATCAAGGAGATCTGTGACGTTGCCGACCAGTTCGGCGCGATCACCTATCTCGACGAAGTGCATGCGGTCGGCATGTACGGCCCGCGCGGCGGCGGCGTCGCCGAGCGCGAGGGCCTCATGGACCGCTTGACGGTCATCGAGGGCACGCTCGGCAAGGCTTTCGGCGTCATGGGCGGTTACATCACCGGTCCGGCCGTGCTCGTCGACTTCGTGCGCTCGTTTGCCTCTGGCTTCATCTTCACGACCGCGATCCCGCCGGCGCTTGCTGCGGGTGCCACTGCGTCGATCCGTCATCTGAAGGAAAGCAGCTTCGAGCGCCACATGCATCAGGCGACCGTTGCGAAGGTGCGGCGGGCGCTCGACGTCCGTGGAATTCCGCATATGCACAATCCGAGCCACATCGTGCCGGTCATGGTCGGCAATGCGGCGAAGTGCAAATGGATCTCGGACGTGTTGCTCGACGATTTCGGCATCTATGTGCAGCCGATCAACTATCCGACGGTCGCCGTCGGCAAGGAACGGCTGAGGATTACGCCAACCCCGCTGCACAGCGATGCCGACATCGACCATCTGGCCGAGGCGCTCTGTTCGCTATGGTCGAAATGCGCGCTGGCGCGGGCGGTTGCCTAAACGGGGTAAAACCCTTATCGGCAGGCTCAGGATCTCTGTGGAACCGGACAGGATGACCGAAAGCATTTACATCCCGGCGATCGCCGGTGACGGATCGCTTTTTCCGATCGAGAAGATGCAGGCGCATCTCGACGGGCAGTTGCATCTTGCCGTCTCGGTCTTCGTCTTTGACGGCGATCTGCTGCTGATCCAGAAGCGGGCTGCAAGCAAGTATCACTGCGCCGGCCTCTGGGCCAATACGTGCTGTACACATCCCCACTGGGACGAAACCGTCGAACACTGCGCCGAGCGTCGCCTCACCGAGGAGCTCGGCTTTACCCTGCCGCTCACCCGTCATCAGACCGTCGAATATGCGGCTGATGTCGGTGAGGGTTTGAAGGAGCACGAACGGGTCACCCTGTTCAGCGCACAGGTCGACAGTCGGACACTTCTGGTGGAGCCCGTCGCCGACGAGGTGGACGAAGTGCGCTGGATCGCCCCTGGCGAGTTGCTTCGGGAAGTGCGTGAGCGTCCTCAGGATTTCACGCCCTGGTTCCGCATCTATCTGCAACGCTTCCCAGGGCTCAGCTTCGCTGAAGCGGCCTGATAGAGAGACCTAGCCCCTTATTGTCGTCATCTGAAACAAGTCCGCATCGGTAGCCTGGAGGTTACCGATGCGGACTGCGTTTGCTGTGGTGGAACAAGCGGCCGGGAAAAAAGAAGCGCAAAAAGAAAGGAAGCCCGAGAGCTCCCCTTCCTCATGCGGCCCGACTTGGGAGGCCGTCAATCGCTGGCAGTCGGCGGGGACGATAGTGGCAGCAGAACGGCCGCCGTCTCGGACTTTGGTGCTGCGAGCGGCAGAGCGCTGCTCTGTTCGGGCGGTGCCATCCGCTGCGTCACGCCAGGCTGATAGGTTGTGAAGTCCGGCACCGTGATCGGCCCCTTCTTGGCGAGGGAGTCGACATAGTCCTGCAGCATCGAGGTGCCATAGAGCGGCTTCTGCACGCCGGCATGGCAGGTGCCGCAGCCGACCTTGAAGACATCACCCTCGGGGCCCTTGCGAGTGTCCGGGAAGACCGGCGTCAGGCCGACCATATAGTTGGCATTGACGTCGCGCACCATGCGGATCCCGTGCCAGGCGGTCACGCGCTGCGTCGGGCTTTCGTCCCAGGCGTTGAAGGCACGAGAGTTGTGGCAGGTCGTGCAGTTCACGCCGAGAGACTCGGACATGTGCATCATCAGCGACCAGGTGGCCTCCGTCTCCTTGGTGCCAGCCGGATTTGTGCCGGTCGGCAGCGCGGTGTTGGAGTGTACCCGGATCGGCTTGGCATCCAGCAGGTAGTCCTTCAGAACATTCTGCGGCAGCGAGGAGTTGCCGCCGAACTTGGCGACGACGTTCTGGCCCGCACGGTTCTGGGTCATGCCGCCGGCCGGCTTGGGCTCCAGATCCTCGTACCAATAGTTGACCGGGATCGCCTGGCCGCGGTGACAGGTGTAGCAGGTGGCGCCGACCTGGCCGACATGGCTCTGCCAGTCGACATTGATGGCCTGCGTCATCTGGATCATCCGGCGCGCGACGACCTTCTGATAGACTTCGTCGGAGGCGAGGTTTTCCGGGTTGTGGCAGTAGTTGCAGCCGGCTTCCGGCGCGATCCATTCCGTGATCGATGCCATGAACTGGTTGAACTGATCGTCGGAGAGATCGCCGAGGATCTGCACGTTCTCATAGAGATCGCGTGCCTTGTCACCTGCGGGGTCGGCTTCCCAGGGCGCGGGCGGCACGACGTTTGCGAGCTTCAGCGCTTCCTGCTTCTCGACATCGCGGTGGACATACATGCCGGTGCCGCGAAAACCGATCTGTTCGCTTTCGACAGGTGGTGCGTCCCAGCCGGCGCCGACGAAGCTTGCGATCGTCAGCAGTGAACCGGCGGAGACGGCGAAGGGAATCCAGAGTTTCATCGTCGTTCTCCTCAAAGCGCCGGGTCAACGACGCCGGGATAGCCCGGCAGCGGGGACACGATCCCGTGGTTGATGCCCCAGAGGTACCAGTTGTCGACGACCGTACCTGTCAGCAAGATGCCGATGCCGCCGGTAATCGGGGTCAGAATAGCGAACCACCAGGCCCAGCGGTGCACGGATTCCATGGTGGCGTTGAAGCCCATGGTCCATCTCCAGAAGAGGGCTGCGCGTTCGGAGGCCGTGCCGCGATCGGTGATCTGTTCCAGCTCGCGTTCACCGCCGTATTTGCCGACGGCGAGGATCGTTGCGCCATGCATGGCAAACAGCAGGACCGAGCCGTAAAGGAAGACGATCGAGAGGCAGTGGAAGGGATTGTAGTAGAGATTGCCGTAGCGGATCGAGAAGGCGGCCGTCCAGTCGAGATGCGGGAAGATGCCGAAGGGCACGGCTTCCGAGAAATTGCCCATCAGGAGCGGACGGATGAAGCCGAGCACGAGGAAGAGCCAGATCGCGGCGGCGAAAGCCCAGGCGACATGCGTGCCCATTTCCAGCTGGCGTGCCCGGCGATAGACGCGCACCCACCACAGCAGGATCGATGTCGTCAGGAAGAAGCCGGCAATCAGCCACCAGCCACCTTCCGCCAGTGGCGGCAGGACCTTGAGGCCATACTTTGCCGGTGGCGGTTCAAGCCCCAGCCAGAAGAGCTGGCGAACGAATTGGATGGGATCCCAGCCGACCGAGGCCAGCATGTTGAGGCCGATGATCTCGAAGGCGATGAAGCCGAAGACCAGCGAGAGCGTGCCGAGATAGCCGAGATAGATCGGTCCGATTTGGGCGTTGCCGATCATGCCGAACAGTTGCACGAGCATTGGCTTGCCGGCGCGCGGGCTGTCGCCGGCGGGAAGGGGCATGCCCTCTTCCAGTGGACCGCTGACCTGTATGGGCGTAATGATGTTTTGATACTGCGCTAAGAACATGGTCCGGTCCCCCTCAGTTCCAGATCGGCAGCGTCAGCCACCAGTTCCACCATTGCGGCCAGCCCTGATTCCAGAACGGTCCGCTGATAACGATGCAGACGGCGCTCCAGAAGCCCGCGTTCAGCGCCAGGATCAGGCCGAGGCGGTGGATGCCCAGCGTGCCGATCGAGTAGCCAATGATGTCGCGGAAGAATGTGTCTTCGTATTCCGGCGTCTTCACCTCGGCCTGCTTGCCGGCTTCGGTGTTCGATGCGCCCGGATTGGCTGCCGACAGGATCAGGCCGCCATGCAGGGACAGCGCCAGCGTCGTGGTGAAGAAGAAGGTCACCGCGATCATATGCGCCGGATTGTAGTGGAAATGCAGGTACTGGTAGCCGACGTTCGACACCCAATCCAGATGGCTGAAGATGCCGTAGGGAAAGCCATGACCCCAGGCGCCGAGCAGCAGCGGACGGAAGACGACGAGCGTCGCATAGGCGAAGATCGCGAAAGAGAATGCAAAGGGCACGTGGTAACCCATGCCGAGCTTGCGGCAGATTTCCACTTCGCGCAGTGCCCAGGATATGAAGGCACCGAGCGCGCAGACGGTGACGATCTGCCAGAGGCCGCCTTCCTTCAGCGGCGCAAGCGCCAGGCCGTAGGACAGGTCCGGTGGTGCAATCGAGATCTGCCAGATGTTCCATGTCGGGCCAAGGGCCGCGCCATAGATCAAGAGTGCCGTCCCGAGTGTGGCAAAGAAGGCCGTCGTGACGCCGAAGAAGCCCACATAAAACGGGCCTACCCAGAAATCGAAGAGATCGCCTCCGAGCAGCGTCCCGCCTCGTACGCGATATTTGCGTTCAAAACTCAGCAGCGCCATGTTCGTTTCCTCCAGAGGTGATCAGCCAGGCGGCGTTGTCGGGTCGTGCGATTTGGCGGCGGGCGAGACCTAGGTCACGCCCGCTGCCGTCTTGGTCCTTCAGCCGATGAGCCGGAGATCCACACCTTCAGAGAGGGAATGCTCCAGGGAACTGGTCGTGAGGGGCTTGCCCTCCAGCCAGTTGAAGCGTTCCGTGCTCAGCAGGATGAAGTGGATCAGGATCGCAAGCGTGAACAGGAATACAGACAGTGCAACCAGCGCTTTGCGCGGGTCGAACATAAGCCAGACTCTCCACATATCGCGTCCTCCTCAGGTCAACATCGGCAGAAGCGTGAGAGCCGTCTGGTTAATGCCCTCGAGAGAGCTGTAACCTTCCGGACCCGGGATCCAGGGACGCCACATCCAGACCAAGATATGCGCGACGATGGCAATCGCCGTGAATATCATGAAGCCTTGGATGAAGAATCCATGGACCTCGCGCGCTTCGCTTTCGGTCAGACCCGAAAGCGAAACATTTGATGTTTCAGCCATCAAATTCACCTCCTAGTCTCGAACACCGCGGCGCCCCCGCGGCGGGGTTTCGGCAAGCCCCGTGAGGACCTTGCCGGGTTTCTGCCAGTGTCGAGAACACCGGCAAACGGATCGGGTTACGCGTGGAAGGCGTAACCGGCAGCTGCGTAGGCCGAGGAGCGAGCCTCGGCGAAAATCGATTGGTCGGGGCGCTCGGCCGCGTCCTCTGCATGCCCGGCAAGCCTCGACGTCAAGGCTGCGCACAGGCACAGCGGATAAAGGAGCAGGTAGAGACGCCGCATGTTCTGGCGTTCGGACTGGCGGTCGCGATGTCGACGCAGGTCCTGATCGGATCGGGTTGCAGTGATCATGGCTTCACCTCCAGTTGTCCCGTTGATGGGTGTTGTTCCCTCGCTCATGCATAGGCTCCCTCAAGGCGGGCGGCCGTCTCGACATGATGGCGGGTAACTTCGTGGTCTTCGGCCCGGCGCGCTTCACGCTCCGCCGCTTCCCTCAGCCGCTTGGCGGCCGAGATGCGCACGAGCACGGGCTCGTTGCCGATGAATGTTTCGAGCGAGGCCTGGGCATCGGACTGCCAGGCCATCTCGCTGCGTGGACGAGCTGTTGTCGCTTCGATCGCGTCGAGTTCTCCGGCGCGCGGCAGGATGTCGAACAGCATGTCGAAGAGCGCGTTGCAGACCTCCTGGATCAGCCAGGCCGCACCCGAATAGCCCATGACCGGCGTGCCGGGATGGCGACGAACGATGGCGCCGGGATAGGAGAGCTGCACAAACTTGCCGCGGGCACCGCGCTCGGCCATGTACATCCGCTCGTTGAACGAGCCGAACATGATCATCGGCGGCTTCTTGGCCGTGAGCTCCGCGACCTCGATATTGTCGGTCTTCGATCCGGCCTTGCGGGGGATCGCGAAGTTGCAGGGCAGGCCCATTTCCTCCTCGAGGAAATTGCGGATGCCGCGCACATAGGTCTCGTTTGCGACGATCGCGAAGCTTGCGGTGGCAAAGAAGTCCTGGGTGACGGAGCGCCAGAGATCCCAGAGCGGCTTCAGCGTCGTGTGCTTTTCCTTCAGGATGAAGGGCTCGGGGTCGAGCCCGAGCATGTCGCCCAATTCGCGCAGGAAGGCCGTCGTCGAATGAATGCCGATAGGGGCCTGCAGATAGGGACGGTCGAGCGTCTCGCAGAGCAGACGGCCGAACTCGCGATACAGGCAGATATTGGCATCGGCATCGGCGAGTTTGCGCACGTCTTCGAGGTGGCTGCCCAGCGGAAAGACCATGTTGATTTCGGCGCCCATCCCCTCGACGAGGCGGCGGATCTCGGCGAGATCAGATGGCATGTTGTAGGTGCCGTAGATCGGTCCGATGATGTTGACGCGGGGCTTGGCGCCTTCGGGGCGCCGGCGCGGTGCAGGCACCTTGCCGCCCTTCGGGCCGAATTCGGTCCAGAGCCATTTCAGCGCGCGGTCGGCGCTCTGCCACTGATCCTCGTCGATGGTGCGTGGCAGGAAGCGGACGATGTTGGATCCCTCAGGCGTCACGCCACCACCGATCATTTCGGCGATCGAGCCAGTAACGACGACAGCCGGCAGGTCCGGATCGAGCGCCAGACGGGCCCGCTTCATGGCGCCTTCGGTGCCGTGCTGACCAAGCTCGTCTTCCGACAGGCCGGATACGACGATCGGCAGCTCATGCGGTGGCAAGGCGTCCGTATAGTGAAGGACGGAGGTGACGGGCAGGTTCTCGCACCCAACAGGGCCGTCGATGATCACCTGCAGGCCCTTGATCGCGGTGAAGGCATAAACGCTGCCCCAGTAACCGCCGGCTCTGTCGTGGTCGAGGATCAGCATCCGACGCTCTCCCCATTGTCGACGGCGTTGCGGGACTGCTTGACCTTGGCGGCGAACTTCTTGCGATAGGCGCTGCGGTCTTCGGGCACATTTTCCCAGATACCCGCGCCATCACCTTTGCCGACGCCCTCGAAGAAGGCGTTCATGGCGAGGAAGCGGTCCTTGTTGCCGATCGCGGCATTGATGACCGCTGGCAGCGAGGCGACACCGGCCGGACCCATCAGGGGACGGGCGGAAATCAGGTTGGTGAAGTAGAGGGCAGGGGTGGCTGCCTCCTTCGCCTTCTGCACGACGGGGGTCGTGCCGATGGCGAGGTCCGGCTTGAATTCGGCAAAGGCAGCGAGGTCCTGCTCCAGCGAGGCGCGGAAGCGCAGCTCCACACCATGCGCGGACAGCCACTCGGCATCCTCGCTGTTGTAGGGGGTCTTCGGACAGGCGGTCCCGACATAGCGGAGGTCGGCGCCGAGTTCGACGAGCAGTCGGGCAACCAGGAGCTCGGAACCTTCATAGCCGGAGAGCGTGATGCGACCGTTGATCCTGTGCTCGGCGAGTGCCGCCTTGATTGCGGCGCGCATCGCATTGCGGCTGATATTGGTCTTTGCCTCTGCGACGTTGCAGCTATCGCCGATCGCCTTCAGCCAGGCATCCGTTCCGTCGACGCCGACAGGTGCGGAGCCGACGATCGGGCGGCCTGCCGCCTGGAATTCGCGGATGCTTGCCGTGTAGAAGGGGTGGATCGCGGCCACAGCGGCGCAGTCGAGAGCGGAATAGAGCTCGCGCCATTCGCGGACGGGAACGGTCGGGCCGGCCGCCAGGCCCATCGGCTCCAGCATGCCGCCGATGACGACCGGATCGACCGGGAACATTTCGCCGAGCAGGGTGACGGTGGGCCTGTCTTTCAGCCCGCCGCGCGGGCGCTGAACCGGGCCTTCGCCGATTTCCTGGCGGGCATAGGCGAGCATCGCGCCTGACAGCACGTCTTTCGCTTCCGCATGGGTCGGAACGCCGAAGCCGGGGACGTCGATACCGACGATGCGCACACCATCGATTTCGCGCGGCAGCATGCGGAGCGGAACGCCCGAGGCCGAGGGGACGCAGAGATTGGTGACGACGACGGCATCGAACTTGGCCGGATCCGCCATCTGGTGCACGGCCTCTACGATGTCCTCATAGAGTTTGCCGGTAACCAGGGTCTCCGAGCTGAAGGGCACATAGCCGACGGAGCGCTTGGCGCCGTAGAAGTGCGAGGTGAAGGTCAGGCCGTAGACGCAGCAGGCAGAACCCGAGAGGATCGTGCCGACGCGGCGCATGCGAAGGCCGACGCGCAGCGAGCCGAAGGCCGGGCACATGGATTGCGGCTGATCGTGTGGACCCTTCGGGTAGTCGGCTTCGAAGCGATCCATCAACTCGCCCTGACCGGCCGCACGGGCAGCCGCCTTGGAGAGTTCGACGCCGCCATGGCAGCCGATGCCGGATGCCTCACCCGCCATGCCGTCCGCAAGGACGGCGGCATCGTTGCCGACGGGAGTGATCCCGTTGGCGTCGTCCGGCTCGAATTCCTTGCGAAGGTCATCCATAATGCTCACCCGATCTCACACGTTGTCGTAGACGACTTCCAGCGACGGCCGTTTCAGCGCGCCTGTGGCGCACATGTCTTCCGGCAGGGCTGGTTGGAGCTTGTAATCGGCGCCCGTTTCGCTGGCGTCGAAGAGACCGAGCAGGCCATCCTGATCGAGCGGTTTGGGGAGGATCGGCGGCGCTTCGGCCAGATTGATGGACAGCGCTTCGAAAAGCGGTCCCCAATGGCTCTCATGCGTGCCGATGATCTGGTAGTTGGCGCTCTTGCGACGGATATCGTCATCCTGCGGGATCGAGGCGAGCACCGGGATGCCAACCGCGTCGGCAAAGGCCTGGGCTTCACCGGTGCCATCGTCCTTGTTGATGACGAGGCCGGCCACGCCGACATTGCCGCCGAGATTGCGGAAGTATTTCACCGCCGAACAGACATTGTTGGCGACATAAAGCGATTGCAAATCGTTCGAGCCGACGACGACGACCTTCTGGCACATGTCACGGGCGATCGGCAGGCCGAAGCCGCCGCAGACCACGTCGCCAAGGAAGTCGAGCAGGATGAAGTCGAAGTCCCATTCGTGAAAGCCGAGCTTTTCCAGTGTCTCGAAGCCGTGGATGATCCCGCGACCACCGCAGCCGCGACCGACTTCCGGTCCGCCGAGCTCCATGGCGAAGACGCCGTCACGCTTGAAGCAGACGTCGGAGATCGAGACTTCCTGGCCGGCTTCCTTGCGGCGTGAGGCCGTCTGGATGATCGTCGGGCAGGCGCGGCCGCCGAAAAGCAGCGAGGTGGTGTCGCTCTTGGGGTCGCAGCCGATCAGCAGGACCTTCTTGCCGAGCTGGGCCAGCATGTAGGAGAGATTGGCGAGCGTGAAGCTCTTGCCGATGCCGCCCTTGCCGTAGATCGCGATGATCTGCGTGTCCTTGGTGACTTTGCCGGTGGCCGGGGCATCGGGTTCGATCGCGGCTTCTTCGCGGAGGTTTTCCTGCAGGCGCTCCAGTCCGTCCTGTGCGAGGTCGAGGCTCATGCGGCTTTCCTCCAGTCGATAATCATTTTCAGGCAGTCGGGGTCGTTGAATGCAGTCCGGTAGGCCGAAGCCGCATCGGACGGGGCAGAATGATGGGTGATGAGACCGCCCAGCGAGAGGCTGCCAGCATCGATCAGTGCGAGAACCGCCTCGACGTCGGTCGAGTTGAATTCGGCGGAGATGGCGATCGAGGCTTCCTTCATGAAGGCGGCCGGGAAGGCAAAGTCGACGCGGCTCCCGTAAAAGCCGGCCAGGACAAGTTCGCCGCGGCGATTGAGCTTCGCGATGGCCTTGTCGATCACTGCAGCGTCGCCGCTTGCATCGATGATCACGTCGTGGCGCTGATCGCTGTCGTCCTCAGGCGCGGCAACAACATAACCGTTGGCGCCCGTGCGGCGGGCTGCCCGTGTCTCCCAGACGATCGGTGCGGGCTGTCCGGTGGCGACAATGATGCGGGCGATAAGACGTCCGAGGACGCCGTGGCCAATGACGAGTGATGCGGGGCGTGTCGAGCGACAGACGGCATGGTGTGCCGTTGCAGCGAGTGCCAGAAGTGCGGCTTCTTCAGCCTGTTCAAAATTCGTCCGGACCGTGCGGGCACCCGGCACCACGAGCCGTGCGGCACTGGCGCCGAAAAGCCCTGCGGCATCCGCATAGCAATTTGCACCCGGTACGAAGACCTGATCGCCGACAGCGCGCCCCGATGTTTCACCGGCTTCGATGATGGTGCCGACAGTTTCATAGCCTGGGACCAGCGGATAACGCATGCCGGGGAACGCGGGCATCGTGCCTTCGTACAGCATCTTCTCAGTCCCGCTGGAGACGCCGCTGAACCGCGATTCCACAACCACGTCCGACGCCTCGGGCGCATTCAGCGCCAATCGCCTGACGGCGAGCGTTCCTGGTTTTTCGAAGACGATGGCTGCGCTGTGCATTGTCGCGCCCTCCCCGGACACGGGATGCCTTCTGCTCCCAAATGTCATATTAAGATTACGCTTCTGAGTGTCAATCTAAATTTACACAAAGCGATGGTGAGATCACCGATCATTCACCGTTGTGCGATGACAAGCGTTGCCAGCAGGGGATTTCCTGTCGTGACGGCCTTGGCGTTCCGGAACCCGCAGCGGCCCAGCAGGGCGCTGATTTCTGCGGACGACCGGCAGCGTCCGGAGCCCATGGCGGCGAAGTAGGTCCCGAAATAAATGGCGGCGAGATTCGCCCCTTCGCTGTCCCCTGCCATGGCTTCCGCCACGACGAGGCGCGTCCCGGGCGAAAGGTGCCGGTGGAGATTGGTCAGGATCTTGATGACCCGATCGTCGTCGTGGTCGCAGAGGATACGGACCAGCGTCACACACTCATGGTCGCTCGGTAGCGGATCCGAAGTGAAATCGCCGGGAGACAGCGTGCAGCGGTCCAGCATGCCGCGTTCGCGCAAATGGCGCAGGGCGAGGTCGGTGACTGCGGGCAAATCGAAGAGCGCCAGCTTCAGCTGCGGATGACGTTCCCCGAGCGCACCGAGAAAGGCTCCTTCGCCGCCACCGACGTCGAGCACCGATCGGTATTGGCCGAAGTCGTGCGCCGCCAGAATGCAGTCTGCCAGCATGGCCTGGCTTTCGCGCATCAGCGCGGAATAAGGTGCGACAACCTCGTTGTCGATCTCGGCGGGGTTGCTGCCCCGGACATAGGCCCAGTAGCGGCGGAGTTCGGTGTCGTGCAGATCGCCGCGCCAGAAGGCGGCGGCATCCGTGAGATCCCGATAGAGCATGTCGTGATGCTTGATCATCTCGCGCAGTCCACGATCGGTGGCAAGGACTGTGCCGGCGTCGGAGAGCATCCACAGATCGGGCCCGGCGCTGATCACAAGATCGAGCCGTTTTGCCTGGTCGAGCAGGCGCCGCATGGCATCTGGCACCATGTTGCAGCGTGTTGCGATCTGTCCGGTGGTAAGAGCCTTGCCGTCGAGAGCCTCGAAGAGACCGAGCTGCACGCAGGCGGACAGGATTTGTGTATGCACAAAGCCGCTCGTGAGCCGGAAAAGCTGGTTCGCCTTCGCGTTTGCGACCATCCGCAGAAGAGGCAGGCGGGAGATCAGCGCACGAAATCGGGGTGAGCCGATCTGTCTGTTTCGCCATAGCCGCATCCTGATCGATAGCGATCGGAGGATACCTGGCATCTGGCGTGGGTTCTCCACGGAGTTGCCGATCGGCGGGCTGGCCTTCAAGCCTCTTCCGCCGCCGGCGTCCATGGCGTCACGCAGCGCTGGTTGCGAGCGTCTTCGGCATCAGCCGGGTCGCTTCGTTGCGGATCATTGAGCGGAATGCATCGGCACCCGGGCAGTCCGGCACACTGTCGACCGCCTCTGTCACCAGACGCTTCAGGCGGGCGAGTGCCGCCTCCAGGCCGATGCTTGCGACGATGTTGGGCTTGCCGTTGCGGCTGTCCTGACCTGCTGGCTTGCCGGCCTCCGATTGCCCGACGGCATCATAGAGGTCGTCTGCCACTTGGTACGCGGCGCCGAGTGCATCTGCCAACACCAGCCACTCGCGTGGATTGCCGCCGGAGGCGATCGCGCCGGTCGAGACCGCGCCGCTGAACAAGGAGGCGGTCTTGGCGCGGTGATAGGCGGTGATGTTGATCTCCGGTTCGCTCTCCCAGGCCTGCCCGGCCACCAGGCCGTAGGGGCTCCCGACGGCATTGGCGATCGTGGCGATCATTGGTGCGGTCAAAAGTGGGGTCTGTTGTGTTTCCCGCGCCACGGTCTCGAAGGCTGCGATAATGAGGCCGTCGCCGACGAGCAGGGCGATCTCCTCACCAAACTGGGCGTGCACGCTGGGTGCGCCGCGCCTTGTCATCGCATTGTCGAAGCATGGCATGTCGTCATGGACGAGCGAGGCGCAGTGCAGGAGCTCAATGGCGACGGCCGCGCTATCTGCGGCATTCGGTTCGCGGTCACCGCAGGCCGCGGCAACGGCGAGGCAGAGACGAGGCCTGATGCGTGCGCCGCCGGGAAACACCGCATGTCGCAGGGCTTTGGACAGAATGGGCGGGCATCCGTTGGCAGTTGCGTAACGCAGGGCGCGCTGCATGCCGGCTTCGATGCGCTCGGGGAAATCCATCAGGCTCACCTCCAGGGAATGCGCAGTTGTAAATTTTGAACAACTGAATAATGTGTAAATCAAGATTGACACATGTGGACTGTATGTCAACCGGGCAAAGGAGAGGAACTTGTCCATGGCAACCGATGATACCGTTGCGGTGATCGGGGCGGGCATGGCCGGCCTTGCTGCCGCCGTGCGGCTGGCGGCTGCCGGATATCGCGTTGTGGTCCTTGAGGCTCAGGCCGAAGCAGGCGGCAAGATGCGCCGCGTCGAGGTTGCAGGACATGGTTTCGATGCGGGGCCAACGGTGCTCACCATGAAATGGGTCTTCGACGCGCTGTTTGCTTCGGCCGGTCGCGCGATCGACCAGGAGCTCTCGCTCGTTCCGTCCACGGTGATTGCCAGGCACTATTGGCGCGGAGGGGCAGCGCTCGATCTCTATGCCGATCCGCAGGAAACCATTCGCGCCATAACCGACTTTGCCGGTCGGCGAGAGGCCGAAGGTTATCGGCGGTTTGCGGCGGACAGTCGCCGGACTTTCGAGGTGTTGAAGGACAGCTTCATCGATGCGTCGAGACCCAACCCCGTCTCGCTCTCGCGCCGCATTGGTCTTGCCCGTCCTGGTGCGCTCCTTGCGATCAAGCCATTCGCGACACTCTGGTCTGCCCTGGGAGGCTATTTTGCCGATGCCCGGCTTCGCCAGCTTTTCGGGCGCTACGCGACTTATTGCGGCTCGTCGCCCTATCTTTCTCCCGCCACGCTGATGCTTGTTGCGCATGTCGAGCAGGAGGGTGTCTGGACGGTGCAGGGTGGCATCCGGGCACTCGCGCAACGGCTCGCAGCTCTGGCCGTCGAGCTCGGCGTGGAGTTCCGATATGGCGATGCCGTCAGCGAAATCGTCATCGATCCGTCCAGGCGTGCGGTATCAGGCGTCGTGACCCGGACGGGGCGCAAGCTCGATGCGCGGCAGATCATCTACAATGGCGACGTTGCAGCGCTTCCCAGATTGATCGGTGTCCCGCCTCCCGATCCAGCCCGCGCCCAGGCGCAGCGGTCGCTGTCCGCCCTCGTATCGTGCAGTCTCGCAGAACCTTCCGGCGTGCCGATCGCGCATCACACGGTCTTCTTTTCCGATGATTACGAGCGGGAATTCGAGGCGATCTTCAAACGCAGAGAAGCCCCGTCCGACCCTACCGTCTATCTCTGTGCCCAGGATCGCGATGCAGCAGGTCGGCTGTCAGTAGGGCCTGCGGGTCCTGAACGCATCTACGCCCTGATGAACCTGCCGGCGGACGGTGATCGCCGTCGTTTCCATGAAAGCGAGGTCAGCGCATGTCTGAAGACCATGGAACACCGTCTGGAGCTGAACGGGCTGGAGCTCTCGATGAGCCAGGCGGCGGCGGACATCACGACGCCGGACCGCTTCGCGACCCTTTATCCGGGAACGGGCGGGGCGCTTTACGGGATGGCCTCTCACGGCTGGATGGCGTCCTTCGCGCGACCGGGCTCACAGGGGCCGGTGCCGGGTCTCTATCTGGCGGGGGGCAGCGTGCATCCGGGACCTGGCCTGCCGATGGCGGCTCTATCGGGGAAACTCGCGGCCGAACGGTTGATGGCGGACCGGCCTTTGACCAGGCGGTCCCTGCCGGCGGCTATCACTGGTGGTATGTCGACGGAACGAGCGACTGCGGGCGCTTCGCCTTCACGGTAATCGCCTTCATCGGCTCTGTTTTTTCGCCCTACTACCACTGGTCCGGTCGGAAAACTCCGGAGAACCATGTGGCCTTCAATGTCGCGCTCTATGGGCCGGACGGGCATGCCTGGGCCATGACGGAGCGCTCCCAGCGGCACCTGCATCGCGGCAAGTCTTTCCTGCAGATCGGCCGGAGTTCCCTGCGTTTCGACGGGTCTGATTTCGTCATCGCCTTCGATGAGGTCTTCCTGCCCTGGCCAGGGCAACGGTGGTTGCCGAAACGCATGCGCGGGGAAATCCGTCTCGCGCCATCGTTCCTGGCGGATCAGACATATCTGCTCGATGTCGCCGGCCGGCATGCCTGGAAGCCCGTTGCGCCATGCGGCCGCGTCACCGTTTCCTGCGACGCCATGAAAGATGGCGGCTGGTCCGGGGACGGCTATCACGACATGAACCATGGAAACCGCCCCTTGGAAGAGGATTTCCAGGGCTGGGACTGGGCACGCGGGACAACAGCCGACGGTCGCACGGTGCTGCTTTATGATTCAGTGCTGGCGAGCGGGGATAATAGACGGTCGGGCCTCGTCTACACCGACCGGGGCGCGGTCAGCCACTCCGAACCACCGGCGCGGCGGCTGCTGAAGCGTGGCTTCTGGGGTGTCGGTGGAGGAGTTGCCTGCGATGAGGGAACGACGCCTGAATTGCTCGGCGCCTATGAGGATACGCCTTTTTACCGACGCTCACTGGTGGAGACGGCAATCGCTGGCGACCGGGTCGTGATGATGCATGAGACGCTGGACTGTAGGCGGCTTGCCATGCCTCTGGTCAAGCTGATGCTGCCATTCCGCATGCCGCGTCGGGGTTAGTCCTGTGCGGCTTCTCCATGGACCTCTCGCTCGGCCTCACGGGCGCGGGCCTCGGCCTTCAGCTTTTCCTTCTTCAGGTCACGCATCTGCCAGACGTAGAAGGCGATCGCCAGGCTGAAGACGAAGATCGCTTCGATGATCCCGAAATAGTTTTCAAGCAAGGGTCGCCACCTTTTCCCGCGCGGCGCGCCGACGTTCGCGAGCTTCTGCCCGGGCATCCGCGTGAAGACGCAGGAGTATGTCGGTCACCCGCCCGATTGTATTGTCCTTCGGCGCTTGCAAGGCGGCTGCTTGCTGCTCGGGCTCGGCGTCTCGCGCGGCCCCGCTCAAGGTGACCAGATCCCGTGCGACGATTTCAGTCGAGGCATTCAGGTCGCGCACCGCCGTTGCGGTCCATCTGTTGTCCTCGCCTCTTGCTTTGATCATGAGGCCGATCTTCTTTCCAAGGCCGGTTGTCGCGCGTCTCGAGACACTGTCGTAGTCGTTGGCTGCGATATCCTCGCCGATTGCCTCGTAGACGAGGGCAGCCGTGCGGATCGCGTGTCGGCAGGACTTCGGCAGGCAGCGAATGCCGGCATGGCCGAGCCGATAGTGGCGGGCTGCCTCGTCGAGCAGACGCTGAACCACCACTCCCAATGCTTCGCTGTGTTGCGGGTTGCGCAAAAAGGTTGCTCCATCGATCCCATGTTCGTCGAGCCATTCGAGCGGCAGATAGAGCCTGCCGTTTCTCGCATCCTCGCCGACGTCACGGGCAATATTGGTCAGTTGCATGGCGATTCCTAGGTCTGCTGCGCGGGCAAGGGCAGCCCTGTCGCGCACGCCCATCACGCAGGCCATCATCAACCCGACGCTCGAGGCGACGCAGGTTGCGTAGGCCTTCACGTCCTCGATGGTTTCGTGGCGGTGGCCTTCGAGGTCCATTGCGAAGCCGTCTAGCAGGGCCTCCACCACTGGCTTGGGGATCGCGTTTTCGTGGACCACACGGGCAAAGGCCCGGTCGCAAGCAAAGGGGGCGGGCTCGCCGGCATAGATCAGGTCGAGGCGCTGTCGCAGCCGGAGAAGGGCCGGCATGCCGCTTTTGGGGTCATCGATCAGATCGTCGGAATGGCGGCAGAAGGCATAGAGCGCGCGGGCAGCCTGACGGGTGGAGGCGGGCAGCAGCAGGGACGCCAGATGAAAAGATTTCGAGCCGCGCCGGATTGCGGCGGAACACGCCTTTTCATCCTCGTAGTCGCCGGAAAAGCCATAGTTGAGCGAAATCGGGCGGCGGGCGAGGGGGCGGGCGAGCAGTTGCTCCCGGGCCGTGTCGGACGCGATCATGGGCTTTTCCTCCTTGCCTGGGCTTCCCAGGTTTCGGCCATGATGGTGGCCGGGTCGGGCACGAGATCGGCGACGATGCGAGCGGAGGAGACGACGCCGGGCAGGCCTGCTCCCGGATGGGTGCCCGCACCGCAGAGGAAGAGGTTGTCGAGTTCTTCGCTCTTATTGTGCGGACGGAACCAGGCGCTCTGAAAGAGCTTCGGCTCAAGCGCAAACGCGGCCCCCTGCCAGGACAGGAGACGATCCCGGAAATCCATCGGCGTGGCGATGCGGGAGGTGACGATGTGGCGCGACAGATCCGGCAGGACGGTCTCTTCCAGCCGTTTTTCGATCTTGCGCCTGTAGTGTTCGGACGTCTCTGTCCAGTCTGTCCCGCTTGCGAGGTTCGGGACCGGGCTCAAGACGTAGAAGGCATCGCAGCCCGCCGGAGCCAGCGATGGGTCGCTTGCCGTCGGGCGATGCAGGTAGAGACTGAAGTCTTCGGCCAGGCGGTGCTTCCTGAAGATGTCGTCGAGCAGTCCCTTGTAACGCGGTCCGAAAAGCATGGTGTGATGCAAGACATCGTCATACCGGCGGCTGGTGCCGAAATACCAGACGAAGAGGCTCATCGAATAGTCGCCCCGCGCGAGCTTGGCGTCTGTCCAGCGGCGGCGTGGGTGAGCCTTCAACAATTCTCCGTAGGTGGTCGCAGGGTCGGCATTGGAGACCACGATGTCTGCGGCGATCCGCTCGCCGGACGCCAATCTGACGCCGGTTGCTCTGCTGCCTTCGGTTTCGATTTCGACGACCGTCTCCTGGAGCCGGATGCGGCCGCCATTGCGGGTGACCAGCGAGGCGATGCCGCGCACGAGGGCATTGGTGCCCCCGACCGCGTAATGCACGCCGTATTTGCCCTCCAGATGGGCAATCAGGCAATAAAAGGAGGTGGCGGAAAACGGGTTGCCGCCGATCAGCAGCGGATGAAACGAAAAGAGCGTGCGCAGCTTGTCGCTGCGGAAGTGTTTCGAGACGACCGAATAGACCGAGCGATAGCCGCCCAGGCGGACGAGGCGGGCAAGCGTCTTTGCCGTGAAGAGCAGGCTGTGGAAGGGCTTGTGCGCGAGCTGCTCGAAGGCGACCTCGTAGATCCGGCGGCTCTCGTCGAGGAAGCTGCGGTAGCCCGCGACATCCTTCGGCTCGATTTTTGCGATCTGGGCCTCCATCGCCTCGCGGTCGCCGGAATAGTCGAAGACCGTACCGTCATCGTAACGCACCCGATAAAAGGGCGTGTTGGGGTGGAGGTCCACATCGTCGCTCAGCCTGCCGCCGCAATCGCGCCAGAGGTTTTCGAAGAGCCATGGGGCCGTGATGATTGTGGGACCGGCGTCGAAGGTGAAGCCATCCTGTCGATGCGCATAGGCGCGTCCGCCGGGCTCGTCGAGTGGATCGAGGATCGTGACGCGATAGCCCTTGGCACCCAGCAGTGCGCCGGTGGTGAGCCCGCCGACGCCGGCGCCGATGATGACGGCGTGTGGCCTGTTGTCGGCGGGTGGGGTTTTCGGTTTGGGAAAGCGGCCTGCGATGTTCATGCTGCATCCGCTCCGTTGGATTTCTGTTCGCTCATCACCTCGTCGAGCCACTTGGCGACCTCTGTTGCACGGCATTCGTGCAAGAGATGACCGCCCCGCTCGGTGAGGATCAGCCGACTGCCCGAGGCTTGTCGTGCTGCATGGCTGGAATTGGCGATCGGCACCATCGGATCATCGCGGGCGGCGATCAGCGTCATGGGAAAGGGAAGGCGGCGCAACGTGGCGTCGAACCGGGTCAGGTCCCAGGCGGCCATCATGCCGAGTGCGCCCCGCACATGGGCGGGCGAGGCGAGCAGCATGCGATAGATCGCCTTGCCCTCTTCGTCGATTGATGAGCCGGTGGCCGTCAGCAGATTGCCGCCGAGCGGGGTCGCGCGCGCCAGCATCGAAAACATCGAGGCCGAAAAGGGATTGGCAAAAAGCGCCTTGGCGAGCGGCGAAAACAAGGCGTTGCCGCGGATCGGCAGAAAGGCGCCGTTGATGCCGACAACATGGCGCGGGACGGCCGAGGCCTGATCGGCTGCCAGTGCGACCGCGATCGCAGCGCCTGCGGAGTGCCCGAGAATGACGGCCGGGCATCGTTCGAGCGTTGCGACGAGTTCGCTGAGTGCCCTGACCATGCCCGGGAGCGAAAGGTCGGCGGGTCCGCGCGGACGGGTAAAGCCATGGCCGGGCAGGTCTGGGGCAACAATCCGGAAGCGGCTCGAGAGAAGCGGAAGGATATTGCGCCAGGAATGCGAGGCGGCGCCCGTGCCATGCAGAAGCAGGATGATGGGTGCGTTTTCGGGTCCGGCGATCTGCACGTGCCAGTCAAACGATGCGGTCTGCACGAAGCGGCTTGCGCTGCGATGGGGCCAGTTGCGACCATCCGTTTGCCAGTCCAGCTGCTCGCGCCCGCTCATCATGTTCGACCCTCCTGCATGGAAAGATCGACCAGGTGCGACACGCGGCCGGCATCGGCCTGCCGCAGAACATGCAGGTCGGCGCCCAGCATACGGGCGAGGTTCGTTACGCTTTCGCGCGGTCGCCGTGCGATGTCGATGCAGATGGTGCGCGTCTGCCGGCTCTTGCATGTCGCGGCAAGGCGCGTGAGTTCTTCTGCGGCCAGCGTGCGGTCGGCTGTGCCGTCCAGTGCGATGTTGCCGCTGCCGTCGGTCAAGAGGACCAAGACTGGGCTGCTGCCCCGGCGCTCGACCGACAGGGCCAGTTCCAGTCCCGCCTTGAGGCCAGCCGCAAGTGGTGTCGGGCCACCGCCGGGCAGTCCGGCAAGCTTGCGCTTGGCTGCGGTCAACGAGCGTGTCGGGGGGAGAAGAAGGTCTGCACCGGTGCCTCTGAACGCAATCAGGGCGACCTCGTCGCGACGGACATAGCAGCGGGCCAGCAATTGCTCGATGGCGCCCTTGGTTTCGCCTAGGCGCTCTAGCGCGGTCGAGCCGGAGGCATCGACGACAAAGATCGCCGTCGATGGGGCGGCGTGGCGCAGACGCACATAGCGGAAATCGTCGCGCGTGACGAAGGCGCGTGGGGTGATGGTTTGCGCTGATGGCGTCGTGCCAGGCGCGCTCAGGGCGCGGCGTTGTGCAGCCCTGATCTTCTGGAAAGGCGCTGCCGCGCGCAGGGTTGCGACAATGTCCGGACGGGCCTCCGCATGGGGTGGAGCAAGGCCGATGCCGAAGGGGCGTCCGCGCCTCGCATTCTTGCGAACGCCACCGGATTTGCCCGCAAGACCAGAACTGCGCGTCGGACGCAGGCAGATCGACAGCCAAGGGTCGGCCGAAAGCGTGCCGGCCTGAACTGCCGCCAACATTTCGGTCAGGTCGTCGAGACGCGACGGTGTTGTGGTTTCGGCTTCAGGCTGCGGCTCCACGGCGTCGGTCGGGGGCGCAGGTTCGGCTGGCGCTTGGTCGCGCTGTTCGGGCGGCGAGGTTTCGGGTTCTTCCGGTGGCTGTTCGCTCACCGGAGAAAGACGGATGCCGAGGCAGAGGCGGAGCGCTGTCAGCACATCACCTTCCGCGACCGCTGCGCGATCATCACGGCAGGCAAGCAGCCGGGCGGTGCGCACGAGGTGGCCAAGGATCCGCGGTGAACGGTGGCCAGTGCTTAAGGAGAGGGCGGCAAGCCCCTTCAGCAATCGGTCGTCGATCGTGACGTTGCGCCAGGCCGAATGCGGTTGGGTCGGTGCTGCGCCTTCTGGCAGGTTGCTTTCCACGTGGTGCCAACCGATGCCGTCGAGATCGACGCGCAGGGCGAGGCGGTCGCCGATGAGGCCGGACAAGGGCGCCTCGTCATCCAGGGATTCGTCCAGCGCAATCACCAGATGGTCGGACGCAGCTGGTTCGTCCATGCCTCGGGCGACCAGCGCTGCTATCGCTGGATCCAGGCGCTCTGCCATGGGGATCAGGAGAACGCCGCCTTCGGCTCTCGCTAGAAGGCCAGGCTGGCGCACCAGATGTCCGAGTTTTGCGGTTGCTGCGAGATCGACACCGCCAATCAGGTTGGCGATTGAGGTTCCCGGCGGCAGTCTTGTCCAGTACTGCCTGCTGCCCAGCTGCTGTTGCAGCCTTTCGAGGAATAGGTCACGCACGCCGCCCGCCCGCGCCTTCAGCCATAGACCTCCGATGCCGGACCTGCCGATGCAGAGCAGCTCGATTGCCAGAAGGGCGTCGGCCCAAAGCTCCGAACCTCTGATGTCGAGTGCCTGTTCGAAGGCTTCGTGGGGGCCGAGTTCAGCCATGGGCGTTGTTGTCGCTGATGGTTGCGAGCGCGCGTTCCACCCTTGGGCTCGATCCGGCGTCGTCGAGCGGGTCGCGGCGCAGGCGATGGCAGAGCACCATCGGCGCAATTTCCGCGACATCGTCCCAGGTCACGAGTTTACGTCCGGCAAGGGCGGCGGCCGCGCGGCTTGCCCGCATCAGCGTGAGCTCGCCTCGCATGCCATCGATGCCGAGCCTTAGACAGAGCTGCGACATGCGCATCAGCACATGATCGGGGATCTCGACCTGGCGAATGATCTTGCGGGCTGCAACGACGCGGCGACCGATCGTGGCGTCGCGCTTGGCCCAGAGCCTGACAAAGGCAGCCGGGTCTGTCTCATAAGCGTCGCGGCGGCGGATGACTTCAATGCGTTGGTCAAGGTCGTCGATGGTGCGGACATCGACGGACAGACCGAAGCGATCGAGCAATTGCGGTCTGAGATCGCCTTCCTCCGGATTGCCGCTACCGACCAGAACGAAGCGTGCGGCATGGCGGATGCTCAGTCCCTCGCGTTCCACGACATTGACACCGGAGGCAGCTGCATCGAGCAGGAGATCAACCAGATGATCCTCCAGCAGGTTGATCTCGTCGATGTAGAGGAAGCCCCTGTTGGCGGCGGCGAGCAGGCCTGGCTCGAAGTGCTTTTCGCCTGCCACGAGCGCCTTTTCGATGTCGAGCGAGCCGCAGACACGGTCTTCTGTCGCGCCGAGTGGCAGGTCGATCATCGGCGCCCGATGCTTGACGATCGGCGGGGCTTTCAAACCTGATGCCGGATTGCAGACGGTGCAGGCGGATTGGGGTTCGGCGGGCAGGCAGTTGTAGCGGCAGCCGGTGCGCGTTTCGATCGGCGGTAGCAGTTCGGTCAGGGCCCTGACGGCTGTCGATTTTCCCGTGCCGCGATCGCCGAAAATGAGGACCCCGCCCAACAGAGGTTCGACCGCTGCCATCAGGAGGGCCTTCTTCATGTCCTCCTGTGCCACGATGGCAGCGAATGGGAAGGGTTGGGCCATAGGTCTGCCTCAGTTCGAGTGTCAAATTTAGTTTACACTTTTTGATGTCTCTTTGAAGAGGGTTTGTCGAGAATCTTGTGCCCCAACGCAAATGGCCGCGCTTGCGGCGCGGCCATGCGTTTTCGATCTCGTTATGCTTTCAGGTCCGCAGCACCCGGTAGATCGCCGGAATGACCAGCACCGTCAGCAGCGTCGAGGAGATCAGGCCGAAGAGCAGCGAGATCGCCAGCCCCTGGAAGATCGGGTCGGTCAGGATGACAGCTGCACCGATGATGGCGGCGAGCGCGGTGAGCAGGATCGGCTTGAAGCGGATCGAGCCTGCCTCGATCAAGACATCCGTCAGCGTCTTGCCGGTGTGATCGGCATGGCGGATGAAATCCACCAGCAGGATCGAATTGCGAACGATGATGCCGGCGAGCGCGATGAAGCCGATCATGGAGGTGGCCGAGAAGGGCGCGCCGAAGAGCCAGTGTCCGCCGAGAATACCGATGAAGGTCAGCGGCACGGGTGTGAGGATCACCAGCGGCACCTTGAACGAGCCGAACTGGGCGACGACGAGGATGTAGATGCCCAGCAGCGCGATCATGAAGGCGGCGCCCATGTCGCGGAAGGTCACCCAGGTGACTTCCCATTCGCCATCCCAGAGAAGCGTTGCCTCGTCCTCGTTGGTCGGCTGACCGTTCAGCGAGATCACCGGTTTGGGCAGGCCCGTCCAGTCCTGCGCGTCGATCGCTTCCTGCACGGCGAGCATGCCGTAAAGGGGGGCTTCGAAGTCGCCGGCGAGTTCGGCGGTCACCATTTCGGCGTTGATGCCGTTGTGGCGGAAGATGGGGAGTGTCGTCTTTTCGTCGAGGACGCGTACGACATCGCCGAGTTCGACCACGCCCTTGTCGCCGGGCAAAACGTTTGCCGGCATCGGGGTCGAGAGGAAGCGCTCGTCGATGACCTTGTCACCCTTTGCCCGCTCCAGGCGGATCGGGATCGGCGGACGTCCATCGCCGCGATGCGAATAGCCGATGGTCTTGCCATTCGAGAGGATCGCGATCGTGTCGAAGACGTCGCCTTCCTCGACACGGTAGAATTCCGCGTCGTCGGTAGAGATCACCAGCCGCTTGCGGGGCGCCTCGACACCATAGGAATTGTCGACATCGACGATGAAAGGGACTGAGCGGAAGGCTGCCTCGACCTTGGCGGCCACGGCGCGGCGGATTTCCGGTGTCGGGCCATAGATTTCCGCGAGCAGGGTCGCCATGACCGGAGGACCCGGCGGGGGCTCGACGACCTTGAGGCTGGTGCCTTCGGGCATCGGGATCGATGCAATCTTCTGGCGGATGTCGAGGGCGATAGCATGGCTCGAACGGTCGCGTTCCGACTTCGGCGTCAGGTTGATCGCGACGTCTCCCTGATAGGAGGCTGCGCGCATATAGGCGTGCCGCACGAGGCCGTTAAAGTTGAAGGGGGCGGCCGTGCCGGCATGGGTCTGCACGGAGATCACTTCCGGCATGCCGAGTACGGTGCGGCCGACCGCCTGGGCAATGGCATCGGTCGCCTCGACGGACGAGCCTTCCGGCAGGTCGATCGTCACCTGAAGTTCCGACTTGTTGTCGAAGGGCAGGAGCTTCACCGTGACATGCTTGGTGTAGAACAGACTGAGCGAGCCGAGCGTTAGCAGCCCGACGAGAGCCAAGAAGATCCAGCTGCGTGTCTTGGTGGCGAGGATGGGGCGGGCCGTTGCGGCATAGAGCCGCCCGAGTTTGCCACCCGTCTCGTGGTCCTCTTGGGCGTGGACGGGCGCATTGCCGGCGACCTTCAGCATCAGCCAGGGCGTGACCATGACCGCGACGAAGAAGGAGAATATCATCGCCGCCGAGGCATTTGCCGGGATCGGGCTCATATAGGGGCCCATCATGCCGGAGACGAAGAGCATCGGCAGGAGGGCGGCGACGACCGTCAGCGTCGCGACGATGGTCGGATTGCCGACTTCGGCAACGGCCTCGATGGCGCTGCGGCGCCGCGAGCGCTTGTCGCCCATGCCCCAGTGGCGGGCAATATTCTCGATGACGACGATTGCGTCGTCGACGAGAATGCCGATCGAGAAGATGAGGGCAAAGAGCGAGACGCGGTTCAGCGTGTAGCCCATCAGCCACGAGGCAAACAGGGTGAGCAGGATCGTCACGGGAATGACGATCGCGACGACAAGGGCTTCGCGGCGACCGATCGCCAGCCAGACGAGCGCGATGATCGAGACGGTCGCGAGGGCGAGGTGGTAGAGAAGTTCGTTCGCCTTTTCGTCCGCTGTTTCCCCGTAATTGCGGGTCACCTCGACATGGATATCGTCGGGGATCAGTTTGCCTTCCAGGGCTTCGACGCGCGCAAGGATGGTCTCGGCCACCACGACGGCGTTCGATCCGGCGCGCTTGGCGATGGCCAGCGTCACCGAGGGCACGCGCTCGACAGTATCCCCGTCCTTGCGCAGCGTTGAAACCAGGGCTTCGCTGGTGTCGGTGGCAAAGTCGATTGTTGCGACATCGCGGACGTAGACCGGGCGACCATCGCGGGCGGTCAGCAGCAGGTTGCCGATCTCGGCCGGGGTGGACAGGGTCTCGCCGGCGATCACGTCGATCTGGCGGCCCTGTTCGCGGACCTGGGAGGCGGGCATTGCGGTATTGGCACCGCCGACCTTTCCGGCGAGCTGTTGAAGGGTGATGCCATAGAGCGCCAGCTTTTTTGGCTGTGGCGATATGCGGATGATCTCGTTGGTCTCGCCGACAACATAGGTCAGGCCGACATCCTCGACCTTGGCGACTTCATTGCGAACCTCACGCACGATGCGGGTCAGGTCGTTGGGACCGATATGGCCGCTGGCATCCTTTGTGGGGGAGAATGTGAGGGTGACGATCGCGACGTCATCGATGCCGCGACCGACGACCTTGGGTTCGGCGATGCCGACCGGAATGCGGTCGATATTGGCGCGGACCTTGTCATGAACGCGGAGTACGGCGGTGTCCGATGATGTGCCGACGAGGAAGCGCGCGGTCACCATGACCATGTTGTCCATGGACTGGGAATAGATGTGCTCGACGCCGTTGATGCTCTTGACGATCGTTTCAAGTGGTTCGGAAATCAGCTTCTGGGCATCATCAGCACGCAGGCCTGGTGCCTGGACGATGATGTCGACCATGGGCACGGAGATCTGTGGTTCTTCCTCGCGGGGCAGGGTGAGCAGCGCGACGAGGCCGAAGGCGAAGGCGGCGATCAGGAAGAGCGGTGTGAGCGGCGACTTGATGAAGGCGCGCGTCAGATTGCCGGCAATGCCCAGATTTTTCATCGGGGTATCGTCGTCGGGCTCGCCAGCCCCCGGGGTATTGTGATTGGGGTTTGTCATTTCGTCACCACGACATCACCGGCGGCAAGGCCGGACAGGATCTCGATTTTGGGGGCGCCCTCGAACGCGATTGTCTCACCGGCCACTACGGCGCGTTCCACGATGGCTTCGCCTTCACGGACTGCGACGAAGTCGATGCCGGCGCGATTGGTGAGGCTCGCGGTCGGCACCAGCAGCGCCTGACGCTCGCCGACCGGCAGTTCGACCAGGACGCGGGCTGCGACGAAATCGGTATCGAGACCTTCGACCTCGACATCGGCGGTAACGCGGCCGCCCTCGATCTGCGGGTAGATCTTCACGAGTTCGCCCTGCAGCGTCTCGCCGCCGGCTTCGATCCGGATCGGCGCGCCCTGGGATAGTTCATGGGCGTGGCGTTCCGGGATCGCGAGCCGCAGGAAGAAGCCTCCACCGGCGATGGTGGCGACGGTCTCGCCGGCCATCACGACGGCGTCGCTTGTCACCGGAACCGAGATGACGCGACCGTCGGAGGGGGCAAGAACTGCTCCTTCCGAGGTCTGCTGCACGAGGAGCGAGCGCTGGGCTTCTGCCTGGCGGACCTGATTGGTGATGACGTCGAGCTGGGTTCTCAACTGGTCGAGGCGCTGAGTGCTGGTCGCACCGCTGCGGACCAGTCTGTCCGCACGGTCGAGTTCGACCTGTGCATCATTCATCGATGCGTTGAGGCCCTGAAGTTGCGCGTCGACCGCCTTGATCTGGAAGTCGATCTTGTCGTCCTTGATGCTGGCGATCACGCCGCCGGCCTTGACGAGGTCGCCTTCGGTAACATTCAGCGTCACGATCGTGCCGCCAAGCCTTGCGCGTGCAAGGACGCTGTTGCGCGGCTGGATCTGGCCATAGACCGCCTTCATCTCCGGTATGCTCACGGCCTCAAGCTTGAGATCCGCCGCTTGCGCAGCTGTCAGTCCGGCTGCAGTCACGGCGGCGAAGAGAGCGATGAGGGCGGTATTTTGCATGATCGGATCCTCAGAATGCGGTGCCGGGGCGAAGGCCCAGCTTGCGGAAAATCATGGCGGCCGGACAAAAGCCGGTGAAAGCGGACTGTAGCATGTTCACGCCGATGAAAGCGGTGAACCAGACGAAGCCCGGATGGACGAAGTGGGTCAGCAGCAGAGAAACCAGAACCATGATGCCGGCAAAGGCCAGAACGGCGCGATCAATCGACATGTTTTTCTCCTTTAAGATACATATCTACGATAGTACGTATATATTAGGTAAGTGGATGTCAAGTCGCAGGCGGTGTGGTTGTTCACGCCGCGGCCAATGCCGTCAGACGGCGCAATCGTCCGTTTTGCAGAAACTATTGTAGAGGGTGCCGATCACGGCGCGTGCCGGTTCGCTCTCGATCCGGTACCAGATCGTCTGTCCGTCACGTCGACCGGCAATGATCTTTTCGCGCCTCAGAAGCGCCAGATGCTGGGAGACGGTGCTGTCGCGAATGCCCAGAAATTCGGCCAGTTGACCGACTGAATGCTCGCCATCGGCAAGCCGGCACAGGATCAGCAGTCGATATCGGTTGGATAGCGACTTCAGGAGTTCGCTGGCCATGTCAGCGCCAGCTTTCATCTGCTCAGGATCAATCTTCATAGATACGAATATATCTTAGAAAAGAAGGTTGGCAAGGGTTGACTCAAGAGCGGGCCCTACAAATATATAAAAAACACTATCTCTAAAGTCTCGCCGTCATGGGCATCCAGCCGGCAAAGGAGCCGTTCATGAGCATACGCAGTGTCGATCCGAGTTTTCACGTAACCGGGCAGATCAGTCCATCGCAGCTGAAGGATATCGCTGGCCTCGGCTTCAAGACCGTCATCTGCATGCGACCTGATAACGAAGGTTTCCGGCAGCCGTCGTTCGACGAGGTGGCCCATGCTGCGCAGGAAGCCGGACTGGAGGCGCATTATCTGCCGGTCGTCCCAGGCTCCATGCCACTAGATCAGGCGGAAAAGCTCAAGAGCATTCTTGGAAAACAGACCGGCCCCATCCTCGCCTACTGCGCGTCCGGCCAGCGCTGCGCCGCTGTCTATGATATGGCGAAGCGCGCTCCCTGAGGTTGCCATGTCTGGCTCCCGCCAGGATCAGGCGCTCCTCCATTAGAGACGACTACAAGATTTGCCAATCGACGCGACTGGTGAAATGGCCTTGAATGGGCATCTCTGGTTTGGAGTGTGCTCATGGATCAACTGCGTGGCGAGCTTGACCGGGAACGGCTGTCGGCCGTTCATCCCGGTGTCGAGCAGCACATCGGGGAGCCCGTCTGGCTGATGGCGAGTGCCTCCCTCGCCAATCCGGCCTTTGACGGGGCCATGCTCGCCTATTGCCGAAGGATGGTGGAGCCGAGCGCTTTTCGTTGGCCTTCCAACAAGATCTTCGCCCAGAAGATGCGCTACATCACCTGCTATATGCTGATCGGGCTTGCCGCGCGTTTTGAAGATGGGACCGGTCCCGCGCCGACCATGACTTTGTTGCAGACAATGGTTCCCGGCAGCTCTCGTCAGGTCAGCGACCTCATCGCGGGATTGAGGGCCGGAGGGTATGTCGTCGCCCATCAGAATGCGCGGGACAGGCGCGAAATCCGGTTGGTGCCCACCCCCTTGCTGGTGCTTGAAATTGCCCGCTCGCCTCTCGCCTTCCTCGCGTCGCAGGCCATGCTGGAACACCACACGCTGTTCGAGGCCTTGAGTGCCGACACGGCTCGTCTTTCCAGGCTGATCGCCAGATCGACTGAGGCTTTCCAGTCTAAGGATGTGCTGTTTGCACCATTCGAGACGGTCGTCGAATTCACCGGCCGCGACAGCGGCTACCTGATGCTCTGTGCGGTCATGGGCGCCCACCTCGCCCGGGAGGCTGGTGAGGCGTGGGATCTCGCTCTCACCTATGATGCACTTTCGCAGCGGTTTCAGGTCTCACGCCAGCATGTGGGCAATGTTCTTGCCCTTGCGACGAAACGCGGCCTGCTGACGCTTCATGGCGGCAGGATCGGCGATGTGGACGACCGGTTGCTGACCGAGTTTGCGTGGTGGGCTGCCGGCCAGATGGCCCATTTTCGGACGCTGGGTGCCTGACAGTGGACGCCTCGACAGGGAGCAGCGCATTCTCCGCTCTGGTTTAGATATTCTTTAATTACTGGTGGTCTAAATTGCTCACAGATTGCAGAATCAGTTTCTGCGCGCCGGGGTGACCGGTCGATCAACATCGTGACAAGGTGCCAGCAGGCACGGGCTTGCAGCAGGAGGAATTGCAGATGAATACGACGTCGAATGCCGCTGATGCCCTCGAAATCATCGCCTTTCGGCTTCATCATCAGGAATTCTGTGTGAAGACAACTTCCATCCGCGAAATCCGCGGTTGGGCCCCTGTCACGCCGATTCCGCATTCGCCCTATGAAGTCCTCGGCGTGATGAACCTGCGTGGCACGGTCATTCCGATCGTCGATCTCGCCGTCAAGCTCGGCATGCCGGCCGCACAGGCGACAGAACGCAGCGCCGTGGTCGTCACCGAGGTGAACGGCATGACCGTCGGTCTTCTCGTCGATGGTGTTTCGGACATCCTGACCGTCGCTGGCAGCACGCTGCAGCCGCTTCCGGCCGCGACCGGCCCGAGTGCCGCCTTCTCCGACGGCATCATCGCTCATGACAAGAGCATGATCTGCTTCCTCAGCCTCGAGCGCATGTTCGGTGAGGATGATCCGTCCGCATGGGGCATGGCTGCCTGATCAAGAATGTAGGTCGGGCAGGGTGGCTCAGCCTCTCTGCCCCATCATTGCGGGCTCTTGATATCGTCATACTTTGTTTGCCATGGCTCGCGAAAGAGTTGTGCCGCCGGGGCGCGCTCACGGAGAATTGCGACTTTTTTAAGTGTTTGAGCCCAGCTTGAGTGGCGAACGACTTCCCCAGTTCCCATCTTTGTAGCAGGATGTCGTCAGAGGAGCACCGAGGTGACGCAGTCCCCGAACAACCTGACCGAAGACCTGCTGGGCCGTCTCAGCGACGCGCTTGCTGGCACCCATGGGCGCGAGCTCTCGCTTGATGCCGTGAAGTCGCTTGTCCAGCTCGAAGTCCAGGATTGGAACATCGACCGCTGTTCGGATGAAGGTCGGGCAGGCACGGCCCGCGTCGAGCAGCCCCTGATCCCTCATCGCATCCGTCTATCGTCCGACTGAGACGTCTCAGTTCTGTGCCGAAATCGTGCAGCTAACCCTTCGGCCGTCGTAGAGGTTGGTCATGTTGCCGCCAAGCTTGGTGTTCGACATCGGACGCAGCGCTTCGAACTCCGCCTTCATCTCAAGATCGTTGCTCAGGGCCACATAGGGCTCAAGCCAGGCTATGGCCGATAGGTTGTTCTTCAGGCCGGGCTTCACCGTCTGGCTCTTGCCGTTGATCTTCTGGACAATCTTCGGATCTTTCACCGCTGCCACCGAGAACCGGGCCATGGTCTGGAGCTTATCGAGGTCTGTGCCGCCTTTTCCATAACCGGCATCGCAGATCCGCGCGATCGATGTGACGAGCGGAGCCATGGCATGCAGCTGATAATGCAGGGCATAGCGCTGCCGGTTCATCTCGAGCGGCAGGCTGCCATCTGGTGATGCGTTGACGATCATCGTGTTGTTGCTGAGGATCGCCCATTCGACCAGTCCACGGTCGCGGTTGAGCACGCCCACCTCGCCCACGGCTAGGCTCGCCCAGGCGCGCAGGTTGTTGCGGGCTGCTCCCTTGGTGGCCTCGTTTTCGAAGAAATAGACGATCTCCTGGCCACGCTTTTGCAGCCATTTTTCGACGATGCGTTCCCGGTCGTGCAGACCGGGTACCTGGTCGCGGCTCTCGGCGAAGAGGATGGCGAGCCCGCCGATGCGGGCCGGGATCGAGAGTTTCGCATTGAAGGTGCGCATGTCATTGAGTGCGTCGGCCTTCGCCCAGGCATAGATCGAATCCACCACGCAGCGCTGGTACTGCCTGCGGGTCGTGACGTCCTTCTCCGTCTCCGCCTTCGACACCACCTTGGCGAGGTTCTGGATGAACTGGTCGATGGGTTTCAAAGCCTTTGTGACGGCGGCGTCCGAATCCTCGTCAATGTCGGACCTCGTCTTCGAATCGGTTTCATAGCGGCTGCCGAAGCCTAGGCTCATGACCGGCGTCGGTGTCTTGAAGCAGGTCTCCTCGGCTGCTTCTGCTTTCGGTATCATCGCCGTGGCGGCGGTTATGGCGAGCAGCGAGACTGCGATGTGGCGGTTCAGTGTCCATCTTTTGAGATCGGCCAATGATTAGCCCTCCGTTCCTGCGTTGTTGAGCTTCAGGACCTGGGCGGCGTCTGGGTATCCGGCTTCTGCGGCTTTCACCATCCAGGTTTGTGCGGCGTCGAGTGCCGGGCGTGTGCCCAGTCCATAGGCGTAGGATTGCGACAGGAGGAACATGGCCTCGCCGTCGCCGGCTTCCGCCGCCTTCTTCAGCCAGGTGAAGGAGGCGAGGATCGATTTGCTGTCCTTGGCGTCGTCGCGCATCAGCTTGGCCACTTCGCGCATGGCGACGGGCTGCCCGGCCTCTGCGGACTTCTGGTAAAGGCCGCGCACATCGACGCGCTGTGACACCTGACGCCGGATTTCCGGCTTCATGTTGGCCAGCATGAGGAGTTTTTCGGGCACGGACTGCAGATCGGAGCTCTCAACGAGATCGACGAAGAGGTCGCTCGCCTGCTTCGGATCGTAGCTCTCGCTGGCATCGTTGGCATAGTGCTTGACGAGGCGATAGTAAGCGGCGGGTTCGCCGCCAATACGCGCTTCCTGATAGAGGCCGAGCGCGCGCTGCTGCATGTCCGAGCGATTGAAGGCCATGTAGACATCGGCGATCTTCACCTTCCTCCAGGCATCATCGCCGGCAATGTGCTCGGCGATCGACAGCCAGCGCTTGGCATCCTCCCGGTGATGTCTGATGGCAAATTCCGCAAGCGCCATCGTGTCATCGTAGTCGCAGCGCTGCGTGCTGATGGCCTGATGGTAGAGGCGAAGTTTGTCTTCCTCGGAGGCTGCGTTTTCAGCCAGCAGCAATTGCGCCGACATGTCACCGCGATCGCGCATTACCTCGCCGAAGCGGGTCAGCGGCGACGACAGGGGATCCATGTCCGGGCCTTCGAGCTCCTGGAGGAGGCGCACCGCGCGCCCGGCGCCACTTGCGGCGAGCGGGTGCAGGATTTCCTTGGCCAGTGCCACGCTTTCCGGATCGGTCGCGTAGTTGTTGACGAGAAAGCGGGCGAAGCTCAGGCCGGCATCGACGGTCATGCCTTCGCCAGTCATCTGGATGCTGCGCTTGGCGTCGTTGATGCGGCCCTTTTCGAGGTTCTGCTTGAACTCCAAAAGGGCGGCTTCAACGGTAGCCCCGCGCCGGATCTCGGCGCGCTCGGCCCAGAAGCGCAGAACCTGGTCGGAATAGCCCGCGCCCTTCAGATAGCGTTGGTACAGCGCCAGCGCGCTGGCGCGACCATAGAGCGCCTGCGTCTGGATCGCGGCGATCACCATCGGATCCTTCAGCGCGGGCAGTTGGTCGATCTGTTCGGGCGCGAGATCGAGTGTCTTGTTGCCGGCGCCTGCCTCGACATTCGACCAATAGTCTGCCGCTGAAAGATCAGGACCCGCGGGATCGACGCAGAGGTATATGCGCTGAAGCTTCGCGATCGCGTTGATCTCGCCGTTGATGTGGATGGCGCCCGAGAGAAGGTCGGTGGATCGGGCGATGGTCTTGGGCGAGAGGTCTTCGCGCATCAGGAGTTCGGCGAGATCGATACCGCCTTCGATATCACCGCGTCGCACGGCTTCTTCCAGCAGCGGCTTTACTTCCGCCGCTGATTTCCAGAGACCGTCGCGAGCCTGGATGACTCGGGCGAGACGGGTGAGAGCCCATGGTGGCGGATCGTTGCGGGCGATCAGGCGGCGCAGCAGGTCTTCATAGGCTGCCGCATCGGCCGGAGATGTGTCCTTGGTTTGCTCGAGGAGCTGCGCCTGCTTGATGAGGCCCGCCTGGTTGCCCGCTGCTTCTGCCTGCTTGAAGTAGGCAAAGGCCTTTTCCTTGTCCTGAGGCACCAGCGCACCTTCGGCATAGAGACGTCCCATTTCGAGGATCGCCGCCATGTTGCCGCCGTCGGCGGCTTTCTTGAGATATTTGAGGAGGACGTCGTTGTCCTTGACCACTTTTTCACTGAGCAGATTGAGCTCGGCGACTTCCCAGGCGGCGGCCGTGTCGCCCAGATCGGCGGCAAAGCGGTACCAGGCCTGGCTGAGATCCGGATCCTTCACGACGACTTCGCCATCATCATATTCGCGCGCGACACGGCTGATGCGGTCGCAGATGCCTTCGTCGAGCACGCCGACCAGGGAGCCAAAGGCCATGTTGACCGCGAGCTCCGGTTCGATTGCCCAGCCGTCGACGCTCTCGCCCTCGTCGGTAAGCCGGGCGAGATCGAGAATGGCATCGGCATTGCCGCCATAGGCCGCCTGGACCTTGAGCTTCAAGCCCGCCTCTCTGTCCTGGTCGATGCCCTCACCGGCGATCAGATAATCGGCAAGCGTGTTCAGCGAGCCCGCAGGATGTCCGCCAATGTCGAGCAGTTTCTGGACAAGGCCATCCGCGCGTACCTTGTCCGCTTCGCCCTTGGCCAGCATCAACTTGACCGTGTCGAACAGGGCATCCGTATGGTCGTAGCCCTTCTTCACCGTCGGCATCAGTTCCTGGATGCGGGTGATGATCGGCTCGAACCGACGGGCATCGAGATCCCGCATGCGGTTCATGTCGCGGGTGATCGCAAATGTCGCGCGCTTGGGCAGGGCCTTTTTATCCCATGCGGTCCATTCGGCGATCATGTCCTCGTCGCGGACCCGCGGGGTGCAGACTGCCGTCTTGGGCAGTTCGACGTCCGGTGGCGCGAACCGGACGTCTATCGCGGCTGTTCGCCCGGGTGTTCCGGCGGCCATCGTCATCACGCCTGCCATTAGCAGCGACTTCGCCATTCTTGCAATCGTCATGATAAACCTCCGGAACTCTCAATGATTTAGCGGGCAATGGTGCTGGGAACGGCGACGGCGTCGACCTGGTCGCCTTCTCCGGTCACCACGATGGTGACACCGGCAAGACGCTTGAATTCGACCTTGTCGAGCTTGGCGAGATCCTTGTCGCCTTCGCGGACAACAAGATCGACTGCGAGCGGAGCCCGCAGCGCGACCGACTTGGAGCCGCCGCTGTCGACATCAGAGACGGCTTCTGCGCCAGCCTGGGGCACGAAGAGGTCGATCGCGGCCTTTCCGGTCAGATTGTAGAGCGACAGCGTCGCCTTGGACGGGTTCTTGGTCATGTCGTCTTCGACCGTCGTTGCACCGTCCTTGGTGACGACCACCGAGTAGAACTTGCCGGCGCTTGCCTTGACGCTGCTCTGACCGAGCGAGGAGGTGACCGGAATGTCACCCGGTGCCACCGCGACATAGGGCGAGACGCCGTCGTTCAGCTTGTTGAAGGCGCTGTTCTGCACGGAGGCGCTGGTCGCCCCCGGAGCGATGACGCGGACAAAGGCCGAGTTCGGATCCAGCGGCTTTTCGTAGAGGCCACCGTCATCGGCCCGGACATTCGTAGACAGGGCAAGAGCTACTGCCAGCGAGATGGTGGCGATACGGATCGGGTTAATGGTCATCATGACTGTTCTCCAGTTTTGGATTTGCAGATGGAAAGGGTGGTGGTGTCGTCGACGGGCGCGTCAAAGCTGACGGCCACCTTGTCGATCGAGCCGTCGGGGAAGCCGCCGAGCGAGAAGAAGTAGCGGCCGGTCGAGCGCAGGCGGTCGCCGCGCTCGATGGAGCGGGTACGAACGGTTCCGTCGGCGCCCGTCAGGGTGAAGATGGCCTTGCGGCTGGTGTCGCTGCCGATGTCGGCGAGGATGACATCGTCGCGGGTGAGCTTGATCGTCGAGAGATCGGCTTCAACCGCATTTTCGCCGCTCGCAGTCGCCGCCATAGCCGGGCTGCATTCGCCAAGCGATGCCGCCACGATCTCGGCCCAGGGGGCGTCGCCGTACTGACCGAGATTGTTGTAGATCGGGTTTTCCCAGATCAGGAAGCGCGGGCGTTGTTCCTGGAATTCGCGCGACGTGATGTAGGAGAGGATCGAACCGAACTGGTTGCCGCCTGAAATCGAGTAGTTGTCGAGCGGCACGCCCGTCCAGTGCTCGATATAGCCGGCGAAATTACTGATCGGCTTGTCGGAGTAACTGGTCCCGATAAGGGCGATCGTGGCCTGGTCTCCGCTGCCGAAAATGTCCATCGATCCGGATGCGGCTGTCTCGTCTTCGCTCCGCACCGCCTCATAGGTGTGGGCGGTAACCGTGGGCACGTGGTTGACGCAGTGCTTCTGCAGCAGCTCGCGCATGCTGGAGAATTCCTGCGGCGGGGGGACTTCCTTCATGTCGAAGCGGACAGGCGCGACATCCTCGTAGGCGGGGAGCGCCTTCACACGGTCGGCGATTGCTTTCGCTGCAACATCCGCACCATGTGCCGTCCAGTGGAAGTCGGCCTGGAAGAAGGAGTGTTCGCCGAAGCCGTTGCGATTGTTTTCGCGCATCGGCGTCGCGATATCGACGGCGGTCACGCCCTTCTGGTTGAGGCGGCGGACTACATCGTCGTAGATCTCGGTCGCGATGCCGGCTTCGAAGCCGTAAAGCGAGGCGCGGGCCGGCACGAGTTCCGGCAGAACTTGCGACTTGGTGGGAAGCGGCACGTAAATGAGCGTCGTACCGTTCTTTTCAAGCGCCTTGGCCATGGTCGCCAGATGGTCGACGGTCTGGTCCGTGAAGGCATGCTGCAGACGCAGGTCGGCGAGGATACGGAAGAACATGCCGTCCTTGCCTTCGATCATCTGCAGTTCGGCGATCTCTTCGAGGCTGCTGCAGCCATAGGAGGAGGGCGCTTCGCCGCCTGTGGTTTCGGCCCGGGCCTGGTTTCCCGCCGCCATCAGGATGGCGGCAAGGGCTGTGCCGGCGAGAATGCGTGTCTGGCGAACTCGGGTCATTGCTGAACCTCCGCGGTTGTTTCACTGGACTTGGTCTGGAGCTGCGCCAGGATATTGGTCGCTGCAGCCTTCATGCCGATGCTGCCGCTCTCCTCGGCGATGGCGAGGAACCGGGTTGCCTGTTCGGTCTGCTCGGGCGTGCGGTCTCGATCGGACAGCAGAAGCACCGCGAGCTTGAAGGCTGTGTCGCCGTTCTTCTTGCCGATGCCGGAGGCGAGCAGGGCTTCCAGCTCGTCGCGCTTGTCACCGAAGCGCCGGCCCTCGCTGTAGAGTCGGATCAGACCCTCGACCGCCTTGTCATTCCCCTTGCGGGCCTGCAGCCGGAGGGCCGCTTCGGCGCTCTTCAGATGCGATGGCGAGAGCTCAAGGCTGTCATTGCCGAGGATCTCCATCATGCGGCCCACGGCATAGCCGCGGTCCTCATGGGCTGCGATTGCGAAGTAGTGGAGTGCATCGGTCGCAAGCCTCGGATCACCCTGTTTCTGGATGCGCTCGGCGAGCTTGAAGGCGCCGATCCCATCCTTGGCATCAGCGAGCGCCTGAAGCTCTCCATAGGAGACGCGCTTGCCGGCAAGCAGGCGCTTGCGCGCGTCCTGCAAAGCGATCGGCAGATGCGAAGCAGGACCCATCGTCTTGGGCTTTGCCGGTTTGGCCGCCTCGACGGTTTCCGGCGGATTGCGCGGAAAGAAGGGCTTCACAGCCGCATGCGCGGGTGTGAGGCCCAGCAGCGGCAATGTCAGCATGGTGGCGCAGCACAGGCGGACGAGGCGATCAGACATTGCCGCCTCCTGCCTTGGCATCACCGTCTCGCTGCCACAGCGTCTTGGTGCCGAGATAGCGGATGGGGAATTCCCAAACGACGACGGTTGGTGTGGTCTCGTCGAGGGCGGAGCCTGCGAGCAGGTCCATCATCGGAACGCCCGGCCCGAGGCCTTCTTTCGCCACGTTCACGACATCGGCTCGGAGCGACTGGCGCAGGAAATCGGGGAAGGACCAGTTCTCGTTGGCGCTGTAGCTGGTGCCCACCAGCATGACCGGGACTGCCGTATCGTCGCCGAAGATATCGGCGCCGTCAGCGGCTGCATTCACCGTGGTGCGATAGATCGGCACGCTTTCCTGTGCCAGTCCGACGGTCGGGGCATAATCAGGCGAGGTGACAAACTTGGTCAGGTCCCCCCAGAGCGAAACTGGTGTCTGCCATTGTGCTGTCACGCTCTCGGACGGCAGCGCGATGCCGGCCACCTGCAGGCTGGTCTGGACGGCTTCCGCCGTCGCCTTTGCCCCTGATGGAGACCAGTGGGTGTCGGACTTGAGGAAGACTTCGCCGAAGGGCTTCGCGGCCAGGAGCGCCGGACGCGTGTCCGCCGTAACGATGCCTCTGTCCCTAAGCGCTGCGGCAAAGGCGTTGTAGGCTTCGGCCATCGCAGGGCCGCGAACGAGGGACGGGACCTCTTCCGCATAGATGTCCGACTTTGCCGGAAGCGGAGCCAGAACCAGCCGTATGCCCCGGGCGTCCAAATCCCGCTGGACCTCGGCAATCCGATCGACGGCTGCGGTGATATCCGCGTTCGAGACGCTCTTGAATTCTTCAGCCGAGAAGAACCACCCATCTTCACCGACGATCACGCCCTTTCGGCCAGCGCCGAGGAGCGCATAGCGGGCATTTCCGAAGAGGCCGACGGATGCGGCGCGGTGCGGAAGCCCGTTCTTGTAGAGCGTGTCGAGGTCGCGGGTTGCTTCCCCGTCGATGACATAGGAGAGCGACAGGTCCTTCGCCTCCGAGGCTTGCGCTTCAGGCGATGCCGCATTCATCAGCAGGGCAGAATTTGCGTAGAGCGCGTAACCGAAGAAGGTGGTCGGTAACAGCAGCAGGGATGTGTACTGGCGCAGACTGGGCATGGGCTTGCTCCTGTCAGAACTGGAAGTAGAGGAAGGGTGAGGCGGACTGCTCGGCGAGCCGGGCAATCGTCACGGCCAGCAGGGCGGTCATGGCGAGCGGGTAAGCGATCGACGGTGACGCGATGAGCGTGCCGTCTGGCGCCATCCGTGGTGCGCCGGCGAGCGGCACACGATCCGGATCGGTCATGTGTTTGAAGCGCGGCTCAAGGACAACGGCGACGACAGCGAGCAGGATGAAGACGATATGCTCCTGGTTGACGCTCGCCAGGAATTCCAGACTCGGCGCCATTCCGTTCAGGCCAAGCATGCCGGCATAGACCGAGAAGGCTTCGCCAACGCTCGTGGCCCGGAACATGACCCAGCCGATGACGACGAGCAGCAGGGTTGCGGGAACCGTGACTGCCTTGCTGAGGCCGGCGCGGGCATATCCCGTGTAGCGCTCGACTGCCAACCATGCCCCGTGCCATGCGCCCCAGAGGACGAAGGTCCAGGCGGCACCGTGCCAGAGGCCGCCGAGCAGCATGACCAGGAAGAGGTTGAGATAGGTGCGCAGCGGTCCCAAGCGGTTGCCGCCGAGCGGTATGTAGAGATAGTCGCGCAGCCAGGTCGACAGGCTGATGTGCCAACGCTGCCAGAATTCGGTGATCGAGGCGCTGACATAGGGCGTGTCGAAATTGCGGATGAATTTGAAGCCCATCATCAGGCCAAGGCCGATCGCCATGTCGGAATAGCCGGAGAAGTCGAAATAGAGCTGCAGGGTGTATGCGGCGGCGCCGAGCCAGCCTTCGACGAAGGTGATGTTTCCAGAGGCGAAGGCGGCATCCGCGACCGGGGCGATCGAGTCCGCCAGCAGCACTTTCTTCGCAAGACCGATCGTGAAGATGCCAAGGCCGGTCGAAAACAGTGCGAGGCTGTGGGTGCGCTCATGGAACTGGTCGGCCAGATCCTTGAAGCGCAGGATGGGGCCTGCGATCAGCTGCGGGAAAAGCGCGATGAAGGCGGCGAAATCGACGAAGTTGCGGGTGGCCGGCGTGTCCTTGCGGTAGACGTCGATGACATAACCGACGGCCTGGAAGACGTAGAAGGAAATGCCGATCGGCAGGATCAGGCGCCAGTGTACGCCCAGCTCATCGGGTGTCGTGCCGAGCAAAGCCGCAAAGCTGTCGATGAAGAAGTTCAGGTATTTGAACACGCCAAGCACGGACAGGCAGCCGACGACGCCGAGCACGAGCGGGATCTTGGCGCGAGCCTGTCCCTCCCAGCGCTCGATCAGGAGGCCGCAGCCATAGGCCCAGGCGGTCACCCCGACGAACAGGATGAGGAAGTCCGGCCGCCACCAGCAATAGAAGACGTAGGAGCCAATCAGCATTGTCCACGACTTCAGCCGGTCAGGCGTCAGGTAGTAGGCGACCAGGAAAAGGGGCAGGAAGAGAAACAGGAAAGTCTCTGACGAAAAGACCATGGTCAGCTCCCGGTCTTGCAGTCCACCGGAGCGGCAGACGATGTGTTGGCGTGAATGGTGAGTGCAGTCGCCGATGCTCCCTGTGAGGCGGAGGCTTGCAGCAACTGCGGAACGTAAGGGGCGAATTCGCCGTCGAGCAGGATCGGCGATTGGCCGGCAAAGTCGTTGGCGAGAAGCGATACTTCGCTCGCCGCGCCGCCATGGATCCCGGACTTGTTGGCCGAGAAAGCATTGCCGTCGATGGTGACGCGGGCCTCCGCCTCCTGGTCGATGATCGAGATGCCTGCACCGGCATTTGCAATCAGATCATTGTGCGAGAGGAAGAGCCCGTTGCTCGCGCGCAGCTTGATGCCGACCTGGCTGTTGGAGAGAACGAGGTTGTCCGAAATCGTCACGCAGGTGCTGCGCACGACAGAGACTCCGCCGCGGCCGTTGCCGGACATCAGATTGCCCGTGACCGTTACATCGCGAGCGTCGTTGGCAATGAAGATGCCGCTGCCGCGGTTGCCGAGCAGGATATTGCCGGCGACCCGGATCGACGAACTCGTGTTCTGGATATCGATTGCCTGGGTTTCGGTCGTCCCGGTGATGACGTTGTCGCTGATATCGGCGCCGGTGACGCCCTTCATGGCGACCGCCGGGCCTTTGCCACCCGAGAAGCGGTTCCCGGCGACGGTCACACGATGGATGTTTTCCAGATTGACGCCGGAGACGTTGTCGAAGCTGCTGTCGACGATATGCGAGCCGATTTTGGATGGGAACAGCGCCGCCCCGAGGATCGAAAGCCCACTGGTCGAGCCGGCGTCGGCGTAGCCGAGACGGCTGAAGTGGGCACCCGTTGCCTGGAATGCGCCGGTCATTGCTGTTGCGACAAAGGGTCGAAAGCCCTTCAGGCCAGGGTTCTCACCCTCGGAGGCTTTCAGTTCGCCGTGATCCACGGTGAGCAGACCGGAATTGAGCAGGAAGGCGCCATCGGTTGTGGAGAGTTCAAGCGATTGCCCGGGTTCGATGACGAGTGCCGAGTCCGACCAGATGACGATCGGCCAGCGGGAGAGGATGGTCTTGCCCCTGCGCTCCAGAGCGCCGGGATAGAGCTTGTCCGCCTCGGCTGCGACCTGATCGAGCGTCATTGAACCGCCGCGGACGAAGAGGGCGGGGGCTGCGCGGTTGACGAGCGCTTTCTCGATCTCCGTATCGAACTGCCGCGCGGTCTGCAGGCGCAGCTGGGCCAGCATGAAATCGATCGGCACCGTCTGCAGTTTGCCGACAGTCGTCAGACGGTCGAGGGCAGGGCGCGGGGCGGCCTCGGTCCTGTTGATCATCGCCAGGCGACCGGTCAGGAGTGTGCGGGCATCATCCTTGCGGGCATCAACGGCTTCGAGCCGCGTTCCGATCTCGGCCACAGTCCGGGTCAACCTGGCCATTTCCGCCCGGTCGAGGCTCTCGGCACGAAGGCCGGGAGCTGTCGACGCGAGCAGGAGTGCCAGAAGGAGGGGGAGGCCCTTGCGCATCACCATTCCTCAGCTGTGCACGAGTTGCAGGGTGGCGATGGCATCGGCTTTCTCGATGACGACTTCGCAGACGACCTCGATCAGCTGCATCTCGCTTTCGGGACCGCAATAGATGGCTGCCGTTTCGCCCGCCGGGACCTCGAAATTGTCACCGATCCGAAGCGGCCGGGTGACTGCTCCGGTTTTCAGGAGGCCGGCCCCAGAGGTGACCGTCACCATGCGATGCGACGCGGTGTCCTCGGCAATCGGCAGCATGGTGCCGGGCCGAAGCGTCATCATCCGCAACTCGTAACCCGGGCCGCTCTGGACGCGGCGCACCTCGCCCCAGGCCATCTGGTTGCGCATGTGCTGGGCGAGTTCGCGGCGCTTGATGCTCTCCAGCTTCTTCACGATCTGCTTGACCTGCTGGGCTTGGTCGCGGCTCGTGATCAGCAGCGCATCGTCGGTATCGACGACGACCACGTCATCCATGCCGACGACGGCGATCAGTTTGCCGGAGGCGCGGACATAGGAATTGCGGGTGTCGATGCTGATGACGTCGCCGCTCAGGACGTTGCCGTCCTCGTCTTTCTCGGCGATGTGGTGCAGGGCATTCCATGCGCCGACATCACTCCAGGCGACGAGGAGGGGGGCGATGACCGTGCGTGGCGAGTGTTCGAAGACGATGGATTCGGTCGGCAGATTGGCCGCCGGCTGCAGGGCTTCGGCATTCAGGTAGAAGGCATGCTCGGTTTCGAAACCGTGGTCGAGGGCCTTTGTGACAGCGTCGAAGGTCTTCGGGTCCAGGCGCTTAAATTCCGCGATCAGGACATCGGCGCGGAAGAGGCTGAGGCCGGATGCCCAATAGGCGCCGCCGGCCTCGATCAGGGCCGTTGCCACTTCGACCGGCGGCTTTTCGATGAAGCTCGAGACCTTGCGAGCGCAGGTGAGGCCATCGAGCGCGCCACCGTCGACGATATAGCCATAGCCGGTCTCCGGATATTCCGGCGGAACGCCGAAAAGAACGATGTGGCCTTGTTCGGCAGCCTTTCGGGCTGCCAGTACGTTGGCGGGAAGATCGCCCTTCACGACATGGTCGGAGGGGATGACGCAGATGAGCGAGGCCGGATCGGTCTTCGCCAGCGTCAGCGCGGCCGCAAGCACGGCCGGGCCAGTGTTTCTGGAGATCGGCTCTGCCAAGACCCGCGCCGGGCACTTGATGTCGCTCAGCTGATGCAGAACGGTTGCGACATGGGCGCTGCTGACGGCGACGATCGGATCGGCGAAGCCTGGAGCGCGATGGCGCTCCACGGTGGCGTGGAAGAAGGTGGTTTCCGAGCTGCCGTCGATGCGCTGGAACTGCTTGGGATGTTCCGTGCGCGACAGTGGCCAAAGCCGGGTGCCGATGCCTCCGCAGAGGATGAGGGGGTGGACGTCTTGCATGGCTGCTCCTGTGAATCCGTTGGAGTGATTACGCGGGATAAACTGCCTGGACTTCAGGTTGCGGCGCCCTCCCTGAACCACTCGCCAAGCTTCTGGCGCAGGGCGAAGATGCGTTGGCTGATGATGCGGACGGAGACAGGGGAGCCGGTCGCCTCGCTCTCCAGTTCTGTGGTCGGCTCGATCAAGGCGCGCATTTCTCCCTCGTTGCCGATCGCCGTCAGTGCTTCCGCATCACGCGACAGGCTGCCGAAAACGACCTTGCCGTCGGAGAAGCGGAGTTCGGCGATGTCGCCGGAGACGAGCTGCTTGGCCTGTTCGGCCGAGACGACGGCCTGCACGACCGGTGTCGCGGTCTCGTCGACCACTTCGACGATCGGATCGCCGGCCATCACGGTCGAGCCTTCGCCGGCGCGGGTCGGAAGGATCCGGCAGTCGCAAGGCATGTTGACGCTGAGCGTTGTGCCGGACACGGATTGCAGGGTGTAGAGGACCTCGCCGCGGGTGGCGCCGAGATCGAGGTAGGAAATCTGGCCGCTGGCGATCGCCCGCAGCGGTTGACCGCCGGCGGAGAGCACGGCGAGCTGCTTCACCTCTTTCGAGAAGACGCGCTCATAAACGAGATTGGCAGCGATGCCGGCAAGGGCGAGGCTGGCGGCCACAGTGGCGGCTGTCTTCAGGCTGCGCCCGACCATGTTGCCGATACCCGCCTGGGTTCCGGGCTTCTTGCCGCCGGAGACGGCGGCCCTTTCCCGCAGGCTGATGATGCCGTCGACGGAGGTGATGTCACCGGCGATATAGCTGTTCAGAAGATAGCGCAGCGTTGGCAAGTGCTCGCCCGTCGGTTCGAGGAAGTCGAGCCGCACCTCGCCGGTCTCGGCATGGGTCCGGCTGATGCGAACATTGACCTGCAGCGAAATCGTGTAGCCGTCGAAATCGAAACGCAGGACGGCGATCCGCTCCTTGGCTTCGAGCTCGGGGCCGGCAAGGCCCGATACGGAGGCCGAGACCAGGGACAGGCTGCGGCCACTGAACTGGCGGCCGTCGATTACGGCGATGAAGGGGATATTGGTCTTCGGATGCTCCGTGCCCGTGTCGAGCAGCATCGGGAAGCTTTCGGCCTGTCCGGTGTAGCCCTGGGAAGCGGTGTCGCGTGCGGCCTTCGTTTCGATATCCATGGTTACGGTCCTTCGGGAGTTAGATGATGTTGCCGACATAGGCCACGCCGAGGATGAGCCATCCAAGCGCGAGGCAGTGCATGTAGGTGGAGCTCATGGCGCGCCAGCGCTGGCCGAGCGGGATCGCCCGGGCCGATCCGGAGCCCGACTGGCGGGTCCATCTCTGGCGGTCGAGGCGGAAGAGAATGAAGCTTTTGACGACCGCGCCGCCGACCTGGCTGAAATACAGGAGGAAGGGATAGGTGATCGGGAAGCTCTGGCCTCTGAAAGTCATGATAACCGTGCAAAAGAGGTAGCGGGTGAACATGACCCAGGCGATGTAGATCGGCAGGATCCAAGGGCTGACAAAGAAGGCGGCCAAGAGGATGCTGGCGGGGCCGGCCAACGTCGTCCAGATCGACAGCGCCTGGTCGAGGATCGACCACCAGGTGAAGTAGCCGATGCGGGAGGCGGGGAGCGCCAGTGCCCGGGCATTGGTGCGCAGCATGTTGCCGAACCAGCGGGTCATCAGCGTGGTGGCGGATTCGAAGAAGCCGTCCTTGGGCTGGGTTTCGATCGACAGCGTGCAGAGATCCGGCAGGTAGAGCATCTTGTAGCCGCGCTGCAGCAGCCAGTACCAGGTGGACTTGTCGTCGCCGGTCAGGAAGTGGACGCGGCCCAGGCGCCAGTGGTCGATGAAGTCGTTGCGGACGAGATCCACGAAGCCGGGATCGGTTGCGAGGCTTGCCCGGAAGATCGACATGCGGCCGGTCAATGTCAGCACGCGTCCGCCCAGCGACATAGACGACATCATGACGTGGCGCTGCGAGAAGCGGAGGTCGAACCAGTCGCGGAACAGGCGGCCACCCTGGGTGTCGCTCAGTTCGTCGGTCGTCACCGCGCCGATGGTCGAATCGGTGAAGAAGGGAATGCTGCGGTCAACGACGTCATGGGGCACGCAGCTGTCACCATCGACGAAGATGACGATATCGTTGCGGCCGGGATTGAGCCTGGCGATCGAGCGCAGCGAGGTGGCGAGCGCGTCGCGCTTGCCGGTGCCCTCGATCTTGTCGATCTTCAGGCCGACAGTCGCTTCGCGGCCAGGATGGTTGAGGGCAACCGATGCCATGACCCGACGGATGAGGCGTGCATCGGCCTCATCGACGATGGAGGCGACAATGGTGGCGCCACCGGTCGCCCGGAAGGCGGCCTCGAAGATCGAGCGATAGACGCGTGTCGAGATCTCCGGAGCGATCTTGTAGGTGGTGACCAGGAAATAGGCGTGGTCCTTCAGACCCCTGATAGTGTAGGCCTCGGCGGCCTGACGGCGCCGCCGAGGATAGGCGAAGTTGAGGAAATAGGCGGCCCGCGCCAGGTTGATCCCGGCCCAGGCATAACGCCAGGCGCCAATCAGACCGACGGTGATCAGGGTGCCGGAGACCGCCGAGACGGTCGGGTGTGGCACGCTGAGCGCCAGGATCGTCATGGAAAGGATGTAGATGACGTGGGCCAGCATCTTTCCGCTCCTTACCAGCAAATGCCCTGGTAGGTGCCGGACGAACGGATGTCCGGCCGGATGCGCAGAAGATCGACCATCGGGATCTTGTCGCTCGACTGATCGAGAACCGGCATCGCTTCGGCATAGTGGTTGCCGACCAGGATGACATCCGAGGTGTCGATGAGATCGTCAAGTTCGCCGACCAGTCGGTTCTTCAGGTCGATCGAGGTGTCATTGCCGCGACCGGCGCCGCTCATGCCTTCCGCATAGGCCTGCTGGACGAAGGGGTCGTAGATCTTCAGGTCGTAACCCTTGGCGATCAGACGGGAGGCGAGGCTCGCGAGCGGGCTTTCACGCAGGTCGTCGGTGCCGGTCTTGAAGCTGATGCCGACCATGCCGATGGTCTGGCCACCCATCTGGGAGACCATGGTTTCGGCGCGGTCGATCTGGGCTTCATTGGCTTCGAGAACCGCATCAAGCAGGGAGCTCTGGACATGGGCTTCCTTGGCGAGATGGCGAAGGGCACGCACATCCTTGGGCAGGCAGGAGCCGCCGAAGGCAAAGCCAGGACGCATGAAGTAGGGTGAAATGTTGACCTTGAGATCCGAGCACAAGATCTTCATCACCTGCTGACCGTCAACGCCGCAGGCCTTGGCGATGTTGCCGATCTCGTTGGCGAAGGTCACCTTGACGGCACGCCAGGAGTTGCTGGTGTACTTGATCATCTCGGCGGTCGCGAGCGGCACGGAGTGGCAAACGCAGGGCAGGCCGGCGTTGATTTCGTGCAGGATCTTGTCGGTGGTTTCATCGATCGCGCCGAAGACGATCAGGCCCGGATCGTAATAGTCCTCGATTGCCGTGCTTTCGCGCAGGAATTCGGGGTAATAGCCGACACCGAAGTCCTGACCGGCGATCAGGCCAGAGGCGGCTTCCAGTGCCGGGATGCAGACCTTGTCCATGGTGCCCGGCACGATGGTCGAGCGGACGACGACGGAGTGGAATGCCTTCTTGCGGGCAATGGCCTCGGCAATCGCCTCGCAGGCCTTTACCACATAGGTGAGGCCAACGGAGCCATCCGGTGCGCTCGGCGTGCCGACGCAGACGAAGGAAAGGTCGGTTGCGGCAATCGCCTCATCGATATCAAGCGTCGCCCGCAGGCTGCCATTGGCCACCGTCATCTCGATCAGCGGCTCAAGGCCTTTCTCGACGATGGGTGTCTTGCCTCGGTTGATCGTGTCGACCTTGGCGGGGTCGATGTCGACGGCCACCACTTCGTGTCCGTCCTTTGCGAGGCATGCCGCGGCGACCACGCCGACATAACCAATCCCAAATACGCTGATCCTAGCCATTTGCTGCCCTCTACCTGGCGGCGCGACCCGCTTGGGGCCAGCCGTTCGTTAACATCTGTTAATCTCGGCTGTAGGATTGGCAGCATTGCCCTTACGATCAAAGTCAGGAAAATACGATAGTTGTCAGGAAAATCCTGACCAATGGCAAGTTTATTTCAGAATGTGTTCATGGGATTCGCTGGCGTACGAAAAAAAGCCGCAATCCATAGGATGCGGCCTTCGGAAGTTATATTGTATCATGTCTAGTGTTGCAGCCAGCCGACGCTTATTGCGTAGTTGACTATATCTGATCTCGTTCTCAGATCGAGCTTTTTGATTGCTCTATACTTGTATGTCTCGACTGTCTTGGCGCTGAGCTGTATGTCGGCGGCGATTTCCTTCATCGCCTTTCCGAGGGCGACGTGGCGAAGGACAAACTCTTCCTTCGTCGACAGTTTTCGCTGGTCCAGCTCGTAAGGTTGTAGGGAACGGTCAGAGAGAGCCAGCACCGTCTCGTCGATGACGACGTCGCCGGCATGAACGCTCTTGATGGCGCGCAAGAGGCGCGGGCTTGCCACCGTCTTTGTCACCACGCCACTATAGCCGCGATTGATGTAAGTCTCGCCCGACATGGTTTCCCGCGCATCGCAATAGGCGATCAGTTTTGCTCCGGCGCGAAGGTCCTGCAGTTGCAGCCCGCATTCCGCAAGCGTCCGATCCAGGAAGTTGGGATCTGCCACGATCACGTCTGGCTCAAGCCGCTTCACTGCTTCGCACAACTCCTGATCGCGTTGCGCCAGGATGATCGCATGCAGTTGGCGGGTTGAGTTGATCAGGAAGTTCAGCCCGTCCACCAGGACGGGATTATCGTCGAGAACAAGCACCCTGATCTTGCTAGTGTAATCCATTGCAGCTCCAATCTTTCGACAACGCCACAAAACTCCTCTCCGGTCACAACCGGTTGAACAAGTTTCATTCACCGAGCCAGCGCCGGAATGGTCCGGGAGAACGGGCAAGGTGTCAAGATGTTGCAGTGCCGCGAAAATTCTAGACAAATTGTTGGCCTACAAAATCAAGGTTTAGAGGCGTGCATCACTTTCCGAAAAAATTATCGTTTTTTAACAGCGTTATAAGTCAATTTGCTGGTGGAAATCCGATGGTTGCGATTGGTACCGCTGCAATTTTGCGATGCGAAAAACTGTCAGTTTTTGGGTCACCAAGGATCCTTTCGATAGCCGCTTTATAAGGAATGACGGATGAGAATTTCGCTGTGGGATGAGCCGCGACCCTCGCCAAATCAGGCAGGATTGTGGCGACGCAGGCCGCTCACCTGCGATCTATCGTCATCCCCGTAATCGTATTCTCTGTCGTCCCCGTCACGATACCTGACGGAATCGTGATTTGGCGGAGGCTAAAGAAGCTATCAGGCGAAAATGCAGCAGCGACATGATTGTCGCAAAAGGGCAAACGGCGAAGGGGCCAAACTGCGTTTCAACAGTCGGCCCCCGAGCGGTGGATTGCTTCTAATGGTTGTATTCTTTGGTGGCTTAGGCCGCAGTTTCCAGAGCCTGGAAGTCTCGCTGTGAGCCATAAGCCGGTGGTTGAGCGGCCCTGGTGCTGGTCAGCCTCAGAACTTCGTCGGCAAAGGCTTGCGCATTCATGACCGCCTTCTCTCCGCCTGTGGACAGGGCGCCATCGAGTTTGCGAAGCGGGCGATGCATGTCGAACATCTCGCGAAATGCAGCGCGTTCTGCGATCGGCGTTTCCAGCACATGGATCTGCTGCTCGGACAACAGTCGCTTGACGGCCTGCATCGAGCGGGTGGTGATCGCCGGGTTGACGCGGGAGAGGACGACGGAGTGGGGGATGCGGATGCCGGCCTTGCGGTCGAGATAGCGCAGAAGGTCAAGAACCTGCGCGCCGCCCTGGGCGTCCATGCTTGAGCCCTGGATGGGGACGAGCACATGATCCGACAATCCGACTGCGGATGCGAGAAGCGGGGATTGGATCCCCGGAAGATCGACGATGACAAAATCCCACTGGCTGCGCCGCTCATGCACGATCTTCTGGATCGTCGGGGCGGAGACATAGGTCTCGACCGACAGCCTCGGCATCAATGCTGCACCTTCGTACCACTTGGAGAACCAGCGCTGGGGGTCGGCGTCGATCACGCAGACGCGGTAGTTGCGATGGAGAAGTTCGGTGGTCAGGAGGAGGGCCGCAGTTGTCTTGCCTGCGCCACCCTTCGTATTCGCAAAGGTGATCACTGCCATCGGGTATTCCTGTTTCGTGAAGCGGGAGCCGGAATCGCTCATGCGGAGGCACAGGACATCGTGCATCTGGAAATATAAAGAAAACTGGTTAACAGAAAATTACGAGATTTAGGGAGGCCGCGGCTTTTGCCCCGGTTTCCAGGCGTTTTGTCGATAAGGCGGATTCTATACTCGGCCTGTGCGGTCGTTCCATGTTAACCTTTGCCTCGACCCGGCGTTTGGAAGGTGACGCGAAAAATAGAAAATACTTATGCTGCAGCGCACAACATATAATAGTACTTTTGGTCTTTACAGGTTGTGTTGCTTTGCCTATGCATAATGACAGACACCGTGGAGGCGGTGTCTTTTCAAGGGAGGACATCATGACATTTCTTCGCAAGCTTGCGCTCAGCGCAAGCGTGATCGCACTCGGCTGCTCTTCGGCTCTCGCTGCAGACCTTACCGTCGGCTTCTCGCAGATCGGTTCGGAATCCGGCTGGCGTGCGGCTGAAACATCCGTCACCAAGCTGGAAGCTGAAAAGCGCGGCATCGAACTGAAGTTCGCCGACGCACAGCAGAAGCAGGAAAACCAGATCAAGGCCATCCGCGGCTTCATCGCCCAGGGCGTTGACGCCATTCTCGTTGCTCCCGTCGTCGCAACCGGCTGGGAAGACGTTCTGACGGAAGCCAAGGAAGCCGAAATTCCGGTCATCCTGCTCGACCGCGGCGTTGACGCTCCCCAGGATCTCTACCTGACCTCGGTCGCTTCCGACCAGGTTAAGGAAGGCCGCGTTGCCGGCGAATGGCTGGCCACGACTGTCGGCGACAAGCCGTGCAAGGTCGTTGAGCTGCAGGGCACCGTCGGTTCCACGCCTGCGATCAACCGCAAGAAGGGCTTTGAAGAAGCCATTGCCGGCAAGGCGAACATCACCATTGCCCGCAGCCAGACCGGCGACTTCACTCGCGCAAAGGGCAAGGAAGTCATGGAAGGCTTCTTGAAGGCTGAAAACGGCGGCAAGGACATCTGCGCGATGTACGCCCACAATGACGACATGGCCGTCGGCGCCATCCAGGCGATCAAGGATGCCGGCCTGAAGCCGGGCACCGACATCCTGGTTGTCTCGATCGACGCTGTTCCGGATATCTTCGCCGCCATGGTTGCCGGCGAAGCCAATGCGACCGTGGAACTGACACCGAACATGGCAGGTCCGGCCTTCGATGCGCTCGACGCATTCCTGAAGGACGGCAAGCAGCCGGAGAAGTTCATCATCACGGAATCCAAGCTCTACACGCCTTCGGACAACCCGCAGGGCGAGTATGACAACCGCAAGGGCCTCGGTTACTAAGGTAACCCTCCCGGCAGGACCCCGCCCTACCCTGGTGGCGGGGTCTCTGTCGCTTTCTCCCGGCTTCAATCGGGGATAGCTTCATGGGAGAGGGGGAAGAGGCAATGACCGAGCATCCATCGATCGTGCTTGCGGCGGCGGGCATCACCAAGACATTCGGCAATCATACGGCGCTCGACGGCGTTGATATCGCGTTTCACCGGGGCGAAGTGCATGCACTTCTCGGCGAAAACGGTGCCGGTAAATCCACGCTGATCAAGATCCTGACGGGCGCCTATATTCCGGATGGCGGGACGATCACCCTTGACGGCGAGGTCGTGAATTTCACCACGCCGCAGCAGGCCCAGACGCTCGGCATCGGCACGGTCTATCAGGAGGTCAACCTCCTGCCGAACATGACCGTCATCGACAATCTCTTCATTGGCAGGCAGCCCACCAGCCGCTTCGGTCTGGTCGACAAGCGCCGGATGGAGCGCGAATCCCGCGAAATTCTCAATACCTACGGCCTCGATATCGACGTGAAGGCCGAACTCTCCACCTTCTCGGTCGCCGTCCAGCAGATCATTGCGATCGCCCGCGCCGTCGAGCTCTCCGGCAAGGTGCTGATCCTCGACGAACCGACAGCAAGCCTTGACCGGTCCGAGGTCGAGAAGCTGTTTGGCATTGTCCGACAGCTGCGCGATCGCGGTCTCGCTATCGTCTTCATCACCCATTTCCTCGATCAGGTGTTCGAATTGTCGGACCGCGTCACGGTTCTGCGCAATGGACGGCTCGTCGGCACTCAGGCGATTGCCTCGCTCGACCGCACCAGTCTGGTGCGGATGATGCTCGGCAAGGATCTCGCTTTCCATCACCCCGATGTTCTCGGCGAAGAGGGCGAAGTGGGCGAGACGCTGATGGAGTTCGAAGGCTTCGGGCTTTCGAATAGCGTGCAGCCCTTCGATCTCAAGATCCATCGCGGCGAAGTCGTCGGTGTCGCGGGCCTGCTTGGCTCCGGGCGAACGGAGATGGCGCGGCTGATGTTCGGCATCGACCAGGCCGATAGCGGGTCGATCAAGATCGATGGTTCCAGCCGGCAGGTCCGCAATCCGCGTGAGGCGGTCGAACTCGGCTTCGGCTTCTGCCCGGAAGATCGCAAGATCGACGGCATCTTCGGCGACCTCTCGGTGCGCGAGAATATCGTGATTGCCATGCAGGCGCGGCTCGGCTGGTTCAAGGCGCTCAACCGCGACGAACAGCTGGAGATCGCCGGCAATTTCATCGAGGCGCTCGACATCCGCACGGCTTCTGCCGAGCTGCCGGTCAAGCTGCTCTCCGGTGGCAACCAGCAGAAGGTGATCCTTGCCCGCTGGCTCGCCACCGATCCGCGTTTCCTGATCCTCGACGAGCCGACTCGCGGCATCGATGTCGGCGCCCATGCCGAGATCGTGCGCATGATCAGCCGGTTGCGGGAAGATGGGCTCGCGCTCGTCGTCATCTCGTCCGAACTCGACGAAATCGTCAGCTATTCCTCGCGTGTCGTCGTCATGCGCGATCGCAAGATGGTCGCCGAGTTGCATGGCGCCGACATCACCCCCGGCGTCATCGTTCAGACCATTGCCGCCCAGCCGGCGGAGGTCGAGGCATGAAAAGGCTTTCCATGTCCCGCATCATTTCCCCGCAGCTCCTGGCTCTTGCCGGCGTGCTGTTCTTCAACTGGCTGGTCTTTCCCGGCTTCTTCAACATCACCTGGCAGGACGGCCGTCTCTTCGGCAGCCTGATCGACGTCATCAATCGCGGCGCGCCGGTCGCGATCCTCGCGATTGGGATGACGGCGATTATCGCAACGAAGGGCGTGGACCTCTCCGTCGGTGCCGTGATGGCTGTTGCGGGTGCGGTTGCCGCGACCTGTGCGGTCGCCGGCCAGCCCCTGATCGTGACGCTGGTCGCAGCCTTGGCCATCGGCATCCTCTGTGGTCTGTGGAACGGCATTCTGGTCGCCTATCTCGGCATTCAGCCCTTTGTTGCGACGCTGGTGCTGATGGTAGCAGGGCGAGGGGTGGCCCAGTTGATCACCGAGGGGTCGATCGTGACCTTCTCCGATCCCGCGCTCATCTTCGTCGGCACGGGCAATCTGTTTGGCCTGCCCATGCCGGCTGTCATCGCGATCGTGCTGATGATCACGGCGCATCTCTTCATGCGACGCACGGCGATCGGGTTGTTCATCGAGGCGATCGGCATCAACCTGTCGGCCGCCAACTATACGGGCCTGCGCAGCAAGCTCGTGATCCTGTGCATCTATGCCTTCGGTGGCTTCTGTGCCGCGACCGCCGGGATCATTGCCGCTGCCGACATCCGCGGAGCGGACGCCAACAATGCCGGTCTCTGGCTTGAACTCGACGCGATCCTTGCGGTCGTCATCGGTGGCACCTCGCTGCTCGGCGGACGGTTCTCGATCCCGATGTCGGTGCTTGGCGCCATCATCATTCAGGCCATGAATACGGGCGTGTTGGTTTCGGGCTTCCCGCCGGAATTCAACCTGATCGTCAAGGCCGGCATGATCATCATCATCCTGGTGCTGCAATCGGCCCGGATCGCCCAGGTGCTCGGCCGCAAGTTCGGTCCGCGTCAGGCACCCGCTACGACCCCGCCCCAGACCAAGACCCAAACTTCGGGACAGGCACGATGAATCCGCGTTATCGCCCTCTCGCCGCGACCACCCTTATTTTCGTGATCGCCTATGCCATCTGCATCTCCCAGTATCCGGGCATGTGGTCGACGCGCGTCTTCGGCAACTTCCTGACCGACAACGCCTTCCTCGGCATTGCTGCCGTCGGCGCCACGTTCGTGATCATTTCCGGTGGTATCGATCTCTCGGTCGGTGCGGTGATCGGCCTGACCGGCGTCATCACCGCCATCCTCATTTCCTGGGTCGGCATCCATCCGCTGGCGGTGTTTGCAATCGTGCTGGCGCTTGCTGCTACCTTCGGCGCCTCGATGGGAGCCGTGATCCATTTCCTGCAGGTGCCGCCGTTCATCGTGACGCTGGCCGGCATGTTCCTGGCACGCGGTTTTGCCTCTGTGCTTAGCCAGGATTCCATTCCGATCGACCACGAATTCTACCGGACGATCTCCAGCCTCTATTACCGGCTTCCGGGTGGCGGGCGTCTCAGCGCCATTGGCCTCCTGATGCTGGCAACCTTCCTGGTTTGCGGCTTCATTGCCCATAAGACGCGCTTCGGATCCTATGTCTATGCGATCGGCGGCAATGCCACATCCGCCTCGCTGATGGGCGTTCCGACAGGCCGGGTGACGATCGGCATCTATGCGCTCTCGTCGTTCCTCGGCGGGCTCGCGGGCATCGTCTATTCGCTCTACACCTCGGCCGGCTACCCGCTGGCGGCTGTTGGCATCGAACTTGACTCGATTGCAGCCGTGGTGATAGGCGGAACCCTGTTGACAGGCGGTTACGGTTTCATCTTCGGAACCCTGATCGGGGTCATGCTGCAGGGCCTTGTCCAGACTTACATCGTCTTCGATGGGACGCTCTCCAGCTGGTGGACTAAAATCGCCATCGGGTTCCTGCTGTTCATGTTCATCTTGCTTCAGAAGCTGGTGTTTACCGCGCAGACCGGGCGTACGCGCCTGAAGAAGGCCCCTGCATGAGTGAGCCGGGGAGCCTTCTTCGCTCCCTGTCCGGGCGGTCGACGGCGCGCAACTTCCATTCACATGTGATCAACGAGATCGGGGCCGGGGTCATCTCCGGCCGCTATCCCGTTGGAACGACCCTGCCGAACGATGCCGAATTCATGGAAGAGTTCGAGGTGTCGCGCACCGTGCTGCGCGAGGCGTTGAAGACGCTGGAGGCCAAGGGTCTGCTCGAAGCTCGCCCGAAAGTCGGCACCAAGGTTGCCAAGAAAAGCCGCTGGAACCTCTATGATCCGCAGGTGCTCGCCTGGCACCTGGAAGCTCCTGTTGATGCGGAGTTTTTGTCCGGGCTGCATGAGGTGCGCCGTTCGCTGGAGCCGCAGGCGGCGGCCGAGGTGGCGCGGCGCCGGACCGCTGACCAGATCCGCCTGATGCTCTACTGGATCCACCAGATGGAGACCTCGCTCGGTTCGATGCAGAACTTTGCGCTTGCCGATTTCGAACTGCATCGCATCATTGCGGATGCCGCGCACAACCCGTTCGTGCGCGCTCTCTACGGGCTGATCGAACTGGCGCATGCCTTTGCCTACAAGACCCAGATCGATGAACCCGATCCCTGTGTGCTCGACAAAATCCTCGAGAGCCACAAGTTGCTGGTCAACCGCATCGAATATGGCGACGAGGCGGGGGCTCGCCAGGCTATGCTGGATACGATCGAGCAGGACAGGGTGATCGCGGCTGCTGTGAGGTAATGGCGGTTCAGGCTGCCGGCGACGGGGCTTAGAGCGCCAGGGCGTCCTTCAGGGTCCGGGCTTCCGCGACCGACAGATCGAGATCCGCCTCGATGTGATCGATGTGATGCAGCATCAGATGGGTTGCCTTTTTGACATCGCCCTTTTCCAACGCATTCAGAATTTCGTCGTGTTCGTCATGGCCGCAGCTCGAAATGCCGGTCCGACCATAAAGCGCGATGACGAGGGAAGAGCGGGCGACGAGCTCATCCATGAATTTTTCCAGCACCTGGTTGCCGGCCACCTTGGCCAGCATCAGATGGAAATCGCCCGACGCCTTGATCTCGGCGCGTCTTGCGTTCGCACCGCGTTCGGTGCGGTACCGCGCCTCTTCCTTCAGGTGTTCGCGCAGGGCGGCGATGTCGGATGGCGTGATGCGCTCGGCGGCCGCTGCAATGATGCCAGCCTCGATCAGGCGACGCGATGAAAAGACCTGGCGCGCCTCTTCCGTGCTCGGATTGGAGACGAAGGCGCCGCGGTTGCGTTCCGTCTTCACCAGCCCCTCGAAAGCGAGCATCTGCAGGGAGTCGCGCACGACCGTTCGGCTCACATCGAAGAGAGTGCCGACTTCGGCTTCGGAGAGCTTGGTGCCTGGGGCAAGCCGTCGGTCGACGATCGCATCGCGCAGTGCATCGCGGATCGCGCGGGCGCGATCTTCAAGGTTGGGGTCGAGTTGCCTGCGGATCGAGCTCTTGGCGTTCATCAGTCCATCCGGTGTTCGTCTCTGTTGTAACTCGCCCTGCGCGATTGGGGAAGATCGTGAGAGAACCAAATGGCGTCTAGATTGCATACAATCTGATCTCACTAATGACGACAATCGATTAATTGCTGTGCATGCAGTCTCTCCATGTGCTCAATCCTTTTGCGGTGCAGCAATACGGCCCATGGGAATCAAGCACTTAGCGTGATGGCCGCAAACTGGCACGGCTTATGCATCGTCTTGAGCGACACCGAGGAGCCGCCATGACGAAAGCCGCCGACATCGAACTTGCCGCCGTTACCAAGACCTACGGGACGTCGACTGCGGTTCATGCCATCAGCCTGAAGATCCCGGCCGGTACCTATTGCTGCCTGCTCGGACCGTCCGGTTGCGGCAAGACATCAACGCTCAGAATGGTCGCCGGGCATGAAAGTGTCTCCTCCGGCGACGTCGTTTTCGGCAATACCAATGTCACCACGCTGCCGCCTGCACAGCGGGGCACGGCGATGATGTTCCAGTCCTATGCTCTCTTCCCGCATCTCGATCTTGTCGACAATGTTGCCTTCAGTTTGAAGATGAAGGGTGTCGACAAGGAGACCCGTCGCGGACAGGCGATGGAGATGCTCAAGCTCATGCAGCTCGAGCCTTACGCCAGTCGTCGTCCCGCCCAGCTCTCGGGCGGACAACAGCAGCGCGTGGCGCTGGCGCGCGCGCTGATCACCAAGCCCGAGGCGTTGTTGCTCGACGAGCCGCTCTCGGCGCTCGACCCCTTCCTCAAGATCCGGATGCGGGCTGAACTGAAGAAGCTGCAGACCTCGCTCGGCATCACCTTTGTGCATGTGACGCACAGCCAGGAAGAGGCGATGGCGCTCGCCGATCTCATCGTCGTCATGAACGAGGGACGCATCGAGCAGGCGGCGACGCCACGGGCCGTCTTTGAGCGGCCGGCGACCGCCTTCGTCGCCCGCTTCATGGGAGATCACAATGTGCTCTCCGGACGCATCGTCGAGCGCACGGCTGATGGATTGTTTATCGAGGTTGTCGGTGGCGGCCGCTTCTTCGCGCTCGGTGCGGCGCCTGTCGAGGATGAAACGGCTGATATCGCCATCCGCACGGACCATGTGCGCATCGGCGCCATGCCGGCCGATGGTCTCGGATTCGACGGCATCGTCTCGAATGTCGAATATCTCGGCGCCAAGGTGAAGCTGACCGTCACCACCGCCTTTACCGATGAATTCACCGCCGTGCTCTCGGACGCGGCCTTCTTTGCCTCCCCGGTTCGCGTCGGGGAAGGCGTCACCCTGTCATGGGATCAGCCGGATTCGATCGTCCTCGGACGCATCGTGAAGTGAAGCCAAACCAATAAAACCAGGAGAACAGCGCAATGTCAGACAGCAGCAAGACAAAGAAGGGCGTATCCCGCCGCACATTCCTGAAGACCGCATCGGCCGCTGCCGGCCTCGCCGCCGGTTCGGGCGCGATCACCGGCTTCCCGACGATCTGGGCGCAGAACCCGATCACGCTTCGCCAGTTCGGCACCGGCGTGTCGAACATCAATGCCATCGCCGAGAAGTGCAAGGCCGACCTCGGCATCACGCTTGAGATGACGGCAACCGATTCTGACGCCGCAGCACAGCGCGCCGTCACCCAGCCGATGTCCTACGACATCGCCGACATCGAATACTGGATCCTGAAGAAGGTCTATCCGACCGGCGTCATCCAGCCGATGGAAACCTCGAAACTCAAGTTCTACGACAAGGTCGTGCCGCTGTTCAAAACCGGCAAGCTCCTGCCCGACAGCGTGATCGCGCAGGGCACCGCGCCGCACACCGTCGGCTATGTCGAGAGCAAGGACGCCAAGACCTTTGCATCGGGCGAAACCGAACTCTTCACGATGATGCCGACCATCTACAATGCCGACACGCTTGGCATTCGTCCCGACCTCGTCGGCCGCGAGATTTCGTCCTGGGCCGACATCATGGACCCGGCTTTCAAGGGCAAGACCTCGATCCTCAATATCCCGTCGATCGGCATCATGGATGCCGCTATGATCTGCGAAGCCATGGGCATCATCAAATATGCCGACAAGGGCAACATGACGAAGGCGGAGATCGACACGACGATCGACTTCCTCATCAAGGCCAAGCAGGACGGCCAGTTCCGTGCCTTCTGGAAGTCCTTCGACGAATCCGTCAACCTGATGGCGTCTGGCGAAGTCGTCATCCAGTCGATGTGGTCGCCGGCCGTTGCTGCCGTTCGCTCCAAGGGCATCGCCTGCAAGTATCAGCCGCTCAAGGAAGGCTATCGCTCGTGGGGCGGCGGTCTCGGTCTGGCAGCCCACCTCACCGGCGCGCAGCTCGATGCGGCCTATGAATACATCAACTGGTACACATCCGGCTGGGTCGGCGGCTATCTCAACCGCCAGGGCTACTACTCCGCCTGCATGGAAACCGCGAAGGAATTCATGTCGGCCGACGAGTGGGGCTACTGGATCGAAGGCAAGGCCGCGACTGGCGACATCATGTCTCCGGAAGGCGCCGTCATGGAGAAGGCCGGTGCGGTTCGCGACGGCGGCTCCTTCGAAGAGCGCATGGGCAAGGTCGCCTGCTGGAACTCCGTCATGGACGAAGACCGCTACATGGTCCGCCGCTGGAACGAGTTCATCGCGGCTTGACTTTCCACCCTCCCCTTGAGGGGGAGGGTCGGAGCGAAGCTCCGGGGGGGGTGCCACGTCTGCAACTGATCACCCCCACCCGCGGCTTCGCCGCGACCTCCCCCCTCAAGGGGGAGGTGGTCCCAGAACCTCTTCTCCCCGCTTGCGGGGAGAAGGTGGCGGCAGCCGGATGAGGGGCAACCTTCCCGGTCCGCTCTTTTCGAAGCGACAGGAGACCTAACATCATGGTGGAAGTGCGATTTCTGGGTGTCGGCGAGCCGAAGCCGAAACGCGTCATCCGTGTGCCGCTTAGGCTCGTCTCCTATCTGCAGGCGACGCCGCTCATGCTCATTCTCGGCGCGTTCCTGCTGCTGCCGATCCTGATGATCGGGACGGTCTCCTTCTGGGACTACGACTTCGCCCAGATGTATCCTGATTTCGTCACCTTCAACTACACCGAGACGCTCGGCTCCTGGGTCACCTGGAAGATCTATTTCAACACGTTGAAGTTCGCCTTCATCGTCTGGGCGATCACGCTCTTCGTCGGCTTTTGGGTCGCCTATTTCCTGGCCTTCCATGTGCGCACCTCCGCCATGCAGAGCGTCCTTTTCCTTGTCTGCACCGTGCCGTTTTTGACCTCCAACATCATCCGCATGATCTCGTGGATCCCTGTTCTTGGCCGCAACGGGTTGATCAACACGGCACTGGTCAATGCCGGCATCGTGCCGCAGCCGATCGAGTGGCTGCTCTATTCCGATTTCGCCGTGGTGCTCGCCATGGTGCATCTCTACACGCTGTTCATGGTGACCCCGATCTTCAACACGATGATGCGCATTGACCGATCACTTCTGGAAGCTGCGCGTGATGCAGGTGCCAGCGGCTGGCAGATCCTGACCAATGTCATCATCCCACTCTCGAAACCGGGCATGGCGATCGGCACGATCTTTGTGGTGACCCTCGTTATGGCCGATTTTTCCACCGTGCAGGTCATGTCCGGCGGGCAGAGCGCCTCGGTCGCGCTGATGATGAAGAACCAGATGTCGCTGCTGCAATATCCGGCGGCTGCGGCCAATGCCGTGGTGCTCTTGGCGCTGGTTCTCCTGATGGTCGCCGCCATCCTGCGCGTCGTCGATATCCGGAAGGAACTCTGAGATGCATTCCGACAAGCGCCCGCGCGAATTCTATGTGCTCGCCGCCTTTTTCACGCTCTTCGTACTCTTCCTCTATGGACCGCTCTCGGCCATTGTCATCCTGTCTTTCCAGGGGCCGAATGGTGGCCTGACATTCCCGTTGAATGGGGTCTCGTTCCACTGGTTCGGCAATCTCTTTGAGCAGCAGGCGGTCGGCGATTTCGGCGGTTCGTTCCGCCGGTCCTTTGCGCTCGGCATCATGGTCATGGTGGTGACGGTCGTCGTGTCGCTGCTGGCTGGCCTCGCCTTTCGGCGAAAGTTTGCCGGAGCGACAGCGCTCTTCTACCTCTCGGTTGCCAGCCTTGTCGTGCCTTCGATCATCATTTCGCTCGGCATCGGCGTCTTGTTCAGCCAACTCGGGCTGCAGCCTGCCTGGTATTCCTCGGGCTTCGGTGCGCATCTCACCTGGACGCTGCCCTTTGGCGTGCTGATCATGTTTGCGATCTTCAATCGTTTCTCGCCGGCCTATGAGGAAGCCGCACGCGACCTTGGCGCTTCGTCGTGGCAGACCTTCCGGCATGTCGTGTTGCCGATGATCGCACCGCCTTTGATCGGGGTCGGGCTTTTCGGCTTCACGCTCTCCTATGACGAGTTTGCCCGTACGCTGATGACCTCGGGCACCTACAACACGCTGCCGCTCGAGATCTACGGCATGACGACCAATGTCACGACACCGGTGCTTTATGCGCTCGGCACGGTCACGACGCTCTTCTCCTTCCTGGTGATTGCGGGAACGCTCGGCATCATCATGGCCATGAACCGCCGTCGGGGGCGGGCGTGATCGCATGAAAATTGCCGTCATCAATCCCAATACTACTGCCAGCATGACTGCGACCATTGCGGACGCCGCGCGGCGGGTGGCCAATACCGGAACCGAAATCCTGGCAATCACCTCGTCCATGGGCCCGGTATCGATCGAGGGCTATTACGACGAGGTCTTCGCGGTGCCCGGCCTGTTGGTGGAAATTGCCAAAGCCGAACGCGAAGGGGCGGATGCGATCGTGATTGCCTGTTTCGACGATACCGGGCTGGATGCCGCTCGGGCGCTGGCCGGCATCCCCGTCATCGGGATTTGCGAGGCGGCGCTTTCGGCGACCTCCTTTATCGCGCAACGGTTTTCCGTCGTGACCACCATGGAGCGCTCGCGGCTGCCGGTCGAACATCTCGTGCATCGCTATGGCATGGGCGGCCGCTGCAAGGTGCGCGCGGCGGATGTGCCTGTGCTCTCACTCGAAGATCCCAATTCCAACGCCCGCGACCGGCTGCGCAGCGAGATATCGGCAGCGCTGAAGGACGACAAGGCCGAGGCGATCGTGCTGGGCTGTGCGGGCATGGCGGATCTGACGGCAGCACTCCGGCAGGAGTTCGGCGTGCCTGTCGTCGATGGCGTGGCCGCTGCCGTGAAACAGGCGGAAAGCCTCATTGCGCAGGGCTTGTCGACCGCCAAGCGCGGCGCCTATGCGACGCCTGTCTCCAAGACCTATCACGGTGACCTCGCCCGTTTCTCTCCCACTGCCATGGGCGTGTGAGGGTGGCGGAGGATGTGCAGATCAGGGTCCTGACGGCTGGCGAAGTCGAGGATCTCCTTGGCTGGGCGGCCCTCGAAGGCTGGAACCCGGGGCATGGCGATGCCGCAGCCTTCCGTTCCGCCGATCCTGAGGGCTTCATCGGTTGTTTCGTCGATGGTCGGCTCGCAGCCGGGATTTCAGCCGGTCGCTACGGCGACGGCTTCGGCTTCATCGGGCTTTATATCTGCCATGCGGACTTTCGGGGCAGAGGCCTCGGCCGGCGGGTCTGGGATGCCGGAATGGCGCATCTCGGGGATCGTGCCATCGGCCTCGACGGGGTTGTCGAGCAGCAGGCGAATTATTGTCGCATGGGTTTCGCGCCCGCCTATGACACTGTTCGCTGGAGCATCGATCGCATGCCGGCTCTGCCTGCGAGCTTCACCCGCTGTGAGGCGATCACCGAGGGTGATCTCGCCGAGATCCTTGCGCTCGATCGGTTGTTCTTTCCTGCGCCGAGAGAAGACTTCCTCTCTGAATGGCTGAAGCCGCCGCGCCGTGCCTTTCACTGCCGCCGGCAGGGTGTGGTGGCCGGCTATGCCGTCATGAGACCCTGTCTTGGTGGCTACAAGATCGGGCCGCTGTTTGCCATGGATGGGCGAACGGCTGAGGATCTGCTGAAGGTCTGTCTCGCCAACCTCAAGGGCGAGGAAGTGCATCTGGATGTGCCGGAATACCAGGAAGGCTTCCGCTACCTGCTCGGTCGTCTCGGCTTCAAACGGGGGTTCCAGACGTCGCGCATGTATCGAGGCGAACCGCCTCAAACGCAGAAGACGGGCGTCTATGCGATCACCACACTGGAACTCGGCTGAGAGGCTTCAGTCTGCCATGCCTGACGGTGCGGCAAGGGGCAGCATGTCCTTGTAGATGCCAGGCGACGAGCCGGGGATGGCGATGGCACCGACGCTTTTTTCGTAAAAGCCCATGGGGCCGGCGCCGCCTATGATCGCATAGCCGTAGCCTTGGTCGCGCATGTCGAGGAGCGTGCGGATCAACAGTGCATGGCCGATGCCACGGCCGCGGGCCTTCTCATCCACGCCGGTCGGACCGAAGAAACCCTTCATCGTCGCCTCGTGGCAGGCAAAGCCAAGCAGCGTGTCGCCTTCATGGGCAATCCAGCAGGTCACCGGCTGGCGCATGATCGCTGCCGTCGCTTCTGATGCCCAGCCGGCGCCGAAACGGGGCTCGATCCAGGCGCAGATCCCTTGCAATTCTGGCACAAGCGCGCGCCGGATCGTCACGCCTTCGGCCTGCATGCGCCGATCAAGGTGGGGATTTGGCTGCAGATCGTAGAGCTTTACCAGCATGTCCGCTGCCATCTCAGCCTCCTTGATGCTCTCTAGCGTAGTCGAGGCCGAGGATCGCGGCTCCGATGAGGCCCGGCTCGACGCCGCATGCTGCAGGCACAACGATCGGGTTCTTGAACTTGCGCAGGATGCGGGCGCGCAGGGCCGTGTCGATCCGAGAAAGAAGTGCCGGCACGTTCGAAAGGCCGCCGCCAACGGGTAGTATCGTTGTGCCGGTGACATTGACCACGACCGAAAGCGCATCGGTGAGGATGTCGACATAGACATCGATGGTGCGTTCGGCTTTGGCGTCGCCCCTCTGCCAGTCGGCGATGATGTCTTCGCTGGTCAGTTGTTCGGCGTGAATATGCTTGTGCAGCTTTTCGAGGCCTCTCGCGCTGCAGATCGCGTCGATGCAGCCGACCTGGCCGCAGCCGCACTGGAAGCGTGGCACATGCATCGGCGGATTGCCGGCTTCCGTTGGCTGGATGGGCCCATGGCCCCATTCGCCGGCAAAGCCGCTTTCGTTGATCAGCTTGCCATCTATGACGAGGCCGCCGCCGACGCCTGTGCCGAGGATGACGCCGAAGACGACCCGGTGCCCGCGGGCAGCACCTATGCCGGCTTCGGCCAGCACGAAACAGTCGGCATCATTGGCGACGATGACAGGCAGGCCGAGGGCCGCTTCGAGATCGGCCTGCAGCGGCCGACCATGGATGCACGGGATGTTGGCAACAACGGCGTTCGCCGTGTCTGGATCGATGACGCCGGCAATCGAGATTGCTATACAGGCCGCTCGTTCACGGGCGATGGCTTCGGCTTCCGCAATGACGGAGGCCAGCGTTGCGACGAAGGCGCCGAAATCGTGGATCGGGGTCGGCTGACGCGGGAAGGGCTGGATTTCTTCCGGGCTCGTTGCCAGCGCGCCCTTGATGGCGGTGCCGCCGATGTCGAAGCAGACGATCATGCGAAGGCCCTGCTCGGCGCCGTATCGGCACCATGGACGCAGGCGCCTGAAATCCAGGTCGACTGGATGTCGAGATCAGGGCTCAGCACAATGAAGTCGGCATCCTGGCCTGCGGCCAAGCTGCCCTTGGTCTTGGCACCAATGGCCCCAGCGGGATAGAGCGATGCCATGCGCAGCGCTTCTTCCAAGGGCTGGCCGAGTTTCTCGTGCACGTAGCGGACGCAGGAGAGCATGTCGATGTCGGCGCCGGCAAGCGTTCCATCGGCTAGCGTCAGCCGGCCATCGCGGCGGTAGACGGTCCGGCCGTTCAGGTCGAAGCTTGTCTCATCAGAGCCAATGGTCGACATGGCATCGGTGACGAGGAAGATGTGGGCGGGGCCGGTCTTGGCCGCGAGTGCGATCTTCATGGTGACCGGATCGACATGGAAGCCATCGGCGATCAGTCCGCAATGGAGGATCGGCGAGGTGAGGGCGGCGCCCACGAGGCCGGGCTCCCGATTGCCAAGTGGGCTCATGGCGTTGAACAGATGAGTGACGAGTGTGGCGCCAGCTGCAACATAGGCCGCGACGCTGGCGCAGGTCGTATCGGTATGGCCGAGGCTGACGCGGTAGCCGGCCTGAACCAGGCGATTGACCTGATCCGGTGTGACGCTTTCGGGGGCCACGGTGATCATCGGGATGCCGAAACGCGATGCTTGCTCAACGAGATAGTCGAGATCGGCTTGCGCCATCGGGCGGATCAGGGCTGGATCATGGGTCCCCTTGCGGGCGATCGAGAGATGCGGGCCTTCGAGATGCAGGCCGAGATAGCCCGGCTCGCCTGCCTTGGCTGCGGCCTCGCCGGCGATGATGGCTTCTCTCTTCAGTTCGGGGGCATCGGTGATCAGCGTGACCATCAGAGCCGTCGTGCCAAAGCGGGCATGGGCCCCGCAGATCGTGCGGATGCCCGAAACTGTCGGGTCGTTGTTGAACAGCACACCGCCGCCGCCATTCACCTGCAGGTCGATGAAGCCGGGCGCAATCAGCGCATCGCCCATATCCTGCCTGACAATGCCCGCGGGCAAGTCGGCTCTGGCGAGAACAGCCTTCACCCGGCCGTTGTCGACCAGGAGGGCTGCATCTTCGTGGAACGTGTGCCCATCGAAGATGCGGCTTGCAGTGATGGCGAAGGCTTGGCTCATTGGGTCTCGGTAACTTTCTTCAGTGCGACCGGCTTGTCGGGATTGAAGCCGCGGGCACGGGAGAGGGATTCGATAAAGCCATAATAAGGAACGATCAGGGCCAGCGCATCCGTGATCGGATGTCCTGTTGCGATGAAAGGCAGCTTGTGGCCGGCCGTTGCCTGGTCCGAGGTGATGAAACAGGTGGCATTGCTGGCGGCGAGCTTCGAGACGGTGCCGGCGATCGAGGCTTCGGCCTTATCTCTGGCCGCAAAGGCGACGACGGGGAAGTCACGACCGACGATCGAGACAGGACCATGCAGTACCTCGGCGGAGGAATAGGCCTCGGCGTGCAGTTCGCAGGTTTCCTTGCATTTGAGGGCTGCTTCCGCTGCTATGGCAAGTGCCGGGCCTCGACCGAGCATGTAGAGGGAGTCTGCCGATTTCAGCGGCTTGAGCAGCGCGCTCCAGTCGAGAGCGAGTGCCTTGTCGAAGTGCTCAGGCAGCGTGTCCACAGCACGGGTCAACGCATCATCACGGCTCCAGCTTGCAAGGATGGCAAGGCCTGCGACTATCGAATTGACGAAGGACTTGGTGGCGGCCACCGCGATTTCAGGACCCGCCTTGATGTCGATGGCGAAGGTCGCAGCATCGGCGAGCGGCGAGGGCAGGGTGTTGACCAGGCTCACCGTGGTCGCGCCGCCATCGCGGGTGCCTCTGGCCATGGCAACGATATCGGGGCTTGCGCCAGATTGCGAAACGGCAAAGGCGGCGGCCTTGCCGAGTTTCATCGGCGTCGCGTAGATCGAGGCGAGCGAGGGGCCGAGCGAGGCGACCGGCAGGCCCATCTGCAGCTCGATCGCATATTTCAGGAAATGGGCCGCATGATCGGACGAGCCGCGGGCGATGGTGACGACGACGCCTGGATCCTTGTCGCGCAGCGCGTTCGCCGCCTCTGATATCACGGTCCTGGAGCTGTCCAGCAATCGGGCAGCGGCTGCGGGGATCTCGTCGATCTCCTCACGCATCTTGGTGGTCATATCAAGCGCTTTCAGTCTTGAGGCTTCATGGGCGAGCCGATGCCGAGTTCGGCAACCAGGTCATAGGCGTCGCTGCGATAAAGCGCGCGCGACATTTCCATCACGCGGCCGGTTTCGAGATAGGCAATTCGCTGCACCGAGAGTGCCGCCGAGCCGGGCGGAACGCCAAGCAGCTTGGTTTCCTCGTCCGTCAGCAGAACGGCCGAGATACGCTGGTTGGCCCGAACGGGGCGTATGCCGGCGTCCAGCAGGCAGAGGTAGAGAGAGTCCTCAATTTTGTCCGGATCCGGCAGCAGATCGTCTGGCAGGCTGGTGCGTTCCAGGGCGATCGGCATGTCGTTGGCGGTTCTCAATCGGTCGATGCGGGCCACGCGCGCGCCGCTGACGAGGCCCAGCATCATGGTTTCTTCCGCCGTCGGATAAAACAAGCCGCGTCCCAGCCAGCGGGAGCCCGCGACCATGCCGCGCCGGCGCATGTCCTCGGTGAAGGAGGTCAGCTGGCTCAGCGGCTGCTGCATGCGCGGCACGGGCTTCACGACAAAGGTGCCGGACCCACGACGACGGACGAGCAGGCCTTCTTCCACCAGTTCATCGATCGCCTTGCGTACTGTCACGCGGCTGATCTCTGCCGCTTCTGCGATGTCACGCTCGGCCGGCAGGGCATCGCCGTGCTTCAGGCGACCCGAGGCGACGGCGTCTTCGATCATCTTTCGCAGCTTCACGTAAAGCGGACCGCCGCGGACGGACTGTAGTTGTTCCAGGGGAAGGGGCGTGCTCATGCGGTTTCTCTGCCCCAGGTGCGGACAGACCGCAAGCGGAGGGCAATTGCGCATTCCGTCTTCGGTGTCTGCATGCTTCCATCCCCTCGGTGGTCTTTCTCAAAACAATACCAACCAGAAACCTATTTCGCAAATGGTTTTGAAAAGGATGTGCGCATGAATCTTGATATGAAGAAATTTCGCCGGAAAAACAGCAATTTGGATGTTTTGAAGCCGATTTTCGCACAACCCGCTTTACGATTGGACTAGTTTTGGTATCTTAAATTAACGATTGGAGAGGAGCCCAATCCAAAGCCTCTGCACCTTCTTCCGCAATGGGACGAGTTGCGACTGCAGGCCCCGGCATTTCGGCTCTTCATCCAATATCGTAGGCAGTTATGAAAACCATTTTCATCAACGGTGGGATTTTTGCTTCCCGTGTTGACGATCTTGGAAAATTGACGCAGTCTGCGAAAAATAATTACGAAAGCAGGGGAATGCATCATGAAGGTCGCGATTATCGGACTCGGATTCCGTCTTGGATATCTGGGTCGGGTGTTCAAGGAGATTGATCCGAGCTTCGAGATCGTCGGCTATGTCGATCCGGCGCCTGCCGGCATGGCAACGCTGGACGAGCATGGTATCTCCGCCGGCAAGGTCTATGAGACGCCTGAAGCCCTGATCGCCGGTGAAACTTTCGATCTTCTGATGATCGGTTCGCCGAACCACCTGCATCTCGACCATATCCGGCTCGGCCTTGAGGCTGGTCTGACCGTTTTCACCGAAAAGCCGATCGTCACCAGCATCGAGGAAAGCTATGCGCTCGCCTCGCTGCTGAATACCTATGGCCACGACCGCCTGCTGGTCGGTCTGGTCCTGCGTTACTCCCCGCTGTATCGCGATCTGCGCAAGGCGCAGGAAGAGGGGCGGCTCGGCAATGTCGTCTCGATCGAGGCATCCGAGCATATCCAGCCCTATCACGGCGCCTTTTTCATGCGCGACTGGCGCCGTTACGGGCGTTATGCCGGTGGCTTCATGCTGGAAAAGTGCTGCCACGACCTCGACCTTTATAACGGCGTGGTCGGTGCCCGGCCGCGTTTCGTCGCGAGCTTCGGCGGGCGCAAGAGCTTCGTGCCGGAGAATGCGCCTGAGGCAGAAGGCATCAACGACCTCAACGTCTATCACCGCAAGCCGAGCGGCTGGCAGGGCTCCGACAAGGTGTTCGACAGCGACGGCGACATCATCGATTTCCAGACCGCGATCGTCGAATACGAGAACGGTGTGTCGATGACCTTCCATACCAATCTCAATGTCCCTGACGAATTCCGTCGCTTCTGCGTCATTGGCTCGAAGGGCATGGCGGAAGGTGATTTCGTGCGTGGGTTCATGGATGTGCATGACGCCCGCACCAATGAGAAGGTCATTGCAAACACATACAAGGCTCCGTCCTCGCTGTCGCAGCACTACGGCGCCGACGAGCAGATGGCCGAAGACGTGATTGCTTTTGTGCAGACGGGCGCCAAGCAACCGGTGTCCGCCATCGATGCACTCGAAGCCGGCATTCTGGCGCTTGCCATGGATGAGGCACGGCTTGCCCGCAAGGTCGTCGATCTGAAGCCGGTCTGGGAGAAGTTCGATGGTTGCCTGCACGGCACGTCGGACGCTTCCGCCCGTGTTCGGTCGGCTTAAAGGAGCGGTCGGATGCAAGCTCGCCGAAGCGCTATCATCTTTGCCTGGCTGCTGATCGCGCCGGCCCTTCTCTATATCGCTGTCATCGTCGCCTATCCACTGGTGCAGACCTTCATTCTCTCGTTCACCGACGCGTCGCTCAAGAAGACGACGAACTGGGTGGGCTGGGTGAACTACGAGAAGATCTTCAACGATACCTTCGCGACCGTCATCATCAGGACCTTCATCTGGACCTTCTTCTCGGTGTCGATCAAGATGATCATCGGCACATTCGGTGCCGCGATGCTGAACACGGCGGTGCCTGGCCGCACACTTTTCCGGGTGCTCACCATGCCGCCGTGGATCGTGCCCATGGCGATTGGCATTTTCATGTGGGGCTGGATGTATAACGGCCAGTTCGGCATGATCTCCGGCGTCTTGCAGCGCATGGGCGTGGTCGATGGCCCCGTCGCCTTCCTCGCCTATGGTTCGACCGCCTTCTGGGCGACGATCTTCACCGATGTGTGGATCGGCGTGCCGATGGTCACGCTCTACATGCTGGCTGCCATGCAGGCGATCCCGCAGGATCTCTACGAAGCCGCCTGGACGGATGGCGCCGGTCGCTTCTATCGCTTCCGCCGTATCACCTTGCCGCTGATCCTGCCGGCCATGATCACCATGTCGATGCTGTCTCTGATCGCGACCTTCAATTCCTTCGACATCATCTGGATCCTGACGCGCGGCGGTCCGAGCGGCGAGACCACCACGATGATCATCGACACCTATCACACCGCGATCGGCTCGAAGAAATATGGCGAAGGTGCTGCCCGTGCGGTCCTGATCTGCATCTTCCTCTCGATCTTCTGCGTCGCCTATTTCCGCGTGACCAGCCGCCTCTCGCAGGAGCATGCCCGATGAGCTACGACAAGACAGCCCTGATCAACCGCTATCGCTGGTATGAACTGGTCGGCATCTATGCGGGTATCGCGCTCTTCCTGACCTTCGTGCTCGCACCCTTCGTCGAAGGCTTCCTGGTGTCGCTCAAGCCGCTCAGCCAGCTCTTCTCCTCGCCCTATCGCTTCTTCCCGGAGAACGGCTCCTTCGACGCCTACATCACCATGTGGGACAGCGTTCCAGGCTTCGCCCGCTACATCTTCAACTCCTTTTTCATCTCGACGATTGCGACTGTCGTCGTGCTGATCCTGGTGGTGCCGGCATCCTACGCCTTCGCTCGCTTCGAGTTTCGCGGTCGTGGCCAGCTGCTTGCAGCCTTCCTCGCTGTCAACATGTTCTCGGGCGCCGTGCTGCTCATCCCGCTCTTCCGGCTGATGCGGTCGATGGGCGTGCTGAACACCTACTTTGCGATGATCGTGCCCGGTGTTGCCTTTCTCATCCCGTCGGCCATCTGGCTGTTGCGCACCTACATGATGCGCATTCCGCGGGAGCTGGAAGAGGCGGCCTATGTCGATGGCGCCGGCTATTTCTACACCTTCCGTCGGGTCATCCTGCCGCTCGCCACACCTGGCATCGCTGTCGTCGCCATCACCACCTTCATTGGCGCTTATGCCCAGCAGTTCATCTTTGCCCTCACCTTCAATTCCAAGACCGAGTACATGCCGCTTCCGATCGGGCTGTTTGCCTATTTCGGTCGCCAGGAGGTCATCTGGAACGAGCTGATGGCGGCGAGCTTCGTCGGGATTACGCCCGCCATGATCGTGATCTTCTTCCTGCAGCGCTACCTCGTCAGCGGACTGACCGCCGGCGCGGTGAAGTAAGGGCTGCCAATCAAAAATTCGGGCCAACCGGACGCTTTCAACCTGTCAACAAAGGGGAACTACCGATGACAAGAAAACTGACCATGCTCGCAGGCTCGTTCGCCCTGCTCGCAAGCTCGGCGCTCACCACGCTGGCGGCCGACCAGGAGATCAGCTGGATCTATTGCGGCGACAAGATCGACCCGATCCACGAGAAGTACATCGCCGAATGGGAAGGCAAGAATGCCGGCTGGAAGGTCAAGCCTGAAGTCGTCGGCTGGGAGCAGTGCCAGGACAAGGCAACGACGCTTGCCGTCGCCGGTACACCGGTTGCCATGGCCTATGTCGGCTCGCGCACGCTGAAGGAATTCGCCCAGAACGATCTCATCGTTGCGGTTCCGATGACGGACGAGGAAAAGGCATCCTACTATCCGAACATCGTCGACACCGTGACCTTCGAGGACACGCAGTGGGGCGTTCCGGTCGCCTTCTCGACCAAGGCCCTCTATTGGAACAAGGACCTGTTCAAGGCCGCTGGCCTCGACCCGGAAACCCCGCCGAAGACCTGGGCTGAAGAGATCGAGTTTTCCAAACAGATCAAGGAAAAGACCGGTACTGCCGGTTACGGCCTGCCGGCAAAGACCTTCGACAACACCATGCACCAGTTCATGCACTGGGTTTACACCAACAACGGCAAGGTCATCGATGGCGACAAGATCGTCATCGACAGCCCGGAAGTTCTGGCCGCCCTGCAGGCCTACAAGGACATCACGCCTTACTCCGTCGAAGGTGCGACTGCCTATGAGCAGAACGAAATCCGCGCCATCTTCCTCGACGGCAAGGTCGGCATGATCCAGGCCGGTTCGGGTGCTGCCTATCGCCTGAAGGACACCAAGGTTAACTGGGGCGTTGCTCCGCTGCCGCTTGGCCCGTCCGCCAAGGGTGAAGGCACGCTGCTGATCACCGACAGCCTTGCTATCTTCAAGGGCTCGGGCGTTGAGGAAAAGGCGACTGAATTCGCCAAGTACATCACCTCGACCGACATCCAGCATGAATACGAGCTGCAGGGAGGCGCTGGCCTTACCCCGCTTCGTCCGGGCGCCGTGGTTGACCAGTTCGTCGCCAACGAGCCCTTCTGGAAGCCGTTCATCGACGGCATCGCCTATGGTGGTCCGGAGCCCCTCTTCACTGACTATAAGGGCTTCCAGAACGTCATGATCGAGATGGTCCAGTCTGTCGTCACCGGCAAGGCCGAGCCGGCCGATGCCCTGAAGAAGGCTGCCGGCGAACTCGAGCAGTACAAGTAATCTCGGGAAACCGAGGCTCCGCGGGCCGGTTTTCGGCCCGCGGAATTCATCAAGCGGGTTTGGCTGGTCGCTACAGGACCGGCAATGGAGACTGAGGGTCGTGGGTCAGCTATTTCTGAAAAAGGTGCGCAAGTCGTACGGACATTTCGAGGTCATCAAGGGTGTCGATCTCGAGGTGAAGGACGGCGAGTTCGTCGTTTTCGTCGGTCCCTCGGGCTGCGGCAAGTCCACGCTGCTGCGCATGATCGCAGGCCTCGATGACACGACCGACGGTGATATCGTCATCGATGGCGAGCGGGTCAACGACAAGCCGCCGGTCGAACGCGGCATCGCCATGGTCTTCCAGTCCTACGCGCTTTATCCGCATATGTCCGTCTTCGAGAACATCGCCTTCCCACTGCGCGTCGAGAAGCTTTCAGAAGAGCAGATCCGCGAGAAGGTGGGAGGTGTTGCCAAGATCCTGCAGCTCGATCAACGCCTGCAGCAGCGCCCGGGCCAGCTTTCCGGCGGTCAGCGCCAGCGTGTCGCCATCGGCCGCGCGATCGTGCGCGAACCGAAGATCTTCCTGTTCGACGAACCGTTGTCGAACCTCGACGCTGCGCTCCGCGCTGACATGCGCATTGAGCTTACCAAGCTGCATCGCGACCTCGAAGCGACGATGATCTACGTTACCCACGACCAGATCGAGGCCATGACCATGGCCGACCGCATCGTGGTGCTGAATGCCGGCCATATCGCCCAGGTGGGTGCACCGCTCGAGCTCTATCACAAGCCGCAGAACACCTTCGTCGCCGGCTTCATCGGCAATCCGAAGATGAACTTCGTGCCGGTCACCTGTGTCGCCGTCGATGCGATCGGCGTCACGATTTCCTACGAGGGCCAGACGGCGCTGATCCCGGTCGATGCGCGTCCCGATCTCGTCGGCCAGACACTGACTCTCGGCATTCGGCCTGAGCACACACGTCTCAACGAAGGCGATATCAACATCATGGTGACGCCTGCCGTCATCGAGCGGCTTGGCATCAACACGATCGCCTATGCTTCGCTGCCGAACGGCGAGCCCTATTGCGCACTTCTGCCGGGCTCGGCGCCCATCCGTGTCGAGCAGCCGATGGTGACCGGTATCATGGCCGCAGACTGCCACCTCTTCGACGCCAGCGGCGAGGCGCTCGAACGGCGCATCGACTGGCGCACGCTCGACTTGCCCGCCTCCGTCACGGCGGCCGAATAAAGCTCCTCCCGGCCATGCCAAAGGCCAATCCCCTGGTCCGCCTTCGGGCGGACCTTTTTTCGTTTTGGGGATCGGCGGCTCCTGGTCAGTCCGGGAATTCGTCAAACTGCGGCAGGTCGTCGAGGATCTCGTACCATGGCGCTTTTGATCCGACGAAGATGTGCATTGAGGGCTTCATCGAGGGCGGGTCGATGAGCGTGCCCATGGGAATGTGCACCTTCACGCCGCCGTTTTCAGCAATCCAGGAATAGATGAGCGAGCCGCAGCTGCGGCAGTGCATGTCATGGATGCCGTCAGGGTCGCCGTGACGGAACATTGCGTCCGATCCTGCCGTGAGGGTAAAATCCTCTACCGCGACACCAGCGATTGGCTTGAAAGCGGAGCCCGTGGTGCGGCGACATTTCGAACAGTGGCAGTTGATTGCGTAGAGAAAGCGATCTGCGACCTCGTAGGTCACGGCGCCGCACATGCAGCCGCCACGCAGCTGGTGGAGACTCTGCAACTGCTTGTACTCCGTCATGATGGCCCTTCCGCCTTGAGGCAAAGGATTTGGCAATAGCGGCCCTAAGCCGCCGAGCGAATGTCTGTCTCCGCGAAGTCTTTGCCCTTGAAGAGCAGCGGTTCATCGAGATCCTTCGCGAGAGCGTAGGCAAAGCAGTCGCCAAAATTCAAGCCGGCCTTGTGCCTGCCTTTGCCGAAATCGAGGAATGCCTGTCTGGCCAGATCGCCCTGCTCGACTGTCACTGGCTCAATGCTGATCGCGGCGCGGCGGAAGAAGGCTTCGACCTGCCGCATCCCTTCCGGCCCAAGCTGCTTTTCGATCACCATGGATAGTTCAAGATAGTTTGCCACGCTGATCCGCGTAATCGCCGCGCCGTGGATCAGTCGCGTGAAGTCGGCAGCTTCCGGTTCGCCATAGAAGATCGCAACCATGGCTGATGTGTCGACAATCATTTCGGCAGGCCATCTTCGTCATAGAGAAGCTCGGCGTGATCGGTGTAGGGCTGCTTGAGATGCTCTGTAGCCCGGTTCGCGATCGTCAGAAGTTCATCGACGGAAGCCTTGCCTTTCTGTTTTTCAATCTGCGCATAGCGCTCGCGGAGAGCATCGGTGACAACGCGGCTCATACTCTGTCCCGTCGCTAGGGCTATCGCCTGAGCGAGGCGGTGCGCTTCGGGGTCCTTGATGTTGAGGCTCATGACGCTTTGCTCCATTCTACCAAGGTAGCCAGAATTCTACCATTCTAGCCGACTTCTTCGCTCGTTTCAAAGCCTAGCAGTGGCGGCTGAAAAATCCTGGGCAGAAGAACCTGTAGAATGCGCATCATTGGCCTACCCTCGATAGGCGGCCGGTCGCCTTCAACGGATTACCAGACAAGCCCTCGGGCGGCGACCTCTTCCACCCTCGTGACGATGCCGTCGCGGTGGAAGGTCATCACATCGAAGAGGTTCGAGACCACGCAGGTGTGGTTCGGGATGATACGGACCTTCTCCCCGATCTCCGGTCGCCGTCCCTGAACCTTCGACAGGTCGACCGTGCCATGCTCCTCGGAAAGACCTGTCATGACCGCGTCCGGGTACTCAACGATCATGCCGTAGTCGGAGAAGCCGAGAAGGTCCGAGGTCAGGGCCTTGGAACCGGCGTCGAGGATGGCGCGATCTGCGGTCGGGCGGGAGACGACGGTCGCCAGGATGTGCATGGCGCAGTCGTCGAGGCTGCAATGGCCCGATCTTGCCATGGCGCGGTCGTTATAGACATAGGTGCCGGCCCTGTGCTCGGTCGCCGACGTTACCTTGTGCGCGGAGAAGAGGCTGGGCGTGCCGCCATTGGAAACGATGGGGCAAGGGATGCCGCGGGCGGCGAGGCCTGCGAGCGTGGCGGCGAAGAAGGCTTCGACGGCCTCCTCGGTGTCGGCCTTGGGATAGGTCAGGATGCCGCCGAAGGTGAGGCCGGGGGCAGCAGTGATTGTCTCGGCAAGTGCTACGGCCTCATCCGGGCTCTGGACGCCGCAGCGTCCGCCACCCGTGTCGCATTCAACAAGCACGGTCAGCGGGCGCGTCTGTGAGAAAGCGCAGGAGAGGCCGCGCACTGTAGTCTCGCTGTCTGCGACGACCTTCAGGCCGGAAATGCGGGCGTTCAGATCGATCAGGCGCTTGTGTTTCTCGCTACCCAGAATGTTGAAGGTGATGAGCAGGTCCTCGAAGCCGGCATCGGCGAAGATCTCGGCTTCGGTGATCTTCTGGCAGTTGATGCCCTTCGCGCCCGCCTTTACCTGTTCGCCAGCGATGGCCGGGATCTTGTGGGTCTTGATGTGCGGACGGAAGGCGAGGCCATGGCTGTCCATATAGGCCTGCACACGCTCGATATTGGTGGCGAGCTTCTCTTCGTCAATCAGCGGCAGCGGCGTGGAGAGTTCTGATATCGGCTGGCCAGGCTTGGGGCGGGGGAGTTCCATCATGCGGCCTCGCTGCCTTCGGGCGTCTCGTGCGGATTGGCCATGATCGGCCAGATATCGCGGCGCACATGGCGATAGGCGGTCTTAGCCGGATTGTTCGGGTAGGGCGTGCCTGCTGCGCAGTAGAGGATTTCCGAGGCGATCTGCGAGAAGGCGGCATAGAAGTGGTTGGTCGACTTGATGACCAGCAGGTGCTTCGTCGTCGGGTCGATGCCGAGTGCGGTAAACAGCGAGGGATCGTAGCTCTGGACGCGGACCGAGCTCAGGATGATGTCGATACCTTCAAGCCGGATATGGGCGGCATCGCCGAAGGGGGCGATGCTGTCGCCGAAACGCATTTCGGCAGAAGGCACGACCTTCACCACCTTGACCAATCCGTCGACCGGATGACCAGTTCCAGGGGCCGATTTCGCGCCGAAGCGCAGGGGGATTTCAGCACCTTCGCCGGCAGCCATGCAGATCTGCACGGCAATCGGATCCCAGATCATGCCGACGGCAGCGTTGGTTACGCCCCGCGCCAGCATTTCCTCCAGGATAACGGTCGCGTCACCCGCCGTTCCGCCGCCCGGATTGTCCCACATGTCGGCGATGACGACAGGCCCTTCCGGGTAGGCGAGCGCCTGGTCGAGAGCGGTCTTCTCGTCGATCTGCGGCATCATGAAGGTGCCGCGCTTGGCAAAAAGCTCAAGGCCGAGGTCGCGCGCGAGCATTGCGCCCTTGTCAGCATTGCCGTTGGTCACAGCGATCGTCTTGGTGCCCATCTCAGGCACGTCGCCGGCCATGAAACCATGGATGACAGAGAGCGACAGAACCTCTGGATCCGTCTTCTCGATGGCCATAAGTCTGTCAACAAAGCTGCGCATCGGCTCGCGCGAGGTCGGGAAGATATCGATCATCCGGCAGTCGAAGACCGACATGACCGGCTTCACCCGACCTTCCAGCGTGTCGACTGCAATGCGCCAGAGATCTTCGGCGCGGTCGACGAAATCCGTATGCGGGAATTCCTTGAAGACGACGAAGAAGTCGGCGGCTGCGACGCGTTTTGCCGTCAGATGGCTGTGCGGATCGAGCTCCCCGCAGAGAAGAATATCAGGGCCGATGATCTCGCGGATGCGGGCCAAGAGATCGCCTTCCGGGTCGAGATAACCGTCGGCGACCATGGCGCCATGCAGGCCGAGCACCACGGCATCGACAGGCAGTGCTGCGCGCAACTGATCGAGGATCTCGTCGCGAAGGCTCTCATAGGTCTGGCGGTTGACGAGGCCTGCCGGATCCGCCCAGGTCGCTGTGCCCTCGATCAGCGTCCAGCCCTTGTCAGCGCAGACCTTGCGGCCGACCGTGATCGGCGCGGTGCAGAGCGTGGGTGTCGCGGGATGTTGTCCCGGAGGTGCATAGAGCGAATCCTCGAAGGCGCGCCGGTCGATGCAGATCGGGGAGAAGGTGTTCGTTTCCGTTGCAAGCGCGGCGGTGAAGATGCGCAAAGGCTGACCTCCGGGGTCTTGAGGGTTTGAGGGCGGTTCAGCGCTTGCCCATCGGATTGGGCAGATAACCGGTAAAGCCGGAGATTTTCCAGCGGCCTTCATGCAGGCGGCAATAATAGAGCGTCTGCCAGCGCATGACGTCGAGTGTGCCATCCGCCTTCTTGATGCCGCCGTCGAACTTTTTGCGTACGAGCGCGGTCTCGCCTGAAATCTCGATCTCTTCTAGCGTCGTCGTCGAGAAGATCGCGGTGCGCGGGTCCTCGCCATAGGTCTGGGCGGCAAAGTCCTTGGCCTGCGTCAGCCACTCGTCGCGATAGGCGGGCAGATTGGGGAAGGCCAGCGTCCACTTGTCCGGATTGTCCTCGCGATTGCCGCTGATGCCGATAAAACCATCCTCGACGAAGTCATGGGCGACCATGCTCCAGTCGGCGGCGAGGAAGGCATCGATATCGCGGGGGACGAGCATCTCCCAGATGGCATGGCGGGCGTCGTCGGTCGCCGGAAACGGATTCTGGAATGGGTCGCGCATTTCTTCCCCGTCTTTAAATTCTTTTCATGAATGTCGATTTTCTCTGGTCAAAATCGGTTTTTTATGGTCGCTTGTCAACGATCGAAGAAAATAATTTGCATGAGAGGTGTCCATGACGATCAAGCGTTACGGGGCCGAGAAGGCGGGTGCGGGTGGCCAGCGGCTGCCGTTTGCCCGGGCTGTCGAGGCCGATGGCTGGCTCTATGTCTCCGGCCAGGTGGCCATGGAAGACGGGGAAATCATCCCGGGCGGCATCATCGAGCAGACCCACAAGACGATCGCCAATGTCATCGCCATTCTGGACGAGGCCGGATACGGGCTCGAGCATGTCGTGCGCTGCGGCGTGTGGCTGGATGACCCGCGCGATTTCTGGACCTTCAACAAGATCTACCAGCAATATTTCGGCGAGCACCCGCCGGCGCGCGCCTGTGTCCAGGCCTCGATGATGGTCGATTGCAAGGTCGAGATCGACTGCGTAGCCTTCAAGCCTTCGAAATAACAGAGAGGGCAGGGCATTGGATATCTTCGCGCGCATTCAGGAAGAGGCAGGGCAGTTTTCGGCCTCCGAGCAACGCATCGCGGATATCCTGCTCAATTCCTTCGACTTCGCCGTCAATGCCTCGATCATCGAGCTGGCCGAAAAGGCAGAGGTCTCGCCGCCGACGGTGACGCGCTTCTGCCGTCGTCTTGGCTGCCAAAACTTTGCCGATTTCAAGGTGAGCCTGGCGCGCACGGCCTATGTCGGGGTGCGCTATCTCAACCCGGAGGCGCAGAGCACCGAGCCGGCTGACGTCGCGACCGATGTCATCACCAAGGCGCAGAACGCCATGTTCATGGTGCATCGGGCGCTTGACCCCGCCATCCTCGACAAAGTCGCCGACCGGCTGGCGCGGGCGGAAATGGTCTATGCCTTCGGTTCGGGCGGCAATTCCTCGATGATCTCTGGCGAGATCCAGAACCGGCTGTTTCGTCTGGGATCACGGGTGACGGCTTCGGCCGATCACAATATGCAACTGATGCTGACGGCGGCTGCGCGCTCCAATGACGTGCTAATCGGCTCTTCGTTTTCGGGGCGCAATGCCGAGCTGGTGAAATGCTTCAAGCTCGCCCGCGAGAACGGCATCACCACGATCGCGCTCACCCAGAGCAACAGCCTTGTAGCCGAGGCATCCGAACTCGTCATCGGCATCGACCTGCCGGAGGGTGAAAACATTTTCCGGCCGACCTCGACGCGATTTGCCTATCTCGCCGTCGTCGACGTGATCGCGAGCCTGGTTGCCTATCGCAATCGCAAGCAGTCGCAGGTCACGCTGCGCCATATCAAGCAACAGCTGGTCGAACACCGCGATGGTGGGGACGACCGGCAACTTCTCGGAGACTGAGCCCATGCCCGTATCGATAGCGGAGACCTGCCGTGACGCATAAGGTTGCCGTCGTAACCGGTGCTGCCGGCGATATCGGGCGGGCCATCGCCAAGCGTCTGGCCGACAGCCATGACGTGGTCGTGCTGCTCGATCTGGATCATGCGGCACTGGATCGCGCAATCGTGGTGCTCGGAAGCGATCCGCGTTTCGTGCCGCTCACTTGTGATGTGACGGACGAGACGGATCTCGCCGAGATGGCCGCGCGCGTGGCCGGCTATGGGCTGGTGCATACGCTGGTCAACAATGCCGGTGCGGCCCGGGCCGTCAGCCTCGGCGATACCGATGGCGACATCTGGCGCAAGGACAATGCCCTCAATCTCGAAGCGCCGTTCCTCTGTTTCCGCGCGTTTGAAGAGGCGCTGAAGGGGGCGAAGGGCGCGCTCGTCAACATTTCCTCGGTCAATGGCTTGGCCGTCTTCGGGCATCCTGCCTATAGCGCGGCCAAGGCCGGGCTCATCCACCTCACCAAGCTGATTGCCGTCGAATACGGCAAATACGGCATCCGCTCGAATGCGGTGGCCCCTGGCACCGTACGCACCCAGGCCTGGGAGGCGCGTGCTGCCGCCAATCCTCAGGTCTTCGAAGAGGCCAAGCGCTGGTATGCGCTGCGCCGGATAGCGACGGCGGAAGACATCGCCAATGCCGTCTTTTTCCTCTCCAGCGATCAGGCGGCCGCGATCACCGGTGTGTGCCTTCCGGTCGATTGCGGGTTGACGGCCGGTCAGGCCGAGCTCGCGCGAACCTTCTCGCAATCCGACAATTATTGATACCGACAAGCCCGGAGCATTCCCCATGGCAACAGCAGTCCAGTTTCGCCTCGAAAACGCGTGGCATCCGGTGGAGGGCGACGACTGCGGCGCCTTCGTCTTCACGCTGGTCAATCTCTCCGATGTCGCCCTTTCCGATTTCAAGCTTGCCTATACGTCGCTCACCCGCGTGAAGGACCTGGAAGAGCCGATCCTTGAGAATGCGGTCTTCCTGAAGCGCAATGCCAATTTCCACCAGTTCGCGCCGCCGGCCGGCTTCGTGCTGCAGCCGGGTGCATCCTGGACCTTCCGGGTCGGTGGTCTCTGGCGCCCGGCAAAACACCGCACGGATGGGGCGAAATCCGCCTACATCACCCTCTCCACCGGCCAGCATGCCGCCGTCGCAGTGGCCGATCTGATGCTGGGCGGTGGTCATAGTGCGCCACCGCCGGCCTTGCTGCCTGAGGGCAAGGTGTCTCAGCCTTTCGCCATGCTCCCCTGGCCGGCCTCTGCCGAGCTCGTGGCGGGCGAAGGTTTCCCGGTCGCGCTTTATCCGGCAGAAGGCGCCTCGCTGGTCGAACTGCGCGCCGTCGAAAATGTGCTGCGCCTCTTCTGCCGTCTCTTCGCGGTCGCTCATGCGCCGCTGTCGCTGGCGCCGGTGCATCAGGGGCGGGCGATCGCTCTCAAGTACGACGAGGCGCTTGGTGCCTCCGCCTATCGGCTGGACTTTGCCGCTGACGGCATCACGCTCCGTTATGGCGATGTCGCTGGCCTGCAATATGCGCTGACCCTGCTTGCCCAGATGCTGCATGGTGCGCGCTCCCAGCCGGAGACGTTCCGCTTCCCTGCATCAGGCACGATCTCCGACAAGCCGCGCTACGACTGGCGCGGTTGCCATCTGGATGTCTCCCGCCAGTTCTTCCCCGTAGCCGACGTCAAACGCCTGATCGACATCCTCGCCTGGTTCCGGATGAACACCTTCCACTGGCATCTGTCCGACGACGAAGCCTGGCGTCTCGAAATCAAGGCCTTCCCGCAGCTGACGACGCTTGGCGTGTTGCGCGGACCGGACGAGCCGCTGCTGCCGCAGCTCGGCAACGGCGCCGAGCCTGTCGGTGGTTTCTACGCCCAGGACGAGGTGCGCGACATCGTCGCCCATGCCGCCGCCCTTCAAGTTGAGGTGGTGCCGGAGATCGACGTGCCCGGCCACAGCACGGCCATGCTGGTTGCCTTGCCGGAGCTCGTCGACGGGCAGGAGGCGCCGGACAGCTATCGCTCCGTTCAAGGGTATCCGAACAATGCGCTGAACCCGGCGATCGAATATACCTACGAGGTGCTGGGCAAGGTCTTCGACGAAATGGTCGAGCTCTTCCCGTCGACGCTTATCCATATCGGCGGCGACGAAGTGGCGGCCAATACCTGGATGGCTTCGCCGCTTGCTCGAAAGCTGATGCAGCAGGAGGGTATCGAGGGGACCTTCGGGCTGCAGAGCTATTTCATGAAGCGTATCCAGAAGATGCTGGCCGAGCGCGGCCGCAAGCTCGCCGGTTGGGACGAGGTCAGCCATGGCGGCGGCGTCGATCCCGAGGGCACCTTGCTGATGGCCTGGCAGAAGCCTGAGGTCGGGCTGGAACTGGCGAAACAGGGCTACGACGTCGTCATGACACCGGGCCAAGCCTATTATCTCGACATGGTGCAGGACGAGGCCTTCCAGGAGCCGGGTGCGAGCTGGGCGGGCACCGTGCCACCCAAGCATACCTACACCTATGAGGCAGTCGCCGAGTTTCCGGCCGAGCTCGCGGCCCATATGCGCGGCGTTCAGGCCTGCATCTGGTGCGAACACTTTCTGACCCGCGACTACTTCAACCACCTCGTCTTCCCGCGTCTTCCGGCCATCGCCGAGGCTGCGTGGACGCCGAAGGACAGCAAGGACTGGCTGCGGTTTGCCGCCATCGTCCGCCTGAGCCCCCGCTACTGAGGATCCGAATCTCATGACCTTCCGCATCGCTGTCGGCGGTATCCATACCGAGTGCTCGACCTCGTCTCCCGTCCTGATGCAGCCCGAGGATTTCCGCGTGCTGTGCGGGCCGGATCTGCTGGCGCATGAGTATTTCGACTTCCTCGAAGCGGAAGGCGTCGAACACCTCCCCTTGTTGCATGCCCGTGCGGTTCCGGGTGGTCCGCTGGCACGCGCCACCTATGAAGGCTTCAAGGCGGAGTTCCTTGAGCGGCTCAAGGCCACACTGCCGATCGACGGGCTTTACCTCGCCATGCATGGTGCGATGAATGTCGAGGGCATGGATGATGCCGAGGGCGACTGGATCTCGGCGGCCCGTGCTGTTGTCGGGCCCGATGTCCCGGTTGCTGCGAGCTACGACCTGCATGGCAACGTCACGCAGAAGATCGTCGATCAGCTCGATATCTTCGCTGGCTATCGCACAGCGCCGCATATCGATGTGCGTGAGACCATGGTGCGTGCCTGGTCGATGCTGGTGCGAGCACTGAAGAGTGGCGAGAAGCCGGGCGTCGCGTGGGCGCCGGTGCCGGTTCTTTTGCCGGGCGAACGGACCTCGACAGAAGACGAGCCGGCAAAGAGCCTTTATCTGAAGCTACCGGAGCATGATGCCGTTCCCGGTGTCTGGGATGCCAACCTGATGGTGGGCTATGTCTGGGCGGATGAGCCGCGCGGCACGGCCTGTGCTGTCGTCACGGCCGTCGACAAGGCTGCGGCGGAAAAGGTCGCGGCTGCTATTGCCCAGTCCTACTGGGATGCCCGCGAAGACTTCCGCTTTGGACCGGTTACGGGTCCGTTGGCTGAGATGCTGGATATCGCTGAAAGCACCGAGACACGGCCGATCATTCTCGCTGACTCGGGCGACAACCCGACCGGTGGTGGCGTTGGCGATCGGGCGGATGTGCTCAAGGCGCTTCTGGCGCGGTCGATCGATGATATCCTGATTGCCGGCATTACCGACCGCCCGGCCGTTGAACGGTGTTTCGCAGCCGGCGCCGGTGCGCGGGTCTCGCTCAAGGTTGGTGGATCTCTCGATCCGGCAAGCCCCTCCGTCGAGGTCGAGGCGGATGTCGTTTTTCTCGACAATCCGGGTCCGGCTGCCGAACAACAGGCGGTCGTCAGGATTGGTGGCATCACGCTGGTGCTCGCGGCGCGGCGCAGGCCCTATCACAATATCGCGGACTTCACCCGACTCGGTCTCGATCCGACCAAGGTGCGGCTGCTCGTCGTTAAGTCCGGCTACCTCTCGCCGGAGCTTGCGCCGATCGCCAATCCGAACCTGATGGCGCTGACGGATGGCGTGATCAATCAGGATATCGAGAACCTGCCGAGCCGTCGTCGTCATCAGCCCAGCTATCCCTTCGCCAAGGATTTCAGCTATACGGCAAAGGTGTTCTTCTCGACCCGATTCCCTTGAGACATTGATGTCGGTGCCGCCCTTCCGGCGGCACGATCCCCAACCCGATTGTACCCTTGATGTTGTCCTCCTTTTCGGTGGTCTATCGCCACAAGCCGATCCGGGTCAGTGCGGCCGCGATCTTCTTCTTTGGCTTCTCTGGCGCTGCGACGTCGCCCTACATGTCGCTGATCGGCATCCGTGAACTCGGACTGTCGGACGCCGTCTATTCGGTGCTGATCTTTCTGTCTGCGGTGGTCAATGTCAGCGCAAGCGTGACTGCTGGCATAATCGCCGACCGGCTAGGCCATTTCCGTTCGCCGATGGTCCTGGCCGCGATCTTCGGCATTGTCGGGTTCGGACTGGTCTATGCGATCCCCACGGCAGTCATGTTTGCCATTGCCGGTCTGGTCTTTATCCCGATCTTTGGAACGATCAATTCGCTGATCTTCGCCAATATCCGTGCGGTTTCCTCCGGCATGGCGGTTCGCGAGCTGATGGCGGTGAACTCCGCCGTCCGCGCGATCCTGTCCGCCTCCTGGGTCCTGGTGCCGGGCATCGTCGGAGCACTGCTCGTCGGCCAGCCCAGCATGCTGCCAGCCTTCCTGCTTGCGAGCCTTGCCTGCCTTGTCTGTCTTCTTCTGTTCGTCTTCGGGCTCGATCGCCTGCCGCCCGTGCAGGAGGGAGAGAGGCAGCACTATTCCTTCTTCCGTTCGATCCGGCAGATCGGCTCGGCAAGTGTGTTGCCAAGGCTTCTGGCGATCTCGCTGATTTCGGCCATGTTGCATGCCAATGGCACCGTCCTGCCGCTGATCGTCACCGGCAAGGCCGGCGGAACGCCGGCCGATGTCGGCGTGATCGTCGGCATCGTCGCGTTTCTCGAGATCATCTTCATCCTCTTCTGGGGATGGGTCGAAGCGCGTACCTCGATCCTCTTTGCGATGGTCACGGCGGCCCTGATCTATTGCAGCTACCTCGTCTTCCTCGGCCTCGCCGACCGACCGATGGATGTCTATCTGCTGACCGTCGTTGCAGGCCTTGGAGCCGCGGGCATCATCGCGATCCCGATCACCTATCTGCAGAACCTGATTGCCGACCGGGCCGGTCTCGGCAGTTCGCTGATTGCGGTCAACATCTTCCTGAGCGGTGGCATGGCTTCGCTCATGTTTGCGCTCGGCACCAGCATCAGCGACTATGCGGGCACGGCGATTATCGCCTCGATCGCCGGCTTTTCAGGTGTCTGCCTGCTGTGGCTGCTGGATCGGACGCCCCGGACGAAGACAGAGGGTTGAGGGAGGAGCATGGTGACATCTCGGGAGAAAGCCGCAGGACCGCTGCTCGAAATCTGCGTCGATGACGTCGCCGGGCTGGACGCGGCCGTCGCCGGTGGCGCTGACCGGATCGAGCTCTGCTCGGCACTGGGTTCCGGTGGGCTGACGCCTTCTCGTGGCTTCATGGCGGTTGGTGCCAAAGCACCGATCCCCGTCCATGCGCTGATCCGTCCGCGCGCCGGTGGCTTCATCTATAGCGAGGCTGAAGTCGGGCTCATGGAGACCGACATTGTTGCTGCGCGCGAAGCCGGGTTGGCCGGCGTCGTCATCGGCGCGACCACGGCGGCCGGTGCGCTGGATGCCGACGTCATCCGTCGGCTCATCGATGCGGCACAGGGGCTGGACCTCACTTTGCATCGGGCGATCGATGTTGTCGAAGACATGGATGCCGCTCTCGATCTTGCGATTGAGCTCGGTTTCTCGCGTGTGCTGACATCGGGTGGTGCGCGGCATGCCGAAGAGGGCATTGATGTCATTGCCCGACTGGCGGAGCGGGGTTCCGGCCGCATTTCGATCATGCCTGGCGGTGGGGTGCGCCCTGAGAATGCGGTTCGTTTTCTCGCGATTGCCGGGGTGAGGGAACTGCATGCGTCCTGCAGCCGGGTTGGTATCGGCGAGCCCCGATTGACTGAACTGGGTTTCTCGACCGAGGCACCCCGGCACACGGATGCCGATATCGTCCGTCGCCTGAAGGCGCAGTTGCGGCCTGGACTGGACTGACCTTTAAGACGCCATTGCTTGGGCAGGTTTGGCCGCCAGGAACTTGACGGTCTCGGCTGCCAGCATCGGCTTGCTGAAGTAGTAGCCCTGCACCGCCCGGACACCGAGATTTTCGAGGATCCGCAGTTCCTCTTCCGTCTCGACGCCTTCGACAATCGCTTCCAGCTCCATCTCGGCGCAGAGCGCCAGCACCGATTTCACGATGTTGAAGCTCGTCCGGCGCGTGTGAATGTTGCGCACGAAGCTGCCGTCGATCTTGATCTTGGTCAGCGGCAGCTTGTGCACATGGCTCAAGCTGGAATAGCCGGTACCGAAATCGTCGAGCGAAATGCCGGCACCCAGTTCGCGCAGCATCTGGATCGAGGCGCTTGCCTGCTCGAAATCGTGCATGACGGCGGTTTCGGTGATCTCGAAATTGATGCGGCGCGGGTCGAAGCCGCTCTTCAGCACGATCGAGACGATCTTCAACGTGTTTTCCGGCGAGCTGAGATCGTGTGGTGAGAGGTTGAAGGAGAGATAGACGTCATCCGGCCACAGATGTGCGACGCTCAGAGCACGTTCCAACAGAAGGCGCGTGATCAGTGTGATGCGACCATTGTGTTCGGCAACGGGAATGAACTCTGCGGGCGAGATCTGGCCGATGCGCGGGCTTTCCCAGCGGGCAAGAGCCTCGAAGCCGATGCAGATACGGCGGTTGACGCAGGTGATCGGCTGAAAGACGAGCGAGAGTTCCTTGTCCAGGTCGGCTGCAACAAGGGCCTCTTCGACGATCTTCTGGCGGTTCAGTTCGTTGGCCTGGACGGCGTTGAATATCACCGTGCCTGCGCGATGATGGCGCTTGGCGGTGTAGAGCGCATAGTCGGCAAGCTCATAGATTTCCTGGCCGGTTTCACCGACATTCGGATAGAGGGCAAAACCAACGGAACCGGTGACCTGGACCATGCCGCTGCCGATGTTGATGCGTTCGGCAATCAGTTCGCAGACCTTCTGGCCAAGCGCCATGACCTCGTTGTCGCCGTATTCACCCTCGAGCAAAAGGCCGAATTCGTCGCCGCCGAGACGATAGACCGACAGGCCTTTGTCATGGATGGCCGACAGCCGGGCACCGATTTCAATCAGGACCTTGTCGCCGGCGGAGTGACCATAGAGATCGTTGACCGGCTTGAACCCATCAAGGTCGATGACGCCGACCGCAAGCTTGTCACCAGCAACGCTCGCCCGTGCAAAGGCTGTCTCCAGCATGTGAAAGAAGCTTCGGCGGTTGGCGAGAAGCGTCAGGCTGTCGAGATTGGCAAGGCGCAGGTTTTCGTCCGAGAGCGCCTGCATGGCCTTGTTCTGCTCCTGCAGCGCCTGTTGCTGCAGCATCAGGACGTTGCGGGATTCATGCAGCTGGCGAAAGTCTCGGTAGTGCGAGACGAGGATCATGATCATCGCCATCGTCACCAGAATGACGTTCACGCCCGTGGCAATGAAGGTCGGCTCACCCGACAGGCACATGACGACGAAGAAAGGTAGGTTGACTGTCACCGTCACGATCAGGGCTGCGGAGCGCAGGTGCATCAGGCAGAAGATGCAGCCGATGACGGTGATCGCCATGAAGAAGGCGACATGCGCTTTCTGATAGGCGTCGCCATAGGGAAGCAACGAAATCGACCAGGCGGTGCAGAATACTGCGATCGGAAAGCTGAGAATGTTGGTGGCGCGGAGCTGCCTATAGGCTTGCTCCGGTGTTCTCTTGCGATTTCTGCCCCTGAGCCAGATCAGAGAGCGCAGAGCGAAGAGGGCCGTCAGGACCGTTGGCAGGTAGACGACGAGATAATCGGGTGCCGCACCCTGATGGGTCCAGGCGAGCGAGATCAAGTTCGTGGCAAGAATGAAGTAGAGCAGGGGGACCTGCTTGGAGAAAGCCTCGAACTGTGCCGCCGTCAACGCCGGATTGCCATTGGGAACTTTGAGCAGGCCGAACCACTCTCCCATCCGGCTTCGGATGTCTTGCATCGTCCCTTTTTCAGCCACGCCTGTCCGCTCTCCCCGTCGCTCCGAGCTTGTTTTTTTATATCAGAATCCGTTAAAATTGCGGAAAGCGCGGACTACCAGATTCAAGCACCATCGCGGGCTGCCTTCAGATGGTCATTGCGGTTGGCTAAGTCGGTCGGTATCAGGATGCCTGATCCTAGGAGCCGTCTCACCGTGAATTCGATCTCTCGTCTGCTCGCCGTCCTCGCCGCCTCGCTCTCCGCAGCATTGCCAGCCGCCGCCCAGGAATGGCAGGCGACTGAAAAGGTAGAGCATTACAAGATCAATGGCTCAGTGCCGATGGAGCTCTACCAGTCGATAGGCGAGCGCGGACCCAAGCTCAGCCTTGGGCGAGTGATCGCGCACACGACCTTCAAGCTCACCTGGCAGCGCGACTATCAGCAGCAGGGACAGGCTTGTGTGCTGGCCACGGCCAAGCCGAGGCTTGTTGTCACCTACACTCTGCCGAAGCCCGTTCAGAAGCTTTCTCCAGACGTGGCGGCGAAGTGGGAAGCCTTCTACGACGGTATCGTCGAGCATGAGAAACTGCATGGGCAGTTCATGAAGGACCTCACGCAGGCTATCCAGGATATGTCGATCGGCCTGCGTGATGAAAACGATCCGGGCTGCAAGAAAGTGCGCGCCGCACTTCAGGCCCAGTTGAAGCCGATTTCGGATGCGCATGTGGCGCGCCACAGCGAGTATGACCAGGTCGAGCTGTCACCGGGTGGCGCGGTGCATCAGCTGATCCTCAGTTTCCTCAATCCGTGACATGAAAAGGCGCCCACAAGGGGCGCCTTCAATCTTGTGTCAGACCCGTTCCAGGGCAATCGCAATGCCCTGGCCGACGCCGATGCACATGGTGGAGAGTGCATAGCGCGCCCCGGTCTCTTTCAACTCCAGCGCGGCGGTGCCGGCGATGCGCGCGCCCGACATGCCAAGCGGGTGGCCAAGTGCAATCGCGCCACCGTTGCGGTTGACGCGCGGGTCGTCGTCGGCAATGCCGAGGTCGCGAAGCGTGGCGATGCCTTGGCTTGCAAAGGCTTCGTTCAGCTCGATGACATCAATCTGCTGCTGCGTCAGACCGAGACGGGCGAGCAGCTTCTTGGAGGCCGGTGCCGGGCCGAAGCCCATGATGCGCGGCGGAACGCCAGCGGTTGCACCACCCAGGATTCGGGCGATGGGGTTCAGGCCATATTTCTTCACGGCGGCTTCCGAGGCGATGATCAGGGCAGCGGCGCCGTCATTGACACCCGACGCATTGCCGGCAGTGACGCTGGCACCTTCCATCTTGTTGACCGGCTTCAGCTTGGCCAGTGCCTCGACCGAGGTCGCGCGCGGATGTTCGTCGCGGTCGACGATGACAGGATCGCCCTTGCGCTGCGGCACGGTGACGGGGGTGATTTCCTTGGCCAGCCGGCCATTTGCTTGCGCTTCTGCCGCCTTCGCCTGGCTCCGCACGGCAAAGGCGTCCTGGTCCTCACGCGAGACCTTGAAGTCGATTGCCACGTTGTCACCGGTCTCCGGCATGGAGTCGACGCCGTATTGCTTCTTCATCAGTGGATTGACAAAGCGCCAGCCTATCGTGGTGTCGTAGATCTCGGCATTGCGGGAGAAGGCGGTGTCGGCCTTGGGCATGACGAAGGGCGCGCGGCTCATGCTTTCGACGCCGCCTGATATCATCAGTTCGGCTTCGCCTGACTTAATTGCGCGGGCGGCCGTGATCACTGCATCCATGCCGGAGCCGCAGAGGCGGTTGATCGTGGTGCCCGTCACCGAGACGGGCAGACCGGCGAGCAGGGCTGACATGCGCGCGACATTGCGGTTGTCTTCGCCCGCCTGGTTGGCGCAGCCGAAGATCACGTCCTCGACGGCTTCCCAGTCGACCGAGGTGTTGCGTTCCATCAGGGCTTTCAGCGGCACGGCGCCGAGATCATCGGCGCGAACCGAGGAGAGTGAACCGCCGAAACGGCCGATGGGTGTGCGAATGTAATCGCAGATAAAGGCTTCGGTCATGGCTTGTACTCCTTACAGCGCGGGCACGACGAGGTCGGCAACCGGACCGTCGCTATGAAGCTTGGCGCCGGTCATGGCCTGCAGCTCGTCCATGGTCATGGCGGCGAGCTTCTCGCGTACGACGAACTTGCCGTCGACGATGTCGATCACGGCATGGCTCGTATAGACGCGGGTGATGCAGCCGACGCCGGTCAGCGGGAAGGTGCAGCGCTCGACGAGCTTCGGCTTGCCGTCCTTGGTGACGTGTTCGGTGATGACGACGACCTGCTTTGCCCCATGCACAAGATCCATGGCGCCGCCGACGGCGGGAACGCCCTTGGAGCCGACGCGCCAGTTGGCGAGGTCACCGTTCTCGGCCACCTGATAGGCGCCGAGGATTGCGACGTCGAGATGGCCGCCACGGACCATTGCGAAGCTGTCGGCGTGGTGGAAGAAGGCAGCACCCGGCTTCAGCGTGACGGCCTTCTTGCCGGCATTGATCAGGTCCCAGTCTTCCTCGCCGGCGGCTGGCGCTTCGCCGAAGTTCAGCACGCCGTTTTCGGTGTGGAAGATCGCTTCGCGGCCCTCGGGCTGGAACTTGGCGACCATTTCCGGAAAGCCGATGCCGAGGTTTACATAGGCGCCGTCCTCGATGTCCTGAGCGGCGCGCCAGGCGATCTGGGCGTTGGAGAGCTTGATGTCTTCGCGGGTGTCGATTGCAGATGTCTCGGTCATGCGTAGGCCACTCCGGCTCGGATGAGCTCTTCTTCCTGTTGCGGGTTGGCGACTTCAACGACGCCATCGACAAAGATGCCGGGGGTGATCACCTGTTCGGGATCGATCTCGCCGGGCTTCACGATCTTCGAAACCTGGGCGATGGTCTTGGCGGCGGCCATGCACATCAGCGGATTGAAGTTGCGGCCGGCCATCCGGTAGGTCAGGTTGCCCATGGTATCGCCGAGATGCGCCTTGACGATGGCGAAGTCGGCTTTCAGCCAGCGCTCCTGGACGTATTTGCGGCCATCGAACTCGGCGATCACCTTGCCGTTTGCCAGTTCCGTGCCGAAGCTCGTGGGCGTGTAGAAGGCCGGGATGCCGGCACCGCCGGCACGGATGCGCTCGGCGAGCGTGCCCTGTGGCACGAGTTCCAGCTCGATCTCACCGGCAAGGTAACGGTCGGTAAAGGCGCGGGGATCGGACGAGCGCGGGAAGGAGCAGATCATCTTCTTCACCAGGCCGGCGTCGATCATCGCGGCGATGCCGATGCGCCCGTTGCCAGCATTGTTGTTGATGACCGTCAGGTTCTTCGGGCCCTTGTCGATCAGGGCATGAATGAGCTCGATCGGCGCGCCGGAGCCGCCGAAGCCTCCGATCATGACGGTTGCGCCATCGCCGATCCCGGCCACGGCATCCGCCAGGCTTGCAATTCTCTTGTCCATGGGAACTCCCGTTTCCTCGAGTGCGGTCCGACCGCGTTCTCCTGTCGCCAAATATGACCGTGAAAATATCGACAGCAAGCATTTTGTGCGATATTTAATATTTGTTCGATAATCGCACGAATAGGGGTGGGGTATGGCGATCGGTGAGCGCGATCTGATGGGTGGCTTTGCGAAAGGCTTGAGGGTGCTGGAGGCTTTCGGGCCAGAGCGCCAGCGGCTCAGCATCACCGAGGCGGCCGACACCAGCGGCCTCGACAGAGCAACGGCACGGCGTTGCCTGCTGACGCTTGCGGAGCTCGGCTATGCCGACTATGACGGCAAGTTCTTCTCGCTGACCCCGAAGATCCTCCGGATCGGCCACGCCTGGCTTTCGGCGACGCCGCTGCCGGTGTTACTGCAGCCGCATCTCGACCAGTTGTCGGAGCGGGTCGGCCACAGCGCCTCGGCCTCGATCCTCGACAATACCGAGATCGTCTACATCGCCCGTGCTGCACAAAAGCGGGTCATGTCGATCAACCTGATGCCGGGATCGCGGCTTTCGGCCTACAGCGCCTCGATGGGGCGGGTGCTGCTGGCCAGCCTTGCCGAGGCCGAGGTTGATGCCATTCTGGCAGCGACGCAGCTCAAGGCGCACACGCCGCGCACACTAATCGATCCTGCGCTGCTGAAGGCGGAAATCGCCCGGGTCCGCGAGCAGGGCTATGCCGTGATCGATCAAGAGCTCGAGATCGGCCTCTGTTCCATCGCCGTACCCATCAGCAATGATCGCGGACGCGTCGTGGCCGCGATCAATGTCGGCGCGCCTGCGGCTGTGCTTTCGGCGTCAGACCTGCCGGGGCATTGTCTGCCGGCGATGCTGGAAGTGCAGGCCAGGTTGCGACCGCTCCTGCCCTGAGCTCAGGCGTTGGCGGCGTCGGAAGCTGCCTCGCGGATCGTGCGCATCAGAAGCGCCAGCGGCATGGAGGGGACGGAATCGGCGCGGACGGTCAGGCCCACCGGTCCCTTGGTCTCGCTCGTGTCGATCGGCAGGGCTGCCAGCGTGCCATCGGCAAGGTCGGTTGCCACGACGCCTGCCGAGATGATCCAGATCGCGTCCGTCTGGCGGACAAAGGCGCGGCCGAAGCTATCAGAGACCGTCTCGATTTGGGTGGGTATGCCGGAAATGCCGTTTGCGATCAGGAAGCGCTCGACGAAGGGACGGATGATCGAAGCTCGGGTCGGCATCAGCACGGGATAACGTTCGAGCTCTCCGAACAGATTTGAGCCGGCGGAGGAAAGCGGATGACCGGCGCGGACGCAGAAGATCACCTGTTCGGAATAAAGATGCTCGAAGGAAAAGCCGGTCATCTGCTCCGGTGCCGCGAGACGGCCGACGACGAGGTCGAGATCACCAACCCGCAATTGTTCGAGCAGGACGGCATTTTCGCCGGTGACGATTTTGATGCGGGCGGGCACGTCCTCCTTGAGGAACAAGGTCATCGCCTGCGGCATGATGCGGGTCGAGACCGTCGGCAGGGCGCCGATCCGGATCGGCGGAGCATCGGCATGCAGGGCATGGGAGACGGAATCGAAACCCTGGCGGAGCGCGGTCAGTGCGGCGCCTGCGTGCTTGAGGAAGGCTTCGCCATAACGGGTGATGCGGATGCCGCGTCCATCCTTTTCGAACACCGCGACGCCCAGCACTTCCTCCAGTTCCCGGATGGTCTTGGTCACCGCAGGCTGGCTGACATGCAGGAGTTCGGCCGCCTTCATCACGCTCTTCTGGCGCGAAACCTCCACGAAGGTCTGCAGATGGCGAAACTTGATGCGGTTATCGATCATGGGAAAACATAACCCTATGGTTAGGTGTTTCGTGGAAAACATCATTTTACCTAACCAAATCGCGTGAGCAATATGGTGTCAACGGAGGAGGAACCCGTGCAGTTCGTTCAGGTCAACGGCGTCAGCCTGCATCACCAGATCATTGGTGGGCCGGGCAACAAGCCGGTCATCGTCTTCATCAATTCGCTCGGAACCGATTTCCGCATCTGGCGTGACGTCATCGTCCGGCTTGCTGGCATCTATCCGCTGCTGACCTATGACAAGCGCGGGCATGGGCTCTCGGATGTCGGGCAGTCGCCGTATTCTATCGAGGACCATGTCGACGATCTGATCGGCCTGCTCGAACATCTCGAGGTCAGCAATGCCGTGATCTGCGGGCTCTCTGTCGGCGGTCTCGTTGCGCAGGGGCTTTATGCCCGTCGCCCCGATCTGGTGAAGGCGCTCATCCTCTGCGACACGGCCCACAAGATCGGGACGGCGGAGATGTGGGCTGCCCGGATCACGGCCATCGAGGAGGGCGGACTTGATGGCATCGTTGACGGCGTCATGGAGCGCTGGTTCACGCCCGCGTTTCGCAACAGCGATCCGGCCTTCCCCGGCTATCGCAACATGATGCTCCGCCAGCCGGTCGACGGTTACATCGGCACATGTGCTGCGATCCGCGATGCCGATTATACCGAAGCTGCCCGTCAGATCACCGTTCCCACGCTCTGCGTCGTCGGCGATCAGGATGGGGCAACACCACCCGAACTCGTGCTGTCGCTTGCCAAGCTCGTGCCCGGCGCGCGCTACGAAGTCATCAAGGACGCTGGACACATTCCCTGTGTCGAGCAACCGGAAATGCTCACCACCATTATCGAGGCCTTTCTCGCGCCCGTCATTTCAGGAGAGGCAGCCCATGGCTGATGCCCGTAGTCCTTCAGATCGCTATCGGCAGGGTATGGCGACCCGCCGCCGTGTGCTGGGCGACGCCCATGTCGATCGTGCCTCGGCATCGGCCACACCGTTTGATCAGCCGTTCCAGGAGATGATCACCGAGGGTGCCTGGGGCACCGTCTGGTCGCGTCCCGGGATCAGCCCGCGCGAACGCTCGATGATCACGATCGCACTGCTCGCAGCCCTCGGTCATGACGAAGAAGTCGCGATGCATGTACGCGCCACCGCCAATACCGGGGCGAGCCGCGAGGATATCACCGAAGCGCTGATGCATGTCGCCATCTATGCCGGCGTTCCCGCCGCCAACAGGGCTTTCAAGATCGCCAAGCACGTGTTTGATAAGATGGATGCCGGCGAGACCGGGGGAGGGAGCCATGACTGATCTTTCGAACAAGAAGCCGGAGACGGGCGCCTTTTTCCCGCGCGACCGCAACTGGCATCCGCCTGCTTATACCCCGACCTACAAGACCTCCGTCCTGCGGTCGCCGCAGAAGGCGCTGCTGTCACTTGACGGCACCAAGTCGGAGATCACAGGCCCGGTCTTCGGCCACTCCATGCTCGGCGAACTCGACAACGACCTGATCCACAATTTCGCTAAGCCCGGCGAGAGCGCGATCGGCGAGCGCATCATCGTGCATGGACGCGTGCTGGACGAGCGTGGCCGGCCTGTACCAGGTGCTCTCATCGAGTTCTGGCAGGCCAATGCCGGTGGACGTTATCGCCACAAGAAGGAAAGCTATCTGGCAGCGCTCGATCCGAATTTCGGCGGCTGCGGGCGCACGATCACCGACGAGAACGGCTATTATGCCTTCCGTACGATCAAGCCGGGTCCCTATCCCTGGCCGAATGGTGTCAACGACTGGCGGCCGGCGCATATCCATTTCTCCATTTTCGGCCATGGCTTCTCGCAGCGCCTGATCACCCAGATGTATTTCGAGGGCGATCCGATGATCTGGAAATGTCCGATCGTGCTGACGATCCCAGACCGGGCGGCGATCGAGCAGCTTGTGGCAGCCCTCGACTGGTCGGCGACCATCCCGATGGATGCGCGGGCCTACAAGTTCGATATCGTCTTGCGCGGTCGGCGTTCGACCTTGTTCGAAAACCGGATGGAGGGAAATTGATGGTCCAGGATCTCGGTTACCTCAAGGAAAGCGCCAGCCAAACGGCCGGCCCTTACGTCCATATCGGCCTCACGCCGAACTTCGCGGATATCAAGGGCGTCTATCCTGTCGATCTCGGCACTGCCATGGTCAACGACAAGACGCGCGGCGAGCGCATTACCGTGACCGGTCGTGTCATCGATGGCTCGGGCACGCCGCTGAAAGATGCGCTGATCGAAATCTGGCAGGCGGATGCCGACGGGTTCTACAACAGCCCGTCCGAGACGCGCGGCAGTGCGGATCCGAACTTCACCGGCTGGGGGCGCTGCCCCTGTGACCTCTCGACCGGCGAATATCGGTTCGAGACGATCAAGCCGGGCCGGGTGCCGTTCCGGGATGGTCGCCTTATGGCGCCGCATATCTCCTTCTGGATCGTCGCGCGCGGCATCAATCTCGGCCTCAACACGCGCCTCTATTTCGGCGACGAAGAGGCGGCCAATGCCGAGGATCCGATCCTCGCGCGCATCGAGCATCGCGTGCGTGTGCCGACGCTGATTGCGCAGCGTGACGGTTCGACCTATCACTTCGACATTCACCTGCAGGGTGAGAAGGAGACGGTCTTCTTCGACATCTGAGAAGGGCCTTGAAATCAGCATGACCGAATCCGTCTTCGACCATCCGATCCTGTCAGGCCTTCTGGGCGATGACGAGATCGGAGCGCAGTTCTCGGCCGCCGCCGAGCTTTCGGCCATGCTGCGTTTCGAGGTGGCGCTTGCCGAGGCGGAGGCTGCCGAAGGGCTCATCCCGGGCGCATCCGCTGAAGAGATTGCGGCGATGCCGGAAGCGTTCGTTGCCGATCTCGACGGCCTGAAGCAGGCGATCGGGCGTGACGGTGTTGTCATCCCCGATCTCGTGCGGCAGTGGCGGGCGCGGCTCGGCGACGCCGGCAAACATCTCCATTTCGGCGCAACCAGCCAGGATGCCATCGATACCGGCCTGATGCTGCGGCTGGGTGCTGTGCTTTCAATCCTCGATCAGCGTCTGGCAGGCATCATCTCGTCGCTTGACGGCTTGGAGAAGAGCTTCGGCACACAGTCGCTGATGGGGCGCACGCGCATGCAGGCGGCGATCCCGATCATGGTTGCCGATCGGCTTGCCACGTGGAAAGCGCCGATCGTTGCCCATCGGGCTGCTGTTCAGGGCATGCTGAAAGCCGGTCTGCCGCTGCAGTTCGGCGGCGCCGCCGGCACGCTGGAGAAGCTGGGTGACAAGGCGTCTTTCGTTCGTACAAGGCTCGCTGCACTCCTTCAGCTTTCCGACCGGCCGCAATGGCACAGCCAGCGGGCGGTCATTGCCGAGATCGGCGGTCTCCTCTCCCTCATCACTGGCAGCCTCGGCAAGATCGGCCAGGATCTGGCGCTGATGGCGGACAATGGCACGGCAGTCATTGGTGGCGGCGGCGCCTCGTCCGCAATGCCGCACAAGCGAAATCCGGTAAAGGCCGAAGTTCTGGTGACGCTTGCCCGGTTCAACGCCGTGCAAATTTCTGGCCTGCATCAGTCCCTGGTGCATGAGCAGGAGCGCTCGGGTGCTGCCTGGACGCTCGAATGGATGATCTTGCCTCAGATGGCAATCGCCACGGGGGCTGCTACGCGGCTTGCGGCGGATGTCCTTCAGTCGATCGAGGATCTCGGCGACCGCTGATCAGCTTTCACCTGGGTCGGAAGCATCCGTCGCGACATAGCGGCGGGTGACCTTGCGCATCATCTGGATTTGCCGGACGAAGCCCGAGCAGGCGCCGCACTTGAAGAGATGCAGACGCAGGCCGACGGTTTCGCCGAGCGAGAGGCTTCGGTCGAGTTTGTCCGAGGCGAGCTTCGTTGCGTTTTCGCACATCATGACAATTTTTCCTCCGGCGCGAACCAGTGTCCTTGCAGGCAGTTGCGCAGACGAAGCCGCGCGCGGTGCATCAGGACATGCATGTTGGTGGTGGTGATGCCGATCTCGGCGCAGATTTCATCCGTCTCCATCTCGACGAATTCGCGCATCATGAAGACGCGGCCCTGGTCGGGGGGCAAGTGATCGAGGCAGGCCTCAAAGACCCGCCAGAAATCCTTGCCGAGCAGTTCGACTTCCGGGTTGCCCCAGTCGCTCGGACGGTTTTCCGGGGCCCAAGAGCCCTTGGCGTCGAAGTAGCGCGGCTCATCCTCATCCGGAAAATGACCGAGCGGCATGGCGATCATCTGGGATTGCTTGCGTTTGAAGCGGATCTGGTCGGCGATCTTGTTGCGCAGGATGGCAAAGACCCAGGTCCGAAAGGCGGATCGCCCGGCAAAGGCCTTGGCATTGCGAAGCGCGCCGGCGAGCGCCTCCTGAACGGCATCTTCGGCAAGGCCTGGATCAGCAAGCTGGAGGCTTGCGAAACTCAACATGCGTTGACGCAGCTCCGCCATATACATCGCATCGGCCAGGAACGGTGCGGCTGCACCGTTTCCGCCGTTCAATTCCGGTTCGCCCGCATTTACCATCGTGATCCCCTGGACATCACCCGCGTCTGCCAAGACCCGGCGCGCCACACAGCACGCCTTCGTTTTGTCGCGGATTTCAACGTCATCTTACATGGCGCTCATAAAAAATCTTATGTCAGGATCATGACGACGGCATAGGCGGCCATCACCAGCAGCGTGACGTTGCGCCGGAGCGCCAGATACCAGGCGGGTTGGTCGCCTTTCCGGTGGATGCCGAGATCGGCGGCAAGCAGGACCAGAAATACCCCCACATGCAGCGCCATCGTCAAAGCCGGGATGTAAGGATAGGCCAGCAGCCCGCCAATGGCCGCGAGGGCTGCGACGTTGCTCACGATCAGCATGAGCCGTGGATCCTGAGCCCGGATCTGAGCCTGGCTCCAGAGCGTGCCGGCCATGAAGCAGGCGATGCCGGTTCCGTAGGCGATGAAGGCTTGCGCGGCGAGTGCGGGCTGGTAGCCGAGCACCTGGGCCAGCCCCAGCGCCCAGAAGGGCAGGGCGCCGGCATAGGTCAGGAGTTTGGTGAGCGCGGGGTCGCGGTACATCGTCAGGCTCCTTGCAGACGTGTGATCAGCCGTTCCGACAGGGCCGTGGCACTTTCGACAGCGGCCTCGACACGGTTGCCGAGGCACCAGTCGCCGCAGGCCCCAAGGCCGAGGGCTTCATCGAAGAGGAAGGGTTGGTCAGCGGCTTGGTCCACATTGGCATAGCGCCAGCGGTGCAGATCCAGCCAGGCGGTATTCGAGAAGTCCAGTCCAAGCAGGCGCTTCAGCGACGCGAGCATTTCCGATTTCACCTCGTCCCGGTCGCGTTCCAAGTTTGCCTCGGCCCAGTCGTTTCGGCTGTGGATGGTGAGTGCCGTCTTCTCTCTGCGGCCGGGCTTGCTGCCCTCGACGGCAATCCAGCTGAGTATGGGATCTTCGATGCGCGCGGCGTCGAAGCCGAGGTCCAGCGGCGCGTCGACGCCGATCATCATTGTGAAGCAGCCGCTCATGCGGACATTGGCCAAAGCTTCTCTGCCAGAAAATGCCTCGGTCATCAGCCGGATGGTCTGTGGTGCCGGGGCGGTGGACATCACGAGATCGAAACGGCCGAGATCCTGGCCTTCGCTATCGGTGAGTGACCAACGATCTTCGGCACGCTTGAGGGCGGCAACCGTTGCTTCCTTGCGGATCTGAAGGCCCTCGGCCAATCCGTTCGCAAACCCGCTCATGCCGGGCAGCCCGATATAGCGCGGCTCCGGTGGGCGGCTGTCGGTCACCAGTCCTTCGGCCCTGAGCGTGTGCACCGCCTTTGGCCAGATGCCGGCATGGCCTGCCTCGACTGCCTTTTCCGCAACCGACCGGAATGCCGGCGAGCGGGCGGTGAAATACTGGGCGCCGTGGTCGAAGGCAAAACCCTCGCGGCGACGGTTGGCCATACGGCCGCCGAGGCCTCGGCTCTTTTCGAAAATGGTGACGTCGGCTGACGGGGCCAGTGCCCGCGCAAGCGTGATGCCGGCAATCCCGGCTCCGATGATGGCAATGGACGTCTTCACGCAATCCCTCTCTCAAGCGCTTGGCGCGCCTCTGCTTTACGCGGTTCAGGCGGTGGTGGATTTGCCGTCTTCGCTCGCTTCGAGCAGTGGCCGGATGAGCGGGTTCGGAAAGCGACGCTTCACGGTGACGGCATAGAAGGATTCGATCATGCCGGGCAGGGCGTCGAATTCGACCAGCGTGCCGACTTCAAGCTCGCCCTTGACGACGATCGGCGGCAGAACGGCAAGGCCTGCACCTTCGCGGGCGAGAAGACGCATCATCGCCATGTCGTCTACTTCCGCTGCGATCTGTGGGGTTATTCCGAGGCGCGCGACGAGCGCTTCGAATTGCGAGCGCACGCCGCTTTCGAGCGTCGGCAGGATGACGGGATGCGCGCCGAGCAGGTCGGCAAGCTTCGCGCCTTGTTTGTCGTAGGATGGTCTGCCGATTAGGCTCACCCGCTGTTGGTAGACGTGTTGGGCGATGAAAGGTGTCACGGAATCGGCCATCGGCGCCTGGTTCAGGAGGACGATGTCGAGGTTCAGCGCTTCCAGCGCGCCCAGCAACTCGCTGGTGCTGCCCGAGCGCAGGATCATGTCGACGTCGGAGCGTCCGAGGATCGGACGCAGGAATTCCATCTGGAAGTTGCGTGACAGCGTGGCGAGCGCGCCGATGCGGATGGCGCGGCGGGTTCTTCCCGTTTCCTTCAGCGTCTCGACCAGTTCCTCGCCGGCCGAAAAGATCGTGTCGGCATGGTCGAGCGCGATGCGCCCCGCTTCGGTGAGATAGAGCTGTCGACCACGACGCTCGAAGAGAGAATGGCCCAACCGCTCCTCCAGCTGCTTGATCTGGATGGAGAGCGCCGATTGCGACAGGTTCAGCCGCTCGGCCGTGCGGGTCAGGTTGCCGTCATGGGCGACGGCGCGGAAATAGCGGAGGTGATGATAGTTCAGCTCAGACATGGTTCTATTTTATAGAACGAATTTAGAGAAACAATGAATTTTTCTTGCGATCACGCCGCTGATAACAGGTCCCGAGAGATCGCCGCTGCCTCCTCCCAAGCAGCGGCCCAGACCGGAGACATCACGTGATCCACATGCTGCCGCTCCTCGCACCGCTGCTGCTTGCCGGTGCTTCGCTCTATGCCTTCCAGGCACCCGGGCTTCGCCCGCGTCAGGCGATCCGCATTGCTGAACTCGCTGCCCTCGGTTCGATCCTCGTCGCGGTGCTTTCCGCTGTCGTGCTGGTGCTGCAGGGGCCGGGAACCAGCCCGGCGATCGGGTACGGCTACTTCGCGCTCGCCTCCCGGCTTGATCTCGTCAGCCTGGTGATGCTGCTGCTCGTGTCCTTCATCGGCTGGGTGGTGCTGCGCTATGCCGGCACCTTCCTCGACGGGGAAGAACGGCAGGGTCCGTTCACCGGCTGGATGACGGCAACACTTGCCGCCGTCCTTCTGCTCGTCCAGTCGGGCACGCTGCTGCAACTCGTCATTGGCTGGGTTGCGACAAGCCTGCTCCTGCATCAGCTGCTGCTCTTCTATCCCGAGCGGATCGCTGCTCAGCGCGCCGCGCGCAAGAAGTTCATCGTCTCGCGCACGGGCGATGCCACCCTGATCGGCGCTGTCATCCTGCTCGCCATCTCCTTCGGTACCGGCGATATCGCGACCATTCTTGCCGCGGCCCGCGCAGGCGAGGGGCTGCCGCTGACGATTGCAGCCGCAGTTCTGCTGGCGATCGCGGCACTTCTGAAGTCCGCCCAGTTCCCGACCCATGGCTGGCTGACGGAAGTGATGGAAACGCCGACCCCGGTTTCGGCCCTTCTGCATGCCGGCGTCGTCAATGCCGGCGGCTTCCTGCTGATCCGTTTTGCCGATGTCATGCTGCAGGCGCCGGTGGTGCTGGCGGTGCTGGTCATGGTCGGCGGCTTCACGGCCCTTTTCGGCAGTCTCGTGATGCTCACCCAGTCAGCGGTGAAAACCTCGCTCGCCTGGTCGACGGTCGCGCAGATGGGTTTCATGATCCTGCAATGCGGTCTGGCGCTCTTCCCGATCGCGCTTTTACACATCGTCGCCCACTCGCTTTACAAGGCGCATGCCTTCCTCGCCTCCGGCTCGGCCATCGAGACGGTCGCCTCGATCAAGCGTCCCGGTCCGGTCGCGATCCCGAATGCCAAGGCGGTCGGGCGCGCCTTCCTACTGGCGCTTGCTATCTATGCCGTCATCGGTGTGCTGTTCGGCTTTGCCGACAAGCCGCCGCAGGCGCTCGCGCTCGGTGCGATCCTGATCTTCGGCGTCGCCTATCTGATCGCGCAAGGCTTGGCGGATGCGGCTCCCCGGGCACTGACCTGGCGGACCTCGCTCTACGCGATCTCGGCTGCCACGGCCTACTTCGCCCTGCAGCGCATCTCCGACAAGCTGATGCTCGGCACGCTGCCGGCGACGCCGCAGCCCGGGCCGCTTGAGTGGACGCTGATGCTGCTTGCCGTCGTCACCTTCGGCGTGGTGGCGGTCGCCCAGTCGCTCTTCCCGCTCTGGGCTTACCATCCGGCGGCGGCGGGCCCGCGCGTCCATCTCGCCAACGGCCTCTATGTGAATGCCCTCTTTGATCGCCTGCTCGGTGGCTGGACGCTTCCGCGCACCACCTCTGCAACGCCTGCTTCCTTGAAGGAGTGAACCGATGACCGAGATGACCACAGTGGACACCCTGCATGGCGAAGCGCTTGCCCGGGCGGCAGATCAGGCGGTGCGGGCGATCCCGCCGGCCTGGCCGCTGACGGCGACTGTTGCCGTCAACCCCTTTCTCGGCCAGGTCACCGAGACGCTCGATCAGACGGCGGCCCGGCTCGCCCGGATCGGCGGTGTCAGGCTGGCATTGCCGCGGAAGCACTATGCCGACCTGGTCGCCAAGGGTGAGATCACGGATGAGGATCTCAGCGCCGCTTTGCAGTCGAGCACGCTCTTCAACCGCATCGACCTGCCGGCGCTGAAGGCTGCCGTTGGCGAGGAGCCGCAGCCGGTTGCCGCACTCCCGACCATCGCGGAGCTTGCCGCGCGGGCCACGGGGAAGGACTGGCCGGGCCTCGTCTCGGAGCGGATCGGCACTTTTGCAGCCGGTTTCTTCGATCAGGGCCAGGCGCTTTGGGCCGCTTCCCGGCGCAACGGTCTCTACGCTGCCTGGCGTGCCTTTGCGACCCATGACCTGACGCCGGAAATCCTGGGGCTGAAGGGCTTCAGCATCCATGTCGACGAAACGCCGGAGACGCCGCATGGGGCGATTGAGCGGGCGGCCGTTTCGCTCGGCCTCGGTGCTGAGCCCGGCACCTATTTCCATCAGCTTCTGCTGACCGTCGGTGGGTGGGCGCAGTATGCGCGGCACATCCAGTTCAAGGCCGAGGTCGAGGGCCGCACGGACACCACGGCGCTCGAGCTGCTGGCGATCAGGCTCGTGTTCGAAGAAGCGCTCTATGCGCGTCACAAGACCGCCATTGAGGGTGAGTGGCAGAAGATGCGGCGCGCCCATGGCGAGCCGGTCAGCCCTGACTTCGATACCGTCATCGACGGCTTGCTGCAGGTCGCTGCTGAACGCGCCGCGCAGCGGAAGCTTGCGGCCACGCTTGCTGCACCCTCGCCGATCAAGGTTGCCGAGTTGCGGCCGGTGCTGCAGGCGGCCTTCTGTATCGACGTGCGCTCCGAGGTCTTCCGTCGCTCGCTCGAAAGCGTTGATCCCGCTGTTCGCACACTCGGCTTTGCCGGTTTCTTCGGTCTTGGCGCCAGCCACAAGGGCTTTGCCTCCGACGTATCAGAGCATCGCTTGCCGGTCCTCCTGAAGCCCTCCGTCTTCAGCTGCAGCGCCGTAGATCACGATGAGGATGCCGATCAGCAGGCTCGGTATAGCGCCCGCGCCACCCGCGCCTGGGGCCGTTTCAAGCTCGCCGCCGTCTCGTCTTTCGCCTTCGTGGAAGCCATGGGGCCTGTTTATGCCGGTAAGCTGCTGCGTGATGGTCTCGGCTTCGGCAAGGGGAAAGGTCCTGACGCCGCCAAGCCGCGCTTTGCCCCGAGCCTCGATCTCGACACGCGGGCGGTGGTTGCTGATACCGTGCTCAAGGCCATGTCGCTGACGGAAGGGTTCGGCCGGTTCGTGCTGATCTCCGGTCATGGCGCCAATGTGGTCAACAATCCCTATGCCAGCGCACTTCACTGCGGCGCCTGCGGTGGCTATGCGGGCGACGTCAACGCGCGTCTCCTGGCTGATCTGCTGAATGACCGCGCTGTGCGGGAAAAGCTGGCGGTGAACGGGATCAACATCCCGGCTGATACTGTCTTCCTCGGTGGCCTGCATGATACGACGACGGATAGCGTGACGCTGTTCGAAGACGATCTAGAAAATGACATCGCAGCGGAGGATATCGTTCGGATCCGCCAGTGGCTTGCCCAGGCCGGCAGCCTGACGCGGGCAGAGCGGGCGCGGCGTCTGCCGCGGGCGACGGCTGACCGTGTCATCGAGCGCAGCAAGGACTGGTCGGAAGTCCGGCCAGAGCTCGGGCTTGCCGGCTGCCGCAACTTTATCGCGGCCCCGCGCTCGCGGACTGCAGGCCGGTCGCTGGAAGGTCAGGCCTTCCTGCACGACTATGTCTGGAAGAAGGACGAGGGCTTCAAGATCCTCGAACTCATCCTGACAGCCCCCGTCGTCGTCGCGAGCTGGATCAGCCTGCAGTATTTCGGCTCCTGCGTCGCTCCTTCGCTCTTCGGAGCTGGCAACAAGCTGTTGCACAATGTCGTCGGTGGGATCGGTGTCGTTGAGGGCAATGGTGGCAATCTGCGGGCCGGGCTTCCCTGGCAGTCGGTGCATGACGGGGAGAATTTCGTCCACGAGCCCCTGCGCCTGACCGTTGCCGTCGAGGCTCCGAAGGAGGCGATATCAGACATCCTGAAGCGGCATGCGCAGGTTCGCGCCCTCTTCGACAATGGCTGGCTGCATCTCTTCACGCTCGACGAGCAGGGGCAGATGGCCTGGCGCTATGCCGGCAATCTCGGCTGGACGGATGTTCGGCAGGGTGCGGCATCTGACGTCGAGCAGAAGGCCGCGAGCTGAATTGGGAAAAGAGCAAGCCGCCGGCCTTTGCGCCGGCGGTCGACTATTTGCCTGTCAGACAGCAGCGGCGGTCTGCAGCCGCGACGCCTCCGACACGTGCGATGCCGTCTTGCTGCTCGCAAGCAGGCGCTCGGCCTCAGCCATCATCAGCGGGCCTACACCCTTGATGTCGTCGGGCCGGGTCGCTTCGGTGAGATAGTATGCGATGCTTCCGTCGCGATAGATGCCCTGGAAGGGGCCGAGGCCGGCAACGCAGCAGATGTTCTGCAACTGCCGCCGTCCGCCCTCGACGGGTCGTACCTCGTGATCGGCAAGCGCCTGCAGCGCGGATCGCCCAAGGGCTGCATGGCGGTCGACCCCCAGCCGTTCGGACTTTTGCAAAGCGTAGGCGAACATGGCCGTTGCCGAGCTTTCGGGGTAGTTGTCGCTGGCGTCCGGTGCATCGATGACCTGCAGCCAGCGATGATCTTTCGTCACGAGCGCGGTCAGGCGATCGTTGAGCGCTGCCAGTCTGGCCGATAGGTCGCGGCGGTTAGTGCCCTCCGGCAGATGCTCGATCACGTCAACGAAGGCCATGGCGAGCCAGCCTATGGAGCGTGCCCAATGCGCTGGCGAGAGACCGGTGTCGGGATCGGCCCAGTCCTGAAGGCGCGACTCGTCATAGCCGTGGCGATAGAGGCCGGAGGCTGCGTCGAATGTCAGGTCGAGTGCTGTGTTGAACTGGGCGATAGCGTCATCCACGAGGCGCTGATCACTGAGTGCCAGGCCAAGCTCGATCTTGAACGGCATGGCCATATAGAGGCCATCCAGCCAGACCTGATGCGGGTAGCGCAGCTTGTGCCAATAGGGGCCGCTTCCGATGCGGGGGTGATGGGTGAGCTGCCGGCCAAGGAGCTTGGCGGCCTCAAGATAACGGGCCTGTCCCGTCAGGCGATGAAGATAGAACAATGCCCGGCCTGGCAGAATGTTGTCGATGTTGAATTCGGTGATCCGGTAGTCGGCAAGACCGCCGTCGGCATCCACCTGCGCATCGACCAGACGCGTCAGATGGTCGAGCCAGCGCCGATCCCCCGTCGCCTCGTGCAGCGTGATCAGGCCGCGATAGAGGCATCCGTCCTCATAACACCAGGCACCGGCCTTGTAGGGTTCGTAGTCGCGAGCGTAGTCGTCGAAATAGGAGATCAGCATCGGTCTTCATGGGTCCGGGTGAATGGAAGCGGGTGAGAGGCGCGTCAGACGACTGAACCTCGTGTTTTCGGCAATGATGCCGGCGTGGCGCAGTTCCGGCAGATGGCAGGCCATTTCCGGCACGGCGGCTTTCGCATCGGCGCTGTAGGCAATGTGCATGCCGTCGATCGACACCGCGTCGATGGTCGATTCCGGAAGGCCGTAGAAGACGGCAGCCGCCGTCTCGGCGCCTGAAACCTCGAGATTGCGGATGTCGATGCCCTCGATCTTCGGCGTGGTCACGGAGACGGGCAGGGCGATACGGGACTGCACATAATCGGAGCGGCCATCGGCATCGCAGAAATAGAAGGCGTTGACGGCAATGGGGGTCGCGACATCCTGCATGCGGCAGTCATGGACGCTGATATTCGAGACGCTACCGCCACGGCCGCGCCGTGTCTTGATGCGCAGGCCCCGGTCCGTGCCGATGAAATGGCAGCGACTGATCGTGACGTCGCTGATCCCCTGGCTCATCTCGCTGCCCATGACCACGGCGCCATGGCCGCGCTGCATCAGGCAGTTGCGGATCTCGACATTGCGGGTCGGCCTGTCAGGGCCGCCGCGCGGATCGCGCTTGCCGGCCTTGATCGCAACGCAGTCGTCGCCGACGGAGATATCGAGGCCAACAAGGCGGATGTTCTGGCTGGATTCGGGGTTCAGCCCGTCGGTGTTCGGGCTATCAGGATGGTTGCGGATCGTCAGTCCTGCCGCGAGAACATCCTCGCAGAGAACGGGATGGACGGTCCAGGACGGGGAGTTCTGGACCGTGATGCCGGCAATCGTCAGATGTCGGCAGCCAGACAGGAAGATGGTGCGCGGGCGCCGGGCTCCGTCGCGGGTTTCCTTTGGCCAGGTCCACCAGTCGCCGCGATCGCCGCCGCCGTCAACAACACCCTTGCCGCAGATCGTCAGGTTATCGCAATCGATCGCGTTGAGCAGGCTGGCGAAACAGGCCTCCGCGACCCCTTCCCAGGTGCCGAGCACGCGCCCGTCCGGATGCCGGGCGGGCAAGATGCGGCGCCCCTCGCGGGTGCCGATGTCCTGAAGGACTGCGCCGTCTTCGATCAGCAGTGTCATGTCACTCTTCAGGAAAAGCGGGCCTGAAGACCAGGAGCCGGCGGGCAGCCGGAGTGTTCCACCCGCCGGCACCGCGGCGATCGCGGACTGGATCGCCTTGGTATTGTCCTTGCTGTCTGGTCGCGCCCCGTGGTCGCGGATATCGACTAGGGCCGTCTCGTCGGCTGTACGAAAGGTGATGCCACCGACAGCGGTCGAGAAGCGGTACTCGTTGTCAGGTTCGAGACCGTCGAGGGGCAGCACGACCGAGGTCGCGCTGCCGGTCTTGACCGTCGTGCCGTCACCCAGCTGCAGCACCCAGGGCAACGCCCGGTCGAGGGCGAACAAATGCGCGTTCGCCTCGATCGTGAGTGTTGCCGTCCTTGATGACAGGTGCAGCAGCTGGATGGGGCCGTCGGTCAAGATCGTCCTCCTCAGATGCCGGTCAGAGCGCTGTTGATGCCGTCGATGATCTCGGCGGCCGCTTCTTCGGCTGAAGCCTGGCCATAGGCGAAGGCCTCGAAGGTGCTGTCGAAGGCTTCCGTCACGCGCGGATGCTCGTTGAGCGGCGAGACGCCGACGCCGTTGCTTTCCAGCACGATCTTGTTCGCTTCCACTTGCACCGGCTTGATCGAGCCTGCCTTGGTCAGTTCGTCGAGTGCCACCTTGCTGGAGGGCACGCCACGGGTTGCACCGAGGATCTTGATCGCTTCCGGGTCATTCAGCAGGCAGTTCACAATCTCGGCGGCCGCCTTTGGCTCCTTGCTGTTCTTGGAGATGGCCAGGAGCATCGAGGGCTTGCGATAGACGCCTTCGGTCGTCGCGCCCTCGATCTGCAAGAGCTTGACGGGCACGAGTTGCTGGCCTTCCTCCATCGGACCGGAAATCTTGCCGTAGGTGCTGTCCCACTGATAGGTGCCGGCGATCTTGCCGCTGGCCCAGGCCGGGTTTTCATGCAGCGGCGCATTGCCGCCGGCGGCTACGTCCTTCCAGGACTTGATGACGCCGTTGTCGACCATCGTCTGGTAGAACTTCAGGCCATCGGCCAGTTCTTCCACGGTCCAGGCTACCTGGTTGGTGGCGGGATCGATCAGGTCCTTGCCGGTCTTCTGCGTGGTGCGCAGGATCACGACGAGGCGGGCGTCGAGAGCTGTGCCTTCAAAGGGAAAGTAGTCCTGGCCGAGCTTTTCCTTCATGACCGGGGCTGCGGCGAGCAGTTCGTCCCAGGTGGTCGGGATTGCCAGGCCCGCCTTGTCATAGGTGGTCTTGTTGAACATGAAGACGCGGCCGGTGGTCGAAACGGGCAGGCCGTTCAGTTTCCCTTCGACGGAGCCACCCTTCAGGTCCGTCTCCGACCACTGGCTGAGGTCGATCACGTCCTTGAACTCGTTGAGATCGACGAAGCCGTCGCCGTTCTTCGAGAAGATCGGAAGCCAGGGCCAGTTGATCTGCATGATGTCGGCTTCGGTGCGGCCGGCAAGCTGCGTGGTGATCTTTTCCTGATGACCGGTCCAGCCGGTAAACTCAGGCGAAACAGTGTGACCGAACTTGCCACCGCAGAGCTTCAAGGCTTCCTGCGTGGCGATATGGCGGTCGTCGCTGCCCCACCAGGACATGCGAAGGTCAGCGGCATAGGCAGTGCTCAGGCTGGTGGCCGCAAGAAGTGCGGCGGTCATGATCAAGGTTCTCATTCTGGCTCCTCCCAAGTTAGAACGATGACGGCTTCAGTCGGCGAGCGAGATGTTCTCGCCCGTCATGCGGTTGAAGATGTGCGTGGACCGGATGTCCGGGCTCAGCCAGACGCGGTTGTCGCGGATCGCGGACCGGTCGTACTGGCTGGACGGCACGACGGCGATGACGCGCTCGCCGCCGATATCCACATAGAGATAGACTTCGTGACCCATGAACTCGACATGGCTGATGCGCCCCGACAGTGTGCCCGGCGTTTCGGGCGGGGCGATCTTCAGATGCTGTGGGCGTATGCCGATCGTGACCTCACGCGCGGCATCGCGATGCAGCCGCTGGGCGAGGCCATCCATGATCGAGAGCGTCTGGCCGGCAGTGACGAGTTCTCCGTTTCCGGTGAGCTCTGCAGCAATCAGGTTCATTTCCGGACTACCGATGAAGCCGGCCACGAAGGCATTGGCCGGGCGGCTATAGAGTGTAACCGGATCGGCCACCTGCATGATGTGCCCGTCCTTCATGACGCAGATCCGGTCGCCCATGGTCATGGCTTCCGTCTGGTCGTGGGTGACATAGATGACGGTCGCGGCCATGCCGTCGGCCTTCAGCTGCTTATGCAGGTCGGTAATACGGACACGCATCGAGGCGCGCAGCTTGGCGTCGAGGTTGGAGAGCGGCTCGTCGAAGAGGAAGACCTGCGGCTTCTTGATCAGGGCGCGGCCAACGGCGACGCGCTGGGCCTGGCCACCGGAGAGTTGCTTTGGCAGCCGGTCGAGCAGGGCGCCGATCTCCAGCGTACCTGCCACCTTGTCGGTCGCCTCGTCGATCTCGGCCTGCGGGCGGCGCTTGAGGCGCATGGAGAAGGAGAGGTTCTTCTTCACCTTCATGTGCGGATAGAGCGCGTAATTCTGAAAGACCATGGAGATGCCGCGGTCTCCTGGAGCACGGTCGTTGACGAGTTCTCCGCCGATGCGGATCTCGCCGCCGGTGATGCGCTCGAGGCCGGCGATCATACGCAGCGTCGTCGATTTCGCGCAGCCGGAAGGGCCGACCAGAACCATGAACTCGCCGTCTTCTACATCGAGGTTGATGCCATGCACAGCACGGAAGGCGCCATAGTCTTTTTCGAGGTTTTTCAGTTGCAACCGGGCCATTGTTTTATCCCTTGATGCCGCCGGCGGAGATGCCGTCGATGAAGTATTTCTGGGCGAGGAAGAAGACGGTGAGTGCCGGCAAGAGCGTCAGCACCGACATGGCCAGCACCCGGTTCCATTCGAAGGCCTCTGTTGTGTCGATCGAGAGTTTCAGTGCCAGAGAGACGGGGAACTTGTCGACCGAGGAAATGTAGATGAGCGGCCCTAGGAAATCGTTCATCGTCCACATGAACTGGAAGAGGCAGACCGAGATCAGGGCCGGCATCAGGAGTGGGATGACGATGAAAACCAGCACCTGCCAGGTATTGGCCCCGTCGACGCGAGCGGCTTCTTCCATGTCGCGCGGGATAGCGCGCAGGAACTGTACCAGCATGAAGACGAAGAAGGCGTCGCCGGCAAAGGCAGAGGGTACCCAGAGCGGCAGATAGGTATCGAGCCAGCCGAGATCGCGGAACAGCAGGTATTGCGGAATGCGAGTGACGACGTTGGGCAGCAGCAGCGTTGCGATCAGGGTGGCGAAGAGCAGCTTCTTGAAGGGGAAGTCGAAGCGGGCGAAGCCATAGGCGACGGCCGTGCAGGAAATCGCCGTGCCGATGATCTTCGGCAGCACGATCCACAGCGTGTTCAGGAAGAAGGTGCCGAAGGAATAGGGCGTCGAGGTCTGCCAGCCGCGGATATAGCCGTCCGCGGTCGGGTTTTCCGGCCAGAAGCCCGGATTGGCGAAGATCTCGGAGTTTGTCTTGAACGAGGCGCCAATCAGCCAGACCAGCGGATAGATCATGATCAGGCCGACCAGCGTCAGCACGGCATAGCGGAAGACAGTGGTGATCTTCTGACGGCGCAGATCACGGCGATGGGCCTTGTCGACTTCGTCGACACCTGTGGCATAGGGGGTGAGGGCGTGGTCGGTCATGATCAGCTCCGCTTGTCGCCGGCGTAGTAGACCCAGTGGCGCGAGGACCAGAAGGCAATGAGGGTGAGCGCCATGATGATGACGAAGAGCACCCAGGCGATGGCCGAGGCATAGCCCATGTCGAAGCGCTTGAAGGCTTCGTCATAGATGTAGATCGGCAGGAAATAGGTGGCCTTCAGCGGGCCGCCCTGCGTGATGATGTAGGGACCGTTAAACTCCTGGAAGGCCTGAACCATCTGCATGATCAGGTTGAAGAAGATGACAGGCGTGATCAGCGGCAGGGTGATGTGGACGAAGCTCTTCCACTTACCGGCGCCATCGATGGCGGCTGCTTCGTAGAGGCTCTTGTCGATGCTCTGGAGGGCGGCGAGGAAGATCACCATGGCCGAGCCGAACTGCCAGAGGCGCAGAAGCGTGATGGTGAAGAGCGCATTGGTCGGGTCGCCGAACCAGTTGACCGGCTCCAGGCCAATCATCGCCAGGCCCATGTTGACGAGGCCGACATCGGCGAACATGTAGCGCCAGAGTACGGCAATCGCGATCGAACCGCCGAGGATCGAGGGCACGTAGAAGGCCGTGCGGTAAACGTTAATGAACTTCAGCTTGTAATTCAGGATCACGGCAACGAAGAGCGCGAAGATCAGCTTCAGCGGCACCGTCGTGAAGACATAGATTAGCGTCACCCAGAGCGACTTGCGGAAGGTCCGGTCGCCGGTAAACAGCCTCACATAGTTGTCGAAGCCGGTGAAAATCGGCGCGCTCATCAGATTGTAGTCGGTGAAGCTCAGATAGAGCGAGACGACGAAGGGCAGCGCCGTGAAGATCAGAAGCCCGATGATGTAGGGCGCCAGGTAGAGGAGCCCGAGGTAACGGCTGTCTCCGCTCATACGGCACCTCCGGCTCTGCTCAGCGTCTCGGGCAGGCGATGCTGGGTGGCCGTCACCATCTCGCGGAAGAGGCGGGTCGCCTTGTCCTGGGGCAGGGCGGCGACGAGCGGGTCCGAGACAAAGAGCGGCAAGAGCGCGTCGACGTCATCGGAAAGGACTGCTGCGACAAGGGCGTTCTGCCGGTCAGCATGGGGCCGAGCGAGCAGCTCGAGCGCCTGCGGCAGTCGCCCGGCGACGACGGGCTGGACGCCGAGAGGGCTGAAGCGGGCATTGGTTTCAACGATGGTGCCTTCCGCGAACCCAGCAAGTTGCCCCCGGTTCGGCAGGTTCACATTGCTGACATGCTCGGGACCACCCAGGAGCGCCTTGATCTGCTCTACGATGGCCTCGTCGGAGGCCAGAGCCGGCGGCAGGGCGGCACCCTTGTCCAGCGCCTCCGCGTGGTTGACTTTCTGCTTTCGCTCGCGCATCCGGAACTCCACGGGGGTGAGGCCGAATTTCCATGCGGCGTGATCATCGAGATACCACGCCTGGGGCAGGAACTCGACGAGATGGCGATCACCGGCGGCCGCGGCGATGCCGAAGCGGAGCGAGAGATCGAACTTTACGCGGAAGCTGTCGGTGAAGTAGCGGTCGTGTTCATTGGCCGGATCGAGCGGCGATTCCCGCCAACCCGTGGCGAGATGCTCGCGGGCGAAATCGAGATAGGCCGGCATCATGTCGATACCGCCAACTGCCGCCCCATCGACGAAGGTGAAGTGGTTGATACCGAGAACATTTACTTGGGCGTCGCGGTAGCCGTAGAGAACCTCGCCAGCCCGACGGTTCGCGAGATAGGCCATGATCTTGCGGGTCTTGATGACCTCGTGGCATGAGCCCCAGGCCCGGATCTCCGGGAAGACTGCGTAGAGCGTGCCCGTCAGCACCGACATGGGATTTGTCAGGTTGCAGACGTAAGCCTCAGGGCAATGGCGGGCGATGGCGCGGCCGATCTCGGCGATCATCGGGATTGCCCGCATGGCACGGACAAAACCGCCGGGTCCGACGGTGTCGCCGACCGATTGGCGGATGCCGTAGCGCTCGGGGATCGCGATGTCGTTTGCCATGTCCTCGAAGGAGCCCGGCAGGATCGAGATGATGACGATGTCGGCACCGGTTAGGGCGGCTTCGAGCGTCCGTTCGGCTGAGTAGGTGACGGGTGCGCCTGCGTCGCTGCGGGCGGCATAGCGGTTGCCGATGCGGGCGTTGCGCTCGGCGGCGGCATGGTCGAGATCGTAGAGCCGGACGGTCGCCGGAACGGTGCCGTCCTGGGCCAGGTCGCCCATCAGTTTCGTCGCCCAGTTGAGCGAGCCGCCGCCGATATAGGCGATGGTGACCGGGCGCGTGTATTCCGTTTTCTGCATCGCAACATTCAAGGGCTGCGGCTTTGGGGCGGCCCACAAGGCTGCCCGCTCCACCGACGTCCCTTCTCCTCCTGATATCCTCCCGGCCTTCCCAAGAGGGCCGCTCCTGTGGCTAATATCCCCCCAATTGGTCTCGCGCGGAAATCGACAAATAGGGGAAAAATGATGGACGAAACTGAAGGTAGCGTTCTCGCCGGCATTCCGATGCAGGCGCTGGCACTCAACCTGACCCGCTCGACCATCCGCATGCAGCATTCGCAGACCTGGTCGATCGACAAGTCGAACCGGGTGCATGATCTCGTGATCTGCCTGAGCGGCCGCGGCATCTATGAGGTCGAGGGACAGACGGTAGAGCTCGAGCCGGGGTCGGCCATGCTGTTGCCGGCCGGCACGCGGTTTGTCGGGCGGTCGGCCTCGGGCGAGGCCTATACGGGCATCGCGCAGCATTTCACGCTGGATCTCTTCGGTCGCCTCGACCTGATTGCGCAAATGGATCTAGCCCTTTCGGTGAAGCTTGCCCGTTGGGACATGCTGGAAAAGGTGGTTCGCCATTTTCGCGAGACGGCGCCGCCCTATTCGACGACGCTACAGCAGCATCATGTCTTCATGTTCCTGCTCATCGAATTCATCGAGCAGGCTTTCGTCCGGTGGCGCGAGCAATCCGTCGGCACGGTTGCCAATCCGGATCAGCTCTCGCTTGCGATCATGGTGGCCGCCAGCCAGATCGCGGCCGACCCGCTGAACGAAACGATCAGCGAACAGGTGCTAGCCGCAGCGCCCTACAATCCGGATTATTTCAAGCGTGAATTCCGCAAGCGCGTCGGTTGGACCATGGACAAGTTCCAGGAGTTCAAGCGCATGGAACGCGCCATGGGGTTGCTGGCCGGCGGATGCACGGTGAAGCGGGCGGCTGCCCTTTCCGGCTATGCGGACGCCTATTATTTCTCCCGCATGTTCAAGCGCTATATCGGCATCAGCCCGCAGGGTTATCGTGAGGCGGAACGCCGCAACCGGGAAGGGGCTTTCCCGCGTGGCGAGGAAGATGGGCAGGTCGTCTATCCGCTGCCGCGTCCCTGAAACCTGTCTTATGAGTTACGGCGAAATGGATCCTCAAGTCGGCATAGTAGCCACCCTCCAAAGATTTTGTCCTTGCTGAGCGTCTTCCAACATGTATGATAAGTTGAAATAACATGTATGGGAGGAATGATGTCGCACACCGACTTCACCAATCGCTTCGCCGTGGACCCCTTGACCGCTGCCGGCTTCGGCACGGACGAATTGCGGTCGAATTTCCTGCTGCCACCGCTCTTCGTGCCTAGGCGCATCCAGCTGCACTACACCAATTATGACCGCATGATCGTCGGTGGTGCTGTGCCCGTCACTTCGGAGTTGTCGCTCGAAACGATCAAGCCAGCCGGAACGCCGGCGCTTCTTGCGCGCCGTGAGATGATTGCGGTCAATATCGGTGGCGCTGGGGTCGTGACGGTCGATGGCGAAAGCTTCGAGGCCGGCACCCGCGACATGGTCTATGCCGGCATGGGCTCCTCGGTCAGCTTCTCATCGGTGTCGTCCGAGCAGCCGGCGAAGTTCTACCTCCTGAGTGCGCCTGCCCATAGCCGCCATCCGGCCCGCCATATCGGCATCGGCGATGCCAAGCGGCTCGATCTCGGGGCGCAGGAAACCAGCAATGAGCGCTCGATCTTCCAGTTCGTGCACCCGGAGGGCGTGAAAACTTGCCAGCTCGTGGTCGGCATGACCAGCCTCGCCAAGGGTTCCGTCTGGAACACCATGCCGTGTCACATCCATGACCGACGCATGGAGGCCTATCTCTATTTCGACATGGCGGAAAAGACGCGCGTCTTCCACCTGCTCGGCGAGCCGGACGAGACGCGCCATATCATCTTGAAGAACGAGGAAGCGGTGCTGTCGCCCGGCTGGTCGATCCATTCGGGTGCGGGAACGGCCAACTATTCCTTCATCTGGGCCATGGCTGGCGACAATGTCGATTATACCGATGTTGATCCGGTGGCCATCGAAGACATGCGCTGACCCCGACCGGTTCATCGTACCGGGCATACACATTCTTGCGGCATGCGGGATCGTCCATCTCGCGTGCCGTCTTGCTTTGCCGTTTTCGATTTAAGGTTGCGGACTTAGTCGAGCTTCCGGCGCCGCTGACGCCGCTTCCCGGACGTCAATCAGACCTGTCTCATTAAGTTCATATTAGTCTTCCTTGGCCATTCTCGATACGATTCAGGCATGGACCTCGATGACCGCAGTTTTGCCGGTCGCCGATGTCGGAGGAGACCAAACCGTGTTTATCGACCGCATATTGTCGCGCTTCAATATCCAGACGAAGGTGCTGATTTTCATTCTGCCATTCGTCATCAGCATCTCCGCCGTCGGCTTTACCGGGCTTTACGCGTCAGGTCTGCTGCAGGGACGCATCGAGATTTCGAACAGTGTGCTGCAGTCGCTGAGCGGTTTTCGCGACGTTTCGGCCTCGATGACCAGCTTCCTCGCGAACACGACAGAAGAGGCAAGGGCCGACCTGACGGGGCGCCTGGAGCAGCAGAAGCGGGATCTCGAGACGACGCTTTCGCAGCTCGCACCCGATGCCGATGGCCGCAAGGAACTTGAAGATGCCGGCAAGCTGATCGACCAGGTCTTCGTTCATATCAGCGATCTCTGGACGCTGCATGATGCCGAGTCCAAGCTCGTGGATACGTTGCAGCAGGGCACCAAGCAGATCGTTGTCGCCCAGGGCCGCGTGACCGCCGCCATGGCCACCATGGAACGCGCCGTGCAGGGTGACGATGCCGCCGCAAAGACCATGCTGCGCGATGCCGAGAGCATTCGCAGCACCGGGACCTTCCTCACCGAAACCAATTCCGCCTTCACCAAGGCCAAGACGCCGGACGAGAAGTTTGCCGTGATCACGGCCCGCGTCGACGAAATCATCGCGCGCCAGCAGGTGCTCGCCGCCGTGCTACCGAAAGCCAACCAATCTGCCGCAAAGACGCTCGACAAGATCGGCGGCGAACTGAAGGCTGCCGTGGCCGCCAACGACAAGTCCGAAGCCGTCATTACCGATCTCGCCGGGAAGCTGCGGAATTTCACCCAGCTCAACGCCTATCTCGGTCTTGCCGCCCAGCAGAAGATGAAGGAAGCCACCATCAAGTTCGGTGAGCTTGATGCACCGCTCGCGAAGGCACAGGCCGTCATCGCCGACGGTCGTCAGGTCATGGCTGCCGGCTATGCCTTGCAAATCATGATGGCGCGTTTCCTGCTGGAGCCGACCGAGCAGAACCGGATGCTCCTGGAGCAGCAGTTCAATGCCGTGAAGAAGTTCCTGGCCGCACTCGATAAGACGGCTGCCGATCAGCCGATTATGATGCAGGTAAAGAAGGAGCTCGGGCCGGCCGTCGATTCCATGATCGGGGCAAGCGCTGAACTCGTGAAAGTCAGCCAGGAGCGCAAGTCGAGCTTCGAGCAGGCCGCCGCTGATCTCAATGTCATCTGGAAGCAGTTGACCACCTTTGCCGAAATGCAGAAGGTCTCGGCGGGCGAGGAGCGCCAGGAGGCGAACTCCATCTCCATCGGCGCGACAGGCCTCGGCATCCTCATCTCGATCTTTGCAGGCATCGGCCTCGTTCTGACCTTCAAGGGCCCGATCGGCCAGATCACCGGCGCCATGCGTCGTCTGGCGGAAGGCGTGCTTGACACCAAGATCAATGGCGAAGCCCGCGTCGACGAAATCGGCGAGATGGCCCGTGCGCTCGGCGTGTTCAAGCAGAACGCCCTGTCGAAGATCGAGATCGAAAGCCGCAGCGAGGCCGAACGGGTTCAGGCCGAGGAAGAGCGTCGTCGCAACGATCTGGAAAAGCAGGAGATCGACCGCCAGATCGACTTCGCGGTCAATGCGCTTGCCACGGGTCTTGGCCGCCTTGCCAAGGGCGACATTTCCGAGACCATCGACACGCCGTTCCACGGCCGTCTTGAGCAGCTGCGCAACGACTTCAACCAGTCGCTGGAGCATCTGCAGGATACGATGACGCAGATCCGCTCGAACACTTATATGATCCAGCGCAACGCGGCCGAGATGAGCAGTGCGGCCGACCAGCTGGCCAAGCGAACCGAACAGCAGGCGGCCTCGCTCGAAGAGACGGCGGCTGCGGTCGACGAGATCACGGTGACCGTCAAGTCTTCCGCAGAGCGGGCGGAGGAAGTGAACAACATCGTTGCCGATACCAAGGGCCGTGCGGACACATCGTCGACGGTTGTCGGAAACGCCATCGACGCCATGGGCCGCATTGAGGACGCGTCTGGCCAGATCGTGCAGATCATCGACGTCATCGACGAGATCGCCTTCCAGACGAACCTGCTGGCACTGAACGCCGGCATCGAAGCCGCGCGTGCGGGCGAGGCCGGCAAGGGCTTCGCCGTTGTTGCCCAGGAAGTGCGTGAACTTGCGCAACGCTCGGCGGGTGCCGCCCAGCAGATCAAGGACCTCATTCACAAGTCGAGCACGGAAGTCTCGGCCGGATCCAAGCTGGTGCAGCAGACCGGAGCGGTGCTCGCCGAGATCTCGGCCAATATCATCACGGTTGCCGACCGCGTCTCGGTCATCGCCATGGCGAGCCGCGACCAGTCGAACGGGCTGGCGGAAGTCAATTCCTCCGTCAACGAGATGGACCAGATGACCCAGCGCAACGCTGCCATGGTCGAGGAGACGAATGCCGCAACCCGCCAGCTGGCCGACGAGGCGGATGCACTGATGCAGCTCGTCAACCAGTTCAAGCTCGTGCCGGAAGGTCGTCGTGCCTCCGCGCATTCCCACAGCCGCGCGGCCTGATTGCCGCAGAGCCCTGCCATGTTTCGAGCCGTCGGCCCCGCAAAGGCCGGCGGCTTTTTCGTGAGCCGAGGCCGCATTCGCAAGCCGGCTTGGAAAGCGACAGTCAGGTCGCTATCCTTGCGCTCGGAGGAGATAGCCCGTGACCACAGCAACGACACCACCGGCGCGACGACTGGCTGTGGCACGGCGCATGATCCTGGCGCTCGTGCTGATCCTCATCGCTGCAAGCCTTGCACTCGCCACGATCGGCAACCGGCTCCTCACGCGCAATGTCATGGCAGAAGCCTCGCTGCAGGCCAACAGCGCCTTGCGTCTGGCGACTTCGGCGCTCTCAGGCCATCTCAGCCGCTACGAGACCCTGCCGGCGCTTATCGCCGACCACGAGGACATGAAGGAACTCATCCTTGATCCTGACAACCCGGCGCTTCGGCGCGCGGCCAATCTCTATCTCAAGGAAATCAACACGCTGCTCGAATCCTCCGACATCTATGTGATGACGATGGACGGCAACACGATTGCCGCGAGCAATTTCGACGGTGCGGCGAGCTTTGTCGGCGAGAACTTCATCTACCGTCCCTATTTCTACGAAGCGGCTGCCGGCAAGCAGGCGCGTTTCTACGCACTCGGCACGACGTCGGCCAAGCGGGGCTACTATTTCTCGGCGCCGATCGAGGTGGATGGGACCGTCCGTGGCGTCATCGCCTTCAAGGTCGATATCGAGGGCATCGAAACATCCTGGCGGGGCGGCGAGTACAAGATCCTCGTGCATGATCCTGAAGGCATCATCTTCATGACCGGGAACCCCGAATGGCTCTATGCCTCGGTGCTGCCGCTCACGCCGGAGCGACTGGAGCGGACGACCGCCTCCCGGCGCTACTCCGATGCCGTCTTGCGGGAGTTGCCGATCAAGCGAAGTGCGCTTGATGATCATGTGCTGATGACCGTCAGCCAGGGGGCGGGATCTCGGGAGTATCTGGTTCTCGAACAATATATGCCGGACGCCGACTGGACGGTGAAGGTCCTCTTCGACACCGGCACCATCCATGCCCAGGCGCGGACCATGCTGGTCGCCATCCTGCTGTTCCTTTGCCTCTTTGGACTTGGCCTTGCAGTCGTCATCCAGCGTCGTGCCCGGCTGCAGGAGCGCATGCATATGCAGATCGAGGCGCAGGCCGAGCTTGAGCGGCGGGTCGAGGAGCGGACGGCGGATCTTGCCCGCGTCAACCTGCAGCTCCGCCAGACGCAAGCCGACCTTATCCAGGCCGGCAAGCTTGCAGGCCTCGGCCAGATGTCGGCTGCCCTTTCACACGAATTCAATCAGCCGCTTGCCGCTGCCAAGACCTATGCCGACAGCGCGACCATGCTGATCGATCGCGATCGGATCTCCGAGGCGCGGGACAATCTGGGACGTATTTCCAATCTCATCGACCGGATGGCTTCTATCTCGCGGCACTTGCGCAATTTTGCGCGCAAGCCGAACGAGAAGCTCAGCGCCATCTCGATCGAGGAGGTGGTGGAAGAGACACTCGAAATCGTCTCGGCGCGGTTGGGCACGGCAGATGCGACGTTGTCGCTGAATTTCGAGCCCGGGCTGCCGCCTGTGCAGGGCGGATCCGTTCGCCTGCAGCAGGTGCTCGTCAACATCCTCACCAATGCCTGCGATGCTGTCGAAGGTCTAGATGATCGCGCGATAGAACTTTCGGCCCGCCGGGAGAATGGTCGTGTGGTGATCGAGATCGTCGATCGGGGACCGGGTGTGCCACCGGCAATCATGGAGCGCATCTTTGATCCGTTCTTCACCACAAAGGGTGTCGGCAAGGGCCTTGGGCTCGGCCTTTCGATTTCCTACAATATCATCAAGGATTTCGGCGGAAGCCTGACGGTTCGGGAGCGTGAGGGTGGCGGCGCCCTGTTCCGGATCGATCTCCTGGAAGCGGAAGCATTGCATGAGGCGGCGGAATGAATTCAGGTCTGGTGTTGCTCGTCGATGACGAGGAGGAGCTGCGCTTCTCCACCAGTCAGGCGCTGGAACTGCATGGTCTGCAGGTCAAGGCCTTTGCCTCGGGCGACGAGATCCTTTCGCGGGTGGGCTTCGGCTTCGATGGCGTGGTCGTCAGTGACATCCGGATGCCTGGCATGGACGGAATGACGCTCCTGCACCGGATCCGGGAACTGGATCACGAAATCCCCGTCATTCTGGTGACGGGCCATGGCGAGGTGCAGCTCGCAGTGAAGGCCATGCGCGAGGGCGCCTATGACTTCATCGAGAAGCCGTTTGCCAGTCAGGCATTGGCGGGTGTCGTACGCCATGCGCTCGACCGCCGGTCGCTCGTTCTCGAAAACCGGCGTCTGAGGGCCGTTGCCGGCAAGCGCGACGATATCGAGACGCGGCTTCCGGGGCGGACGCCTGTCATGGTCGACCTCCGCTACCGGGTGAGAGCGATCGGTGCGACGGAGGCTGACGCGCTGATCATTGGCGATACCGGGGCCGGCAAGGAGGTCGTTGCCCGCAGCCTGCATGATATCAGCGCCCGGGCGAAGGCACCCTTTCTCGCCATCAACTGTGCTTCGCTGCCTGAGACCCTGATCGAAAGCGAGCTTTTCGGCCACGAAGCCGGCGCTTTTCCGGGAGCGCTTCGGGCGCGTTACGGCAAGTTCGAACATGGGCGTGGCGGGACCATTCTCCTGGATGAAATCGGCTCGATGCCCTTCGACCTGCAGGCAAAGTTCCTGCGCGTGCTGCAGGAGCGTACCATCACGCGTCTCGGGTCGAACGAAACGGTGCCGCTCGATGTCCGCTTCCTTGCGACGAGCAAGGTCGATCTCGAAAGCGAGGTGGCAGCCGGGCGGTTCCGAGCGGACCTCTTCTACCGTTTGAATGTCGTGACACTCCGCGTGCCGTCGCTTGCGCAGCGGCGGGCCGACATTCCGCTCCTCTTTCTGCATCTCGTGCGTGAGGCCTGTGCACGCTACGGCCGCGATGACATGGAGGTGGAGCCGGAGATCCTTTCCGAGATCGCCGAGCGCGACTGGCCGGGCAATGTTCGCGAGTTGCGGAATGCGGCTGACCGGCTGGTGCTCGGGCTGGAAACCGGGCTCGACAGTGCGGCAGCGCTCGAAACGGCAAATACGCGTCTTGCCGACAAGGTGGCGGCCTATGAAAAGCAGCTGATCGCCAATGCCATTACGGCCCATGGCGGATCACTGCGGCCGGTCTACGAGCAGCTCGGAATCTCCCGCAAGACGCTTTACGAGAAGATGCAGAAGCACGGGCTGGACAAGAGCCTCGCCTTCGACGGCAGGGACTAGGGCCCCTGTCGACCGCTCCCTCCTAAAGGAATGGGTGGAATTCCACACATCATCTGAGCCGCTTGGGCGGAAAACCACCCATGTTGCACTGCGATGGCTCACAAAAGCTTGGCTCATACGTGACCGGGCGATTGTGACGCGGTCTCGCCTGAAGAAGATCGGGCCATCCAATGCCGGGCGGGAGGAGCCGAACCGGCAGGATCAATTGAACCGGGAGGCTTTCATGACTTTCTTCAAGTCGCTCTTCAGCGCGACTGCCATTGCGGCAACCTTCATCGCAGCATCTGCATCGGCCCAGACCTATCCCGAGCGCTCGATCACCATGGTGGTCCCGTTCGCGGCAGGTGGTCCGACGGATACCGTCGCGCGTCTCGTCGCTGAATCCATGTCCAAGGATCTCGGCCAGCAGGTCCTCGTCGAGAATGTCGGCGGTGCCGGTGGTACGCTGGGCGCCGGCCGCGTCGCGAGCTCGGAGCCGGATGGCTACACCATTCTTCTTCACCACATCGGCATGGCGACCAGCGCGAGCCTTTATCGCAAGCTCGCTTATGATCCGCTGAACGCCTTCGATTATGTCGGTCTCGTCACCGACGTTCCAATGACCATTGTTGCCCGCAAGGACTTCGAGCCGACCGATCTCAAGGGTCTTGTCGAGTATGTGAAGGCCAACAAGGACACGGTCACGGTGGCCAATGCCGGCATCGGTGCGGCTTCGCATCTCTGCGGCATGCTGTTCATGAGCCAGATCGAGACCCCGCTCGTCACCGTTCCCTATAAGGGCACTGGCCCGGCGATGACCGATCTGCTCGGCGGCCAGGTTGATATCATGTGCGACCAGACCACCAACACGACGAAGCAGATCCAGGGTGGCACGATCAAGGCCTATGCCGTGACCTCCGCCGATCGCCTTCCGGTCCTGCCCGATGTGCCGACGGCTGCCGAAGGTGGCCTGAACGACTTCCAGGTCGGCATCTGGCATGGCGTCTACACGCCAAAGGGCACGCCGGCTGAAGCGATCGAGAAGCTCAACGCCTCGCTCAAGAAGGCCCTCAAGGACGAAAACGTCGTTGCTCGCTTCGCCGAACTCGGCACCGCACCGTCGCCGGACAGCGATGTGACGTCTGCGGCCCTCAAGGCCAAGCTCGAAGGCGAAATCGCCCGCTGGAAGCCTGTCATCGAAGCTGCCGGCCAGTACGCCGACTGATCCATCCACATCTGCGCGGGCCCGGTCTTTTGGCCGGGTCCGCGACTTGTCGTGCCGGTCGGCCAAGTCTAGGGCCGTCCGCGCCTTTTGTCGGGGGACAACATGAAATCCTTACGCTTCGACACGGCCAACCTGCTTTGCGGTCTGCTGTTCATCGGGCTTGGCCTCTTCTTCGTCATTCAATCCTTTTCGCTGGAACTCGGAACTGCCTTTCGCATGGGTCCGGGTTATTTCCCGCTCGTGCTCGCCGGTGTGCTAACGCTGCTCGGAGTCGTCATCCTCGTGCAGTCCGTGAAAGTCACCGGCGAGGTGATCGGCGCAATCGCCTGGCGCGGCATGCTCTTCATTCTGCCGGCACCGATCGTCTTCGGTCTCCTGGTGCGCGGCGCCGGTTTCGTTCCGGCCCTTTTCGTTGCCGCCTTCATTGCAAGCTTCGCCTCTGAGCGGCTCCGGGTTCCGGCGGCTCTCGCGCTTGCGACTGGCATCACCTTCTTCTCGGTCCTCGTGTTCAGCTACGGCCTCGGTCTGCCGTTCGAACGCTTCGGCCCCTGGTTCCGTTGAGGCGGCGAACATGGATTTCATCAGCAATCTTGCCCTCGGTTTTGCGACCGCTGGTTCCATCGAGAACCTGTTCTTCTGCCTGATCGGTGTCATCCTGGGGACGCTGATCGGCGTGCTTCCCGGCATCGGTGCGACAGCCACGATCGCCATGCTCTTGCCGATCACTTTCCAGCTTGAGCCCGTCTCGTCGCTGATCATGCTGGCCGGCATCTATTACGGCGCGCAGTATGGCGGCTCGACCACGGCCATCCTGATCAACATGCCGGGCGAATCCTCATCCGCGGTCACCGCGATCGACGGCTACCAGATGGCCCGCAATGGCAGGGCAGGGGCCGCACTCGCGATTGCCGCGATTGGCTCCTTCTTCGCTGGCACCGTCTCGACCTTTCTCGTCGCGATCTTCGCGCCGCCGCTCACCGCGATTGCGCTTGAATTCGGGGCTGCCGAATACTTCTCGCTGATGATCGTCGGTCTGGTCTCGTCGATCGCGCTTGCACATGGGTCGATCATCAAGGCGCTTGCCATGGTCGCACTCGGCCTGCTGCTCGGGCTTGTCGGCACGGACATCTATTCCGGGACGCCGCGCTTCACGATGGGGATCACCGAGTATGCGGATGGCCTGAATTTCGTCGCCGTAGCCGTCGGTGTCTTCGGTGTGGCTGAGATCCTGCGCAATCTCGAAAGCGATCGCAACCGGACAGTCCTGATCACCAAGGTTAGCGGCCTGATGCCGACCCGTGACGACTTCAAGCGGATGGTCGGCCCGGTGCTGCGCGGCACGGGCATTGGCTCGGCTCTCGGCATCCTGCCGGGTGGCGGCGCGATCCTCGCGTCCTTCGCCTCCTACACTGTCGAAAAGCGCATGTCGAAGAACCCGCAGGAGTTCGGGCATGGTGCCATTGAAGGGGTCGCAGGTCCGGAATCAGCCAACAATGCCGGCGCGCAGACCTCGTTCATCCCGTTGCTCACCCTCGGCATTCCGGCAAATCCGGTCATGGCGCTGATGGTCGGGGCGATGATCATCCAGGGCATCGTGCCCGGTCCGAACGTCGCCAGCGAGCAGCCGGCCCTGTTCTGGGGCATCATCGCCTCGATGTGGATCGGCAACCTGATGCTGCTGGTTTTGAACCTGCCGCTGATCGGGCTCTGGGTGAAGCTTCTGACGATCCCTTACTATGTACTCTTCCCGATCATCATGGCCTTCTGCTCGATCGGGGTCTACAGCGTCAACGGCAACATCTACGACCTCTATGCCGTCGCCTTCTTCGGGCTCATCGGCTACGTGCTGGTGAAGCTGCGCTGCGAGCCGGCACCCTTGCTGCTCGGCTTCGTTCTGGGGCCGTTGCTCGAGGAAAACCTGCGGCGAGCGATGATCCTGTCGCGCGGCGATCCGTCGACCTTCGTCACCCGGCCGATCAGCCTCACCCTGCTGCTGCTCGCGCTGGCGGTTCTGATCGTGGTCTTCCTTCCGAGCGTCAAGAAGAAGCGCGAGGAGGTCTTCCAGGAAGAGGACTGAGGTCTTTCATTCTGGGGCACTTTAAAGGCCGGCGGAGACGCCGGCCTTTTTTCATCAGGGCGCACCGGGTGCCAGAAGCGATGTCCAGTTGCGGATGAATTCCTCGCGCGTCGCCCTGTCCTGAGCGGCGAGGAGCGCCGGGCCGACGCGGATCGGGCGGCCGATGCCGGATTCGATCAGCGAGATCGGCCCATCGACGCCGGGTGGCAAAGGTGCGTTTTCGGCGAAGTAGAAGGCCTTTTCCCGCGCGACCTTCTGGCCGCGCTCCGACACGAGATAATCCACGAAGCGGGCAGCGAGGTCGGGCTGTGGCGAGTGGGTCGGGATCATCGCGCCGCGGGTGAGGATCAGCGTATAATCGCGCGGCACGACCACCCGCATGTCATTATTTCGCAAGTAGCGCGCATAGGCATAGGAGCCGAGGATGTTGTAGGCGATTTTCAGCCTGCCGGTCTCGATCAGGTCGAGCACCTCCTTGTTGCAGCAGCTGGTCACGACCTGGGCACGGCTGAAGCTCTCCAGCAGACGGCCATAGCTGGTCGGTGCCTGCTGGGCATCGTGGAAGGCGAGCAGATAGCCGACGCCTGACAGTTTGACGTTGTAGGTGCCGATCCGCGTCCAGTATTCGTCCGGCTTCCGGCGCAGGAGTTCGGCGATCTCGACATGCGAGCGCGGCACGTCTTCCGGTGGCACCTGCGAGGCGTCGTAGACGATGACGGCCGGCTCGAAGGCAAAGCCGAAGATCTCGTCGCGCCAGTTCGCCCAGGCCGAAACCCGCTCGGTCTCCTCCGATTGGTGAGCATGGGCACAGCCGTCATTGGCGAGTTTGACCAGATGATCGACGGAGGAGGATATCCAGAGATCGCCATGGCTTCGCTGCTGCCGACAGGCCATTTCGGCCTCGCGGAACAGATCGTTGCTGACATAGTCGTTGAATTCCACCGTGACGTCTGGTGCCGTCTGCTGGAAGTCGAGGATGAGGGGTGCGATGACATCGGCATCGGTGACGCCATTGATCACCAGTCGGGCGCGTTCCTTGGCAGGGGCAGGAAAGACGGAGCGGTCGCCTTCCAGCGCGAAGACCGAAGTCGAGGCGAGGGCCGCGGCCAGCAGGCCCGACATCACTGCAGTGAACCGTGTCTTCAGCGTCATGGTTCTGACCTCGCGTCGAGCAGGGGGAGTTCGAGGAAGACGGTGAAACCGCTTCGAGATCCCGGTTCACGAAAGCCGAGTGCTCCGCTCAGCGTTGTCGCCACTTCCGAGGCGATGGCAAAGCCGAGGCCGGAGCTGCCTTCGCCGGATTTGGAGGAGACGAAGCGGCGCGTCACCTGCTGCCAGTCCTGGGCGGGGATGCCGGGACCGTCGTCCTCCACCTCGACCAGCACGAAATTGCCGCGCCTGATGACGCGAACCGCAAGGCTCGAGACGACGCCGTGGCGGAGCGAATTGTCGATGATGTTGACGATCGCTTCCCTAAGGCTCAGCGCGTCGCCGAGCACCATGAGCTCTTCCGGCGGCGCTTCGAAGGAGACGATGATGTCGGGATCGATGGTGATCGGGACTGCTGCGCGGAAGGCTTTGCGGGCCACATCGATCACGTCGATCGGCGCAAGCTGCACGGAATCGAAGCGATGGATGACCATGGCGTGGTTCAGGAGCTGCGTGGTGAAGCGGGCCAGCTCCGAGGCGCGGTTCTTGACGCGGTCCAGGTGGCGGCGGTCGTTTTCGGACAGCGCATCTTCGTCGATCAGGCTGACCTGCGCCGACAGAGCCGTCAGCGGTGTGCGGATCTGATGTGCGCTGTCGGCGATGAAGCGCTGCAGGAGGCGTAGGCGATCGTCGAGACGGCGCATGAAGTGGTTGATCGACTCGACGAAGGGCGAGAGTTCCCGGGGCACGTCGACAGCGAGCGGCGTCAGATCCTGGCTGTCACGGCGGCGGAGCGTATCGCCCAGCGCATCGAGCGGGCGCAGGGAGTAACGGACGGCGAGCACCGTACCGCCGAGCGCAAGCAGGCTCATGACGCCGACCAGGGCCAGGGCGCGGGTTGTGAGTTCCGTCGTCAGCTCCTGCCGTGCCTCGGTCGTCTGGGCGATCAGCACATTGGCCCAGCCGCCGATGGTGGGATCCGCGATCGCGCGGCTTGCCGCGACCATGCGCACAGGCTGGTTGCGAAAGCTTGTTGTTGCAAACCGGGCCTGGGTTCTTGCATCGGCCACGTCATCCGTAAATTCGAGGTCTTCGTAGCCGGTCAGCGTCGTGCCATCGGGGGCGACGACGCGGTAGAAGATCTTGTCGCGCGGCGCCAATCCCAGAAGTTCGAAGGCGCTCGGCGGCAGGTCGACGGCAATGCGGCCCTCTTCGACCACCAGGCTGTCGAGGATCTGGATCGCGGCACCCTGCAGCAGCCGATCATAGGCCTCGTCGGCTGCCGCGCGGGCGTAAAGCCAGGCCGCCGTCATGAGGATCGCGGCGCCGCCGGCGAGAACCACGGCAACGCGGATGACCAGTCGGGCAAAAAGTGAGCGCCTAGTCCTCTGCATCAGACACCAGTTGGTAGCCCACGCCACGAACAGTCACGATGCGGGCCTTTGCCCCCTCGAGCTTCTTTCGCAGGCGCCCGACATAGAGCTCAATGGCATTCGGCCCCGCCGGTTCATCGAAGCCGAAGAGCTGGTCGAGAAGCTGGTCCTTGCTGAACACGCGACCCGGTCGGCTGGCGAGGATTTCAAGCAGCGTCATCTCGCGTCGCTTCAGCGGCACTTCGCGATTGCCGACCTTAACCGAGCGCTGGGAGCGGTCGAGCAAGACGTCGCCGCAGACGATGACATTGGTTGCCTCGCCACCGGCGCGGCGGCGCATCAATACGCGGGCGCGGGCTTCGAGTTCGCGGAAGTCAAAGGGCTTCACCAGGTAGTCATCGGCGCCGAGATCGAGCGCGCCCACGCGATCGTCGATCTCGGAGCGGGCCGTCAGAACGAGGACCGGCACGGCGCTTCCGTTGTCCCGCAGCCTCTTCAGGATCGAAAACCCGTCCATGCCCGGCAGCATGACGTCGAGGATGACGAGGTCGTATTCGGTGAAATCGAGGATTTCGGCTGCAGCACGGCCGTCCGTCTGCCAGTCGACCGTATGGCCGATGGTTTCAAAGCGGCGGGAGATTGCCTCTCCGACGTCGAGCGTGTCTTCCACAAGCAGAATGCGCATGGCCGGACGCTCGCATGTCTGACGTCTGTGATCAAGCTGGCGGAAAGGCTGTATTCAGGGCTCCCGGTTAACTCGACGATAAACCGGGACCACTAAAGTTCGCCAGCAACGGGAAATGGGGACGCGGTCTTGGCAGAAGAACAGAAGGAAAGCTTCATCCGGGCGGGCTACGACCAAAGCTCGTTGCTCTATCTCATGAAGCGCATCTTCTGGCGCCTGATCGCGCCTTTGCCGGACAAGCTTTACATTCAGCTGAAGTTCTGGAGCATCAAGGGCGAATGGCCCGATGTCGACAACCCGAAGACCTTCTCGGAGAAGGTTCAGTATCGCAAAATCCATGATCGCAATCCGCTCTATGGAAAGCTGGTCGACAAGCTGGCGGTGAAGGACTACGTCGCCGAGAAGGTTGGCGCCGAGCACACGATCCCCACCTATTGGGCAGGCACCCACCTGTCCGAGGTGGACTGGTCGACAATTCCGCTGCCGGCTGTGATCAAGCCCAACCATGCGAGCGGGCTCGGCGAGTTCCTCTACACAGCCGAAGATGTCGAAACCCTCAAGCGCAATGATCCCTGTGCCGAATGGCTCTCGATCGACCATGCCCGGTACAACAGGGAATGGGCCTATTCGCAGGTCGCGCGGAAGGTTGTCATCGAGAAGATGCTCAGCAAGGATGGTGGCATCCCCTGGGACTATCGCTGTTTCGTCTTCAACGGACGGCTGTCACACATCATCATCGATACGCGCACCGACGACCAGGGCTATTCCGCGACCTATTCGCGGGACTGGGAGCGTCTGCCGTTCTACGACCCGGACTACTACCCGCCCTATCCGCACGAGATCCCGCGGCCGGAGCAGCTGGACCTGATGGTGTCGCTGTCGGAAACCTTGGGGCATGATCTGGATTTCGTCCGCGTCGACCTGTTCGATACGGGCGACAATCTCTATGTCGGTGAACTCACGCTTTATCCGGGCGGCGGATTCGAAGCCTTCGAGCCGCCGGAATATGATCGCCTTGTCGGAGACAAATGGCAGATCGCCGGATCGCGGACCTAATGTCAGGCCTGGTGCAGACCAGCCGGCGTCTGCATGGCGGCCAGCACATCTGCCGGGGGTGCCTGTAGCGCTTCGATCAGCGATGTCATGATCGCAGTTCTCAGTGCATAAGTGTTGGCTGTGGTCTTCTTGTGGTCCAATCTCTGAGCGGCGACGACCAGATTGGCACCCTGCTGCATTACAATCTCATGAGCCCTGACCATCGCCCAGGTCTCGATATCGATCTGTTCCCGCATGTCCGCATCCCCAGCTAAGTCATTTAGCTCGCGAGGCTTTCTCGAATCAGCCTCATATTTCGACGATATTCGATTATCTCGATTGGTTAAATCAGCAATCCAAAAAAGGTCATGAATTGCGAAACAAGGCGGTTGCTTCCTCGGAAACTGGTTGCGTAGCAGCTTTCAAGCTTCCTTAAGACGGTTGTGTTTTTGATGAAATGCATAATTCAGGAGCCGCGATGACCTGCCAGGGTTGCAAAAATGGAACCGCCTTCGAGTCGAGGTTTTCGATGGCGTTTCAGCCCATCATTGATACCCGGCGTCGCGAGGTTTTCGCCCATGAGGCGCTGGTGCGTGGCCTTGATGGCAGCGGTGCCGTGTCGGTGCTCTCCCTTGTTGATCCCGACAATCGCTACGCCTTCGACCAGCAATGTCGGGTCCGTGCCATCGAGTTGGCTGCGAGCCTCTTTCCTCGCAACGCGATGCCGTATCTGTCGATCAATTTCATGCCGAATGCCGTTTACGAGCCGCGCGCCTGCATTCGCCAGACGCTCGAGACCGCTCGGCGTACCGACTTCCCGCTCGACCGCATCATTTTCGAATTTACCGAAGTCGAGAAGCTCGACACCGCGCATCTCCTCAACATTCTGAGGAGCTATCGCGAGATCGGCTTCAAGACGGCGATCGACGATTTCGGTGCCGGTTATTCAGGCCTCAACCTTCTCACGCGCTTCCAGCCTGACATCGTGAAGCTCGACATGGATCTCATCCGGGGCATCGACACCGATACGGTGAAGCAGATCGTCGTCAGCCGGACGCTCGACATGCTGCGCGATCTCGGCGTGACTGCTGTTTGCGAAGGCGTGGAGACGGCGGGCGAGCTTCAGCTGTTGACGGAACTCGGCGTGGATCTGATCCAGGGATATTATATTGCCCGGCCGACCTTTGAGGGTCTCAGCCCCATTCCGACCGCGCTCGCCGCCTGAGCACTGTAAAGCCATACACAGAAGAAAGGGCCGCCCTCATGAGCGGCCCTTTCTCGTTTCCAGATCCTCCTCCGGCAGCATTACGATCTGGCGCCAAACTTTCCGGAGATGACGAAATTTCTCGAATTCTGGCGGACCAATCTCGCCGGTGATCTGCATTCGGTGCGCTTCAGTCACCAGCGGCTGATCGGCCCGAATGAGTGGCGCAAGCTGGATGGAGAATTCGACTTCCACTGACGCTGCGGCATGCACCCGGCCGAGGTGGAACAAGGGTGGCAGGAGGGCGTTAGCTGGCGTCGGATACCGCCAGCCGCGAGGATGCCAGCATGCCCTTTCCCGTTTCAACCTACCGCCTGCAATTTCGCGGTGGCATGGATTTCAACCGTGCCATCGACCTCGTGCCTTATCTGAAGCGGCTCGGGATCACGCATCTCTACGCGTCGCCCGTTTTCGCCGCCACGGCTGGATCGACCCATGGTTATGACGTCACCGATGCGAACCTGATCGATCCGGTGCTCGGCGGTCGTGCGGGGCTTGAGCAGCTTGCAGCCGCGTTAAAGGCGCAAGGACTGGGTCTCATCCTCGACATCGTACCGAACCATATGGCGGCGAGCCTGGAGAATCCCTGGTGGCGCAGCGTCATCGAGTGGGGAGAAGCCAGCCGCTACGGGCATTACTTCGACATCGACTGGAGTCAGCGTCTCACCCTGCCGTTTCTTGGAAAACCCTTCGAGCAGGCGGTGGTGGACGGCGAGATATCGCTGACGCTCGACCGCAATCAAGGGGCGCTTGCCTTCAAGTACTTCGACAGCCTCTATCCGCTGAACCCCTCCACCTATCCGGCTGTCCTCAACAGTTGCAGTGATCCGATGGCCTCTCCGCTTGGCGATCTCGGACGGCAGGCCAAGCCCGACGATGAACAGGCGTTTCACGATTCGGTACTGGCGCTTTGCGGTGAGCGCGGCTGTGAACGGCTGCTGCAGGAATTGAACGCCAAGGCACAGGCGGGAGAGTTCCTGCTCTTTCTGCATGATCTTCAGCCATGGCGCCTGATGCATTGGAGCGAAGCGGCAAGAGGCCTGAGCTATCGGCGGTTCTTCGAAATTGCCGGTCTCGTCGGGCTGCGCGTGGAGGCAGAGGATGTTTTCGAGGCGGCTCATCGGACGGTGCTGGAACTGGTGCGTGCCGGACAGGTGGCCGGGCTGCGCATCGACCATGTAGACGGTCTTGCAGATCCGACCGGTTATCTGGAGAAGTTGCGGGCCGCCGTCGGGCCGGAGATCCCGATCTATGTCGAGAAAATCCTGGCGTCCGGCGAAGAGTTGCCAAAGGCTTGGCCCGTGCAGGGCTCCACCGGCTACGAATTCATCGCAGCCCAGGTGCCTGTCCTTCTCGATCCCGCAGGCTTCCTTGCCATGCGAGACGCCTATGCCGATGTCGCCGGGCCCCAGGCTCCCATCGCGGATAAGATGCGGGACGCGAAACTGCAAATGGTCCGGGTGAATTTTGCCGGTGAGGTGAAGGCGCTGGTTGAACTGGGTTCGCGCCTGCTCGGGCAAACGACGAACCTGGTTCGGAGGGCTCTCGAGCAGTTGCTGCTCGCCTTCCCACGCTACCGGACCTATGGCACCGATCAGGGCATGCCGGCTGCAGACCGTGCCCTGCTCGATGATGTGCTTTCGTCTGTCACAGACCGGCTCGGGGGCGATGCTCAGGCGGTGGCAGAGGATCTGGTCACTCTGCTCAAGGGTGACGGCGTGGCGGCGGAGAACCGCGCATCGGCAGCGATCTTCCGTCGCCGTTTCCAGCAATTGACCGGTCCGCTTATGGCCAAGTCGCTCGAAGACACGCTGTTCTTCCGCCATGTCGAATTCCTGGCTCTCAACGAGGTGGGCGGCGAACTCGAGCCGGAAGAGGACGGGGTGCAGCACTTCCACGCCGAAATGCAGCAGCGGGCAGAGCACCAACCGCTTGGGCTTTCGGCCTCTTCCACCCATGACACCAAGCGCGGCGAGGATGCCCGCGCGCGCCTGTTTGCGCTCGCCGAAGATGCGCCGCGGTTTGATCGGCTGATCGAAGGGTGGCGCAAGGCGCATGAGAGTGCCGTCATCGACATCGACGGACAGATGGCGCCGGAGCCGGAAGTGCAGTGGATGATCTTCCAGGCCCTGATCGGTCACTGGCCGGTCGATCTCAGTGCCGGCGACCGGGAAGGCCTGTCGGATTTTTCCGAGCGTGTCACGGCCTTCGTTGAAAAATCCCTGCGCGAGGCGAAGCTTCGGACCGACTGGAACAAGGTGAATGCCGAGTATGAGGCCGCTGCCGCAGATTATGTGCGCGCACTGCTGGGCGATCACGACTTCGTCGCCGAGTTGGTGCGGGAGATCCAGCCTTTGATCCGGGCAGGACTGATCAACGGGCTGACGCAGACCGTGATCAAACTCACGGCGCCCGGTATTCCGGATATCTATCAGGGGAGCGAGGCAATCGATTTGAGTTTCGTCGATCCGGACAATCGGCGCCTGCCGATGTTCGATACGCTCTGCGAGTTCGATCCAGACGCACCGCTTGCCTTTGCGGATGAACGCGGGCTCAAGGAGGGATCGCTGAAGCAGGCCGTGATCGGTCGCGGTCTTGTGCTCCGAAACCGCTATCCGGCGCTTTTCCTTGAAGGGCGCTATTTGCCGCTGACGGTCACAGGGCCGCGCCAGACCCACGCGGTGGCTTTCACCCGGGAGAGGGAGGGTCTCTGTGCGGTGACGGTTGCGTGCCGTCTGCCGGTTGCGATGCTCGGCGAAGGCGAAGGATTGTCCTCCGCCGAGTTCTGGGGTGACACGGTCGTCGACTTGCCGGCGGAGATCGCCGGGCGGACTTTCACCGATGTGCTGACGGGGCGCAGCTTTGCGGGTGACAGGCCGCTGGCTTTGCGCGACCTCATGGATGGTCAGACGGTGGTCATGCTGATGTCAGAGGTGGAGTGAGACAGGGTCTCCGTGCGGATGCGCCTCAAGGCGCATCGCATCCTCCGGCGCCGCCGCCCTCAGGCGGCGGATCGGGTTCGCGGCAGGAAGCTCACGAGTTTCTGCGGGTTTGAACACTGGGTCATGCCAGCTTCATGGGCAGCAGCGATAAAGGCGCTTCGGGCAAGTTCGGTTGCCCGCGAACCCCGCAAGGCGTTCTGGCACAGGCGCAGAGCGCGCTGATAGGCATCGCCGCGCCGGGTCGGCCATTCCGCGTCGAGAAAATCGAGCGCGTCATAGGCGTTCAGGAAACGCCGCGTCAGGCCACAGGGCAGTTCAAGCTCGACGGGGATGTTCCAGGTAAAATCGGCTTCAGTCATGCCTTCCTCCATTTCGCAGCGATGAACTCGCAAGCGGCTCACCGGTTCCCGGAAGGCGATCAAATAAAAATGTTAGGATATTGATTTTTCAGGTGTGGTTCGGTTTTCCGCCTCGCGGCGCTCCAGCCAGGCAGTCGTGTCATTGCCGGCGATCCGGCTCGCTGCGACGACGTCGGCCCCGCTGAGCAGGCAGTTGATCAAGGCGCCGCTGAAGCTGTCGCCAGCGCCGATGGTGTCGGGAACAGAGACGGTGCGGTCAAGCGCCACGGTGTGCTCGATCTGCCCGTCAAAGATCGAGATGGCGGCCGGGCCATCGGTCATCACGAGGTGGGTGAGGCGTTCCGACCCGAGCCGTCGTGCCCGGCGCCATGCATCCGCCATGGAGACACCGGGCAAGTCCGCTTTGGAGCCAACCATGATGTCGGCGGCGCGGGGCTCGCCTTCGCGCAGTGGAAATTGGGAGACGACGAGGGCTGCGCGTTCGAGCGAGGCGAGGATCGTTTGCGGCAGCTTCGGTGCGTTCACATAGAAGGCGTCGGCATGGACAGGCTCGTCGAGCAGAAAGGTGCGCGACAGGCGCTGTTCACTGGACAGGATGGTGCGCTCGCCCGTGGGGTCGAGCAGGATGTCGGCAAAATCGGTCTCGCCCTCGCGGCGGGCAATGAGGCTTGTGTCGAAGCCTGCAGCGTCGAGGTCGGCGAGTGCCGCCTTGCCGTGGGCGTCGCTCATTAGGTTCGAAAGAAGCGCCACATCGTGGCCAAGGTCGAGCAGGCGCCTGGCGGTGAAGTATCCGCCGCCGCCGAGGCGGGTCTCCCGCGACGACCAGGCGATGCGTCCTCCGGCGCGGAGCGGCTCGGTCAGGCGCCAGATGCGGTCGTGATTGATGTGGCCGATGACGACGACACGCTTGTTGACGGGCTTGGTCATTCGGCTTTTTCCTTCGGTGCCGGTCGGCTCGTCTCGCGCAGGATCAGTTCGATCGGCCAGAGCTCTCTGATGTCTGACGGCTCGCGACCCGCCAGCATTTCCAGCGCCAGGTCGGCAATGCGGGTGCCGGCAGCGCGGATCGAGGATCGGGTGGTCGAGAGAGCCGGCACCATGTTTTCTGCTGTCAGATAGGGGAAGACATCGTCATGGGCGATGACCGAGATGTCCTGGCCGATGGTCAGGTTTCTCGAACGGGCCGCACGGTAGACGCCGAGCGCCGTCATCATCGAGCCCGCAACAAAAGCCGTGGGCCGCGGGCGCTCGTCCAGCATCGAGCAGGCGAAGCGGAAGCCGATCTCGTCGGTGAAGTCGCCATGGGTCACAAGCTTCGGGTCGAAGTCCACTCCGCAAGATGCGAGCGCCGCCTTGTAGCCAGCAAGCCGATGCAGCGTGAAGGTCAGGCCCTCCCGGCCATTCAGCAGCGCGATGCGGCGGTGCCCGAGATCCAGCAAATGCTCCGTGCTGCGGCGGATCGCGCCTTCATTGTCGATGTCCAGCCAGGCATGCGGCAAATCGGTCTCCGAGCGGCCATGCACGATGAAGGGCAGTTTCAGCTGGTGGAGGAGGGCGATACGTGGATCCCTGGGGCGGGGTGAATGGATGACAACGGCGTCGACCCGACGGCTCTCCGCCAGGCGACGGTAGAGCTGGAGTTCATCTGATGTGTCGTGTTCGGTCATCGGCGTGATCAGGATGTCGATATCCTCGCCGCTCAGGCGCTCTGCCATGCCGCTCATGAATTCGGAGAACTGGTAGTCGCTGGCCCTGGTCATCACCACGCCGATGGCGCCCGCCCGTCCGGTCGCAAGGCGTACCGCATTGATATTGGGCCGGTAGCCGAGGCGGGCGGCCTCTTCCAGGACGCGTGCGCGGGTCGCTTCGTTCACCTCGGGATAACCGCTGAGCGCGCGGCTCACCGTTGTCGGTGACAGTCCGATATGCTGGGCGAATTCCTTGAGCTTCATTCCTGTCGTCGAACCCCGGCGGGAACATCTCCGCTTTTGTCGGCTTATGTCATGCCATGGCGCATTCTGGCAATTCTACACCCCTGATGTCAAAGCGCTTCCAAAAAGCCTTTGTTTTCAGAGTGTATCACTGCGGCTTGGAATGGTCAGATGAGTTCGAGGAGCGCCAAAATGCAATTTGATAGCAGATTATCTGCCTGCAAAACTGCAAGTCAAACCGCTTTCAAATTTTTGTCTTCTGCCCTAGTTTCGATCCTATTCATTCTTAGGTCAGTTGGGGCGACGGTTTCGTCGAGGCATTGCTGATGGGCGGTTGCACAGGTCCTAACCAAGGAGAATTCAGATGACGATCAGAACGGTTGTCTGGGGTGAAAACATCCACGAACGCGAAAACGCCATTGTCCGGGACATCTATCCCGACGGCATGCATGCGACGATCGCCAGCGCCTTGAACAAGGATCCTGAGATCGAAGCTACGACTGCGACGCTGCAGGAGCCGGAGCACGGCCTGCCCGTCGATCGGTTGGCGGAGACCGACGTGCTCGTCTGGTGGGGCCACAAGGCGCATGGCGAGGTCTCCGACGAGATCGTCGAGCGGGTGGCGAAGCGGGTCTGGGAAGGCATGGGGCTGCTCGTGCTGCATTCCGGCCATTTCGCGAAGCCTTTCAAGCGGCTTATGGGCACGCCCTGTGCCTTGAAGTGGCGTGAGGCGGGCGAGCGTGAGCGGATCTGGACGGTCAATCCCGGCCATCCGATCGCTGCCGGTATCCCTGAGAATTTTGTGCTGGAAAACGAAGAAATGTACGGCGAGTTCTTCTCCGTGCCGGAGCCACTGGAGACCGTGTTCATCTCCTGGTTCGCGGGTGGCGAAGTGTTTCGCTCAGGCCTGACCTGGCGTCGCGGAGCGGGCAATATCTTCTATTTCCGTCCCGGCCACGAGACCTATCCGACTTATCACGATGCCAATGTGCAGCAGGTGATCCGCAACGGGGTGAAGTGGGCCTACAATCCAATCCCGCGTTACGCCGCCGTGCATGATGCGCCGAACGTCCCGGTCGAGGAAGCACTGGAGCCGATCACCGAGCGCGGTCCGCGTCTCCATCAGGCCGGCGAGGAAGGCTATAAATGAGCACTGCCCCCATTCGTCTTCTGGTGCTCGGCACCGGTGGCATGGCCAATACCCATGCGATGAACTTTTCGACGATATCAGACGTGCAACTTGTTGCGGCCGTCGATCTCGACATGGCCACCGTGCGTGCCTTTGCTGCCCGGCACAACATTCCCAACACCTTCACCTCCCTCGATGAGGCGATCACCTGGGGCGAATTCGACGCCGTCACCAATGTTACGCCGGACAAGGTGCACTATCCGACGACGCTGAAGCTGCTTGCAGCCGGCAAGCATGTCATGTGCGAGAAGCCTCTCGCCGAGAATTATGCCAAGGCCGACGAGATGGCGACGGCGGCGGAAATGGCCGGCCTCGTCAACATGGTCAACCTCACCTATCGCAATGTCGCGCAGGTGCAGAAGGCGCGGCAAATGGTGCTGGGCGGCGAGATCGGCAAGGTGCGCCACATCGAGGCCTCGTACCTGCAGAGCTGGCTCGTTTCCAAGGCCTGGGGTGACTGGTCGACCGAGAGCCAGTGGCTGTGGCGGCTGTCGACCAAGCACGGCTCGAACGGCGTGCTGGGCGATGTCGGCATCCATATTCTCGACTTCGTCGGTTATGGCGCGGCGACTGATATCGATCATGTCTTCGCGCGGCTGAAGACCTTCGAAAAGGCTCCGGGCAACAAGATCGGCGAATATGATCTCGATGCCAATGACAGCTTCACCATGACCGCCGAGTTCACCAACGGCGCGATGGGCGTGATCCATGCGAGCCGCTGGGCGACGGGGCATCTGAACGAGCTTCGCCTGCGGGTGCATGGCGACAAGGGCGCGCTGGAGGTCATTCACCGCCTGGATGGCTCCAGCCTCAGGGCCTGCCTGCAGGAAGATGTCGAAAAGGCCGTGTGGCGGGAGATCGAGGTTGATCCGGTGGAGACGAACTATCAGAAGTTCATCACCGCGATCCGCTCGGGCTACATGCAGGAGCCGAGCTTCCGGCATGCTGCGAACCTGCAGAAGATTCTCGATCTTGCCATGCTGACCGAAGTCGAGCGGCGCGAACTCGTCGTCTGATATCTTGTCTGCCAACAAACGAAAGCGCCGCCCGAGGAGGTTCGGGCGGCGCTTCCATTCTGCGTGACCTTGCGGCCACGCGGGAGCTCACGATCGTCAGTAGGTGACGGTGACGGCCGACTTGTCCTTGGCCGACTTAACGGCCGCATCGGCGAGCGCCAGCGCGATCAGGCCGTCTTCCGCCGAGGGTGCCATCGGCGTGCCGTTGTCGAGTGCGTCGATGAAGGCGGAGATTTCCGCCGCATAGGCTGCCGTGTAGCGGGTCATGAAGAAGTCGTGCAGCGGCGGGCGGGTATAGCCGTCCTTGTTGGCGACCTCGATCGAGACCGGGCGCTGGTTTTCGGCCGAAACCGAGCCCAGCGAACCATGGACTTCGATGCGCTGGTCGTAGCCGTAGGATGCGCGGCGCGAGTTGGAGATGATTGCCTGGCGGCCGCTTTTCGTCGTCAGGATCAAGGATGCGCTGTCGTAGTCGCCGAGTTCGCCGATCTTGGGGTCAACGAGAACGGATGCCGAGGCCTGGACCGTTTCGATTTCTTCGCCGAGCAGGAAGCGAGCCATGTCGAAGTCATGGATCGTCATGTCGCGGAAGATGCCGCCGGAGACCTTGATGTATTCGGCCGGCGGGGCGCCCGGATCGCGGCTGGTGATCGTCACCATCTCGACTTTGCCGATCGAACCCTTGTCGATTTCCTTGCGCACGGCCTGGAAATGCGGGTCGAAGCGGCGGTTGAAGCCGAGCATGACCTTGCCGCCGACGGCGCGCACGGTTTCGAGGCAGGCCTTGGCGCGGGCAACGTCCAGATCAATCGGCTTTTCGCAGAAGATTGCCTTGCCGGCCTTGGCGAAGCGCTCGATCAGATCGGCGTGGGTGTTGGTCGGCGTGCAGATGATGACCGCGTCGATGTCCTTGTCGGCCTCGATCTCGTCGATCGTCATAACGGCGCAGCCGGTCTGGGCGGCGATGGCGTTTGCGGCGTCCGCGAAGGCATCGGCGACCGCGACGAGTTTCGCGCGCTTGTCTTCGGCAATGGCTTTTGCGTGGACCTTGCCGATGCGGCCGGCGCCCAGAAGTGCCAGTCTCGTGACCATGTTCATTTCCTCCCTGTCACGCCTTGGTCTCTCGTCAAGAGGAGGCGATTGTGATGTCGTTGGGCGCTCCTGATGGAGGCGCCGGATCGATGTTCCATTTCACGCTGGCAAATGCCATGTTTTGGAATATATGTTCTATTTTGCTAGATCGTGACACGGTTTCTGTCAAGCGTGACGATGTGTCCGGATGAGGGTAGGGGACGGCATGAGCGAGAGCGGCGGACCGCAGACGATCAAGGAGTTCGAGGACCGGTTGCTGGAAGTCTCTGGCAGTCTGCCCAAGCGGCTGAAGCAATGCGCGGACTATGTCGCTGCCAACAAGGATCGCATTGCCGTGTCGACCGTTGCCGAGATGGCGGAAGGTGCGGGCGTGCAGCCATCGGCTTTCATGCGCTTTTGCCAGATCATGGGTTTCTCCGGCTTTTCGGAGATGCAGAAGCTGTTTCGCGAAAGCTTCGTTGGCGGCTGGCCCGATTATTCGACGCGTCTCCAGCACTTGAGAGAGAAGGCCGAAGGATCGCCTTCCGCGCTGCTTGCGGAATTTGTCGAGGCCGGGCGGCTTTCGCTCGAAAACCTGGTGAAAACCGTTGATCCTCAGGCCATGGAAGTGGCAGTCAAGCAGCTTTCCGAAGCGCGTATGATCCACATCATTGGTCTGCGCCGGTCCTTTCCGGTTGCAAGTTACATGGCCTATGCCTTCGAGAAGATGGGTGTGCCGGCGATGCTGCACAGCGTCGTCGGGCGGCTCGACAATCACCATGCGATCCAGGCCGGTGATGCTCTGCTTGCCGTGACCTTCTCGCCCTATTCCGCAGAGACGCTTGAGCTGGTCGAGCAAGTGCGGGCGCGGGGCGTTCCGGTCGTGGCCGTCACCGATACCGTCGTCAGCCCGCTCCGCCGCATGGGTGCTACGCTTCTGTCGGTCTCCGAGGTCGATTTCGGTGCGTTCCGCTCGCTGTCCGCCACCCTCTGTCTCGCCATCACGCTCTCCGTTGCCGTCGGGACGGCGCGACAGGATGGCTGAACGTCCGTATTGAAATTCTGAAAAATAGAATTTATAGTCCATTTCTAGATATCGCCGTTCCAAATCGTGGAATGGTTTCGAGGCGGGGCGAAAGATCCCGCATCAAAGGGAGGACATCGCTTGGCTTTGCTCGATCTGATCACGATCGGTCGTTCGTCCGTGGACCTTTACGGGGCCCAGGTTGGCGGTCGGCTGGAGGATATGGCCTCCTTCAACAAATATATCGGCGGGTCGCCGACCAATATCGCGGCGGGAACGGCCCGGCTTGGTCTCAAATCGGCGCTGATCACCCGCGTTGGTGATGAGCATATGGGCCGCTTCATTCGCGAACAGCTCGTTCGGGAAGGCGTCGATGTCCGCGGGGTGAAGACGGACAAGGAGCGGCTGACGGCGCTCGTGCTGCTCGGCATTCGCGACGAACACCAGTTTCCGCTGATCTTCTACCGCGAGAACTGCGCCGACATGGCGCTGTCGGAAGAGGATATCGATCCCGATTTCATTGCCCAGGCACGCTGCGTCTGCGCCACGGGCACGCATCTGTCGCATCCGCGCACCGAAGCTGCCGTCTTGAAGGCGCTGAAGATCGCCCGTGAGAAGGGCGGGCTTACGGCGCTCGACATCGACTATCGCCCGAACCTCTGGGGTCTTGCCGGTCACGGCGACGGCGAAAGCCGCTTCGTGGAGTCGGCTGATGTGACGGCCAAGCTGCAGTCGACGCTGCATCTCTTCAACCTGATCGTCGGCACGGAGGAGGAATTCCACATTGCCGGCGGCTCGACCGATACCATCCAGGCCCTGAAGGCGGTTCGCAAGGTGTCGTCCGCGACGCTGGTCTGCAAGCGTGGCTCGATGGGGGCTGTGGTCTTTGACGGTGCGATCCCTGATAGTCTCGATGCCGGCCAGACCGGCCAGGGTTTTCCGATCGAAGTGTTCAACGTGCTCGGCGCCGGCGATGGCTTCATGTCGGGGCTGCTCAAAGGCTGGCTCACCGGCCAGGACTGGCCGACCAGCCTTAAATTCGCCAATGCCTGCGGCGCCTTTGCCGTCTCGCGTCACGGCTGCACGCCGGCCTATCCGAGCTGGGACGAGCTGCAATATTTCTTCAAGACCGGCATCAAGAACAAGGCGCTGCGCAAGGACGAGGCCCTGGAGCAGGTTCACTGGTCGACCAACCGCAAGAACGACTGGTCGACGATGCGGGTCTTTGCCTTCGATCATCGCATGCAGCTTGAAGCCATGGCCAAGGATGCCGGTGTTGCCGACGACAAGATCGGTGCCTTCAAGAACCTCTGCCTTGATGCGGCGCTGAAGGTTTCCGGCGGCAATTCCGGTTACGGCCTGCTCTGCGACAGCCGTCTCGGCCGCGAGGCGCTCTATCGTGCAGCTGGCACGGGTCTGTGGATCGGTCGTCCGGTCGAATGGCCGGGCTCGCGCCCGCTGACGCTGGAGCCGGAAATCGGCCCCGATTTCGGCGGCCTCGTCGAATGGCCGGTTGAGCATGTGGTCAAGGTGCTCTGCTTCTATCACCCGGATGATACGCCTGAGATGAAGGTCGAGCAGGAAAAGACCGTGCAGCGGCTCTTCCATTCGGCCCGCCGCAACCGCCTGGAATTCCTGCTGGAGGTCATCCCCTCCAAGGTCGGCGCCTGCGACGATGAGACGACCGCCAAGATCATCGAGCGCTTCTACGAAATTGGTGTCTATCCCGATTGGTGGAAGCTGGAGCCGATGAAGACCACCGCGTCCTGGGCCAATGCCTGCAACGCGATCGAACGCAACGATCCGAACACGCGCGGCATCGTGGTGCTCGGTCTCGATGCGCCGCAGGCGGAGCTTGAGGCGAGCTTCCAGCTTGCTGCCGGCTTCGATCTGGTCAAGGGTTTCGCCGTCGGCCGCACCATCTTCGGCGATGCCGCCCGCAAGTGGCTCGCCGGCAGCATCAATGACGCTCAGGCCGTGGAGGACATGGCGGCCCGTTACCAGAGCCTCTGCGCGATCTGGGATGCGGCGCGGCAAAAGGCGGTTTCCGCCAAGGGAGGAAAAGCATGAAGACGATCCGGCTGACCGCCGCCCAGGCGATGATGCGTTACCTCGCCAACCAGATGAACGAGGATGGCGTTCCCTATATCGCCGGCATGTGGGCGATCTTCGGTCACGGCAATGTCGCCGGCATCGGCGAGGCGCTCTATGGCATTCGCGAGGAGCTGCCGACCTATCGCGGCCAGAACGAGCAGTCGATGGCGCATGCGGCGATCGCCTATGCCAAGCAGCTCGGCCGTCGCCGCGCCATGGCGGTGACCTCGTCGATCGGCCCCGGCGCGCTCAACATGGTGACGGCTGCGGCGCTCGCCCATGTGAACCGTCTGCCGGTTCTGTTCATTCCCGGCGATGTCTTCGCCAATCGCGGCCCCGATCCGGTTCTGCAGCAGATCGAGGATTTCGGCGACGGCACGATGTCGGCCAATGACTGCTTCCGTCCGGTCTCGCGTTACTTTGACCGCATCATGCGGCCGGAGCAGCTTCTGACCGCTCTGCCGCGCGCCATGCGCACGCTGACCGATCCCGCCGATTGCGGTCCCGTCACGCTCGCCTTCTGCCAGGATGTGCAGGCCGAGGCCTATGATTATCCCGAGAGCTTCTTTGCGAAGAAAACCTGGCGCTTCCGTCGTCCGGAGCCTGACGTCGTGGAATTCGAAGCAGCGGTTGCGGCGCTGAAGGCGGCGAAACACCCTGTGATCGTCGCCGGTGGCGGCGTGCATTTTTCCGGTGCCACGGACACGCTGAAGGCCTTCGTCGAGAAGCACCAGATCCCCGTCGTCGAGACGCAGGCTGGCAAGTCGGCACTCGCCTGGGACCATGGGCTGAACTTCGGCCCTGTCGGCGTGACTGGAGCCGAAAGCGCCAATGTCGTCTCGGAAAAGGCCGATCTCGTGATCGGCGTCGGCACGCGTTTCCAGGATTTCACGACGGGCTCCTGGGCGTTGTTCAAGAACCCTGACCGCAAGATCCTGGCGCTGAACGTTCAGCCTTACGACAGCGCCAAGCATGATGCGATCCCGCTGGTCGCGGATGCGAAGATTGGCCTCGAAAAGCTCTCGGCCGCGCTCGGTGATCACAAGTATTCAGCACCCGATGCCGGTCTGAAGGCTTCCTGGTTCGCCAAGGCGGATGCCGTGACGGCAGCGCCCACGGACAGTAATGCGCTGCCGACCGACATGCAGGTGATCGGCGCGGTGCAGCGCGCCTCGCGCGACAACACGGTGGTCATGTGCGCCGCCGGCACCATGCCGGGCGAGCTCCATCAGCTGTGGAAGTCCAAGCTGCCGCTCTCCTATCACATGGAATACGGCTTCTCCTGCATGGGCTATGAGATTGCCGGTGGTCTCGGCATCAAGATGGCCGAGCCCGATCGCGACGTTATCGTCATGGTCGGCGACGGCTCCTACATGATGATGAATTCGGAGCTGGCAACGGCTGTCGGCATGGGCGTGAAGATCACGCTCGTGATCACCGATAACAGGGGCTACGGCTGCATCAACCGGCTGCAGATGAGCACCGGCGGCGCGCAGTTCAACAATCTCTACGCTCACACGAATGTCAGCCCGATGGCGATTGATTTCGCCGCTCACGCGGCGTCGATGGGTGCGCGGTCCCAGAAGGTGTCGTCGATATCGGAGCTGGAAGCAGCGCTCGATGCCGCACGCGAGGCGACCGAGACCACTGTCATCGTCATTGATACCGATCCCTACCCGACCACCGGAGCCGGCGGCTACTGGTGGGATGTCGCGGTGCCGGAAGTCTCAGCCCGCGCCGAAGTCAATCAAGCCCGCGCAGCCTATGAAGCGGCTCTGAAGGAAAGAACCTGATCATGATCCTTTTCGGAACCAACCCGATCGCCTGGTCGAACGATGACGACCGCCGTCTCGGCGCCCATATCAGCCTCGAACAATGCCTGGACGAAACCGCCAAGATCGGCTTCGACGGCATCGAGAAGGGCCACAAGCTGCCGACCGATCCGGCCGGATTGAAGTCTGTGCTTGAGCCGCGTGGCCTCAAATTCGTCTCCGGCTGGCATTCGCTGAACCTGCTCACCAACACGATCGAGGAAGAAAAGGCCGCCATGCAGCCTTTCCTCGACGTGCTCAAGGCCATGGGCTGCAAGGTCATCATCGTCTGCGAGACCTCAAACGCCATTCATGGCGCTGACGATACGGCACTTGCCGACCGTCCGGTCCTGTCCGATGCCGATTGGGCCAAGTTCGGTGCCGGCGTCGAGGCGCTGGCCGAATTCTCGGCAAGCCAGGGCATCTCGCTGGTCTACCACCATCACATGGGCACGGTTGTCGAAACCGAAGCCGAGATCGACAAGCTGATGGAGCACACTGGCCCGCATGCCAAGCTGCTGCTCGACACCGGCCATTGCTATTTCGGCGGCGGTAATCCGGAAGCGGTCGCAAGCAAATACATGCACCGCGTCGGCCATATCCACGCGAAGAATGTCCGTCCCGTGATCGCCGATCAGGTGCGCACGCAAAAGCTCTCCTTCCTTGAAGGCGTGCGTCGCGGCGTGTTCACCGTTCCCGGCGACACCGAAGGCGGCGTGAATTTTACGCCGGTGCTGAAGATCGCTGCCGAGCATGGTTATGAAGGCTGGATTGTGATCGAGGCCGAGCAGGATCCGGATGTGCGTAACCCGTTCGAGTATCAGAGCCTCGGCCTGAAATCGCTGAAGGGCTTTGCCAAGGATGCCGGCTTGATCTGATCGTGAAGCCGGGGCGGGGGCTTATCTCCGCCCCGTGTTTTGACAGCACACGGATTTGGGCTCTATTGCAGGCGACCCATTCACAAGACTGCCGGGAGCAAAGCCTTGAAGTTCCAGATCCTTGATCCGACCCATCCCTTCTTCAAGCCGCTGTGGCGCCGCATTCTTTGCGTCGTGCTGCCGCTGGCCTGGGCGGGGGTGGAGTATGGGAACGGCGCCACCGGCTGGGCGATGGTCTTCATCGTCTCCGGTCTGTATGCGGGCTACGAGCTGCTGTTCATGTATGACCACACGATGAAAAAGGCCGAAGCCAAGGCGGAGGCCGAGCGGGCGAGGATCGCGGCAGAGGCCGAACGCTCCGACGCCGACTGAGCATAAAAACACGGGAGACGAGGAATGGCCGATCTGTTGCGCAAGCCCACGGGCACATCCGGCAAGGTGCACGACATCACCCCCGCCAGCGCCGGCTGGGGTTATGTCGGCTTCGGGCTCTATCGCCTGAAGGCCGGCGAGAGCGCCGCAGAGCCCACGGGCGAGACGGAAGTCATTCTCGTTCTCGTCGAGGGCAAGGCCACGATCTCCGGTGGCGCCAAGGACTTTGGCGAACTCGGCCAGCGCATGTCGGTCTTCGAGAAGACTCCACCACATTGCGTCTATGTGCCGGCGGGTAGCGACTGGTCTGCTGTCGCGACGACGGACTGCGTACTCGCCATCTGCACCGCACCCGCCATGCCCGGTCGCGAAGCCCAGCAGATCGGCCCGGAGGGGATCTCTCTCGTCGATCGCGGCAAGGGCGCCAATACAAGGCACATCTATCCGATTGCCATGGAAGACCGCGACGTCGCCGACAGCCTGCTGGTGACGGAAGTCTTCACGCCCTCGGGCAACTGGTCGTCCTACCCGCCGCACCGGCATGACGAGGACAATTTCCCCGAGATGACCTATCTCGAGGAAACCTATTACCATCGCCTCAATCCAGCCCAGGGTTTCGGCTTCCAGCGTGTCTTCACCGAGGATGGCTCGCTCGACGAGACCATGGCCGTTTCCGACGGTGATGTTGTCCTGGTTCCGAAGGGGCATCATCCCTGCGGCGTGCCGCATGGCTACGAGATGTATTATCTCAACGTCATGGCTGGCCCCTTGCGCAAATGGCGCTTCCAGAACCATCCCGACCACGACTGGATCTATCAGCGCGACAATGGTTGACTCTGCCTAAGGCGGCAATTGCGCCGCCTTCACGAATATGTTTGCCGGGCCGGGAAAAATCCGGCCGTCCATCCGGTGCGTAGTGGTTTGCACAATGCCAATGATGGAGACGCCAATCATGCCGAAGCTCACTTTCGCCCTTGTCGGGCTCGCCATGAGCCTGCTGCCGTCCGCCGGTCAGGCGGCAGACAAGTTCACGTTCGAAGACTATTTCAACGGTCGCACGGAAGCGGTCGGCTCGTTCAGTGCCATCAACGGCGTGAAGCGGACCTTTACAGTCGATCTGACCGGAAACTGGGATGGCAAGACGCTGACGCTGCGCGAGGACTTTGTCTTCGACGATGGCACCAAGGACCGCAAGACCTGGCGCTTCACCAAGACGGGACCGACCACCTATAGCGGCACCCGCGAGGATGTGATCGGCGAGACCACTGTACGGCTCAATGGTGCCGTCGCGCGCTTCAACTATCTCGTCTATCTCAGCCCGGAAACTCAGGGCAACAAGGTCCGTTTCTGGGACAAAATGGTGCTGCGTGAAGACGGGACGGTGCTGAACACGGCGCTCGTCACCAAGTTCGGCATCCCGGTTGCCAAGACCACCGTCGAGTTCCGCAAGCCGGGTTATTCACACAAGACCGCCAGCCGGTAAGGCTCACGCCTTTGGTGTCTCCAGCCAGCGGTCGATGCCGCTGGCGGCGGCGATGCCGGTCGCAAAACAGGCGGTCAGCAGATAGCCGCCTGTTGGCGCTTCCCAATCGAGCATTTCGCCTGCCACGAAGGTGCCCGGGCGCGATGCCAGCATGAAGCTCTCGTCAATCGCGTCGAGTGCCACGCCGCCTGCCGTCGAGATCGCCTCGGCGATCGGGCGGGGGCGCTTGACTGGAAGCGGCAGGGCCTTGATCAGGCGTGCGAGACCGTCCGCATCAAGCTGATTGGCGTCTGGGTTTACCTCGCGCAGCAGCGCGATCTTCGCGCCGTCGAGATTGGCGGCCTTCTTCAATCGTGTCGAAAAACTTGCCTTGCGATCCTGACGTGCGAGGTCTGCGACAAGCTTGTCCTCCGTCCGGCCCGGAGTGAGATCCAGCATGAGCGCTGCATGCCCGTTGCGGTCGAGCGCATCTCGAAGCGCCGCCGAATGGGCGTAGATCAGACTGCCTTCAATGCCGCCCTTGCTGATGACGAATTCACCCTGAGTGGTGCCGGCTGCAGAGGTGGCCTTCACCGATTTGATCGGCTGGCCGGAGAAGCGGGTGTCGAAGCTTTCGGAAAAATCGCAATCAAAGCCGCAATTGGCCGGGCGGAGCGGCGTGATGTCGACGCCTTGGCCTTCCAACAGTGGCACCCAGGCCGCATCTGAACCGAGCTTCGGCCAGCTTGCGCCGCCCAGCGCGAGAAGTGTTGCGTCGGCGGTGATCTGCTTCTGACCCTCCGGAGTTTCGAAAAGCAGGACATCGCCATCGAAACCGATCCAGCGGTGACGGGTGAGGATGGTCACGCCCATGCCTTCCAGCCGTTTCAGCCAGGCGCGGAGCAGCGGCGAGGCCTTCATTACCGTGGGGAAGACTCGGCCGGAGGAGCCGATAAAGGTTTCCGTGCCGAGGCCTGCTGCCCATGCGCGGATCGCCTCGGGTGTCATTAGGTCTAGTATGGGGCGCAGCCGATCGTTGGCCGCGCCATAGCGGGTGACGAAGCGCGCATAGTCTTCGGCATGGGTGATATTGAGGCCGGACTTGCCGGCGAGCAGGAACTTGCGGCCCACCGTCGGCATGGCGTCATAGACGGTGACGAGATGGCCTTTGCCGGCGAGATGTTCCGCCGCCATCAGGCCCGCCGGGCCGCCGCCGATGATCGCCACGCTTTTCGTCATGTTACGTCAGCCCAGGGTGAAGGTCGAAAGGCGGGCGACCAGACCTTCGATCGTCGCGCTGTCGGCATTGGCGAAGGCGAAGCGAAGGTAGTCCTGGCAGTCGTCACCAAAATAGGCGCCCGGAATGCAGAGCACGCCGGCCTTCTTCGCCAGCCTTTCCGCGACATAAGCGGAGTCCTGGCCTGCAAAGGGATGGCGGATGAAGGCGAAATAGGCGCCGAGTGAATCCATCTTCCACGCGGGCAGTTGCTGCATCACGCCCTTCAGGGTGTCGGCGCGCTTGAGGATCTCGATGCGGTTGTCCTCACGCCAGGCTTTCAGTGCCGGGATCGCCTTGGCGACGGCCGCCTGGGGTGCGCGAGGCGCGCAGATCTGCAGATTGTCCATGACCTTGGCGATTTCGGAGACGGCGCGGGAGCCTGCCGTGATCGCGCCGAGGCGATGACCGGGAATGCAGAAGGATTTCGAGAAGGAATAGAGCAGGATCAGGTTTTCTTCCCAGCCCGGGATCGAGAGCAGATCATGGGGACGATCGCCGCCGGGCAGAAAGTCGCGATAGGTCTCGTCGAGGATCAGAAAAGCACCGGCCTTGCGGCAGGCCTCGAAGGCCTGGCGGAGCAGATCCGCCGGATAGATCGCACCCGTCGGATTGTTCGGCGAGACCAGTGCCACGGCCTTCACGCCCTTGGCCAGTACTGCCTGAATGCCTTCGATATCTGGAATGAAACCGGTCGTGGGATCGAGCGGGATCAACTCGCGGCGGATTCCCATCATTGCCAGCGTGGTTTCCTGGTTGAAGTAGAAGGGATCGGTCAGTGCCACCGCGTCGCCGCTTGCCGCGATTGCCTGGACCGTTGCCATGAAGGCCTGGTTGCAGCCGGCGGTGATATGAATGTGCTCAGCCTTGACCGGGGCGCCGTAGACGGCAGCCACCTCTGTTGCATAAGCCTCGCGTAGCGGTGCCTCACCCTCGATCGGGCCATAGCCGGCATTGGCGCGGGCGGCTGCGGCTTCTGCCAGCCAGGCGAAGAGATCTGGATGCGGCGGATAGCCGGGGACCGCCTGGCTGAGGTCGATCATCGGGCCGGCAGCACCGTCATAGGCGCGTGCCCAGGCAAAGACAGAGGGGACGGGTGGGGCCGAAAGATTAGCGACGAGCGGATTGAAGGGGGCGGCGGGCATGGCGATCCTCGGGTTGTCAGCTCTCGTCCACGAGCTGAGCAGATGTATTGGTGCTGCGCTTGCGGGCGACGGGGAGAGTGCGTGTTGGCGTCCGGCTTGCCGGGCGCGGCTGGGCGGCGCGCTCGGTTTCGATCATGTCGAAGATCCAGTCGATGAAGACCTTGGCGATCGGGGCCGCGCGCACGTCGTTGCGGGCGGCAACATAAAAGGCGTCAGGTGCTGGCACTGCGAGATCGAAGGGGATCACGAGTTCGCCGGCGGCAATCAGGCTGGACGCCGTGATGCTATCGCCGAGCGCCACGCCCTGGCCGAAACGGGCAGCCTCGGTCGAGAGCCTTGCATCACCCATGAAGTGTTCGCGCGCCTTCGGCATGTCGAGCTGATCGGCGGCAGCAAGCCAGCTTCGCCATTCGCGGCCGTCGTCGCCATGCAGCAGCACGTGGTCGTGCAGATCGCGCACCGAGCGCAGGGGCCGCGTATTTAGCAGCGTTGGGCTAACAACGGGGAAGAGTTCGAAGGTGCTCCAGAGCCGTGTCCAGCAATCCTTCCAGCCGCCCGCGCCATAGAGGATCGCGATGTCGATGTCGGGGGAGTAGATGAGGTTCGGATCGTTGCTTGACGTCAGTGTCAGGCTGATCTCGGGATAACGATCGACGAAGGAGCCGAGGCGCGGCACGAGCCAAAGCGAGAGCAGCGCCGGCACGCAGGAGATGCGCAAGCTGCCGCTGGTCGAGGGGCGGTTCATCAGCGCGGTTGCCGCGGCAATGCCGTCGAAAGCCTGGGTGACGGCCGGCAGGAGAAGCGCGCCCTGCGGCGTCAACTTGAGCCGCTTGCCCCCGCGCTCGAAAAGCGCCGTCTTCAGCGTTTCTTCAAGGCTGCGGATCTGATGCGATACGGCGCCATGGGTCACGCTCAATTCCCGCGCGGCAGCCGAGATCGAGCCGCGGCGGGCGGCGGCCTCGAAGGCGCGCAGGGGGTTGAGCGGGGGCAGGCGGCTTGCCATTGATGGTTCAGGATCCGTGAATTTTTCTCACATCGAATGCTATAACATCGTGAATTGATTTTCCAAGTCTGTTGCGGGTTAATGCTCACAATAAAGGCAGGCACGGGGCGTGCCGCAAAAATGGACGATGGCCTGATCATCGTTCACAAACAGGGAACGAGACATGACCTTCGACGAAAAGCGTCTGGCGGCACTGCGCGAGAAATACGGAGCCGACAAGGCCGGTGAGATCTTCGATCCGAAGTTTGCCAAGGTGGGCGAGAAGATCTTCTCGAACGGTACGCGCGCTGCGCCTTACGCCGGCGTGCCGACTTTCGTGTCTGCGCCCTATCGCCAGGTTGACCAGCGCAATCCCGATGTCAGCGATCTCGACGTCGCGATCGTCGGCGTTCCCATGGATCTCGGCGTCACCAATCGCCCCGGCTCGCGCTTCGGACCTCGCGCCTTGCGGGCGATCGATCGCATCGGTCCTTACAACCATGTTCTCGAATGCGCGCCGGTCTTCGATCTCAAGGTCGCCGATATCGGCGACGTGCCGTTTTCCAGCCGCTATCGGCTGGAGATGAGCCATGACGATATCGAGGCCTATCATACGAAGCTGGTCGCCCAAGGCGTGCTGCCGCTTTCCGTCGGCGGCGACCATTCGATCACCCATCCGATCATGAAGGCGATTGCCAAGAAACATGGCCCTGTCGGTATGATCCACATCGACGCCCATTGCGACACCGGCGGCGCTTTCGACCAGACGAAGTTCCATCATGGCGGCCCGTTCCGCAATGCCGTGCTCGACGGCGTGCTCGACCCGGTCCGGACGATCCAGATCGGCATTCGGGGTCCTGCCGAATATCTCTGGGAGTTCTCCTACGAGTCCGGGATGACCGTCATTCACGCCGAGGAAATCAATGGTCTCGGCATCCAGGCGATCATCGAGAAGGCCAAGGCCGTGATCGGTGACGGTCCGACCTATCTCTCCTTCGATATCGACAGTCTCGATCCGAGCGTAGCGCCCGGTACCGGCACGCCGGAAGTGGGTGGTCTCACGTCGCGCGAGGCGCTGGAACTGATCCGCGGTTTCAAGGGCGTGAACCTGGTTGGCGGTGACGTGGTGGAAGTCGCGCCACAATATGACGCAAACCACAACACGGCGCATGTCGGCGCACAAATCCTCTTCGAAATCCTCAGCCTGATGGTCTACAGTCCGGCCATCAAGGGGCGCTGAGGGCTGATATCCCGGACGGCATGTCGTCCGGCAACCGATACAGATGAACGGGCGAAAACGCCTCAACCACAACAAGGGAACAGGACCATGAAAGACATTCTTTCCACTTCCGTCAGCCGCCGCGGCGTGCTTGCAGGCTCGGCCGCCGTTGCCGGCGCTCTTGCCATGCCGTCGATCCTGCGCGCCCAGGACAAGTCGATCAAGATCGGCGTCTATGGCGGCTACTTCAAGGATTCGTTCGACAAGAACATCTTCCCGGAATTCACCAAGGCGACCGGCATTGCCGTCGAATCCATCGCCGAGCCGACCGGTGAAGCCTGGCTGGTGCAGCTGGAACAGGCCGCTAAGGCCGGCCAGGCGCCCGCCGATCTTTCGATGATGTCGCAGGTTGCGATGCTTAAAGGTCAGGCGACCGAGCTCTGGGCGCCGATCGACATGGCGAAGATCACGAACGCCTCCGGCCTGATCGACCGCTTCGTCAACAAGTATCCAGATGGTCGCGTCGCCGGCGTTGGTGCTGTTGCCTGGTACATCACGCTCGTCACCAACACCGATGTCTACAAGGAAGCACCGACCTCCTGGGAAGCGCTGTGGGATCCGGCAAATGCCGACAAGCTCGGCCTGCTCGCGCTCGTCTCCAACTCCTTCCTGCTGGAAGTGACTGCCAAGACATATATGGGGGGCACCAATGCGCTCGACACCGAAGAGGGCATCCTGAAGGCGCTGGAGAAGCTTGCCGAAGTGAAGCCGAATGTGCGCCTCTGGTATCGTGACGAAGCCCAGTTCGAGCAGTCGCTGAAGTCTGGCGAAATCCCGATGGGCCAGTATTACCACGACGTCACGGGTCTTGCCGCCGCCGATGGCCAGCCGGTTCGTTCGACCTTCCCGAAGGAAGGCGGCATTCAGGACTCTGGTTGCTGGGCGCTGTCGCGGGCGTCGACCAAGTCGGAAGAAGCGCATGTCTTCATCGACTACATGTGCCAGCCGTCGATCCAGGCGACCCTGTCGCGCAAGGTCGGCACGGCGCCTACGGTCAAGCGCGAACTGCTCGACCTGACCGATGCCGAATTCGCCTCGGTTTCCTCCGATATCGAGCCGATCACGCCGCGTTATGATCTCTACCAGACCAAGTCGGACTGGCTGAACCAGAAGTGGACGGAACTGATCGTCGGTTGATGGAGAAGAGGGCGGTTCATGTGATTGCCCCTCATCCGCCTGCCGGCACCTTCTCCCCGCATGCGGGGAGAAGGTGACACGCGGCTCGCTCGGCGCCTGCTTCCCCTCTCCCCGCTTGCGGGGAGAGGGTAGGGTGAGGGGCAAAGCCCCAATCACAAACGCGTCTTGCGCCTCGTGGGACTGTTTAGCGTGTGCAAGACAATTCGGGCGTGAGATGCTATTGCCGCGCCAAAGGGCTTTGAGCCTACACCATTTGATTTCGGAGACATGATGTCCGGCCTCGCCCTCAATTCCATCACCAAGCAGTTCGGTCCGTTCACGGCGGTCGACAATGTCGAGCTTTCCGTGCCGCACGGTACCTTTGTCTGCCTGCTCGGGCCCTCCGGCTGTGGCAAGACCACGCTGCTCCGGATGATCGCCGGGCTCGACAGCCCGACCGAAGGTGCGATCGTGCTCGATGGCAAGGACATCACGCAGGTGCCGACACATAAGCGGGATCTCGGCATGGTCTTCCAGTCGCTGGCGCTTTTCCCCCATCTGACTGTCGGCGAAAATATCGCTTATCCCTTGCGTATCCGCGGCATCGGTCGCGAGGAGCAGGTGAAGCGCGTCGACGAGCTGCTCGCGATGATCCACCTCAGCGGTTATGCGGATCGCCCGGTGCACAAGCTTTCTGGCGGCCAGCGGCAGCGTGTGGCGATTGCCCGGGCGCTCGCCATTTCCCCCAAGCTGTTCCTGCTCGACGAGCCTCTGTCGGCGCTCGATGCGAAGCTGCGCGAGGCGATGCAGGTGGAGCTGCGCAAGCTGCAACAGCAGCTCGGCATCACCACCATTGTCGTGACGCATGACCAGCGCGAGGCGATGACCATGGCCGATACGGTTGTCGTCATGAATGGCGGCAAGATCCGCCAGGCGGCGAGCCCGATCGAGATCTATCGTAAGCCGGCCGACCGTTTCGTTGCCGATTTCATCGGGTCGACCAATCTTCTGCCGCTGACGGCGCAAGGTGGTTCCGCGTTAGTGCTCGGCCATGCTGTTGCCGGCATTTCGGCGCCGTCGGGACAAGCCACGGCCAGCCTCTCGGTTCGCCCTGAAGATGTGAAGCTCGCAGCCCCCGGCGAAGGCCGGATCACCGGCAAGGTCACCTTCATCCGCGATCTCGGCGGCACGATCGAGACCTTCCTGGATGTCGCCGGCACCGAAGTCGTCGCCGTCTCGACCCCACGCGAACGGCCGGTCGTGACCGTCGGCCAGGATGTCGGCATCGTCATCGATCCCGAAACCGCCGTGGTGCTGTCGGCATGAGACGCGAACCGCCGAAAACCGCGCTCGACTATGCGCCGCTCGCCTTTCCGGCGGGCATGCTGATCCTGTTCTTCGTCGTGCCCTTCGCGACGATGATCGCCGTCTCCTTCTTCAAGCGGGATCCGACCGGCTTCTATTCGCCGGATTTCGTTTTCGACAATTACGCCCGGTTTCTCAGCTTCTTCTTCGGTGGCGTGCTGAGCTTCTCGCTAATGCTGGCGATCGCCGTCGCCGTGGTCTGCGTGACACTGGCGCTGCCCTTCACCTATCTGCTCGCCCGCATGTCGCGCAAAGCGCAGGTGCTGTGGCTGGTCGCGCTCCTCTCCGTTCTGTCGCTTTCGGAAGTCATCATCGGCTTTGCCTGGTCGACGCTGTTCTCGCGCACCGCCGGCATCACCAACCTGCTTGTGATGATCGGCCTCATGGAAAAGCCCGTGGCGCTGATGCCGAATTTCGGCGCGGTGCTGACCGGCATGGCCTATCAGGCGCTGCCCTATACCGTGCTGGTGCTTTATCCCGCGCTGGTCCGCCTCGATCCGACGCTCACCGAAGCCGCCCGCACGCTCGGAGCCTCGCCGATCAAGGCCTTCTTCACCGTGGTCGTGCCGGCGCTGCGCAACACGCTGATCGCCACGCTGATCATGGTCTTCATCTTCGCGCTCGGCTCCTATCTCCTGCCGCAGATCCTCGGTCGCCCCTCGCACTGGACGCTGTCCGTGCTGATCACCGACCAGGCTATCTACCAGTCCAACATGCCGTTCGCAGCGGCGATGGCCGTGTTCCTCGTGCTCGTTACGCTCGGCATGGTGGCGCTGACGCTGCTCATCGGTCGCAAGGGAGAGGCAGCATGAACACGGTCCTCACGCGTCTTTACTTCACCCTGATCGGTATCTTCCTCGCGGCTCCCATCGTGGTCGTCGCCGGCGTCTCGGTGAATGCCAAGCAGAGCCTCAACTTCCCGCCACAGGGATTTTCGCTGTCCTGGTACGGCGCGATCTTGACCGATCCCGGCTGGCGCGCGGCCTTGTTCGCCTCGGTCATCCTGGCGCTCTGTGCAGCTGCTCTTGCGGTTGCCATCGCGCTGCCGCTCGCCTGGTTCCTGTGGCGCCGCCATGCGCCCTGGGCGCAGGTCTTCCAGCTGCTCGGAATCGCGCCCTTCACGCTGCCGCCGGTCATTACGGCGCTGGGGCTTCTCACCTTCTGGGCCGCGACCGGTTTCTATGGCCAGCCTTGGACGGCCGTCATCAGCCACGCGATCTTCTTCGTGACGCTGCCCCTGGTGACGCTCTCGCTCGGCTTCTCGGCGATCGACCGCTCGCTGGTCGAGGCGGCCGCCACCATGGGCGCCGATGATCGGACGATCTTCCGCACGGTCGTGCTGCCGCTGATCGCGCCCTATCTCGTCTCCGGCTATGCCTTTGCTTTCGTCCTCTCGCTCAACGAATACATCGTCGCCTATATGACGGTCGGGTTCGTGATGGAGACGCTGCCGATCAAGATCTTCAATGCGCTACGTTACGGCTATACGCCTGTTATGGCTTCGGTGACGATCCTGTTCGTGGCGGTGGCTGCAACCGTCTTCGGCCTCGTTGCCCGCTTCGGCGATCTGCCGAAGCTGCTCGGGGCGAATGCCGACGACCGCAGCTGATCATCTGGCGTCAGCGGTGATCTTCCAGGATCATCGCTGCCGCCTTCTCGGCGATCATCAGGGTCGGGGAATTGGTGTTTCCCGAGGTGATCGTCGGCATCACCGAGGCATCGGCGATGCGCAGGCCCTTTAAGGCTCTCAGACGCAGGCGTGGATCGACGACGCTATCCGGATCCGCACCCATGCGGCAGGTGCCGACGGGGTGGAAGATCGTCGTGCCGATATCGCCCGCAGCCTGTTCCAGCTCTGCATCGCTTTCCAGATCGGGTCCGGGGCGATACTCCTCCGGCTGATAGCGCGCGAAGGCCGGCTGGGCGGCGATGCGGCGGGTGAGGCGGATCGAGCGGACAGCGACGTCACGGTCGCCAGGTGTCGAGAGATAATTCGGTGCGATCTTCGGCTGAGCGGCGAAGTCTGGCCCCGATATATGCACCGACCCTCGGCTTTCTGGCCGCAGATTGCAGACACTCGCCGTCATCGCCGGGAAGGGATGAACGGGATCGCCGAATCTGTCGAGCGAGACCGGCTGGACATGATATTCTAGGTCGGCGGTTTCCTTGTCCGGGCCGGAGCGTGTGAAGATGCCGAGCTGGCTAGGCGCCATCGACATGGGGCCTGAGCGGCGTAGCGCATATTCCAGCCCTATCATTGCCTTGCCGTAGAGGCTCGACGCGCGTTCGTTGAGCGTCGGCACGCCCTTGACCTTGAAGACGAGGCGGAGCTGCAGATGGTCCTGCAGGTTTTCACCGACGGTGGGCACCTCGCGGATAGTCTCGATGCCTGCATTTTGCAGGACGTCACCGCGACCGATGCCGGAGAGTTCGAGGATCTGCGGCGAGCCAATGGCGCCGGCTGACAGTACCACCTCGCGACGGGCGGCAAAGCGCTTCAATTCGCCCTCGTGATGAACCTCGGCCCCGGTCACGCGGTCACCCTCGATGGTCAGGCGCTTCACATGGGCGCGGGTGAGGATCGTCAGGTTCTTGCGGTGCCGGATCGGTTTGAGAAAAGCCTTCGCCGTATTCCAGCGGATGCCGGATTTCTGGTTCACCTCGAAGAAGCCGGAGCCTTCGTTGTCGCCGCGATTGAAATCATCGGTCTCAGGAATGCCCGCCTGCTTGGCCGCCTCGCGAAAGGCTTCCAGCACGTCCCAGCGAAGCCTCGCCTTCTCCACGCGCCATTCGCCGCCGGCGCCATGTTTGTCGTCGGCCCCCCTGTGGAAGTCTTCCGTCTTTTTGAAGAGGGGCAGCACATCGTCCCAGCCCCAGCATTCGCAGCCCATCTGGCGCCACTGGTCGTAATCGCGCGCCTGGCCGCGCATGTAGATCATGCCATTGATCGAGGAGCAGCCGCCGAGCACCTTGCCGCGGGGATAGCCGATCGCGCGGCCGTCCAGGCCCGGCTCGGCTTCCGTCTTGAAACACCAGTCGGTGCGCGGGTTGTTGATGCAGTAGAGATAGCCGACCGGAATGTGGATCCAGTGATAGTTGTCGCTGCCGCCGGCTTCGAGCAGCAGCACGCGCCGCGTGGGATCGGCGGAGAGCCTGTTGGCCAGCAGGCAGCCGGCGGTGCCGGCGCCGATGACGATGTAATCGTAGGTCTCCATGCTCCTCCCCAAGCCGTCAGCCTCAACTGTTTCGCAGGCGACCTTCCAGCAGGTCAAGCACGGAGCGGGCGGCATCCATGACATTGGTGCCGGGACCGAAGACGGCGGAGACGCCATGCTCCAGCAGGAAGTCATAATCCTGGCGCGGAATGACGCCTCCGACCACGACGATCACATCATTTGCGCCCTTGGCCTTCAGCGCTTCGACCAGCTGCGGGGCGAGTGTCTTGTGGCCGGCAGCAAGCGACGACATCCCGACGACCTGGACCTTGTTGGCGACGGCCAAGTCTGCGGCTTCCTCCGGCGTCTGGAACAAGGGGCCTGCCACGACATCAAAGCCGATATCGCCGAAGGCGGAGGCGATGACCTTGGCGCCGCGATCATGGCCATCCTGGCCGAGCTTGGCGATCAGGATGCGCGGCTTGGAAGCCGCCTTGCCGTAATCCGTGAGGCGGGTCGTGAGCGTCTCCATTTCCGGATCGCCCTCGTAAGCCTTGCCATAGATGTCATGGACGACTTCGGGGATAGCGACGTGATCGCCGAAGACCGCGCGCATGGCATCCGAGATCTCGCCAACGGTGGCGCGGGCGCGGGCGGCGTCGACGGCGGCTTCGAGGATGTTGCCGTTGCCGGTTCTGGCAACGTCCGTAAGCCGTGCAAGCGTTTCGCTCACCCGCTTCGGATCGCGCTGCCGGCGTGTCTGTTCGATGCGCTTGATCTGTGAGAGGCGAACGGCGGTGTTGTCGATCTGCAGGATATCGATCGGTTCCTCGTTTTCGAGACGGTACTTGTTGACACCGACGATCACCTCCTCGGCGCGGTCGACAGCAGCCTGGCGGCGGGTGGCTGCCTCCTCGATCAGGCGCTTCGGCAACCCGTCATCGACGGCCTTGGTCATGCCGCCCAGCCGCTCGATCTCCTCGATCAGCGCCCAGGCCTTCTCGGCCATGTCGTTGGTCAGGCTCTCGACATAATAGGAGCCGGCCAGCGGATCGACGACCTTGGTCACGCCGGTCTCATGCTGCAGGATCAGCTGCGTGTTGCGGGCAATGCGGGCGGAGAATTCCGTCGGAAGCGCAATCGCCTCGTCAAAGGAGTTTGTGTGCAGCGACTGGGTGCCGCCGAGCACCGCCGACATCGCCTCGAAGGCAGTGCGGACGATGTTGTTGTAGGGATCCTGTTCGGCCAGCGACACGCCCGAGGTCTGGCAATGGGTGCGCAGCATCAGGCTCGACGCCTTCTTCGGCTCGAATTCCTGCATGATGCGGGTCCAGAGAAGGCGGGCAGCACGCAGTTTCGCGGCTTCCATGAAGAAGTTCATGCCGATGGCGAAAAAGAAGGAGAGGCGGCCAGCGAATTCGTCGACGTTGAGGCCCTTGGCGATGGCGGCGCGGACATATTCGCGACCATCGGCGAGCGTGAAGGCAAGTTCCTGCACCAGCGTGGCACCCGCCTCCTGCATGTGATAGCCGGAGATCGAGATCGAGTTGAACTTCGGCATCTCCTTCGCCGTGTATTCGATGATGTCGGCGATGATCCGCATCGAGGGTTCCGGCGGATAGATATAGGTGTTGCGGACCATGAACTCCTTGAGGATGTCGTTCTGGATCGTGCCCGACAGCTTGTCGCGCGAGACACCCTGTTCCTCGCCGGTGACGATGAAATTGGCGAGGATCGGGATAACAGCGCCATTCATCGTCATCGAGACGGAGATGGCTTCGAGCGGAATGCCGTCGAACAGGATCTTCATGTCTTCGACACTGTCGATCGCCACACCCGCCTTGCCGACATCGCCCTCGACTCGCGGATGATCCGAGTCGTAGCCGCGATGGGTGGCAAGGTCGAAGGCGACGGAGACGCCCTGCTGTCCGGCCAACAGCGCCTTGCGGTAGAAGGCATTGCTCTCCTCCGCCGTCGAGAAGCCGGCATATTGCCGGATTGTCCACGGGCGCCCGGCATACATGGTGGCACGGGGACCGCGGGTGAAGGGGGCGAAGCCCGGCAGGCTGTCGAGATGATCGATGCCGGCAATGTCGTCGGCCGTATAGAGCGGCTTTACCGGAATGCCCTCCGGCGTCTCCCAGACGAGGCTGTCGGCCGGACGCTTCAGTTCCTTCTCGGCGAGCGCCTGCCAGTCGGCGATGGTTTTCTTGGTCATCGATGCGATCCTTTCGCGATGGCTGCGCGTTTCGGCGTTCCGCCGAGATGGGTCAGTTTGACGGAATTTTGGGTCCGGGCTATTCTTGAAGGCTCAACCGGAGCGCCATGCCATGACCGTGAAAGCCTCTGTCTCGCTCTCGCCCCAGCAGGAAGAGTTTGCCCGCAAGCTGGTCGAGGATGGGCATTTTTCGAGCCTCGCGGCTGTCGTCGAGCGAGGGCTGGATCTGGTGCGCGAAGAGACGGAGATGCGGGAAGAGGATGTTGAGGCGCTGCGGGCTCTAATTGAGCGTCGGCGCAAGGGGCCTTTCCTCTCTGAGGCTGAAAGCCATGAGCGGATCGAGGCCATGATTGCTGCAAAGAGGGCTGAGTATGGTCTTTGAGGTCGAACTTTCGGAAGAAAGCGAGATCGATCTCAAGCAGATCTTCGATCATCTTGTGGAGGCCTACACGCAATTGGGCGAACCTCTCGAAGATGCCTTTGATCAAGCATCCGAACGCGTTCGCCGAATCCGCAGCGACATCTTTGGCCTCGGGAAAGCGCCGTATCAGGGGACCTTGTCGAAGGAGATTGGCGACGGCCTCCGTCACGTCACCAAGAACCGCGCAGTCATCTATTTCGACGTTTACGAGGCGACGCGTATCGTTCAAGTCATTGCCGTCTTCTTCGGCGGGCAGGACCATCAGCGGCATATGTTGAGGCGTCTGTCCTAGGCGGGTTTGCATCGTCTGCTGGCGTACCGCGCGGATACCCCGCTCTGTCCTGCCGGCGTTCGGCATTGCAATCGATTCACTGGATCGATTGCCCGGCTTCGCCGACCATGCCTCACCCCCCACACGGGGGGAGAGCGGGGTGGGGCCGGCCTCTCGCCCCAAGGTTAACTTCGAATTCGTGGGTCGATCGCAACGCCGGCGGCCACTCTCCCCCCTTGTGGGGGAGATGTCGGCGTAGCCGACAGAGGGGGGTACCCCGACCGCAATTGTCGACGGCGTCCTCACCCCTCGAACTCCATGATCAACTCATCGACCGCGAGGCTCTGGCCCGGCTTGACGACGATCTTCTTCACGGTGCCGCGACGTTCGGCCTTGAGGATATTCTCCATCTTCATCGCCTCGACGGTCGCGAGCGCCTGACCAGCTTCCACGGTCTCGCCCTCCTTCACTGCAACCCCGGTGATGACGCCCGGCATGGGGCAGAGCAGCATCTTGGAGGTATCCGGCGGTAGCTTTTCGGGCATCAGCTTGGCAAGTGCCGCAACACGCGGCGAGCGGACGCGGGCGGTAACATCCATTCCGCGCCAGCGGAGCCGGATGGCGGGGCCCTTGAGGTCGACCTTCACCGCGAGCGTCTCGCCGCCGATATCGATCTGGGCGAGTGTCTGACCCGGCTGCCAGTCGGTGGCAATCACGAGCTCGTTGCCGGCCTCGAATGCGACGCGTGTATTCCCCGTGCCCTCGGTGACGGCCATTGCATGGTCGCCACCCACCAGATTGACGACCCAGTCCTTGCCGAGCTTGCGGGTGTGGTTGCCGATGGTTCCGGAGATCTGGATCGCGCGCGCCTGCAGGCGGTGGTTGATGACGGCAGCAATGGCGGCGAGCTTTTCGGCTGATGCGACATCCGGCGTCACTCCGGTGAAACCGTCCTTGAATTCCTCGGCGATATAGGCCGTGGTGATCTTGCCGGAGCGGAAGCGATCCTGGTTCATGACGGCGGAGAGGAAGGGCAGGTTGTGGCCGATACCTTCGACCTCGAAGCTGTCGAGCGCCTCGCTCATCGCATCAATGGCGGTCAAGCGATCGGGGGCCCAGGTGCAGAGCTTGGCGATCATCGGGTCGTAATACATCGAGATCTCGCCGCCCTCGAAGACGCCGGTGTCGTTGCGAATAACGGTGCCTTCGGCGGTCGTGCCCTCTGCCGGGGGGCGGTAGCGGGTGAGGCGGCCGATAGAGGGCAGGAAGTTGCGATAGGGGTCTTCGGCATAGAGCCGGCTTTCGACCGCCCAGCCGTTCAACTTCACATCGTCCTGGCCGAAGCTTAGTTTCTCGCCGGCTGCGACGCGGATCATCTGCTCGACGAGATCAAGGCCGGTCACCAGTTCGGTGACGGGATGCTCGACCTGCAGGCGGGTGTTCATCTCGAGGAAGTAGAACTTGTTCTGCTTGCCATCGACGATAAATTCGACCGTGCCAGCCGAGTGGTAGCCGACGGCTTTTGCCAGTGCCACGGCCTGTTCGCCCATCGCCTTGCGGGTGGCAGGATCGAGGAAGGGCGAGGGGGCCTCTTCGATGACCTTCTGGTTACGCCGCTGGATCGAGCATTCGCGCTCGCCGAGATAGAGCACGGTGCCGTGCTTGTCGCCGAGCACCTGGATTTCGATATGGCGCGGCTCGGTGACGAATTTCTCGATGAAGATGCGGTCGTCGCCAAACGAGTTCTTCGCCTCGTTCTTCGAAGACTGGAATCCTTCGCGGGCCTCTTCAGCATTCCAGGCAATGCGCATGCCCTTGCCGCCGCCGCCGGCCGAGGCCTTGATCATGACGGGATAGCCGATCTGGTCGGAGATCTTCACCGCCTCGTCGGCATCGGCGATCAGGCCCATATGGCCGGGGACCGTCGAGACGCCGGCTTCGGCTGCCAGCTTCTTCGAGGTGATCTTGTCGCCCATGGCCTGGATGGCATTCACCGGCGGGCCGATGAAGGTCACGCCCGCCTTTTCCAAGGCCTCGGCAAAACCGGCGTTTTCCGAGAGGAAGCCATAGCCGGGATGCACGGCGTCCGCACCGGTCTGGCGGATCGCGTCAAGGATCTTGTCGATGACAATGTAGGACTGGTTCGAGGGCGCCGGGCCGATAAACACCGCCTCATCGGCCATCTCGACATGCAGCGCATTGCGGTCGGCATCGGAATAGACGGCGACCGTCTTGATGCCCAGTTTCTTGGCGGTCTTGATGACCCGGCAGGCTATTTCGCCCCGGTTGGCGATGAGGATTTTCTGGATCATTTGGCGCTGCCTCCCGCGGCCGGGGTTTCGGTGATGGTGAGAAAGACTGCCGGCACGTGGTCGGTCAGCCAGACGCCGTTTTCCGCCTGGAAGAAAGTGTGCCCACCCTCCGTCATTCGGCTGGCGTCCACCGAGAGCACGACCGGCTTGCCATGACGGGCACCGACTTTGGTTGCCGTCTCTTGATCCGCAGATAAATGGACCTGCTGTCGACTGCCCGGACGAAGGCCCTCGGCGAGGATCGCCTCCAGGAAGCGGGTCGCCGTGCCATGAAACAGTTGTGCAGGTGGTTGCGATGGAGCGTGACCGAGATCGACCTTGATCGAATGTCCCTGGGCTGCGCGAATCCGAGCCCCGTCCTCGGAAAGGGTGAAACGCTTCTTCTCGCTGTCGCGTACAGTGAGCAGAAGCATTTCCTGATCGATGGCCTGCCCAGCCGCGTTCGCCTTGGCTATCAGGGTATCGATATCTGTCCAGCCTTCACTGTCCAGCTCAAGTCCGATGCTCTCTGGCGCATGACGCAGGATATAGCTGAGGAATTTGCTGGTTTCCGCACTCATCGACGAGCCAATTCCCTGGGCATCGACAGCCCGACTTGCAAAACGATCATTTCCGTGACCTCCCCAGCCATCCGTTCATTGCCGCCCGCTATTCCTGCACCTTCTTCTTCAAGCCCTTGGCCACGCTCTGCTCGTCCTTCACGTCGCCGAAGGCTTCCGGGAAGTTCTTGCGGGCCAGCGGCTCGTTGATCTTCAGCTTGGCGAAGTAGGATTGCGGATCGAAACCGCGCTCCGCAGCGATGACTTCGCGGCCGAAGAGACGGCAGAGGCGTTCGCCGTCGAGATTGCCGCGCTCGAAGGTTTCGGTGCCGAAGAACTGCCAGAGCGCCTGCATGAAGCCGAGGTCGGCGAGCGCCACCGTCTGGTCCATGGTGCGGTGACGCGGCCAGTTGGTGAGCGGTGTCACCTTCGGGTTCGGCCGGCGGATCGTGAATTGCCACTGGGTTCCGGGCAGTCCGAGCGGAAAGCCCTGGTGTTTCGGCATCAGCGGATCTTTTGCCATGGCTTTACACCTCGAACACGTCTTCGAAGGATTCGGGGAAGCTCTTGCGCGCCACCTTCTCGTCGATGACGAGCATGGCCTCATAGGAGAGCGGGTCGAATTCCTTGGTGGCCGAGATCACTTCGCGGCCGAAAAGCAGGCTCAGGCGCGCGGCATCGAGATTGCCGCGCTCGAAGGGTTCCGCGCCGAAGTGATGCCAGAGCGCGTGCAGGAAAGCCGCATCGATGCGATGTTCCTTGGTGCCGGGGCGCGCCTTGCGGGGGAAGGCCTTGATGGGGGTGACGCCGCGCGGATTGGCGCGGCGGATGGTGAATTGCACACCGGTCCCCGGCATGCCGCCGGGGAAACCGCGATGTTTGGTCATGTCGGGCAAGCTCGGCATGGTCTCTCCTTACGCCGCAGCGATCTTGTCCTGCGTCTTCGTTTCGAAGTCGGAGGCATCGTGGCGTTCATGCAGCTGTTCTGAGAGCGGGCCGTTGGTCTTGTTGACCATTGCGCCGCGCTTCACACCGGGACGGGCTGCGAGTTGTTTCGTCCAGCGCTGGACGTGTTCGTATTCATCGACCGACAGGAAGGTGCCGGCATCGTCATAGGCGCCATGGAGGGCCAGACGTCCATACCAGGGCCAGATGGCCATGTCGGCGATGGTGTAATCCTTGCCGGCCATAAATTCGTTGTCGGCAAGATGGCGGTTCAGCACATCCAGCTGGCGCTTCACCTCCATTGCATAGCGGTCGATGGCGTATTGGATCTTCATCGGCGCGTAGGAATAGAAATGGCCAAAGCCGCCGCCGAGGAAGGGGGCGGAGCCCATCTGCCAGAACAGCCAGTTCAGCGTTTCGGCGCGTGCACGGGTTTCCGACGGCAGGAAGGCGCCGAATTTTTCCGCCAGATAGGTCATGATCGAGGCGGATTCGAACAGACGGATCGGCGCGCCGCCATCGACAGGCGCATGGTCCATCAAGGCCGGGATCTTGGAATTCGGGTTCACCTCGACGAAACCGGAGGAAAACTGGTCGCCCTTGGTGATATTGATCAGCCAGGCATCGTATTCAGCGCCTTCGTGACCTGCGGCCAGCAGTTCTTCCAGAAGGATCGTCACCTTCTGGCCATTCGGCGTTGCGAGCGAATAGAGCTGCAGCGGATGTTTGCCCACCTGAAGCTCGACCTCTGTCTGCGCGCCTGCTGTGGGGCGGTTGATGCTGGCAAAGGCGCCGCCATTGCCAGGTTCCCAGGTCCAGACCTTGGGGGGCACATAGCCGGCGGGCAGGTTCTTCTCTGGCGGGAATTTTTCGTCGCTCATGAAATCGGATCCTTTCTCGGTCAAGCGCCTCGGGCGCGCCGAGAGTTATATAGGCCTTCCGTGTTGTCCTTGCCCACTCTCAATTCGCTATTACAATGGCCCCTCACAACGGGATCGTGTCGTGCTTCTTCCAATGCGTGCCGACCTGCTTGTTCCGCAAACTCGCGAATGCCTTGGCAATGCGGCGGCGGGAGGAATGCGGCATGATCACCTCGTCGATGAAACCGCGTTCGGCGGCCTTGAAGGGGTTGGCGAAGTTGACTTCGTATTCCTTCGTCCGCTCGGCAATCTTCTCGGCATCGCCGAGCTCCGAGCGGTAGAGGATCTCGGTCGCACCCTTGGCGCCCATCACGGCGATTTCGGCGGTCGGCCAGGCATAGTTGACGTCGGCGCCGATATGCTTGGAGGCCATGACGTCGTAAGCGCCGCCATAGGCCTTGCGGGTGATCAGCGTGACCATCGGCACGGTCGCCTGGCTGTAGGCGAAGAGGAGTTTCGCGCCATGCTTGATGACGCCGCCATATTCCTGGGCGGTGCCGGGCAGGAAGCCGGGCACGTCGACCAGCGTCAGGATCGGGATCGAGAAGGCATCGCAGAAGCGGACGAAGCGGGCAGCCTTGCGCGATGAATCGATATCGAGGCAGCCGGCCAGCACCATGGGCTGGTTGGCGACAACGCCGACCGTCTGGCCTTCCAGCCGCAAGAAGCCGGTGATGATGTTCTTCGCAAAGGCTTCCTGGATCTCGAAGAAGTCGCCCTCGTCGGCCAGCGCGTAGATCAGCTCCTTCATGTCATAGGGCTTGTTGGAACTGTCGGGGATCAGTGTGTCCAACCGCATCTCGATGCGGGCCGGATCATCATGGAAGGGGCGGACCGGCGGCTTTTCGCGGTTGTTCAAGGGCAGGAAGTCGAAGAGCAGGCGCACCTGTTCCAAGGCTTCGATGTCGTTCTCATAGGCGCCATCGGCGACGGAGGACTTTTTCGTGTGCGTCGAGGCGCCGCCCAGCTCTTCCGACGTGACGATCTCGTTGGTCACGGTCTTCACCACGTCGGGGCCGGTGACGAACATGTAGGATGAGTCCCGCACCATGAAGATGAAATCGGTCATGGCGGGCGAATAGACAGCACCGCCGGCGCAGGGGCCCATGATCACGGAGATCTGGGGAATGACGCCTGAGGCATCGACATTGCGCTTGAAGACATCGGCATAGCCGGCCAGCGAAGCCACACCTTCCTGGATGCGGGCGCCGCCGCTGTCGTTGAGGCCGATCACGGGCGCACCTGTTTTCATCGCCATGTCCATGATCTTGCAGATCTTCTGGGCATGGGTTTCCGACAGCGAGCCGCCGAGCACGGTGAAATCCTGGGAGAAGACATAGACCTGGCGGCCGTTGATCGTGCCCCAGCCGGTGACGACGCCGTCACCCGGCACTTTCTGGTCTGCCATGCCGAAATCCACGCAACGGTGGGTTACATACATGTCGTATTCTTCGAACGAGCCTTCGTCGAGCAGGACTTCCACGCGCTCGCGGGCGGTCAGCTTGCCCTTGCCATGCTGAGCGGCAATGCGCTTTTCGCCACCGCCGAGGCGGGCCTCGTCGCGACGGGCTTCGAGCTGGTCCAGGATCGTCGACATGCTTCCTCCGGAATGATCTGTTTGGCTTTCAAGCCTTGTGTGACACCTATTCCACTGTGCCGCAGAAGAAAACGGTTGAACAGGTGCATCTGTGGATTTATGAATTTGCAAAGTGAAAATTGCGAATTTGCGAAATGGCCATCGGGAAACTCTTCATCGGCCGCAAGGTCCGCGACATCCGCCAGGCAAACGGGGCCACCCAGGCGCAGTTTGCCGATATGGTCGGCATTTCCACCAGCTATCTCAACCAGATCGAAAACAACCAGCGCCCGGTTTCGGCCTCGGTGCTGCTGGCGCTGGCGGAAAAGTTCGGCATCGATATCACCGAGCTGTCCTCGGGCCAGAACGACCGGCTGCTCTCGGCGCTGACGGAGGCGCTGTCCGACCCGCTGTTCGAGACCTATTCGCCGAGCCTGCAGGAGCTGAAGCTCGTCACCCAGAATGCACCGGGTTTTGCCCATGCCCTGATTGCCGCGCATCAGGCTTACAGGCGCGGCAATGAGCAGCTGGCGAGCCTCGACGACCGGCTGGGGGCGTCCTCCAGCCAGGAAGTGACGCCTTACGATGAAGTGCGCGACTTCTTCCATTTCGTCGACAACTACATCCACGATCTCGACCTTGCCGCCGAGCAGCTGGCCACCGAGCTGAAGCTCGGGGAGGGGGAGAATTACGCGGCCCTTTCAGGCCATCTCGAAGCGAAACACGGCGTGCGCGTGGTGCGCGGTGAGGCGGGCGACGAGGCGATCCGGCGCTTCGATCCGGTGGGGCGCATCCTCACCGTCAGTCGCTATGCGTCAGCCCCCACCCGCGATTTCCAGATCGCCATCCAAATCGCCCAGCTCACGGCCGCCACAAAGATCGACCAGGTGCTGAAACAGGCGAATTTCCGCAGCGAAGAGGCGGTCGAGATCTGTCGCATGGGTCTCTACAACTATTTCGCCGGCGCGCTGATCCTGCCCTATCGCAGCTTCCTCACCGCCGCGCGGGATCTCCGCCACGATATCGAACTGCTCGCCGCCCGTTTCGAGGCTTCACTCGAACAGGTCTGCCACCGTCTCTCGACGCTGCAGCGACCGGGCCTCAAGGGTGTGCCGATCTTCTTTGCCCGCATCGACCGGGCCGGCAATATCACCAAGCGGCACAGCGCTGCCCGCCTGCAATTCGCCCGGTTCGGGGCGGCCTGTCCGCTGTGGAATGCCCATCAGGCCTTCGAGACGCCGGGGCGCATCATTCGCCAGACGGCGGAAACGCCCGACGGGGTTCGCTATCTCTGCATCGCGACGCAAGTGTCAAAAGGCTCCGCCGGCTTTCGCGCCGCCAACCCGCGCTACGCCTTGGCGCTCGGCTGCGAGATCTCCTATGCCGGCGCCTTCGTCTATGCCGACGACCTCGACCTCTCCAACCGCGGCGCGTTTGACCCCATCGGCATTTCCTGCCGCATCTGCGAGCGCGTCAAATGCACCAGCCGCGCCGTGCCGCCGCTGAAGCGCAAGCTGGTGGTGGATCACCGGGTAAGGAATTCGATGCCGTATGAGATTGAGTGAGGGTGTTTGACCGAGAACGTTTTGTCTCGGCCTATTCGATTTCAAGAAATCGCCAGCAATTTTGGGTTGTAAGTTTCGCGCCAGATTGTGCCGCTACATCTCTTGTTAGAAGAGCGAATCGGAGTGAGGCGATGCAGATCAGTCAGTCTACGGGTACCTATTCGGCAAAGTTTGCCGGTTTGAGCTCTGCTTCCGGGGCGAAGAGCGCGGATCAGGGCTTTGGTGCGTTCTTCAATGACGGCGACTATGCCTCCAAGGACAATGGCCTTTTCAAGAACCTGCTCCAGGATCCTGAACTGCAGGACAATTACGTGCTCCGTGCTGACGGTGGATACGAGTTCATACCCGACGTCGAATCCGGGCCGCGCTCCACGAGCGTCAGCATCTTGGCCAATCTGATCGAAGAGCAGAATGGCTATGACTACAAAGCGGTAGAAGCTGTGGGCCTTTTCACGCCGAACGAACTTGCAGCATTTCGTCAAATGACCGGCTATAATCTCGTCCAAGCTGGCGGAATGGTGACTGTGACCGATGACTACGGGCGCGGTGTACCTGCGACTGACCAAGCCCAGGTCATGGCAGCTTGGGAAGCGTTCGATGTCGCCAAGGGAATCCAGGAATATTCCGATCCCGGCGGGGAATTGACGGTTGCTGATATTCAAAGCGCCGCTCGGTGGGTTGCCGAAGTCAGAGGTGGTGACGTGGCTTTCTGGGATGACATTTTCGATATGATCGATGGTCTTGCTTCCTCCGACAGTCCGCTCGCGTCCGGCGAAAGCGCGATGGCGGAGCAAGAGACGGTGGACGAGAGTTCGGCAGATACCTTACCAAAATGAATTGCACTCGTCTGATCAGGTGGTGGATCATCGGGTGCGGAACCCGATGCCGTACGAGATTGAGTGAGGGGTCTTTGATTGCGGTGGGGCAAAATCTTTGTCTGCATTCGGCCCGAACGGGTCGTCCCGCTCTCGGGGGAATGGCGGCGTAGATCGCAACATTCGCGCTGTTCGCAGCCGCAGCGGAAATCATTAGGTAGCGCGCAACCAATGTGCTAAGGTAGCGCGCGACCTATTGGAGAACGCCATGCCGAGACCTAAGAGCGCCGATGACGGCCTGACCAAGTTTCAACGCTACCGGCAACAGCAGCAGAACCGGGGTATGAAGCAACTTCGCATTTGGGTACCAGATCCTCACAGGCCCGAGTTTGCCGCCGAAGCCAAGCGGCAAGGTCTGCTCTTGCGCGGTCGTCCCGAGGAAGCCGAAGCACTGGATTTCATCGCAGCTGCTACAGAATGGCCAGAAACGTGAAACGAGGTGATCTCGTCACGGTTTCGGCACAGGGCGATTATGGAAAACCACGCCCGGCGATCGTCATTCAATCTGATTTTCTCAATGCGGCAGACAGCGTGCTGGTCGTTTTGCTCACCAGCTCGATCGCTGATGCTCCGCTTTATCGGCTCAGTATCGAGCCAACGGCGGGGAACGGTCTCAATGTCGTTTCACAGGTCATGGTGGACAAGGTTATGGCCTATCCGCGGGCCAAATGCGGCCCGGTGATCGGTCATCTTTCCGGTGCCGACATGCTGGCTCTCAACAACATGCTTTCGGTGATGATCGGGCTTGCTGACTGAAATCAATGTTTGTCGCACAAATCGGTCACGAACCTTAGCCGTCTCCCGCCCTACCCAAACAACCGCTCATCCCTTGCCGCAAAGAACGCCTCCACACTCTCCGGCTTCACATCCTCCAGCGTCGCCGGGGACCATTTCGGGTTGCGATCCTTGTCGATGATCGCAGCACGTATGCCTTCGTAGAAGTCGGGGACTTTCACCACCTGGAGGGTGCCGGCGAATTCGCGTTCGAGGCAGGTTTCGAGGTCCTTGGAGTGCCGGGCCTCGCGCAGCATGCGAAGCGTCACCTTGCGGCTGGTCGGCGACTTGGCGTGCATGGCCGCAAGGGTGCGCGTCGCGAGGTCTCCGCCTTCCGTCACTAGTGCTCCGACGATCTCCTCCACCGTGTCGAAGTCGAAGCAGCGGTCGATCATGTCGCGGCCTTCGGAAAAGATGCCTTCCGGGCCGTCCACCGTATAGTCGCGGATGATCGAGGCTATCGTTGCCCCAAGGGCAGGTGCGGGCAGGGCGGCGATCCGCTCCAGCAGTTCGGCCACCCGGTGCTGCGGGACATACCAGTCGGCGAAGCCTGCGGTGATCGCGTCCGCGCCGTTCACTGCCTCTCCGGTCAGGCCCATCCAAGTGCCAAGTTCGCCGGATGCGCGGGAAAGCAGCCAGGTGGCGCCGATATCGGGGAAGAAGCCGATGCCGGTTTCGGGCATGGCGAGTTTCGTGGTTTCGGTGACGATGCGGTGGCTGCCATGGCTGGAGACGCCGACACCGCCGCCCATGGTGATGCCGTCCATCACAACGATGTAAGGTTTCTTGAAGCCGGCGATGCGCGCATTCAGGCGGTATTCGGCCTTGAGGAAATGGGAGGCCTTCCCGTCACCGGCCTTGCCGCTTTCGTAAAACATCCTGATGTCGCCGCCGGCGCACAGACCGCGTTCGCCCTCGCCGGTGACCAGCACAGCGGCGACCTGCGGGTCGGCCTCGAAGGCATCGAGCGCCTTGCCGAAATCCAGGATCATCTCGTGGGAGAGGCTGTTGAGCACCCGTGGCCGGTTGAGCGCGATCAGGCCGAGCGCGCCCTTTTTCGCCGTCAGGATTTCCCCGCCCTGATAGTCCGCCTCCAGATAGCGCATGCCGTCCTCCCTTGTCTTTTGAGAGAGTTAGATATGCGTCGTGGCGAAAGGGCAAGGGCTGGGCTGTCGGATATGGATACCCCCCTCTGTCACTGCGTGACATCTCCCCCACAAGGGGGGAGAGCGGAGCGCCGCGTTTGCCGATCCCTTTGCGGCGCCAACGGAATGTGAGCGGGCCGGCGGTTCAGCCGTTCTCCCCCCGTGTGGGGGAGATGGCCGGCAGGCCAGAGGGGGTATCCCGATGCGACAGCCTTAGTCTGCCTGAGCAGGATCAGCCGACGAGATTGCGCGGTGTGCCCAAGAGAAAGAGCTCGATGTTCTCGATCAGCTGGTCTGCCAGCGCCTGGATCGCCTCGCGGCTTGCCCAAGCGACATGCGGGGTGAGGATGACGTTCTCGCGTGACGCAATCCGCATCATCGGGCTGTCGGCTGCGGGCGGTTCGCCGTCGGTCACGTCGAAACCGGCGCCTGATATCTGGCCTGCGTCGAGCGCCTTTTCGAGCGCCAGTTCATCGACGAGGCCGCCGCGACCGGTGTTGATGAGAAGCGGCTTTCTCTCCATCAACGTGAATTCTCTGATACCGATCACGCCGCGCGTTTCCGGTGTCAGCGGGCAGTGGAGCGTAATCACGTCAGAGCGCTTCAGGACCTCGTCGAAAGCCGTTTGGCCAGGCTTGAGGTCTGTTGCGCCACGACGACCGGCGGCGAGCACCGTCATGCCGAAGGCTTCGGCGATCTTTCCGACGGATTGACCAAGTGTGCCATGGCCGATGATGCCGAGCGTCGAGCCGCCGAGATCGGCGATGGGATAATCGAAATAGCAGAACTGTGCCGCCTGCTGCCAACGTCCTTCGATGACCGACTGGCGATAAGGCAGGATCGAGCGGCGCAGCGCCAGCATCAGGGCGAAGGTGTGTTCGGGCACCGTGTGTTTCGCGTAGTTGCGGATGTTGAACACCGCGATGCCACGCGCCTTGGCTTCCGTGAGATCGACGATATCGGTGCCGGTGGCGGAGACGGCGATCAGCTTGAGTTTTGCGGCGCCGGCAAGCGCCTCGGCGCGGACCGGGGCCTTGTTGGTGATCACCACATCGGCGTCGCGGATGCGTTCGGCCACCTCATGCGGGGCGGTGCGGGCATGGATCACCATTTCATGCGGCACGGAGGGTGCGCGGACCACGGTTTCCGGCGACAGCGTGTCACGGTCGAGAAAGACGATGCGGATCATGGCGGACCTCCCTGCGTTGCCATCGACCTAGCCGAGCGGCTTTGTGCCAGCAAGGCAGGTCAGTGGTAATCCGGTACGCCCGGGATGGTGATGAAGCCCGGAAGCGCCCGGAAACGGCGCAGCCAGCGGCGGAGGGCCGGGTATTCGTCATGGTCGATGCCGCAGTCACGCGAAAGCGCGAAGCTCGGCAGGAGTGCGAGGTCCGCAAGCGTCGGGGAGTTGCCGACGAACCAGTCTGATCCTTCGATCTGCCGCAGCGTCATATGGTCGTTCATGATGCGGAAGGCTTTGCGGGCTGCCTTCAAATCCGTCTCACTGGCACCCTCAGAGGTAAAGAGCGCTGCCTCGCGGGCGTCCACGGCGTGCTTCAGTTCGCGGCCGGAAAAGCCCAGCCATTGCTGCACGCGGCCAAAGTCCGCTGCATCGGCTGGCAGCCAGGGGCTATCAGGCGCATGGGCGCGTACGAGATAGACGAGGATCGCGGCGGTGCCGAAGAGCCTGACCTCTCCGTCTTCGAGGATCGGCAGCGTGCCAGTCGGGTTGAGTGCCAGCATATGCGGTTTTTCCTGCTCGCGGCCCGGTGCCTTGTCGACGGCAACCGTCTCGAAGGTCAGCCCGAGCATGGAGAGGAGAAGGCGCACGCGAAAACCGTTTTCGTCGAGGTGGTAATCGTGGAGCCTGATCATTACGCGGCCTCCACCATTTGGGATTCGAGGCGATTGCGCAGGTCCGTCGCCCAGAGGGTCAGGTCGCGGCGGATGGTTGCGGAGGTGTTTCCGGTCACCGTGATGTGCAAGGCCGTCCGGCCGGCGTCGCGGGGTTGGGCTGCGATCAGGACGGTCACGTCGTTACCTTGCAAAGTTACTGTGCCGGTCTCGCTCGGGAGCGGCCTGTAATCCTCGGGTGGAGCTGCCGTCACCGCCAGCAGAGCCGCGTTCGTCGACAGGTCGAGGAAGAGGCTGCGAACAGGGTCGGCCGTCTCCGGAATTGCGGAGAGCTCAGCCGCATCTGCCCCCTCCGGTGCCATCCAGAGGATGCCTGCGCGTTCGGTTGCGGCAAAGGTCGGGACCTTGATGGTCTGTGGTACCTCAAGATCCGGATGGGCCGGAATGTAGCGACACTGGCCGCCGGTGTCGTAGCGCCAGCCATGATAGAGGCAGGCGATGTGGTCGCCGCGCACGAAGCCGAAGCTCATGCGCATGCCGCGATGCGGACAGCGGTCCTCCCAGACATGGGCCTCGCCCTTGTCGTCACGCCAGACGACGCGCTCCTCGCCGTTGACGAGCGTTCCGGCAGAGGTGCCGGCCTCGATGTCGGCGGAGAGGGCAACGGGGATCCAGGGGGAGGCTGATGTCATGATGCGGCCTTTTCGGGCAGGTCTTCGTCTGTTTGAAATCTTGATACGTCGAGCACGATGCTGTCATAGGGGCCGAGGCTGACCGCCATCTCGAAGGCGTCGATCAGGGCCTCCGGGCCCGACAGCGTCAGACGACAGCGCTCGTGGTCGCAGGAGGCAATCTTCAGCCCGAGCGACAGGCGGGCTGCGCGATGTTCGGCGAATGCGATGAAGCCCACCGGTTCCAGCCTTCCGGAAAAGGTGAAGCCGACGGTCCTATGGTCGGCCTTTGCCGTCATCGGATGGGGATCAGTGTTGCCTTGCAATTGTGCGCGCTCTAATTTTTGGGCAATCTAGCGGGCGACGAGATGGGGGTTCAAGTGGTTTCTCCCGTGCTCCAGAGGAAAGACAGACTATGCAGAACGGTATCGACAAGGCGTCGCTCGATCAGTGGTATGTGCTCGATACCGTGGCGGTTATCCCTGTGGGCCGATCGCAGAACCGGTTGCTCGGGACGGATCTCACCGTCATCAAGCAGGCGGATGGGGCGATCGAGGTCTTTGCCGAGGGGCGGGCCGAGCCACTGCCGCTTCGTCATCGCTTCGGCTTTCTCTGGGCGACGCTCGGTCAGCCCGAGCGCGAGATTTTTCCGCTGCCGGAGGCCGATGAGCCTGATCGACGCTATGTGCCCTGCGGTGTCGTCACCGTGAAGGCGTCAGGGCTTCGCATCGTCGAGAATTTCCTCGACATGGCGCATTTCCCCTTCGTCCATACCGACGTGCTGGGGGCTGAGCCGCATACGGAAGTGCAGAGCTACGATGTCGAGATCAGGCGCGAGGAAGACGAGGTCTGGGCGACGAACTGCACCTTCTTCCAGCCGCAGGCGGCTCTGTCTGCGTCTGACGGCATCACCACGCAATACATGTACCGGGTGATGACGCCGTTCACGACGATCCTCTACAAGACCTGTCCGAATGCGGCCAACCGCTGGGATGTCATCGGTCTCTTTGTCCAGCCGCTCGATCCGGGCCGCTGCCGGGCGCATCCGATCATGTATCTGATCGACGACGTCTCGACGACGACGGAGCTTATCCATTTCCAGCAGATGATCTTCCTGCAGGACCGCATCATCCTGGAAAACCAGCGGCCCGTGCTTCTGCCGCTTGAGCCGCGCAAGGAAATCCCGACCCGCGCGGATGCCTCGTCGATAGCTTATCGTCGCTGGCTGAAGGAAAAGGGCGTGACCTACGGGGCGACGACCGTGGCCGCCTGACCTCAGGCCACAAAAAACCCGGAAGCGGGAGCTTCCGGGTTTGGGTGTCGCCTAGACCTGACGGTCTTAGTTGCGAGTCATCCAGTCGTCGATCTCGCGATCGGCTTCTTCCTGGGTCTTGCCATACGCAGCCTGGATCTTGCCGGAGAGTTCCTTGCGCTTGCCGGCGATGACGTCGAGATCGTCACCGGTCAGCTTGCCCCACTGGGTCTGGGCCTTGCCCTTGAACTGTTCCCAGTTGCCTTCGATCTGATTCCAATTCATCGGTGTTCTCCCGTGTCTGGTGTTGGTCGAGGCTCCGTGTCCTCGGACCAGAAAACGCCGGTTTGTCGCAGAAGTTCCGTCCTCGTTGATTGACGGCAATGGCCTCGTCGGGGCGTGTCGGCGGCACGTGAGAATATATCGGGACCGGTGGAACACTCGCTCTTGCTCGACGTTCTCTAGGCGAAACGCAATCGAAGAACGAGTGAAGGAGATCCCCATGGCCCAGGTACCGAGCGCCTCCAGGAACGATGTCGAGGACAAGGCGAACGAGCTTGCCGACCGGATCGAGGCAAAGACCGACTCTGTCGGTGGTGCCACCGGAAGCGACGTGCAGGCCGATCTGGAAGCGCTTCGCCGGGATATCGCGGCACTGACGCAGACGGTTGCCTCCTTCGGCAGCAGCAAGATCCGCCAGGCAGGCGAGACCTCGCAGCAGTATGTCGACAGCGCTCGTGAGAGCATTGCAAATGTCGAAGATGAGCTGGAGGCCTATGTGCATCAGCGTCCGTTCCAGTCGCTCGCCATCGCGGCCGGCGTCGGTTACGTGCTCGCATTGCTTACGCGGCGCTGATCATGCTGCCACTCTTTAGACAACTCGGCATTCTCGCCTTCGGTCGGGTGCAGCCGACTGCGACCCGCATCACGCGCTCCCTCATCGGGGGCGCGATTGTCGGTGTTCTGGCGCTCACGGCCTATGTGGCACTGCTTCTGGCCTTGGGATTCTATCTGTCCAGCGAGTTCGGCGCGATCTATGCCGCCCTTATCGTCGCGGGCGTTACGGCCCTGTGCGGTCTCATCGTCATTTTCATCGTCCAGTCGATGAACAAGGCGACTGAGCGGCGCATGGAGGCACGACGTCGTGCGGCGAAGTCGCAGTTGCCGGATCCGATGACGCTGCAATTGCTGGCCGGTGTTCCCGCGCTGATGAAGGGCCGATCCTTGCTAACCACTGCCGCAATCGCCGCGCTCGTCTTTGGCGTTGCGAAGATGCAGGGCGTCGGGCGGGATGGACGAGACGATTGATATCACGCGAATGTCGAAGGCCAGTGCCTCGTGCCCTGGTTTTCGGTGATCATGTGCCTATTTCTTGGCTTTGGTTTCTGCCTCTTGCAGCCGCTCGAGCAGGTCCAGAAAATGAGGAGGGGTGCCTTCTTCGATGATGCTGTCGTAGTAGCCACGCAGCTTGGTGGCGATCAACGCATTGTCGTTCTGGCGTCGCGCTGCGGGGAGCTTTTTCGGTTTAGCCGGTTTGTCCGCGGGGCCTTCAGCCATTTTGTTCCAGTTCCATCGTTTCCCTAGGCGAAATGAGAATTACTCCTATAAGATTTCGGATGCAAAAAAGTTCCTGGGGAGATGGAACTTTTTTGTAAGCCCCGCGTTCTCAGCCGAGTCCGCACCGAATTCCATACTGATTGGAGAACTGCATGTCCCTTACTGCCCGCGTTGCCGTCCATCTTCCGTATCTGAGGCGATATGCGCGCGCCGTCACTGGTTCGCAGACATCAGGCGATGCCTATGTCGCTGCGGTCCTTGAGGCTCTGATCGCCGATATCTCGATTTTCCCGGCAACCGGCGATGACCGCGTCGCGCTCTACAAGCTGTTTGTCGTTATCTACGACTCCACCAAGGTGGAACTGCCGCAGATCACCTCGCCCTTCGCCTGGGAAAAGCGCGCTGCCGCCAACCTTGCAGCCGTTCCAACACGCGCCCGCCATGCTTTCCTCCTGATCACGGTTGAAGGCTTCACCACGGCAGAGGCCGCCAACGTGCTCAGCGTCAGCGAAGCGGAATTCAACGTGCTCTTCAATGAAGCCTCGATGGAAATTTCCCGCCAGGTGGCAACCGACATCATGATCATCGAGGACGAGCCGCTGATCGCGCTCGACATCGAACAGATGGTCGAAGATTTGGGGCACCGCGTCACCGGTATTGCGCGCACGCATGCCGAAGCCGTTGATCTCTACAAGCGCACGAGCCCGAAGATGGTTCTGGCCGACATCCAGCTTGCGGATGGCAGCTCGGGCATCGACGCGGTCAACGACATTCTGAAGGTCGATACCATCCCGGTTATCTTCATCACTGCCTTCCCGGAACGTCTGCTGACCGGCGAACGTCCGGAGCCGGCCTTCCTGGTGACCAAGCCGTTCAACCCCGACATGGTCAAGGCTCTGATCAGCCAGGCGCTCTTCTTCAACGAGCGCGTGGCAGAGCAAGTCTAATTCCGCTCACATGGGCATAGGTTAGAGTGAGAAATGGGGCCGGCCGCGAGTGCCGGTCCGGGGTGCCGATCAACGGCGGAGCAGGACAATTGGTACATCGGTTGACATGGTTTGAACCTCAGCGCGGCGATGAGCAGCTGCGGGAGTTCTTCATAACCGCGCTCATAGACATGGGCGCCAGCCTGATTCTTCAGGACAAGGATGGTACCTATGTCTGCATCACCTCGCTTCCGGCGCGGTGGCGTCTGCCGGTAGGTAGCAAGCCGTCCGACGATACGGTCTTCGGGCCCGAGATCGGACAGAAGCTGGCCGAGCTGAAGTCGGGTCTCGTGAATGCCGGTGATCGGGTGGAGCTGGAGATCGAGGCGGGTGACGATACCTTCTTCGAGTTCCGATGCCGCATGGTGGAGATGGCAGACAATGATCTGCACATGATCACCGTGGTGATCGACCGAACCGAGGATCGTCGGCGTGAGCGTCTATTGAGGGCGCTTTTGCGCGAAGTGAGCCATCGATCGAAAAACCTGCTTGCGATCATCCAGAGCATTGCCTCCCAGACCGCGCGCTATTCCGGCACACTGGACATGTTCCTCGGAAAATTCCGCGGCCGGCTTCATGCGCTGTCGCAGTCGCAAGACCTGATCACGGACTCGAGCTGGCGCGGCGCCTATTTCCGCGATCTCTTGAAACAGCAGGTCGATCGTTATGTGCAGGAGAATGCCGATCTGGTTCATGTCTCCGGCGACGATGTGCTTCTGACACCGAATGCGTCGCTGCATATTGGCCTGGCATTGCACGAACTGGTCGTGAATGCCGTCAGCCACGGCGATTTCCTGCAGCGGCGTCTGCCGATCGAGGTGACCTGCCGAAAGATCGATACTCCTGATGGTCCCGTCGTCGAGATTGGCTGGAACGAGCCATTCACGGCGCAGATTGGCGAGGAAACGAAAGCGGCGCGTTTCGGCAGTACCGTGCTCGAGCGCGTTGTTCCCTCTTCGGTTAACGGCGAGGCCACCCACAAACTCGAAAATCGGCAGGTGCGCTACATGCTTCGGTTCCCGCTCGAGATCTTCGACTGATCCCTCCGACACTCCGGTGTCGCCCCCATAGAAAGACGAGATCATGCGCCTGTTCAGTTGCAGCAACTGTACGAATGTCGTGCATTTCGAAAACGACGGCTGCGTCACTTGCGGCGCGCGGCTCGCGTTCCGCGCAACCAGCCTCGACATGGTCGCGCTCGATGCCTCGGGCACCCACATTCTCGATCATGGCCAGACGGAACCGGTCCCGGTGAACCCGTGCGTCAATGCTGCCCTTGGCGGGTGTAACTGGCTTGCCGATGATGGCGACGACAGCGGCTTCTGTGTCGCGTGCCGGCATAATGTCACCATCCCCGATCTCTCCGTGCCGGAGAATCTGCACAACTGGCAGCGGATCGAGCTTGCCAAGCGCGGCCTTTTCTATTCGCTGCTGAGGTTCCGTTTGCCGCTCGTCACCCGCACCGCGGATCCGGAACGGGGGCTGGGCTTTGAGTTTCTGGCTGATGACCCCGCTGCTCCCGATGGGGAGGGGCCGGTGCTGACCGGCCATGCCGAGGGCCTGATCACGCTTAACATCGCGGAGGGCTCCGACGCCGAGCGGGAGGCCCGTCGTGTGGCGCTGGGCGAACCCTTCCGCACTTTGCTCGGCCATTTCCGCCACGAGGTTGCCCATTATTACTGGAACGTCCTGGTGCGCGACCGAGGCGCTTTCGAGGAATGCCGTGCCGTCTTCGGTGACGAGCGGATTGATTATTCCGAAGCTCTCAAGCGGCATTATGCCGAAGGACCTGCTCCCGGCTGGGAGAACACGTTCATTTCCGCCTATGCCGCCAGTCACCCCTGGGAAGACTTCGCAGAAACGTTCGCGCATTACTTCCACATGGTAGATGCGCTCGATACCGCCGATGCCTTCGGTCTCAGAACGAGCCCTGATGTCGAGGCCGATGTGCCTGCGATCGAGTTGAAGCGGACCTTCGACAGTTACAGTGCCGGCAGCGCAGAGGCGCTTATCCGTGCCTGGGTTCCGCTGACGCTCGCGATAAACAGCATCAACCGCAGCATGGGCCAGCAGGACCTTTACCCCTTCGTCCTGTCAGAGCCCGTCATTGCCAAACTTCACTATATTCATGAGCTGATACGCTCCTGATCTTGCGCTGCGCCTGACAGCCGCCGAATTCCCGGAACATCGATCAAGTCTCCGCGTTAACCTTCCAGTAACACGTAGACTGATCATGAACAGTATGGCTGCCTTATTGGTCATCGTGGCCTGCCATCCCCAAGACACCACCTGTCTTCAGGATCCGGTCGCCGTGATTTCTTATGAAACGGATCAGGCTTGCTATCAGGCATTGCCGGAAGAACTGCGCCGCGCCCGGGCGATGGCGGACATCATCTATGGTGATTGCTTCCCCGTCAGTGCCGATCTGGTTGCAGGTCGTGACATTCGCCAGACGATCGATCCCGGCAAGCTTGCAGCTCTCGACGCCCCGGTCGTCACTGCTGGTCCGGCAGAGGCGCAGGCCCTGATCGCACCGATCCCCGCTGATCGCTACGGAGCAGTCGAATGAGCCCCTCCACTCACGACCGCCAGCCGTCTTCCGAAATCGATGCGCAGAACCGGCATGTGGCACAAGAAGCTGGCCTTGATCAGGATCTGGAATCGCAGGTTCCGCCCCGCTATGGTTCCTTCACTGTCACCACTCTCTTGATCATGCTGTGCCTGCTGATCGCAGTCATGGTCTGGATCATTCTCTGACATTTCTTTGTCCGACTATTCCAAACGAAAAAAGGCTGCGCCTCTCAGCGCAGCCTTTTTTTGTTTCCGCTTTCGGTCTCCCGTTACGCCCGACGGAACAGGCGCATCGCGAGCGAGATGATGAAGAGAATGATGAAGATTGCGAACAGGATCTTGGCGATGCCGGCAGAGGCGCCTGCGATGCCGCCGAAGCCGAGAACGCCGGCGATCAGGGCGACGACGAGGAAGACGAGAGCGTAATAAAGCATTTTGGTTCTCCGAGTTTCGATGGCTGGAAAACGTCGATTTCATGACTTTGTTCCATGCCGGTCACGGCTTCGAGAGCGCCTTCGACAGCCATCGAAAAGACGGCTAAAAAATCTGATGTCGCGTGGAACCTTATGGGGATCGCGGCGTTGTCAGGCGACACTCTTTCAAACCCGTTGGACCCAATGACAGAACATTCAAAGAAAGCGCCGGTTTCGAACGGTCTGCCTGGAACGGGCGCCTTTCATCCTGGCGTCTCGGCGCAACTGCGGGAATATTATCAGTCTGTGCAGGAGGAGGGGATACCGGAACGGTTTCTCCAGCTTCTCGAACGGCTGGATATGGCAGAGCGCCAGGCCGGCGATGACACTCGCATGAAGGACGCTGCTCGATGACCGTTGCCGACAAGTCGACCGACGGAGCATTCAAGCGCGATCTTCTGGCCGCGCTCCCAAACCTGCGCGCATTTGCCGTGTCGCTCACAGGTCGCCACCATGTAGCGGACGATCTGGTTCAGGACACGATCATGAAGGCGTGGGCCAAGCAGGATCATTTCGAGCCCGGCACCAATATGAAGGCCTGGCTTTTCACCATCCTGCGCAACGAGTTCTATTCGCAGATGCGCAAACGCGGTCGCGAAGTCTCCGATACAGACGGCATCTTCACGTCGCAGCTGTCAACGCATCCGCAGCAATATGGTTCGCTCGACCTGCAGGATTTCAAGCGCGCGCTCGACCAGTTGCCGAGTGACCAGCGCGAAGCGATCATTCTCGTCGGCGCCTCGGGCTTTGCCTATGAAGAGGCCGCGGAGATCTGCGGCTGCGCCGTGGGCACGATCAAGAGCCGTATCAACCGCGCGCGCAACAAGCTGCAGGAAATCCTCGGCGTGAGCGGCGAAGGCGACTACGGCCCGGACGCGCACAGCTCAGCGGTCATCAAGAAGGCCTTCGCTGTTTAACCACTTGCGACGCATCGCGTCGACGACCGCCGCGGCCAGCTCGTCTGCCTGCGGCGGTTTTGATAGCATGGGGTAGGACGAAACGATCGTGCCGGCATCGGGGAAATGATCATAGGACGACAGGAAGACGGGCATTGCGCCGGCCGACAGCACAAGCGTCGCCCGCTCCACATTGAGTGGTTCGGACGACGCCGCGTCGATGATGACGATATCGAGCCCTCCGGCAGAAAGTTCATTCGCAAGCCCGGAAACTGGCGTGATTTTTACATCGCAAACCAGGCTCTCCTGCAGGATCCGCTCCACCTCCATCGCGATCAAATATTGGTTTTCAGCGATGAGGACGCGCGGCGGCGATGTGTTCATGGGACTTCCTTTTGTCAGGCGCGCTTTATGGGGCCACCCCTGATGGCCGTCATTTAAATAAGACATGTCGATGCCATGGTTGTTCCACGCGGGAATATGATGGCAGCCAAACGAGGTGATCGCATGGCACCGGAGCCGCGCCACAATCCAGTTCGCGTCAGTTGCTACGAATGTCCGCTTCGGCGGATGAAGCAGTTTCGGCCCTTCACGGAGGCCGAGCTGGAGTTTGTCTCCAACTTCAAGCGGGGCGAGCTGCAGGCCGATCCCGGCACGACGGTGTTGGTGGAGGGTGCGCAGAGCGCTCATCTCTACACTGTTCTTGGAGGCTGGGGCTTCCGCTACAAAATCCTTGAAGACGGTCGCAGGCAGATCCTCAACTATGTGGTGCCAGGTGACATGATCGGTCTGCAGGGCGCCGTGATGGCGGAAATGCAGCATTCGGTCGAAGCCCTGACGCCGATGACGCTGTGCGTCTTCGAACGTAGCCGGCTGTTCTCACTCTTCGAGCGCCATCCCGGCCTCGGCTTCGATCTGACCTGGCTCGCTGCGCGGGAAGAGACGATCCTTGACGAGCACCTGCTGAGTGTCGGTCGACGTTCGGCGCTGGAGCGTGCTTCGTATCTTCTTGCTTTCCTCTTCGAGCGTGGGCGTGTGGCCGGCGTTGTCGACGAGAGGCAGCGGCATGTGCCGATCACGCAGACGCACCTTGCCGATACGCTGGGGCTGTCGATCGTGCATACGAACAAGACCCTGAAGAAGCTCTCGGATCGAGGCCTGATCCTGTGGCGTGACCGCGGGTGCGAGATCCTCGATGCGCGCGGGCTTGAGGACATCGCTGGCTGGACTCCCGGAGAGCCGCGGATCCGTCCTTTCATCTAGCCTGGCCGCCTGCCAGGGGCTGCCAGCCAAACGAATAGCCCGCCGTGAGAGCTTTGCGGCGGGCTTTATCGTCTTGTTTCGCGGATGTCAGGCGACGATCAGAACGCCGGTGAAGAGCGCAATGATCATGACGATCAGGACGATGAAGATCAGGATCTTGGCGATGCCGGCGGAGGCGCCGGCCACGCCGCGAAAACCGAGAAGGCTCGCCACGGCGGCGATGAGAAGGAGGATGAGGATCCATTGTAGCATGCGTGTCTCCCTTGCATTGTTCCATGGAGAAACAGTGACTTGCCGCAATTGTTCCCTCTTCGGACAAAGGTCCTGATTTTGTGCGGCGCAACAAAAATCGGTTTAAGCCGACGCGTCGTTGTCAAAAACCGTCACTTGTCCTGAAAGCTGGACTAGACAGGGGACCGCGCTTCTGCTCGTGTCCGCCACTGCAGTGTCCTTCGACTTTAGGCGAGGGACTGAGGTTTGCCCCGTTCAAACGGAGTTAGGGAGATGGGATTGAAGATCGGATCGCCAAGGGAGATCTATGCCGGCGAGGCCCGCGTCGCGATGACGCCGGACAGCGCCACACAATTACAGAAACTCGGTTATGAGTGTGTCATCGAAAGTGGCGCCGGCAAGGCCGCGGGACTTTCTGACGACGCCTATCGCGCCGCTGGCGTGACCGTCGTCGAAACGGCTGCCGCGCTCTTCGAGACGGCCGACATCATTGCCAAGGTTCGGCCGCCGGAGACATCCGAAGTCGATCGTCTCGGCCCCGGCAAGACGCTGATCTCCTTCTTCTATCCGGCCCAGAACTCGGCCCTTTTGGAGCAGGCCAAAGCCAAGGGCGCGACCGTGGTTGCCATGGACATGGTGCCGCGCATCAGCCGCGCCCAGAAGATGGACGCACTGTCGTCGATGGCAAACATCGCCGGCTATCGCGCAGTCATCGAGGCCGGCAACAATTTCGGCCGCTTCTTCACCGGCCAGGTGACCGCTGCCGGCAAGGTGCCGCCGGCAAAGGTTTTGGTCATCGGCGCGGGCGTCGCGGGTCTTGCCGCGATCGGCACGGCGACTTCGCTCGGCGCCATTACCTATGCCTTCGACGTTCGTCCTGAGGTCGCCGAACAAATCGAGAGCATGGGCGCGCAGTTCGTCTATCTCGAATTCGAAGCCGCCCAGGATGGGGCTGCCACCGGTGGTTATGCAGCGCCGTCTTCGCCGGAATTCCGCGAAAAGCAGCTTGCCAAGTTCCGCGAGCTGGCACCGGAGATCGACATCGTCATCACCACGGCGCTGATCCCGGGCCGGGATGCGCCGAAGTTGTGGCTCGCCGACATGGTGGCCGCGATGAAGCCGGGCTCCGTCGTCGTCGACCTTGCTGCCGAGCGCGGCGGCAACTGCGACCTGACCGTCGCGGACCAGAAGATCGTCTCCGAGAACGGCGTCACCATCGTCGGCTATACCGACTTCCCGAGCCGCATGGCCGCGCAGTCGTCGACGCTTTACTCGACCAACATCCGCCACATGATGACGGATCTGACGCCGGCCAAGGATGGCGTCGTGGTGCACAACATGGAAGACGATGTCATCCGGGGTGCCACGGTCACCAAGGACGGCGAGATTACTTATCCCCCACCGCCGCCGAAGATCCAGGCGATCGCTGCTGCCAAGCCTAAGGAAAAGGTGAAGGAGCTGACGGCGGAAGAAAAGCGGGCCCAGGAAATCGCTGCCTTCAAGACCCAGACCCGCAACCAGGTGGGCATGCTTGCCGGTGGCGGTGCCCTGATCCTGCTCGCCGGTCTTTATGCGCCGGCCAGCTTCATGAGCCATTTCATCGTCTTCGTGCTCGCCTGCTTCGTCGGTTTCCAGGTCATCTGGAATGTCAGCCATTCGCTGCACACGCCGCTGATGGCGATCACCAATGCCATCTCCTCGATCATCATTCTGGGTGCCCTGATGCAGATCGGATCAGGCAACTTCCTGGTGATCATCCTCGGTGCGCTGTCGGTCCTGATGGCCGGCATCAACATCTTCGGTGGCTTCATGGTGACACGGCGCATGCTCGCCATGTTCCAGAAGTCTTGAGTTAGGGGAGGGGACACACTCATGGAATACGGATTCACCACAGCTGCCTATGTCGTCGCAGCCGTTCTCTTCATCCTGTCGCTTGGCGGTCTCTCCGGCCAGGAAAGCGCCAAGCGCGCCGTCTGGTATGGCATCGTCGGCATGGGGCTCGCGGTCGTCGCGACGCTTATTGGCCCTGGTGCTGGCAACTGGTTCGTCTCGGTCGTCATGATCGCCATCGGTGGCGGTATCGGCTGGGTCGTTGCCCAGCGCGTGCAGATGACGGAGATGCCGCAGCTTGTGGCCGCCATGCATTCGTTGGTCGGTCTGGCTGCCGTCTTCATCGGCTTCAATGCCGAAATCGAGATGTGGCGTATCGCCAGCACGCTTGCCGACGCCGGCCTCAACACTTGCGATCCGCTAAGCGCCGTGGCGTGCGCGGCTCAGGCCGGTCAGGCGAACCTGTTTGCCGACTTTGCCGGCTTCGCGCTCAAGATCGCTCAAAAGACTGGAGCCGAGATCGCCGTATTGAAGATCGAGGTCTTCCTCGGCGTCTTTATCGGTGCTGTCACCTTCACCGGCTCGGTCGTCGCCTATGGCAAGCTGGCCGGAAAGGTTGATGGCAAGGCGAAGAAACTGCCGGGCGGCCATATGCTGAACGCCGGTGCTGCCCTCGGCTCGCTGATCCTGCTGGTGCTCTATTTCAACGGTGCCGGCAGCTGGACGCTGATCCTGATGACGCTTCTGGCGCTCTTCATCGGTTACCACCTGATCATGGGCATCGGCGGCGCCGACATGCCGGTCGTCGTCTCCATGCTCAACAGCTATTCCGGTTGGGCAGCTGCGGCCATCGGCTTTTCGCTGTCGAACGATCTGCTGATCGTCGTCGGCGCGCTGGTCGGTTCGTCCGGTGCCATCCTCTCCTACATCATGTGCAAGGCGATGAACCGCAGCTTCGTCTCGGTCATCCTCGGCGGCTTCGGCGGCACGACCGGGCCGCAGATGGAAGTCGTTGGCGAGCAGATCGCGATCGACGGCGACGGTGTTGCCAATGCGCTGAACGATGCCGACAGCGTCATCATCGTTCCGGGCTACGGCATGGCGGTCGCGCAGGCGCAGCAAACGGTGTCGGAACTGACTCGCAAGCTGCGTGCTGCCGGCAAGACGGTGCGCTTCGCCATCCATCCGGTCGCCGGTCGCCTGCCGGGCCACATGAACGTGCTGCTCGCCGAAGCCAAGGTGCCCTATGATATCGTTCTGGAAATGGACGAGATCAACGAGGACTTCCCCGAGACGGATGTCGTCATCGTCATCGGCTCGAACGACATCGTCAACCCGGCCGCCCAGGAAGACCCGAACTCGCCGATCGCCGGCATGCCGGTTCTGGAAGTGTGGAAGGCAAAGCAGGTCTTCGTCTCCAAGCGCGGCCAGGGCACAGGCTATTCCGGCATCGAGAACCCGCTGTTCTACAAGGAGAATACGCGGATGTTCTACGGTGACGCGAAGAAGTCGATCGACAGCATCCTGCCGTTGATCAAGTAAGCTTCGGATCAGACCAAATCTTTAAAGCCGGGTGGTGACGCCCGGCTTTTTTCTTCCATGGGTTGCCAGGAAAACCGGACGTTAACCATAAGCCACTTAGATGGTGGCCAGTGTGACCGCAGGAGTTTTCGTGAGCATCAGGGTGTTTCTGGCCGGCATTTCCGCCGGGTTTATCGCAACGGCAGCGACGGCAGCCGACCTCAATTCATCCGATGCACCACTACCGCTGCCGCCGCAGGGCGATGTCGCTGATATCATTCACGACTGGGGCGGGGGCTATGTCGGTGTTGTCGGCGGCGGTGCCGTCGGCGAAGTGGAAACACAGACCGGCTCGGGCACGCTGTTTTCCGAAACGCCCTTGCGCGGTGGGCTTGCCGGCGTGACGGCGGGCTACAACATCCAGAACGGCAACATGGTCTATGGCGTCGAAGCTGACGTTTCCTGGGCGAAGATCAAGGGCGACAAGGCCTGCGCGGGCTTTCCCTCGCAGAACTGCAATTTCGAACTCGGCTGGCAGGGCACGGCGCGTGCTCGCGTCGGGGTCGCGTTCGACCGGACGCTGCTCTACGTGACCGGTGGTCTTGCGGTCGCCGGTGGCAAGGGTGGTGTTGACCCGGTCCTCGGCGCGATTGTGGGCGAAGACCAGCAGACATATTTCGGCTATGTCGCCGGTGTCGGCGCCGAATATGCCATGACGGAAGCGCTAAGCTTCAAGGCTGAGTATCTCTACACCGACTACAAGTCGCGCACCTCGCCGGTTGGGACGGTCAGCCCGACTGACAGCTACAAGTCCGACCCTTCGAGCCACCTGATCCGGGTTGGCGTGAATTACAGGTTTTGAGCCTGCGCTCGATGCTGATCTCATAGCTATCTGAAGCGAAAGCCGGGGGGCATGCCCGGCTTTTTTATTGGTTGAATTGCTTAGATGGCACCCAGACTTGCCGCAGCGTCAGTAACCTGCTTCTCGCTGATGCCTGAAGGCGAGGATATAAACGGTGTCGTCCGACGCTTCGTATCGATACAGAGCGACATAGCCGGCGGCGCCGAAGGCAATAGGCAGCTCCCGGAGTTCGGGCGCATGTTCTGATGGTCTTCCAATTTCCGGGTTGGTTTGCAGCAGCTTGAATTGCTGGATAATCGTCTGGGCAGCTTTCCTGGCTGCATCAGGAGACCTGGCGGCAAGGAATTGTCGGCAACGCTCCAAACCGATTGCCGCTCCCTCCGTGACGATTACTCGTGGCACTCGGGCACCGCTTTTCCGGCATTTGTGCCCCAGCTTTCCATCCAGCCGCCGACTTCATCTAGCGTCAGGTGGCGACCCGTTTCCTTGTAAGCAGTCCACGATGCCAGCGCTTCCCGTGTGAAGTTCTCGCGCGCTTCCTCGCGCTCGACATACTGCTCAATGGCCTCCAGCATCAGCCCGTGCGCAGAACGTTTGCGCTCATTGGCAAGTTGCTGCACCCGTTCTTTCAAGGCGTCATCGATCTTCAGCGAAGTTGCCATGGTGGTTCCAAAATACCGGGTGATACCTTCATGCAAGATAGGGTGAACGACAACACAAGTCCACATGTACAGTGCCCCGTCGAAATCCTGCCGCAGCTTATGGCTCTTAAACGCAAAACCCCGCCACAAGGGCGGGGTCTGATGTTCTTCGGTGGTGCAGTCCTCAGACGTCCGCCTTGAACGCCTGCTTCTGGGTGCCGAGCCCTTCGATGCCGAGTTCGACCACGTCGCCGCTCTTGAGGAACTGCGGCGGCTTCATGCCGAGGCCGACGCCCGGAGGCGTGCCGGTGGAGATGACGTCGCCGGGGTGCAGGCTCATGAATTGCGAGAGATATGAGACGAGGTGAGCGACGCCGTAGACCATGGTCTTCGACGAGCCGTCCTGCATCATCTTGCCGTTGACCGAGAGCCACATCTTGAGGTTCTGGGGATCGGCGATTTCATCCTTGGTGACGAGCCAGGGGCCGATCGGGCCGAAGGTGTCGCAGGACTTGCCCTTGGTCCACTGGCCTGCACGCTCCGTCTGGAAGGCGCGCTCTGACACGTCGTGGGAGACGCAATAGCCGGCGACATAATCCATGGCGTCGGCTTCCGAGACATATTTCGCGGTCTTGCCGATGACGACGCCGAGTTCGACTTCCCAGTCGGTCTTTTCCGAAGTGCGCGGGATCAGAACGTCGTCGTTCGGGCCGCAGATGGCCGAGGTCGCCTTCATGAAGATGACAGGCTCCGGCGGAACGGCAGCGCCGGTTTCGGCAGCGTGGTCGGAATAGTTGAGGCCAATACAGATGAACTTGCCGGTGCCGGCGACGCAGGCGCCGATGCGGTCGACGGCGATTTCCGGCAGCGAGGAGAGGTCAAGAGCCGCGATCTTGGCCAGGCCCTCCGGCGAGATGGCGGCGCCGCCGATATCAGTCACGTGGGCGGAGAGGTCACGCACCTTGCCGTCCTTGTCGAGGATCGCAGGCTTTTCCTGGCCGAGCGGGCCGACGCGCATCAGTTTCATGGTCTTGTTCCTTCCTGAAATTAGATCGTCCAGCCGCCGTCGATGGCATAGGCCTGGCCCGAGGTATAGGTGGCGCCGGCGAGATAGACGGCAAGGTCGGCGATCTCTTCCGGCGTGCCCAAGCGCCCCATGGGCTGGCGGGCGATGAAGGCGGCGCGGGCGGCGTCATAGTCGCCTTGAGCGCGCATGCGGTCCTGCAGCGAGGGGCTTTCGACGGTGCCTGGGCAGATCGCGTTGCAGCGGATGCCCTGCGTCACGTAGTCGGCAGCGACCGACTTGGTGAGGCCGATGACGGCTGCCTTGGTGACCGTGTAGGCGAAGCGGTTCGGTACGCCTTTGATGGCGCTTGCCACTGATGCCATGTTGATGATCGAACCGTCGCCGCGTTCCAGCATGGCCGGCAGCACGGCCCGGATGGTGCGGATCATGGCGCGGACATTGAGGTCGAGGGCGAAGTCCAGATCCTTGTCGTTCATGTCCAGGACCGTTCCGCCATGGACGACGCCGGCGCAATTGAACAGCACATCGAAGGGTCCGGTCTCGGCGACCACGGCCTTGACCGCGTCGTCGTTCAGGACGTCGAGCTGCCGCGTGGTGATGCCGGTCTCGCCCTCCAGGCTTGCCAGCGCGTCGGTGTTGATGTCGGTCGCGACCACCGTCGCGCCGGCGCGGGCGAAGGCGATGGCGCTGGCGCGGCCGATGCCCTGGCCCGCGGCCGTTACCAGCACATGCTTCTTTTCAAGGTTCATCTTCTTGGCTCCTCCAGCCGATCCCTCGTCACTCGACCCTTGCATATTCCCACGGTCGATGCGAGCATCATTCATATGCAAAACATTTATTCATGAACGTCAAGGTCAGTCCTCAGACTTCAAGGAGAGAATTGCGTGAATGACCTCGACCAGGACCGTTACCGGGCGCCGGCGCTCGACAAGGGCCTCGACATTCTGGAGCTTCTGGCGGGCGTCGATGGGGGCTTGAGCCAGGCCGAGATCGCAAAGAAGCTCGACCGCAGCCCCAATGAATTCTACCGGATGCTCGATCGGCTGGTGAAACGCGGCTATGTCGCCCGGCTCGATGGCGACCGCTATGTGCTGACGCTGAAACTCTTTGGTCTCGCGCAACTGCATGCGCCGACGCGGCGGCTGGCCTCGCTTGCCATGCCGCTGATGCGGGAACTGGCTGAGATCACCCGGCAGGAGAACCATATCGTCGTTTATGACCGGGGCCATCCCGTCGTCATCGCGCAGCTGGAGGCGCCGGGCTATTGGGGCATTTCGATCCGCGTCGGCTCGCGCATGGGGCTATTTGACACCGGCTCCGGCCATATACTTCTCGCCTTCCGCAGTCCGGAGGTGCGGGCGATGATGGTTGCCGAGCATGTGGCGAGCGGTGGTCCCGAAGGGCGGATGACGGAAGCCTTCATCAGCAGGCTCGACCAGATCCGGGCGCGCGGCTACGAGATGATGCCAAGTGCGCAGACGGCTGGGGTCGTCAACCTCTCGGCGCCGATCGTCAGCGCCGATGGCGAGGCCTTGGGCGCGCTCACCGTGCCTTACATCACCATCATCAACGCGCCCGAGGCCCCCGATATCACCCGCACCATCGAGGCGCTGACGGAGACGGCCCGGCGGATCTCCGAGCTTGCGGGTGCCGGCCTCGGCGCCGATGTGTCCGACACGAATTGAGTTTCAACGGCCTTGGGAGGGGCCTGTCATGATCATCGATACCCACCTGCATCTCATCTATCGCGACCGGCTCAACTATGCCTGGCTGAAGGACGTGCCGGCGCTTGATGCCGATTTCACCTGGGAGACCTATTCGCGCGAGGCCCGGCGGCTGGGAATCTCTTCTGTGCTGCACATGGAGGTCGATGTCGCGCCCGAGGACATTTCTGCGGAAACCGCGATGGTTCAGGAACTGTCGCGGACGCCTGACAGCTTGATCCAAGGCGTGATCGCCTCCTGCCGGCCAGAAGATCCTGGCTTTGCTACCTATCTCGAAGCGCAACTTGCCAATCCCTTCGTCAAAGGCTTTCGTCGCGTGCTGCATGTCGTGCCCGATGATGTGTCCGAAGGGGCGCTGTTTCGCGAAAATGTAAAGCGGCTCTCCGGCACGGGCCTTACCTTCGATCTCTGCATGCTGCCGCATCAGGTCGACAAGGCGAAGGCGCTGGTCGATCTCGCGCCCGATGTCACCTTCATCCTCGACCATTGCGGCGTGCCCGACATCAAGGGGCATGGCTATGACACCTGGAAGACCGGGATCACCGACATCGCGAAGCGCGACAATGTCCGCGTGAAGATCTCCGGCATCCCGGCCTATGGCGATCTGGAGAACTGGACGCTCGAAGACCTCAAACCCTATTTTGAGCACACGATCGCATCCTTCGGTTTTGATCGTGCCATCTGGGGTTCGGACTGGCCGGTCTGCACGCTGGGCGGCGGGCTCTCGACGTGGGTCGCGACAACGCAGGCGCTGCTGCATGGATGCACGATGGAAGAGAAGGACAAGCTCTTCTCGGGCAATGCCCGTGGGATCTGGCAGCTCGGCTAACGCGCCTTGCCATGCTCTGCCAGGAGACGGCGGAGATAGCCGCGCATGGCAATGATGAGGGCTTCGATGTCCTCATTCGAGGCGGAGAGATCTTCCAGGGCGTAGCTCTGCAGGATGATGCCGTCGATGCCGATCAGCATCTGGCGGGCGACGGCGCGGCCGATGCGGCGGAGCTCCTCGTCGCTGTCGTCCTCAAAGACGAGATGGCCGTAAAAGTCGATATAGGCGTTGTACTGACGGGCCGCGAGCCATTCGGAGCCCCTGGTGCGCAGCGCATAGAGCGTCAGCTCCGTCTGGGCGATCTGCTTGCCCCGGGTGCGCTGGATGTAGCGCCAGCTCGCCCGGATCAGGGCTTCCACCCGGTCTTCGGGAGCTTTCGGCAAGGCGACATCCTGCCGGTAGGCCTCATCCATTTCTGCAATCAGGTCTTCGAGCACGGCGAGCAGCAGGCTTTCCTTGCTGTCGAAATAGTAGTGCAGTGTCGCGAGCTTGACGCCGGCGGAGGCGGCGATGCGGCGCGTCGTCAGCGCCTCCATGCCACCTTCCTCCAGCGCCTCCCTCGCACCCTTGATGATGCGGACACGGGTTTCCAGCCCCTTGCGGGTGGCGCCTGCGGGGCGGCCACGTCCCGGCGCGTTCGCCGGCTTCTCCCGCGTCGCGTCCGCTGCCTCGCTCATCGGCCTCCTCCGGCTTCGAAGGTGACGCGGCCGTCGCAGATGGTCAGCACGGGAGAAAGCGCGGCGATGCTCGCCGGCGCGGTCGCCTCGATGTCGCCAGAGAAGACGACAACATCCGCGAGATATCCCGGTTTCAACACGCCCTTGCGGTCTTCCATGTATTCGACCCAGGCGCTGGTCCTCGTGTAGGCGGCGAGCGTCTCCTGAAGGCTCAGGCGTTGGTCGGGCATATCCTCCGCCCAGGGCTGGCGCGTCATGGCATCGCCGATGCAGCTCAAAGGTGGAAGCGGGGAGACGGGCCAGTCGGTCGCGAAGACGATCGTGGCTCCGGCATCGACCAGCGTCTTCCAAGCGAAAGCGAGAGGCCAGCGCTCACGGCCGATATAGGTGAGATAGGGTTCGAGCGGCAGGCCGGCGGAGCCCGGCGGATGCGTGGGCTGCATCGAGGCGATGGTGCCCGTTTCGGCAAAGCGCTTGATGTCGTCGGGATGAACAACCTCGATATGCTCGACGCGATTGCGCATGTCCTTTCGGCCATTCGCGTTGATCGATGCCTCGTAGCCGTCAAGCACCATGCGCACCGCGCCGTCACCGATCGCGTGGACCGCGACCGGCATGCCGAGGCGGTTTGCCTCGGTCGCGACCGCATTGAAGGCGTCGGCCGAAAACAGCGGCTCGCCCTTCCAGCCAGGCTTGTGGGCGTAATCATCAACGAAGACGGCGGTTTCGCCTTCGGTGACGCCATCCATGAAGAGCTTGACGAAGTTGCAGCGCAGCTTGTCGGTGTCGAAGCGGGCCTTCCAGACGGCAGCCTTCTCTTCCAGGTCGGAGAGGGGCATGAAGTTCTTCATGTGGTAAGGCATGCGGACACGAACGGCCAAGCCATCCGTCTTCTCGATCTCATCCAGCATTTCCAGCTGATAGAGATTGCCGTCCATGTTCTGGAAGGAGGTAATGCCGAGCGAGGCGCAATAGGCCAGGCCCTTCTTGAGCACCGCGATGTCTGCAGCGCGCTCTTCCGGGGTGACATGCTCGGGATCACCGCCGGTGCCGACGCCGAGGCCTTCTCGACCGCCCGTCACGCTCATCGACGCGACAGGACGCATGGCATTGGTCTCCCGCAGCTCACCATTAGCGAGGCCGTCCTCACCCATCACGATCTCGTTGCCGATGCCGACATCGCGACCCTGCAGGATGCCGGCCTTCTCCAGCGCGATGGTATTGGCCCAGGCGGTGTGTCGGTCGGGGGCGACCATCATGAAGGGGCGATCCGCGATGATGCGGTCGAGATGGTGGCGGGTGACGCGCTCGGTTTCCGAGAGGATCGTATAGTCTGCCGTCTGGGCGACAAGCAGCGGCAGGTCCGGGTTGGCATCCGCATAGTCCCGCACGGCCTTGGACAGGTCGTCGAATCCACTCACGCCGAAGAGCGAGAGTTCGCCGAGCGAGACCGAGCCGCCGAAGATGTGCATATGCGCTTCGTTGAAGCCCGGGAGGACCGTTGCGCCACCGGCATCGACCACGCGGGTCTGTGGTCCCGCGAGCTCAAGGATCTCGTCATTGCTTCCCACGGCGGTGATGCGGTTCCCGGTGAGCGCGATCGCGTCCGCGCGGGGATGCTGGTCATCCATGGTCAGGATGCGGGCATTGTGGATGACGAGATCGGCGCTCATGGGACGTGTCTTTCTTCAAGCCTGGAAGGTGATGTGGCCGTCGCAGATGGTGACGGCAGGGCGGACGGTGTCCATGATCCCTTCGGTTGCAACGGCTTCGATGTCTTCGGTGAGGATCACGACGTCGGCGAGGTAGCCTGCTTTCAGCATGCCCTTGCGGTCTTCCATGAACTCCACCCAGGCGCCGATCGAAGTGTAGGCTTCAAGCGCCTCCATCAGCGAAAAGCGCTGGTCCTTCAGACCCTCCTTCCAGGGTTTCCGGGTCAATGCATCCTGGATGCACTGGAAGGGCGAGACGGGCGAGACCGGCCAGTCGGAGGCGAAGACGACGGGGGCGCCGGCTTCCTTCATCGTGCGCCATGCATAGGCCTCGTCCCAGCGATCCTCGCCGATTTTGGCCGTGGTCGGTTCCGCCGGGAAGCAGGTGCCGCCGGGGTAATGGACGGGCTGCATGGAGGCGACGATGCCGAGCTCGGCAAAGCGCGGGATATCATCCGGATGGATGATCTCGATATGCTCGATGCGGTGGCGGTTGCCGCGCTGGCCATTGGCATTCAAAGCCGCCTCGTAGCCGTCGAGCGTCTGGCGGATGGCGGCACTGCCGATCGCGTGGACTGCGACCTGCAGACCGAGTGCATCAGCCTTGGTGGCGATCGCATCGAAGGCTTCGGGCGTGAAGAGCGGCTCATAGGTATAGCCCGGCCGGTCGCCGTAACCGTCGAGCATATAGGCCGTCTGGCTGTCGAGCACGCCGTCCATGAAGACCTTGACGAAGTCGCCGCGCAGCATGTCGGTGGCGAACTCCGTCTTCCAGGCGGCTGCCTTGTCGAGATCCTCCAGCGCCATGAAGTTCTTCATATGGTAGGGGATGCGGATACGGCAGGAGAGTTCACCTGCAAGTTCCAGGTCGCGCATCAAGCGAAGCTGATAGTGATTGCCGTCGAAGTTCTGGATCGAGGTGACGCCCCAGGAGGCGCAGTAGTCGAGGCCGGCTTTCAGGATGGCGCGGTCGAGGGCAAACTGTTCCGGCGTGACGTTCTCCGGGTCCATGCCGGTGACCATGCCGAGTTCCTCGCGGCCGCCTGTGGAGGCGAGCGCCGAGACGGGACCAAAGGCATTGCCTTCGCGCAGCTCGCCATTGGCCAGACCGTCGGGCCCCATGACGATCTCGTTGCCGATGCCGACATCCTTACCCTGCAGGATGCCCGCCTTTTCCAGCGCTGCGGTGTTGGCCCAGGCGGTGTGATGGTCTGGTGCGAACATCATGAAGGGACGGTCCGGCAGGATCGCATCCAGGTGATGGCGGGTGCAGGGCTCGGTGAGCGAGATGATCGAATAGTCGGCGGAAAAGCCCATCAGAAGCGGCTCGTCCAGGTTCTTGGCCGCGTAGTCGAGGATGGCGGCCTTCAATGGCTCGAAGCCCTGGATGCCATGCAGGTTCAGCTGGCGCAGCGACACGGAGCCCGGGAAGATGTGCATATGGGCTTCGTTGAAGCCCGGCATGACGGTGGCACCCTTGGCGTCAATTAGCTTCGTGTTCGGACCGGCCAGAGCCTTCACCTCGGCTTCGCTGCCGACCGCAAGAATGCGGTTGCCGGCAAGGGCGACTGCTTCGGCGCGGGGGGAGGCGCTGTCCATGGTGAGGACCCGGCCATTGGTGATGATGATGTCTGCGGTGGTTGCCATTCCAGGCTCCTCTAATCTCATGCGGTCCAGGCGCTGAGCGCGCGGAAGAAGGCGAAGTTGTCGTGTTTCAGCTCGTCGTCCAGCGGGTTGGGCTGGGAGGACAGCTTGACGATGGTGGTCTCGGTCGATGGGTCGACATAGAGCCACTGACCGTGGATGCCGATGGCGCAGAAGGCGCCGTCCGCTTCACCCGACTGGTACCACTGGCTGCGATAACGCCCCTTGGGGAAGAAGTTGGATTTGCCATCAACCCAGGCCTGGTGGTCGCCCGCCGTCAGCATGTCGGCGAGCCACGCCTCGGGGATGAGGCGTTTGCCGTCGACCATGCCGCCATTGCGCAGCATCTCGCCGACGCGGGCGAGGTCGCGGGCTGTGACCGAGATGCCGCCTGCCGCCCGCGCCGTGCCCTCGGCATCGACGGTGACGCTGGCGTGGTTCTTTGCGCCGAGTGGCTTCCACAGGCGTGTCGACAAGACCTCGGCATAGCGTTCGCCGGTCGCGCGCTCGATCAGGATGCCGAGAAGGTCAGAGTTAGGAGAAGCATAGAAATGCGCGCCGCCATGCGGATGGGCGTCTTTCTTCAGCGTCAGAAGGAAGGCCAGCAGGGTCTCATCCGGCTGCGACGGATCGGCCGGGTTCCAGAGCGTGGCGCGGCGATAGCGGGCATAGGCGCCATCGGTGTTGAGGTAGGCCTCGTCGAAGGCGAGGCTGACGCGCATGTCGAGCACGTCGCGAATCGTGCAGTCACCATAGGCGGAGCCTGCCGCTTCGGGCAGGAGACTGGTGACGAGGGCGTCAGGATCCATAAGCCCGTCGGCTTCCAGGGTCGCGATCACCAGAGTGGTCAGCGACTTGCTGATCGAAAAGACGATGTGGCGCTGGTCGATGCCGGCATGCGGGGCATAGTGTTCCGCCACGACGCGGCCCGCTTTCATCAGGACGAAGGCATCGGTGTGGGCATAGTCGAGATAAGCGCCGACATCAGGCTGTCCGGCAAGACCCTCAGGGAGTGATTGGCGCATGAGGTCGGAGAGCACCGGCGCGCCCCCGGGCTTTTCGGCGCCTGCTGAGATCCTGGCGCTTGGCACCACCTCGTCGGCATGGCCGAAGCTGAAACGGCTGAAAGGGGCCGTGCGCCAGTTGGCAAGCGTCACGTCCCGTCTTTCGAAGCTATAGGCCTCGGCAAACTGCGTCGTCATCAGGGTATGCTCCTCCTGCGGGAGGGCCATTGGCCCTCCCGTTTCAGTCTTTTGTTTTGGGTCGAGGTTACTTCTGAACTTCGGTCCAGATCCGTGTGTAAAGCTGCTGCACGTCGGGTTCGCAGCTCAGCAGAAACTCCCCGGCGCTCTCCAGTTCTGCGGGGATCACCAGTTCCGGCGCGCCCTGCATCTCCTTGTCCATGAACGCTTCCGAACCCTTGATGCCGTTGGCATACTTGGCGAAGTTCGACAGCATGGCGGCGTTTTCCGGTGCCATGATGAAGTTCATGAAGGCCTTGGCGTTGTCGACGTTCTTGGCATCCTTGAGGATGACGACGCTGTCCATGAAGACAGGATAGCCTTCCTTCGGATAGCCGAACTTGACTTCCGGATTCTGCAGGCGCGAGCGCATGATGGCGCCGTTCCAGTAGTAGACGCCGGCATAGTCGCCGGTCGGCAGCTTGTCGGTGACGCTGTAGTCCATTGCGAGCCACTTGGCCTTGGCTTCGACCAGCTTGTCGCGGACCTTCATCAGCACTTCCTTGTCGGTCGTGCACCAGTCGCCGCCAAAATACTTGATCGTGGCGAAGAGAACGTCGTTCATTTCGGGCGTGACGTTCAGCTTGCCGACCAGTTCTTCCGGCGGATCGAGGAAGATGGCGGAGGTGTTGATGTCACCCTTGTAGAACTTGGTGTTGACGCCGATGCCGGTCACGCCCCACTGCCACGGAACCGAGTAGCGGCGGCCCGGATCCCATTCGACATCCGCCCAGCGCGGGTCGACATTCTTGAAGTTTTCCATCTGGTCAGGACGGGCTTCAAGCAGCAGGCCTTCGTTGATCCAGATTGGCATGTAGTTGGCCGAGGGCACGACGATGTCGAAGCCATGGCCGCCAGCGCGGACCTTGGCGAGTGCGGTGTCGTTGGAGTCATAGTCGGTGATCGTCACCTTGACGTCGAACTGTTCCTCGAACTTCTTGATCAACTCGGGGCTGGTATAGTCACCCCAGTTGTAGATGTTGAGCTCGCCAGCGGCCGAGGCCGCGCCTGCGAAACCCAGCACCGAGATGGCGGCAATCGCCGTGGTCGTCATCCATTTCATTGTCATTCTCCGTTCCTCTCTTTTGGTTGTCGTTATGCTTGCGGCTTGCGCCGGTTGATGAAGAAAAAGATCACGATCAGCACTGTCGAGGCGGCCAGGAAGATCGTGGCGATGGCGTTGATCTCGGGCGTCGTCTCGCGCCGGATCTGGCCGAGCATGTAGGTGGGCAGCGTATCCTGCCCGCCGGATTTGACGAATTCGGTGATGACGACGTCATCGAGCGAAATCACGAAGGCGAGCATGAAGCCGGCGATGATCGCAGGCCGCAGCAAAGGAAATGTCACGAAGCGGAAGGCCTGCCAGGGCGTGGCATAGAGATCGGCCGCTGCACGCTCCAGCGTCAGGTCCATGCTTTCCAGCCGTGCCCGGATCGGCAGGTAGGCGAAGGGAATGCAGAAGGCCGTATGCGCCATGATCAGGTAGCCAAGGCCGGAATAGCCGGTCCAGACCTTGATGCGCGAGAAGACGATCAGAAGCGCCACCGCCGTGACGATTTCCGGGATCATCAGCGGCTGGTTGATAACAGCATATTTCGCCGTCAGGCCGCGATAGGGTTCGGTCCGCGTGGTGGCAAGGGCCGCCATGGTCGCGGCGATCGTAGCCAACCCCGCTGCCCAGAGGGCGATAATCACCGAACGCAGGGCCGCCTCCTGCGCCGTACCATTCTCCAGGGCGGACGCAAACCAGCGGAGCGAAAAACCGCCCCAGCTCGAGAGGGAGTCATTAGCGTTGAAGGAATAGGCAACGAGGGTCGCAATCGGCAGATAGAGCGCGAAGAAGGTGAAGAGCGCGATCAGGCCGAAGCCCGGCTGCGAGCGGATGTCGAAGCGACGTTCAGCCATGACGCACCCCCGACTTTGCAGCGTTGCGGACATAGAAGAGCAGGGCGATCATGACGAGGGCCATCAGCGTAATCGACATGGCGGCCCCGAGCGGCCAGTTGCGACCAGAGCCGAACTGCAGTTCGATCAGGTTGCCGAGCATCAGGTTCTTGCCGCCGCCCAGCACGCGCGGGATGACATAGGCGCCGAGCGAGGGAATGAAGACCAGGATGGAGCCGGCGATCAGCCCGGGCTTCACCAGCGGGATGACGATGCGCCAGAGCACCTGCAGGCGGTTGGCGTAGAGATCATATCCGGCCTCGACAAGCCGGAAATCAAGCTTCTCGATCGATGCGTAAAGCGGCAGTACCATCAGCGGCAGGTAGACATAGGTCATGCCGAGCAGGGTCGCCGTGTCGGTATAGATGATCTGCAGGGGGGTATCGATGATGCCGAGCCAGATCAGCAGGTTGTTGAGGATGCCTTCGTTGCGGATCACCTGCTGCATGGCAAAGGTGCGGATCAGAAGGTTGGTCCAGAAGGGAATGGTGATCAGGAAGACCCAGATTTCGCGGGTCCGGGCGGGCCGGGTTGCGATGAAATAGGCGGTCGGGAAACCGAGGATAAGGGTGAAGAGGGTTGTATAGAGCGACAGCTTGATGGACCGCCAGAAGATCGCCAGATGCGCGTCGGCGATGCCCAGGGTGTCATCGAAGATATCGCGCTGCATGAAGACCGAGGTCCAGCCTTCGAGCGAGAAGACGCCAAACTTGACGTCGCCATAGTCGCCCTTCTCCAGGAAGGAATAGAGCACCATGACCAGCAGGGGACCAAGTGCTGCGACGAAGATGATCGCAAGGGCCGGGAGGCTGAGCAACCAACGGTTTTTGACATCGCGCGATCTGGCAGTTTCGGGGGCCGTTTTCATCGCGCTCATGGTCAATCCCTCAGGATCTGCGCGACATCGTCGCTGACGAGGATGCCGACCGTCTGGCCTTCGGTCTCCACACAGCAGCCGCTGCGGCTGTTCTGCTGGCGAACGCTGAAGAGCGATCCGCCTTCGAGCCGGACATTGATGTTGGTGTCCGTGCCGAGATAAACGATGCTTTCGATCGTGCCCTGCAGAGTCGCCTCGGGTGAAGGAGCCACGATCTTGGCATGTTCGGGACGGATGACGATGGTCACCTTGCCCGATGGGGTCGTGTTGTCCGGGAAGGTCGCCGGGATCTCGCGGCCCGACCGCAGCCGGACGCTCGCCCGATCACCGGTGACGGAGGCGACCTCTACCTCGAGGAAGTTTGTCTCGCCGATGAAGTCGGCGACGAAGCGCTCGGCCGGACGATCATAGATATCCCAGGGGGAGCCCACCTGGCGTAGGCTTCCCGTCGACATGACCGCGATGCGGTCCGACATGGTGAGTGCTTCTTCCTGGTCGTGGGTGACGAAGATGAAGGTGATGCCGGTTTCCGCCTGAACGCGCTTCAGCTCGATCTGCATTTCCTTGCGCAGCTTGTAGTCAAGCGCCGATAGCGGCTCGTCGAGAAGCAGGACTTTCGGCTTCGGCGCGAGTGCGCGGGCGAGCGCCACGCGCTGCTGCTGGCCGCCGGAGATCTGGCTCACCTGTCGGTCGCGCATCTTGGTCATGTGCACGAGTTCCAGCATCTCGGCGACGCGCGCCTCGATTTCCGCCTTCGGCTTGCCGAGCATCTTCAGACCGAAGCCGATGTTGTCGGCGACCGACATATGCGGGAAGAGGGCGTAGGACTGGAAAACGGTGTTCACCGGTCGCCTGAAGGGCGGCAGCGGTGCGATGTCTTCGCCGTGCAGCAGGATTTCGCCCGTGGTGGGGAAATCAAAGCCGGCGATGAGACGGAGAAGGGTCGTCTTGCCGCAGCCCGATGGCCCCAGCAGCGTGAAGAACTCGTTTTCCCTGATCTTGAGAAAGATCCCGTCGAGGGCGGTGACCTTGTCGGGTCCGGTTCCGTAGATGCGGCTGACGCCGCGGATTTCGATGGCTGCCTTGTCTGATGCGGAACTCAAGCCGTGCCCCCTGGCGTTCGGGTTATGCGCGATGTGCTTTGGTCGACCCGTCGGTCGGCAGAGGATGCCGCCCACGGGGTGGCGCAGAGGATGTCACGCAAGTCACGTGCCAGCTTTTCGGCATGCTGAGCTCTCCCCTTTGGCATGGCCTGCAACATGATCCCAAAACAGGGAATTTGCCGGCTTTTGCCTTGTTTCGTCGAGGTTCCCGTATTTCGGAGATGCAGCTCGACGGCCTCTGCATCATCCTCTTTTGTGGCATGTTGCCTTTAATTTGGTCGTTTGACCATTTTTATTTTTGGTAGGTCCAAAGAATTCTGGAAGTGCATGGCAGGCCTGCGTGAGGCGCTCGGCCCAGCGCTTGACAGAGCTCAGGCGGGGGCTCCATCGTTGGCAACTGCCCGGCCCGAGCGGCCCATCCGTCAGGAGCCATGCGTGTCCGATCCGATCTCCCTGTCCCTCACCGAACTCCTCGCCGCGCTCGATACGCAGCGCATGACCTGCGAAGAGCTCATGGTGTCCTGCCTCGACAGGATCGAACGGCTCAATCCAAAGATCAATGCCCTTGTGAGCCTCAGACCGCGCGAGGTTCTCATCGCCGAGGCGAGGGCCAGGGATGCTGAGCGAAGGCAGGGCGTTGTCCGTGGCGCGCTGCATGGCATGCCGATTGCGATCAAGGATCTGAGCGAGGCGAAGGGCATTCTCTGCACCTATGGCTCGCCGCTCTTCCACGACTACGTGCCCGATTTCGACGATATCCAGGTCGAGCGCATCCGCGCCGCCGGCGCCATCATCATCGGCAAGACCAATACGCCGGAATGGGGTTTTGGCTCGCATAGCTACAATCCCGTCTTCGGTGTGACGCGCAATCCCTGGGACCTCAGCCGTTCGGCCGGTGGCTCCAGCGGCGGGGCAGGGGCGGCGCTTGCGGCGCGGCTCGTCCCTGTTGCGGATGGCAGCGACATGATGGGATCGCTGCGCAATCCGGCAGCCTTCAACAACGTGGTCGGCTTCCGCCCGAGCTTCGGCCGTATCCCCACGCTTCCCGGTCGCGATGCCTATCTCAATCAGCTCGCGACTCTCGGGCCGATGGGGCGCTCCGTCGAGGATGTTGTGACGCTCCTCAACGTGCAATCCGGTTTCGATGCGCGCGATCCTTCCTCCTTCGAGAGCGGGTCGCTTGCCCTCGACCGCGACATTGCGGTCAAGGGCGGTCGTATCGGCTGGCTCGGCGATTTCGGCGGGTATCTGCCCTTCGAGCCGGGTGTGCTTGATCTCAACGAAAAGGCGCTCGGTGTGTTCGAGCGGCTTGGGTTCACGGTCGAGCCTGTTCGCATCGATTTCGACATGAGCAAGCTCTGGTGGGCCTGGACGACGCTGCGCAGCTTCTTCACCGCCGGCAGCATGCGCGACTATTACGAGGATCCCGGCCGGCGCGGTTCGCTGAAGCCGGAGATCCTGTACGAGGTCCGGTCGGGCCTGCGGATCAATGCTGCGGATGTCTACGAGGCGTCAGCGGTGCGGACGGCCTGGTATCAGGCGCTGTCAAAGGTCTTCGAAACCCATGACTACCTGATCGCGCCCGCCGCCCAGGTTTTCCCCTTTGATGCCGACATTCCCTGGCCGCGCGAGATCGCGGGTAAACACATGGATACCTATCATCGCTGGATGGAGGTGGTGATTGGTCCCAGCATGGCGGGTCTGCCGGTCGCTGCCCTTCCCGCCGGCTTTTCCGCGCAGGGCCTGCCCACCGGTTTCCAGCTGATTGGCCAGCCCCGCGCGGATGCGCAGGTTCTGTCTGTTGCCGCCGCTTACGAGGCCGCCACCGACTGGCTCACACAGATACCGCCGCTCTCTTGAACGCTTCTTTCCGGTTAAATCGTCGGCCGACTTGAAGCGCGACATGATTTCGTCCAACGATTCCGAAAGAGTTTTGCTTCGACGCCCAGCCATCCCCTCCCGTCCGGGTCCAACCCTGGATGCCATTTTCTGGATCTGCCTGCATGAACCTCGTTTTCGACGGCCACAATGATGTTCTCCTCCGCCTTTGGCGCAGCGGAACGGAAGGTCGCAACCCCGTGGCCGAATTCCGCAACGGAACCAGCGCCGGGCATATCGATGCACCCCGGGCCAAGCGCGGCGTTCTCGCCGGTGGTCTTTGTGCCATCTACATTCCGTCGCCGCATGATTTCACGCTGCGCGAGCCGGATGCGAACGGACACTATGCGACACCGCTCGATCCGCCTCTGGATCGCCAGGCGTCGCTCGATATCGCGATGGAAATGGCGGCGATCGCCCACCGCCTCGATCAGGACGGAAGCTGGCGGCTCTGCCGCTCGACACGTGATATCCGGCAAGCCATGGATGATGGCGTGTTTGCTGCGGTGATGCATATGGAAGGCTGCGAGGCCATCGATGCCGATCTCGATGCGCTTGAGGTTTTCTACGCCGCTGGCCTTCGTTCGCTCGGGCCGGTCTGGAGCCGTCACAACATTTTCGGCCATGGCGTGCCCTTCGCCTATCCGAGCTCACCCGATACAGGGCCCGGCCTGACCCGCGCCGGGGAGGATCTGATCCGGGCCTGCAACCGGCTCGGCATTCTGATCGATCTTGCCCACATCACCGAGAAGGGCTTCTGGGACGTCGAACGGCTGAGCGACCAGCCGCTGATCGCCAGCCATTCCAACGTGCATGCATTGACGCCGGTTGCCCGCAACCTGACGGACCGGCAGATGGACGCGATCAAGGCTAGCCACGGGCTCGTGGGTCTCAATTACGCCGTCACCATGCTGCGACCCGACGGGCGCGACGATGCCGAAACATCGCTCGCCACGATGGTCAGCCATATCGATTATCTCGTTGATCGCATGGGGATCGACTGCGTGGCGCTGGGGTCTGACTTCGACGGGGCGACGATCCCCAATGTCATCGGCGATGCTGCCGGCAACCAACGGCTCGTCACCGCGCTGAAAGAGCGCGGCTATGGTCCTGCTGATCTCGACAAGATCTGCCGGGAAAACTGGCTGCGGGTGCTGGCCTCCGCCTGGCACGAGTAGACGCGGGGAGGGCGCTTTCGTTCAGGCGACGCGGTGACCGGAGCGCCACACCGACTTGGCGAAGGGATGGCCGTCGTACAGGTTGACGCGGATCAGGTCGGCCTTCAAGCCGGTTTCGATTGCGCCGCGATCCGTCAAGCCGCCGGCGACTGCCGGGCTGCGGGTTACCATGGCAACAGCGCTCGGCAGGTCGTAGTCGAGGCCCGGATCGGCCGCGATCATGAAGGCGGCGTCCAGCATCGAGCGCGGGACGTAGTCTGAAGCCAGGATGTCGACGAGCCTTGCTGCTAGCAGGTCGCGCACGGCGATGTTGCCGGATTGGGAGCCGCCGCGCACCAGGTTCGGAGCACCGGCAACGATTGACATGCCAGCCGCCGTTGCGGCTTGCGCCGCCTCCATCGAGCAGGGGAATTCCGAAATCGACACACCCTCGGCGACACCTTCCTCGATGTGGGCGATATCGGTGTCGTCGTGGCTCATGAGCGGCATGGAGCGCGCGCGGGCAAGGGCGACGATATCAGGCCGCGTCGTGGCGGCGATATGGCTCTTTTCCGCCACCAGCACCTTGATCTTTTCGCGTACCAGATCGGGGCTCTCGCCGGTCGATTTGCATGCTCTTGCGACATAGGCCTCAATGTCGCGGCTCTGGCGGATGCCGGGCAGGTGTTCCATGATGGAGATGACGCGCACGATCTCGCGGTCGATGTTGTCGGCTGTCAGTTGCGGGGTCACCGGGTCCGTCAGTTCGCAGCGCAGGTGGACGAGATGTTCGGCGCGCAGCATGCCGGAGCTTTGCGCCTGCTCCAGCGCCTCGATCATCGGTTTCAGGATCTCGGCCCGTTCCGGATTGTCGGTGGTCGCTCCGACGCAGAGGCTGTCAAAGACGGTGGTGACACCGCCACCAATGATCTGGGCGTCGTGGGCCAGGGCCGCGCGCATGAAATCCCAGCGCACATGGGCGCGGGGATAGAGGTGTTTCTCGAAATGATCGGTGTGGATATCGACAAGGCCTGGCAACAGGTAATCGCCGGCAAAATCGAGCGCGTCGGCATGGCGCGACGGGCCTTCATGGATCTCCGTGATCTTCCCGTTTTCAATCACCACCGAGCCATGCAGGACATGGCCTGGCGTTACCACGCGGGCGTTGGAAAGGATCAGGGCCTCGCCGCGCGCCGCATCAACGGCTTCACCCGTCGCATCCGTCTGTCTCAGCATGATCGCATCTCCATCCGCTTCCGTCGCAGCGTCTCTAGGCGCGTTTCATGACGCTTTGGTGTCAGGGGTGGCGGATCTTCTCAGCCAAGTAGTTTCACGCAGTCGTCGGCGATCACCTGTTCCTCGTCGGTCGCGATCACGCGGATCTTCACGCGGCTTTCCTCGCGCGAAATGACTGCTTCACTGCGGTCGTTCGCCTCGCCATCCAGCAGCAGACCGAGGAAGCGCAGGCGCTCGACCACCGATCTGCGGATTGCCGGCTGGTTCTCGCCGATGCCGGCGGTGAAGACCAGCGTGTCCAGGCCGCCAAGCGTGGCCGAGAGCCGCGCCACTTCGCCTGCAATGCGGAAGGTAAAGACGTCGATCGCCTCGCGGGCCTCCTTCGACGGGGTCTCCAGCAATATGCGGCTATCGGCGCTGATACCTGAGAGACCGAGCAGGCCCGACTGCTTGTAGATCATGTCCTCGACTTGCCTGATGCTCAGCCCATGGGCCTCGATCAGGTGGAACAGCACGCCCGGATCGATTGCGCCGGAACGGGTCGCCATGGGTACGCCGTCGATGGTGGAAAAGCCCATGGAGGTGTCGCGGCTCACGCCATTCTCCAGCGCGCAGAGGCTGGCACCGGAGCCGAGATGGGCGATGACGGCGCGGCCGCCGGCCGTTTCCGGTTCGAGCGTCTTCAAGGCGCCCGCGACATACTCATAGGACAGGCCGTGAAAGCCATAGCGCTTGACGCCCTTGTCAAACCACTCGCGCGGTATGGCGAAGCGCCTGATGACATCGGATTGCGTACGGTGAAAGGCGGTGTCGAAGGACGCGGTCTGGGGCAGGCCGGGTTTCAACTCTGCAATGGCGCGGATCAGACGCAGATTCTGCGGCTGGTGGAGCGGGGCGAGGGCTACAAGGCTTTCGATGCCGGCAAGGCTGGTGTCGTCGATCCTGCCGGCCTCGGTGAAGAGATCGCCGCCATGCACCACGCGGTGGCCGACGGCCGAGACGGCGTCGAGATCGTAGTGCTCGGACAGCCAGTCGAAGACCTCTTCAAGAACGTCGTGTAGCAGGTCGTCGGTCTTTGCCTCCAGGGGCACGTCGAAGACGGCGGGTCCTTCGACCAGATGGAAGGTCAGCGGTTCGGCGCGGAAGTCGATGACGCCCTTGCCGATGCGGTTTGCTCCATCCGCCTCGCGGGCGAAAATGCCGATCTTCACCGTGGAAGAGCCGGCATTAAAGGTCAGCAGCAGTTTCTGGTTCATGCCTTGCCACCAAGGGCTGCCGCGCGCTTTGCGGCGACGAGTTTTGCGAGCGCGGCCGAGGTGATGCGGACCCGGAGGCTATCCGATCGGCTGGTCAGAATGATCGGGACCCGGGCACCGAGCACGAGGCCGGCGGCATCGGCATTGGCAAAATAAAGGAGTTGCTTGGCGAGCATGTTGCCGGCCTCGAGATCCGGCACCAGGAGGATGTCGGCATCGCCGGCGACGGGCGAAATGATGCCCTTGGTGCGGGCGGCCTCCATGCTGATTGCATTGTCGAAGGCAAGCGGACCGTCGACCTTGGCGCCTTTGATCTGGCCGCGGGCCGCCATGACGGTGAGGGCTGCCGCCTCGAGCGTTGCCGGCATCTTGTCATTGACCGTCTCGACGGCTGCGAGCACCGCGACCTTGGGCTCGGGAACGCCCAGCATATGCATGAGGTCGATTGCGTTCTGGCAGATGTCGCGCTTGTGCTCGAGCGTTGGGGCGATGTTGATCGCCGCATCCGTGACGATCAGGAGCTTGGAATAGGCGGGCACATCCATGACATAGACATGGCTGACGCGGCGTTCGGTTCTGAGCCCCGAGCCGCTGCCGACGACCGAGCCGAGCAGTTCGTCGGAATGCAGACTGCCTTTCATGACCGAGCCGACCTTGCCGGCAACCGCAAGCTCGACAGCAAGGGCTGCTGCCGCATGGCTGTGTTCGGTGTGCAGGATTTCGAAGCCGTCGATCGATATGCCGGCCTTTTCAGCGGCGGCACGGATCTTCGCCTCCGGGCCGATCAGGATCGGCTCCAGGAGGCCTTCGTCGCGGATCTCGACGGCCGCCTCGATCGCCTCAGGTGAGCAGGGGTGTACGAGGGCTGTCTTCACCATTGGCAGGCTGCGGGCCTCAGCGACGATGGCGTCGAAGCGGTCGTGGCGCTGCAGCGAGACATCCGGCGGAAGGTTTTCCGACCAGCTGATGCGCTCCGTTGGCGCACGCACACGGGCCTTGCCGGCGAGCACCGGCTCGCCATGCTGGTTCACGGCGCGGGTATCGAAGATCAGCGTCCGGCCATCACTTTCCTTGGTCATCAGCGTCACCGTCGCGGTGATCCGATCTCCGGTCGCAATGTCCTTCCAGAATTCCAGATCCTGGCCGAGATAAACTGTGCCCGGGCCGGGCAGGCGGGTGTCGAGCACGGCGGAGATCATGCCGGCCGGGATCAGCGACTGCCCGAGTGGTGCGGGGTTGTTGTCGCCGGACAGCGCTGCAAAGAGCTCGATGTCATCGGGACCGATGATGCGGGTCAGGCTTGCCGCATCGCCGAGCTTCAGCTCGTCGAAGGTGCGGTTGGTGAGGACTGGTCTTTCCATGTCGCTTTCGTCTTCCATTGTCGAACCGTCCTCTCCCGATCCGTTCATCCTGTGGTCGGTCTGCTTCGTAAGCGTGGCCAACCCTGAGGGGCAATCTCTGTGGTGTAGGCTGGGCTGTCCTTGACTTGGGTCAAGGGGCGGTGGGACGAAAGTCTTGTGGGGGGATAGGGCGCCTCTCCCCCTTGTGGGAGAGGCTGCAAGCGCTGTTGGCTCAACGCCCTCATGCTGAGGTGCCCGCGCACGGCGCGGGCCTCGAAGCATCGAGCGGCTTCTCATTTTGACAGGCGTATGCGGAGGTGCTGGGTCCCTTTGGGGCCTCGCCCTTCGAGGCCCGACGTGTCGGGCACCTCAGGGTGAGGGGAGAAGAAGTCACCCCCACCTGTCACGCCATGCCGGTTGCGCGTCCGCATACGGCAACGCAACGGCCTCATAAACCCCGCGTGCAATCGCCCGCGCCGTCACCAGCGTTGCGAGATGGCAGAGCTCCATCAAGTCCGCCGTACCATTGCTCTCACGCTTGCCTGTCGAGGCCGCAAACATCGTGTCGCCATCCAGCGGCAGATGGGCAGGCAGCACCGCGCGGGCCAGACCGTCATGGGCTGACAGAGACAGGCGGTGGAGCTCGGCTTTTGACAGCGTGCAATCGGTCACGACGGCGCCGATGGTCGTTGCCGTCAGTCGCAAGCCCTTGATGCGCAAAGCCCGGTCGTCGGCGCTGACTTGGGCAGGCTGGCCGAGCCCGCCGAATTCCTGTCCCTCTTCAAAGGGGGCGGCCCAGAATTGCGGGCCGTCGCCGATCACCGCCGAGCCCATGGCATTGACGGCAACGAGTGCTGCGATCGTATGGCCTGAAGACGAGATGGCGCTCGCGGAGCCGAGGCCGCCTTTGAAGTTGGCCGTCGTGGCGCCGGTTCCCGCGCCGACCGTGCCAAGCGGGAAGGTGCCCTTGGCGGCGTTTCGATAGGCCTCATAGCCGAGGTCGCGATAGGGCGCATGCAGGCCCCAATCCTTATCGCCACCATTCAACAGATCCATCAGGATCGCCTGCGGCACGATCGGCACGCGCACCGCCCCGACGGCGAAGCCGCGACCGGCGGCGCGCAGGCCCGATTGCACCCCGCCTGCAGCGTCGAGCCCGAAAGCCGATCCGCCCGAAAGCACGAAGGCATCGACCTGTTGCACCGTCATCGACGGGTCAAGGAGCGTGACGTCCCGCCCGCCCGGCGCTCCACCGAGCACGGTGCCCGAGGCGGTCGCGGGTTCATCGAAGACGATTACGGTTACCCCGGAGCCGAGGCCAAGGTCGGTTGCATGGCCGACAGAGAGGCCAGCGATGTCGGTCAGCAGGTTGAGAAGGCCTTGGGGCATGGGAGAGTCTCCGGATGGGTGGGCGGAGAGTGGCGGGGGCGGGGACGAAGATCAAGCTTGTGGTTTGATGCTGCTTTGCGGTGGGCACCGCATCGGCCTTGCCCCTCACCCGCCTCCTGAGCCTGTCGAAGGGCGGCACCTCTCGCCGCAGCTAAGGAGAGGGAAGGGTGAGGGGCAAAACTCCGGGCGCGGCGCAATCATCGCGTCCACCCTTTCCCGTGCGGGGAAACGATGCCGCTGGACTAGTCGTATGGAACAACCGAGACCCGCCCACATTTGTCTCCCGCGTCCCGGTTGACGCACGCGCCTTGCGACGCGATGTACCTTCAACGCCACCGATCAGGAACCACCCCATGCATCGCATCAAGCTCCATCTCACCCGCATCGCCTCGGTGGCAGAACGGCGTGTCTGGCTGACCGCTCTGGTGGCGGCGCTGGTTGCTTATTTCCTGTTCGAGCTGACGGGCGAGGTGCTGGAGGGCGAGACGCGCGCCTTTGATGAGGGCGTACTGCTGATGTTGCGCGACCCTGCCGATCCGGCCATGCCGCGGGGGCCAGCCTGGCTCACCAAGATGATGGTGGACATCACCGCACTTGGCGGCGTCACCGTGCTGACACTGCTGGTCACCCTTGTTGTCGTCTATCTCGCACTCCGCCAGAAATACCGGACTGCCCTCTTCGTCACGGCCTCCATCCTCGGCGGCTGGGCTTTGAGCAGCGCCATGAAGCTCGGCATCGCAAGGCCGCGGCCGGAGGTGGTGCAGCATCTGGTCGAGGTCACTGATATGAGCTTTCCGAGCGGCCATGCCATGCTGTCCGCCATCACCTATCTGACGCTTGGCGCCATGCTGTCGCGGCTCGAGGAGCGCGCATCGCTGCGCTACTTCTTCCCGCTGGTCGCTGTGGTGCTGACGCTGATTATCGGCCTCAGCCGAATCTATCTCGGCGTGCATTACCCGACCGACGTACTCGGCGGCTGGGCGGCGGGCATGGTCTGGGCGTGCGGGAGCTGGTTCGTGGCAAGGCGGGTGTTGGGAAGCCCGAGCGGGCGCTGAAGCGCCCGCTGCGATTTCAATGCTTCAACGCCTTCGGATCGAGCGCATCGCGGATCGCGTCGCCGATATAGTTGACGCTCAACACCGTCAGCGAGATCGCCAGGCCCGGCCACAATACGCGGGACGGGTTGATCTGCAGGAAGTTGGCGCCGTCGAAGAGCAGGCGGCCCCAGGTGGGGAAGTCGGGCGGGAAGCCGAGGCCGAGGAAGGATAGCGCGGATTCGGTAATGATGGCGGTGGCGATGCCGAGCGTTGCCGAGACCATGATCGAGGACATCACATTGGGCAGGATGTGCTTGATGATGATGCGGTACTCGCGCATGCCGCTCGATTTGGCCGCCAGGATGAATTCCTGGCTCTTGATCGCCAGCACGTCGCCGCGAACGATGCGGGCCGTGTGCATCCAGCTGGTGATGCCAATGATGAACACGATCAGGATGAAGATGCCGGTTTCCGGCCCGAAGGCTGCCCGCAGCGTGTCGCGGAAGAGCATGATGATGACGAGCAGCAGCGGCAGGAGCGGCAGCGCGAGGAAGAGGTCTGTCATGCGCATCAGCGGACCGTCGAGCTTGCGGGAGTAGCCAGAGAGCACGCCGATCAGCGTGCCGACGACCAGCGCCAGCAACATCGCGGTCATGCCGACGGCGAGCGAGATCTGCCCGCCGGCCAGCACCTGGGCCAGCATGTCCTTGCCGAGATTGTCCGTGCCAAAGGGGTGTTCCCAGGAAGGGCCCTGGTTCTTGGCGCGGATGTCGATCTTGTTCGGGTCGATCGTGTGGATATAGGGGCCGATGAACACGGCCAGCACGATGAAGGTGAAGACGATAAGCCCTGCGACGCCGCCCTTGTGGGCGCGGAACTGGCGCCAGAGCATGGGCCAGAAGCCGCCGCTCTGGGGCCTTGTCTGCGGTGCTGTTGCAGTCACGATGGCGGCGTCACTCATAGCGGATCCTCGGATCGAGTATGCCGTAGAGAACGTCGGCAATCAGGTTGAAGAGCACGATCAGGATCGCGAAAATGAAGGTCAGCGTCTGCACGAGCGGGATGTCTGCGCCCTGGATCGCGGTGATCAGCAGCTGGCCGAGGCCATTCACGCGGAAGACCTGTTCGGTGATGATGGCGCCTGAGAAGATCGTCGGCACGCCAAGCGCAATGACGGTGACGACCGGGATCAGGCTGTTGCGCAGGACATGCACGAGCAGCACGACCTTTTCCTTGACGCCCTTGGCGCGCGCCGTGCGGACATAATCCATGTTCAGGTTATCGAGCATGGAGGCGCGCACGAAGCGGCTGATCTGCGAAACGTTGAAGAGCGTCAGCACCAGCACGGGCAGGAACATCTGCTTCACCTGGAGCACGAAGCTGTCCCAGCTGTTGACCACCAGCGTGGTGTCGTAGATCGATGGGAACCACTGCAGGTAGGACGAGAAAACGACGATCAGCAGAACGCCGGTGAAGAAGGTCGGCACGGAATAGCCGACCATCGAGATGAAGGTGCCGATCTGGTCGAACCAGGAATACTGGCGATAGGCCGAGATGACGCCGATCGGAATCGCGATCAAGACGCCGAAGAGATAGGACAGGCCAACGACCCAGAGCGTCTGCGGCAGGCGCTGGACGATCAGGTCGACCACGGGGCTGCGCGTCGCCCAGGAGAGCACGCGCATGCGCTCGCCGGAACCCACGGTGATGCCGGTGATCTGTTCGAAGATATTGAGCGGTTCATTGATGAAGAACTGCTGCAGCCATTTGAAATAGCGGATGAGGAAGGGCTGATCGAGACCCATGGCGGCGCGGATCTGCTCACGCACATCAGGCGGAATGGTCAGCGGCAGGTCGCTTAAGGGATCCCCTGGGGAAAGGTCGAGCAGGGCAAAAATAATGAAACTGATGGCCAGTAGCGTCGGGACTGCGAACAGCAGCCGCCGGACGGTGAAGGTAAACATCGGCTGGTCTCCAGACTGTCACAGAAAATGCTGATGCCGGGCCTGCCGACAGGGCAGGCCCGGCACCTATGGCATTACTTAGCGCGCGACCAGTCGGCGACGTTCCAGAGTTCCGAGTCCCAGGCGTTCATCTTGACGCCCAGCAGCGTGTTGTTGACAGCCGAAGGCTGGCCACGATGGATGAGCGGGATCTGGGCGACATCGTTGGAGAGCATGTCGTTCAGCTGCTTGGCGATGGTGGCGCGATCTTCGAGCTTGCCGGTGGTGCCGAGCTGCTTGACGAGCGCATCATATTCCGGGTTGCAATAGCGGACGATGTTCTCACCCTGCCAGCCGGTGGCCGGGCTCGGGATCTTGTCGCACATCCAGCCGGCCATGTACTTCTCGGGGTCGGTGCCGTCGAAGTTGTTGGTGTACATCTGGATGTCGGCCATGAACTTCTGGAAGGTGTCCGGAGAGGCCGGGTCACCGCCGAAGAAGACGGAAGCCGAGATGTTGCGCAGTTCGACGGAGACGCCGATCTGGCTCCACATGTCCTTGACCAGCGCCTGGGTGCCCTGGCGGACGGAGTTGGTCGAGGTCTGGTAGAGGAAGGAGAGCTTGACGCCGTCCTTTTCGCGGATGCCATCCGAGCCCATCTTCCAGCCGGCGTCTTCGAGCAGCTTGTTGGCGCCTTCGACGTCCTGCTTCAGGCACCAGTCGACCGCGGTCGAGACATAGATGTCCGGAGCGGGCAGGATGTTGCAGGTCGGCTGACCGTTCGGGCCGTAGCCGGCTTCGTCGATGATCTCGCGGTCGATGGCGATCGACAGCGCGCGGCGCACGGCCGGGTCGGACAGCGCCGGATGCGGGCCGGCTTCCTTGGTCGAACGCTTGTCGCCGAGCGAGGCGTCAACGCCATAGGGGTTGATGTCGATACGTTCGACCTGGGTGCCGAAGGCGACTTCGATCTTGCCCTTGCCGGCAGCCATCATCTGCTCGAGGATTTCAGGCTCGACCTGCATGTTCCAGGCGTAGTCGAATTCGCCGGTTTCGAGAACCGAGCGGGCTGCGGAAGCCGCGTCACCGCCACCCTTCAGGGTGACCGAGGCGAAGGCCGGCTTGGCGGCATCGCGGTAATTGCTGTTGGCTTCGAAGGTCACGACGTCGTTCGGCTTGAATTCCTTCACGACGAAGGGGCCGGTTCCAACAGGGCCAAAGTTGGCCGAGGTGCATTCCGGTGCCTTGGCACCGAGGCAATCCTTGAACTGGGCGGCCTGGATGATCGGGGCCTGCGCGCCGACAAAGGCGCTGTAGGGGTAAGGCTTGGCATCGGCGAAGGAGACCTTGATGGTGGAGGCGTCGATCGCCTCGACATTGGTCACGCCTTCGAAATAGGCGCCCTGGGCGCAGCCGCCGTCCGGTGCCGTGCAGTATTTCCAGGTGAAGATGGCGTCTTCAGCCGTCACGGCCGTGCCGTCTGACCACTTCAGGTCAGGCTTCAGCTTCCAGGTGATGCTCTTGAAATCGGCCGCGACGCCGCCGTTTTCAACCGTCGGGATTTCCGTGGCGAGCATCGGCACCAGAGCGCCGGTCTCGTCGTAACGGGCCAGCGGCTCGATGACCATCGAGGCTGCGTAGACTTCCTTGGTGCCGCCCGACAGATACGGGTTCATCGTCGAGACGGCCTGCCAGAAGATAATCTTCAGGTCGCCGTCGGTGCCGCGTTCGGCCATTGCCGGCGCTGCCGTCAGCGCAAAAGCGGCAGCAGACGCCGCCAGCATCAGTTTGCGAGTGTTCATGTGCTCATTCCCCATTATTTTTTGTTAGCAGGCATGATGGTAACCCGATCTGCCGACCCGGGATGTGGCCAGCGCATTCAAGAAATGTCAACCACCTATCTTTTTGGTATTTCAGGAAAATTTGGGCGTATCCGGCAAATATCGGAGTCGCGACAGGCGTTCCCGAACAGCGCAGCATCTGTCGGGTTGGCTAAAATTTAGGCCATGTAAACACAAGCCTATTTTCCATGCAAGATGGAATTTTGCGGCTTGCCAAAGCTGCGCATCGCAGCACAGTATGCGCGAAATCCTGCGGGGAACAACGACAAAAAGAGGTCCTTTCATGCCAGTGCTCAACCGCGCCAGCGAACTTCAGCCCGAAGTCGCGGAGTGGCGCCGCCATCTGCACCAAAATCCGGAACTTCTCTTCGATGTGCATGGCACGGCCGCCTTCGTGACGGAGAAGCTCAAGGAATTTGGCTGTGACGTGGTGAAGACGGGGATCGGTCGCACCGGCGTGGTCGGCATTATCAAGGGTAATCGCGGCGATGGCCCGGTCGTCGGATTCCGTGCCGACATGGATGCCCTGCCGATTCATGAAATGTCGGGCAAGGCCTGGGCTTCCAAGACGCCTGGCAAGATGCATGCCTGCGGCCATGACGGACACACCGCCATGCTGCTGGGGGCTGCGAAATACCTTGCCGAAACCCGCAATTTCCGCGGTTCGATCGCCGTCATCTTCCAGCCGGCCGAAGAGGGCGGCGGCGGTGCGCGCGAAATGGTTGCCGATGGCATGATGGAAAACTTCGGCATCAAGGAAGTTTACGGCATGCACAATCATCCCGGCATGGCGGTCGGCACATTTGCCACCCGCAAGGGATCGGTGATGGCGGCGGCTGATCAGTTCGACATCGAGATCGAGGGCCGCAGCGGCCATGCCGCCATGCCGCACAAGAGCGTCGATCCGGTGCTCGCCGCCTCGCAGGTCGTCGTGGCCTTGCAGTCGATCGCATCGCGTGAGGCGGACCCCTTAAGCTCTGTGGTCATCACGGTCACCAAGATCCATGGTGGCGATGCTTATAATGTGATCCCCGATATGGTGAAGCTGTCCGGCACGGTGCGCACGCTTCTGCCGGAAATGCGCCAGATGGCGGAGACCCGCATCGGCGAGATCGCCAGTGGTGTGGCAATGGCCATGGGCGCCAAGGCGACGCTGCGTTATCACCGCGGCTATCCCGTCACCTTCAACCACGCGTCCGAGACCGACTTCGCGGTAGACATCATGCGCAAGGTCGCCGGCGACCATGCCGTCAGCGATGCCTTCCCGCCGACCATGGGTGCGGAGGATTTCTCCTACATGCTGGAAGCGCGGCCCGGCTCGTTCGTCTTCATCGGCAATGGTGACACGGCGAACCTGCACAATTCGGCCTATGACTTCAACGACGAGGTCATCCCCTACGGCATCAGCTACTGGGTGACGCTCGCCGAGACGGCGCTCGCCGCCTGATCAAACGACCACATCTCGACACAGATAAAAACAGGGGAACGGGATATGGCCGCGGTGGAACTGGGAAAAGAGACGAGCGGGACGCCGGTCCTTTCCGTGCGAGGTCTGACGACCTCCTTCAGGATCGGCACCGAGTGGCGCTCGGTGGTGCGCAACATGAACCTCGATATCGCGGCCGGTGAAACGGTCGCGATCGTCGGCGAATCGGGGTCGGGCAAAAGCGTCACCTCGCTTTCGATCATGCGGCTCCTGCCGCAGATCACCAGCCGCATCGAAGGCAGCGTCAAGCTGGAGGGGCGCGAGCTTCTGACGCTCGATGCCGAGCAGATGCGCCAGGTGCGCGGCAACCAGATCTCGATGATCTTTCAGGAGCCGATGACCTCGCTCAATCCGATCTTCCCGATCGGCAAGCAGATCGCCGAGGCCATTACATGCCATCGCGATATCTCGAACGCCGAGGCGAAGACGGAGGTGCTGCGGCTGCTCGATCGTGTGCGCATCCCGAATGCGAAGAACCGTTTCGACGAATATCCACATCAGTTTTCAGGCGGCATGCGCCAGCGCGTGATGATCGCCATGGCACTCGCGTCCAGGCCGAAGCTGCTGATCGCCGACGAGCCGACGACGGCACTCGACGTCACGATCCAGGGCCAGATCCTCGACCTGATCAAGACGCTGCAGGACGAAGAGGGCATGGCGGTGCTCTTCATCACCCATGACATGGGCGTGGTCGCGGAAGTGTCTGACCGCACCATCGTCATGTTCCGCGGTGAAGCGGTGGAGACCGGCACGACGGATGATATCTTCAACCGCGGCCAGCATCCTTACACGCGGGCGCTGCTCTCGGCGGTGCCGAAGCTCGGCTCGATGGGCGGGCGCGAGCGGCCGATGCGCTTCCCCGTGATCGACATCAAGACCGGCGATACGCTTGTGCCGGAGGCGGAGGCCGGGATCCCGGAAGCCGGGAGCCGCCCGCTTCTGGAGGTGAAGAACCTCACGACCCGCTTCGACATTCGTTCCGGTCTGTTCGGGCGGAAGAGCGGGGCCGTGCATGCCGTTGAGAACGTCTCCTTCGATCTGCGGCCCGGCGAGACCTTGTCGCTGGTCGGCGAATCCGGATGCGGCAAGTCGACCACGGGCCGTTCGATCACGCGGCTTGTTGAACCGACCTCCGGCCATATTGCTGTCGACGGCTATGATGTTGCGCGTCTCGACCAGGCGGCGCTCAGGACCATGCGTCGTAGCATCCAGATGGTGTTCCAGGACCCCTTTGCCAGCCTCGATCCGCGCATGAGCGTCGGGCATGCCGTCATGGAGCCGTATGTCGAGCACAAGCTGGGCTCGAAGGCGCAGGCGCGTGACAAGGCGGCCGATCTTCTCGAGCGCGTCGGTTTGTCCGCCGAAATGATGCCGCGCTATCCGCACGAGTTCTCAGGCGGCCAGCGCCAGCGCATCGCGATTGCCCGTTCGTTGATGCTCGATCCGAAGATCATTGTGGCGGATGAGGCGGTGTCGGCGCTCGACGTGTCGATCAAGGCTCAGGTCTGCAATCTTTTGCTCGATCTGCAGCAGAGCTTCAATCTCGCCTATCTCTTCATCAGCCATGACATGGCTGTCGTCGAGCGGGTGAGCCACCGGGTGGCGGTGATGTATCTCGGGGAGATCGTCGAGATCGGACCGCGCCAGGCGGTCTTCGACAATCCGCAGCACCCCTATACCAAAAAGCTGATGGCGGCGGTGCCGGTGCCGGATCCGGCGCGTCGCAAGCTGAAGCGTAATCTCTCGACCGACGAGATCAAGAGCCCCATCCGTCCCGTTGGTTTCCAGCCACCGGTGCGGCAGTACCGGGAGGTGAGCGAAGGTCACCTCGTGCAGATGTAAGACATTGTGCCAGTCCCGATATCGGGGCTGGTCTCGCCTATTGCTCGACGGGTGCGTTGCCGAAGCCGACCAGCGAGACATGCGCCGTCCATTGATACTTCGTGGCGTCGATGATCTGCGGGCGCGGATGTGAAAAGCCGTGATAGAGCAGGGCGTAGCACCGGGTAAGGGTTTCGCCGGGAGCCAATGCGCGATCGTGGCGCAGGGTGCCGCGATAGGCGATCGCCGTTCGGCCTTCCTCCCGCCCGACAAGGTCGAAAGACAGACGGTTCACCATCGTGTCGGAGTTGTTGGCCAAGGTCGCAGAGATCGGAAGGGCCGGGTCAACGCACACGGATGCGTCGGCCGCCACCGTCACGGTGACCGCCGAGACGGCATTCTGCTGCTGGCGGGACTGGCTATCGCTGAAGAGCCAGACAATCGTGGCGATCACGGCGATCGCAGCGGTCAGCGCAATCGCCCAGGGACGACGCCTGAGGAAAAGCTCGATCAGCAGCAGGGCGACGGCGGCGGTGACGACAAATGCCATCACGTCAGATTGGCTTCGATTTCATGATCCATCCCCTGAAGATAAGGGCGGCGGCCGGAAAGGCAACCGCAGATGCCTGCCTTGGAGTTGCCGCTTGTCTGCGCTAGGCATGCAGCACTACCCTTCTAACTCAACCTCCGACGCACAGGTGCATCATGCTGATTTCGCTCTATCAAATGCAGCCGCTTTCCGGCGACGTCCCGGGCAATATCGGCAAGATCGCGCAAGCGGCGATGGCGGCGGCGGAAATGGGGGCGGAACTGCTGGTGACGCCGGAGCTCGGCACGAGCGGTTATGCGCTGGGCGCCCAGTTCGAGGAGGTCGCGGAGGGGCGTGACGGGTCGATCATCGGAGCGCTGACGGAGATCGCTGCGGATTGCGGCCTTGCCATCTGTGCGGGCTTTCCCGAGCGGGACGGCAATCAGGTGTTCAATTCCTCGGTGCTCATTAGGCCTGACGGCAGCACGGAATTCTATCGCAAGAGCCATCTTTACGGCGATGGGGAGCGGGCGGCCTTCGTGCCGGGCGCCGAGCCGCCGCATATCTTCGATCTCAACGGCATCAATACGGGCATGCTGATCTGCTACGATGTGGAGTTTCCGGAAAATGTCCGTACGCTTGCGCTTGCCGGCGCGGAACTGATCCTGGTACCTACAGCGCTGCCTGAAGGCATCATCAGCCGGCGGGTCGCCGATACGGTGGTGCCGACACGCGCCTTCGAAAACGGCGTGTTCCTGGTCTATGCCGATCTCTGTGGCAAGGAGAACGACCTCTCCTATGGCGGGCGTTCGGTGATCCTCGGTCCTGACGGTGACGAACTGGCCCGGGCCGGCATGCGCGAAACCTTGCTGGTCGCGGAGATCGATCCCAAGGCTTACGACGACGCGAAGGCACAGAACCCCTATCTGATCGATCGCAGGCCCGGCCTCTATCGTCTGGGCTGACGCCCCGCATTGCAGCGGGCGCCAGGGTCTCCTACATCTCAGCGACAGATGAAGGAGACCCTGATGATTTTTGACGCTGCCGCGTTGTCGCTGCGCAACCTGTTCGCTCCCGAGACGCGGACCGTGTTCTGGAAGACGCTTGGCCTGACGATCCTCGTGCTCATCGGCCTGTGGTTCGGTTTGCGCGAGAGCTTCATGGCGTTCATCATGCCGCTGCTCCAGGGCTTCATTCCCGAACTTCCTGATTGGGCGGGGTGGCTGACCTTCATCTTCGGGATTCTTGCCAGTATCGGGCTGGCGCTCGGGTTGGCACTGCTGCTGTCGCCCGTCACCGCGATCATCGCCGGTCTTTTCCTCGATGACGTCGCCGAGGTGGTCGAGAAGCGGGACTATCCGAATGATCCGCCCGGCACGGCGATGCCGATGGGGCAGGCAATCATCGCCTCGATCAAGTTCTTCGGCGTGGTCATCGTCGGCAATCTCTTCGCGCTGATGCTGCTTTTCATCCCGGGCATCAACATCATCGCCTTCTTCCTGGTGAACGGCTATCTGCTGGGACGCGAGTTCTTCGAGTTCGCCGCCATGCGCTTCCGGAGTGCCGACGAAGCGAAGCTGCTCAGGTCCAGGCATTCCGGCACCGTCTTCATGGCGGGTCTCGTAATTGCGCTGTTCCTGGCGGTGCCGATCGTCAACCTGCTCACCCCGCTCTTTGCCGCAGGCCTGATGGTGCATCTTCACAAGGCGCTGACGGCTCGGGACGTGGCGCTCGCGCGCTAAGCGTCACTCGACCTCGCCGATCACTTGCTGCGGCAATTCGACGAGCGGGGCCGGGACATCCACCGTCTTTTCCGGTGACTTGCAGATGTCGGCGATGACGCAGCGCTCGCATTCGGGGCGCCGCGCCTTGCAACAGTAGCGCCCATGCAGGATCAGCCAGTGATGGGCGTGGAAGAGATAGTGTTCGGGGATGATCTGCATCAGGATGTCTTCGATCTCATCCGGCGTCTTGCCGGGCGCGAGCTTGATGCGGTTGCCGATCCGGAGGATATGCGTGTCGACCGCCATGGTCGGAATTCCGAAGGCCATGGACATCACGACGTTTGCAGTCTTGCGGCCCACACCCGGCAGCGTCACCAGTTCTTCGCGGGTACGCGGCACGACGCTGCCGAAATCATCGACCAGCTTCTGGGACAGCGCGATGACGTTCTTCGCCTTGTTGCGGTAGAGCCCGATCGTCTTGATGTAGTCGCGGACCTTTTCCTCGCCGAGTTCAAGCATCTTTTCCGGCGTGTCAGCCACCTTGAAGAGAGCGCGCGTCGCTTTATTTACGCCTGCGTCGGTTGCTTGGGCGGAGAGCGCTACGGCGACGACAAGCGTGAATGGGTTGACGTGTTCCAGCTCGCCTTTGGGCTCAGGCCTCTGGATCGAGAAGCGGCGGAAGATCTCTTCCAATTCGGCCTTTGAATAAGCCGTGCGACGGCGTGTCGCCGGCTTGCGACGGGTCACAGGATTTGACTTTTTCAAAGTTTGGGTGCTGGATTTCGGCTTCGCTACAGTCATGGAAAACCTATAATCGGGCGCGGTGATGGAAGGCAATCTCGAGCAGGCGGCGGACCAGCCGATTTTCGCAGCGGAACTGACGCCCTACCGGTCGCTTGGCCGAAAGGGGTATCGTATTCTGTTTGCGGTGACCGGCACTGTTTGTTTCCTGCATGCAGTCTTCTTCATGGCAACCGGCGCATGGCCGATCGGCCTGTTCTTCGGCCTCGACTTCCTGTTGCTCTACGGGGCCTTCTGGCTGAACTATCGCTCTGCGCGGGCGCGTGAAGAGGTGACAGTGTCGCGCACCAGCCTCTCGATCCGCAAGTTCACGCCCGCTGGCCGGATGACCGAGCACAGCTTCAAGACGCTCTGGGCGCGGTTTTTCGTGCAACGGCATGAGGAGTTCGGCATCACATCGATGATGGTGAGCGGCGAAGGCCGCGGTACCGATGTCGGCTCCTTCCTCAACCCCGATGATCGCGAAAGTTTCGCCAAGGCCCTCACGGGGGCACTCGCGACGGCCAAGCAGCGGATCTGAGTGCCAGACATCAGCGCAAGAAACGGGTGGCGTCCAAGGCTTGCCCGTGGTGAAGTCCTGATCAGATTGAGGATTTCGCCATGACGCTTGCGCAACAGATCGACCTTTCCCGCACCACCGACATCACACCCGATGGCTCTGATTATGAGACCGTGCGGCAGGTGATCGAGATGCTGACGCTGGACTATCAGAGCCAGCCGTCGCTGGAGCTGATCGCCGAGCGGCTGGGGCAGTCGCCGACGCAATTGCAGAAGACGTTCACCCGCTGGGCGGGCCTTTCCCCAAAGGCCTTCCTGCAGGCGGTGACACTCGACCATGCTAAGCGGCTGCTCGGCCGTGAAGAATTGCCTCTGCTCGAGACGTCGCTGGAGCTGGGGCTTTCCGGCCCCGGTCGCCTCCATGATCTCTTCGTCACCCATGAGGCCATGAGCCCCGGCGAATGGAAGGCGCGCGGCGCCGGCCTCACCATTCGCTACGGCTACCACCCGTCGCCCTTCGGGCTGGCGCTCGTCATGATCACAGAGCGGGGGTTGGCGGGGCTCGCCTTTGCTGATGTTGGCGGCGAGGTCGCCTGTTTCGACGACATGGCGCAGCGCTGGCCGAATGCGCTTTACGTCGAGGATGTCGGTGCGACTGAGCCTTATGCGGCACGTGTCTTCCATCCGGAGCGCTGGTCGGCGGAAGAGCCCTTGCGTGTCGTTTTGATCGGCTCGGACTTCCAGATCCGTGTCTGGGAAAGCCTTCTGCAGATCCCCCTCGGCAAGGCCGTCACCTATTCCGACATTGCTCAGAAGATCGGTCAGCCGACCGCCAGCCGTGCCGTGGGGGCGGCCGTCGGCCGCAACCCGATCTCGTTCGTCGTTCCCTGCCACCGGGCGCTCGGCAAGAGCGGTGCGTTGACGGGCTATCACTGGGGGCTGACGCGCAAGCGGGCGATGCTCGGCTGGGAGGCGGGGAAGGGGTGAAGCGCCGCGCTTTTCTGATGGCCGCTTCTGTGAGAGGATAAGCCATGCGCAACACGGTTCAACTTCCTGACGACATCAGCCGCCGGATCGACAGTCTGGTCGAGCGGAGCAATCTATCCCGAGATCAGATCGTCGAGGATGCGCTCTCCCAGGGCCGCTCGCTCGCCTGGCAGGAGCAGTGGGTGTCCGGTGTCACGGAAGGTCTTGCGGAAGCCGAGCGCGGAGAGTTTGCCAGTGAGGCGGAGATCGAGGCCGTCTTGAACCAGTACGGCTCCTCGTGAAGCCATGCGTATCGTCTGGACGCGGCGTTATCTTAGAGAACTCGCGGCCATCGGCGATTACCTCTTCGAGCGCAACCCTGCTGCGGCAGCCCGTATCGTCCGATCCATTCACTCAAGGACAGAGCGCCTCTTGACGCAGAATGCTTTCCTGGGACGACGCGGCGAGATCGAGGGCACACGCGAGCTGGTGCTGGCCGATCTTGGATATATCGTCGCGTACCGCGTGCGGGACGATCACATCGAAGTTCTCTTCGTTCAGCATGGCGCCCGCGCTTGGCCGGAACAGCCCTAGCCTGCCAGCGCCAACAACGCCCGCGCCGCCGCCTCGTCGGTGATCAGCGTATTGCAGCCGATCCGCCGTATCGTCGCACGGATCGCCTTGGCGCGATGCGCGCCGCCGGAAGACAACACGATGTGTTTGGCCTTCTTCAGCGTATCCAAATCAACCGACATCACCCGCTCGTTGATCGGATGGGCGACGGAGTTTCCGTCGGCATCCAGGAAGTTGAACATGGTGTCGCAGACGCAGCCGGCGTCGACGAGTTCGGTCAAGGTCTGGTGGCTGATGAAGCCTCCGGAAAGCGAGGTCGAATGCGGGCCGATGTCGCCGCAGGAGACGATGGCGAGGTCGAGGTTTTCGGCCAAGTCGTAGATCGCCTTCAACCCGCATTCCTCGATCAGCGCACGTTTTGTCGTGACGGAATCGACGAGAAGCGGTGCGAGGAACATGTAGCATTCGGCGCCGAGCTGGCTTGCCAGCCGCCAGGTGTAGTCGATCGGGTTGGTCTGGCGCACCGCTACGATCCCGCCGAGCAGCGAGACCACCTTGCAGTTTTCCCGGCCAGGTGACCGGAAGCCGGCAAGCGACGCCGTCATGGTGCGGCCCCAGCCGACGCCGATGGTCATGTCATTGGTGATGACTTCGGTCAGGAACTGGCCGAGGGCAAGGCCGACGGCCTTGGCGATCGAGGCGGCATCCTGGCTGTCCGGCGAGGGGACGACTACAGCTTCGTCCAGGCCATAGGCTTTTTCCAGCCGCACGGCGAGATCAACGCAGTCGGCGACGCCATCGCTGATCCAGATCTGCACTTCGGCGCGTTTGCGCGCCTCCTCCAGCATGCGGATGACGGTCGAGCGGCTTATGCCGAGACGGTCGGCCACATCCTTCTGCGTCAGGCCCTCGTTATAATAGAGCCAGGCGGCGCGGATGCGCAGCGCTGCTGCGTCCGAAAGGGTGCTGTGGGTCTCGCGTCGGAGCTTGGTCAAGATCTCTCTCGAATGGGGAACTTCCAGTGGGCACTATCCGTTCTTGTGATACTTATGTCAAATTCAAAGGACATATGTCTTGACTTTGCCGTCTTCTGACGGTGATAGTCTGGGGACGAGACCGGCGTGCAAATGCCGGTCGCCAACCCTTTTCGCGCAGCCGAAGGATGATCTGATGACCTCGAAACTCGAACAGCTTCGTTCCATGACGACCGTGGTCGCCGATACCGGTGACATCGAGGCCGTCCGCCGCCTGAAGCCGGTCGATTGCACCACCAATCCGTCGATCGTTCTGAAGGCGCTCGGCACCGATGCGTTCAAGGATGCCTTCCAGGAAGCGATCACCTGGGGCAAGGCCAAGGGCGGCAAGGATGATGCCGTGATCGGCGCGATTGCCGATCGCATGGCGATCTCCGTCGGTGCTGCCTTGGCTGAACTCGTTCCGGGCCGCGTGTCGACCGAAGTCGATGCCGACCTGTCCTTCGACACCAAGGCGTCGATCGACAAGGCACACCAGATCGTCGCTGGCTACAAGGAGCGCGGCATCGAGAAGGATCGCATCCTGATCAAGCTCGCCTCCACCTGGGAAGGCATTCGCGCTGCCGAAGTGCTGCAAAAGGAAGGCATCGACTGCAATCTGACGCTGCTCTTCTCCAAGGCTCAGGCAATCGCCTGCGCCGAAGCCAAGGTCTTCCTGATCTCGCCCTTCGTCGGCCGCATCCTCGACTGGTACAAGAAGTCGACCGGCGAGGACTATACGTCCGAAACCGATCCGGGCGTCGTCTCGGTGCGCTCGATCTACAACTATTACAAGGCAAACGGCATCAACACGATCGTCATGGGCGCCTCGTTCCGCAATGCCGGCGAAATCGAAGCCCTGGCCGGGTGCGACAGGCTGACGATCAGCCCGCAGCTGCTCGACGAGCTGAATGCGGACCAGGGCACGCTTGTCCGCGCGCTGTCGCCAGAAACGGTCAAGGCCGAGCCGCATGTCTCGCTCGACGAGAAGGCTTTCCGCTGGGCAATGAACCAGGATGCCATGGCGACCGAGAAGCTGGCCGAAGGCATTCGCGGGTTTGCCAAGGATATGGATACACTGCGCGGCCAGATCGCCAAGGCACTGGCTGCCTGATCGGGCAACCAATTCTCCAATATCGAGTTCGAGGATGGCCGTGGCGAAAGCTGCGGCCATTTTTCTTTTGTGCCAGAGTGCTGGTGTTGTTGAAGGGAGAGCGGACATGGCCATCATCACGGGCGGTTGCGCCTGCGGCAAGGTGCGGTTCGAGGCTGATGGTGAGCCGGATCGCGTCGGCATCTGCCATTGCCTCGATTGCCGCAAACATCACGGCGCGCTCTTCTATGCCGCGGCCATCTATCCGGACACGCAGGTGAGCATTACCGGCGAGGCGCAGATGTATGAGGGCCGCTATTTCTGCCCGACCTGCGGTTCTCGGGTCTTCAATCGCAGCGGCGGCGAGGTCGAGCTTCATCTGGGGTCTTGCGACGACATCAATGTGTTTCAGCCCAGCTACGAACTCTGGACAATCCGGCGGGAGGGTTGGCTGCCGGAGTTTCCGGTGGTGCAGCGCCATGAGCGGGATCGACCGGCTGAGGGGCGCGAGGTGGAGTGAAGCGGCGGGCTCTGCGGGAATCTGCGGTTTTCCGCTGTGGCGCCATCGCATCAATCGCGGGTGTGTCGTTTGGATCCGACCTTGGGCTGCAGGAAGTGCTGCCTTAAAGATTGACGAAGGGTTAATTTCTGCGTCATATCGCATAAACGATGAGCCTCCGAATCCGCATGGGATTCGTGCAGGCGAGCGGCGGGATTTTCCGCCTTGCGTCATTGTCATGGCGGGGGAAGCAGAGACCAGCTCTGCTGCATGATGCCCGATCCAACGCCAGGCTCTTCAGAGCCATGTTTCCACTGATACTTGCGTCCGCAGCCGCACTGCCAGTTGTCGCCCGTTGTTCAACGCGCGCCTTGCAGGAGCCGCCGGGCTAGCGCGTCAACCCGGGGGGGAGACGCGCGCCGGTGTGGGGTCGCAATGCATATTTGGTCCACATTTCCTTAGGGCGGGCGTTGATGGCTACGATCATTCCTTCGATGAGCATCACTCAGATCAGGACGCTGGCGACATCAACGATCGCGGCTTTCTCCAGCGAAGACGTCAATGCGCTGAGTTCCGCTCAGATCGGCGCAATGTCGTCGAAGCAGATCTCGGCCTTCCAGACGGATGATTTTGATAGTCTGTCATCCAGCCAGTTGCGCGCCGTTTCGGCAGCTGCGGTGCGCGGATTGACCATGGATCAGCTCGCCGTCATCGACAGTGCCAAGATGATTGGGCTGCAGAGCGGTCAGCTCGGTGCGCTTTCTTCCGCTCAGATTGCAGCGCTGTCGGCCGACCAGTTCAATGCCCTGACGACGTCCCAGCTGAGCGCGCTCACCAGTGTGGCGCTTGCCGGGCTCGGCACGGACGATATCGCGACGCTGACCGCAGCCGAGCTCTCCGCTCTGTCTACACGGGCGCTTTCCGGTCTGTCCGCAACCAATTTTGCCGCACTCACCAGCAGTCAGCTCTCCGGTCTCACCACGGCGCAGATTGCCTCTCTGTCCACCGCCGTCATCGCCGGCCTCACCAGCAGCCAGATCGATGGTCTCACCGCGCTGCAGGTCTCAGGCCTGACCTCGCGCCAGATAGCGGTGCTCACCACCGACAAATTTGCCTCGTTTGGGACCGATCAGATCGCAGCCTTGCGGAGCGGTACGGTGGCTGCCCTGTCTTCGACACAGCTGGCGGCACTCTCGACCGAGCAGATCGATGTGATGACGACCGGCCAGCTTGCGGCGCTCAGCTCCGCGGCGATCAAGGGCCTCGGTTCCGATGATATCGATGTGCTCTCCGCAGAGGATGTGGCTGCCATTTCGACGCGCGCTCTGGCCGGTATTTCGGTCGACGTCTTTGCCTCGCTCGGTTCCGCACAGCTGACCAGCCTGACCTCGGCCAAGATCGCGGCCTTGACCACGGCGCAGATCGCGTCCCTGACATCGGATCAGGTCGATGGCCTTGCGTCAGCCCAGCTTGCCGGTCTGTCGAGCGCTCAAGTCAATGCGCTCAACTCCGGAACGCTGCTCTCGCTCAGCACCCTGCAGATCAGTGGTCTCACCACCCGGGTGATCGCGATGCTCGGGTCGGCCAAGATCGCCGCGCTCGACAGCGCGCAGGTCGCGGCCCTTTCGACCTCGCAGCTTGCCGCCCTGTCCTCGTCGGGCGTGGCCGGGCTCGGGACCGACGATCTCGCGAACTTCTCCTCGACGGAACTTGCCGCGCTAAATTCCCGCGCACTGCAGGCGCTGACGACAGTCCAGATCGCAAGCCTGCTCTCGGCTCAGCTGACGGCTCTCTCCAGCGGCCAGATCGCGAGCCTGACGACAGCCCAGGTGGCGGCACTCAACAGCAGTCAGATCGACGGTTTGAGCACCACCCAGATTGCGGCGCTCGGGTCCGCCCAGATTGTCGCTCTCGGCAACGTCAACATCACCACGCTTTCCACCGAGCAGATAGCAGCACTGAACAGCCGCGCCATCGGTGCGCTCACCAGCGCCCAGCTCGATGCGATGACCAGTGACCAGATCGCGGCGCTGACGTCGGCCCAGATCGCTGCGCTCTCGTCGAGCGACGTCGCGGCCCTCTCGGCCAGCGACCTGGAGACATTCTCCACGAACGAGTTTGCCGCACTCACCTCGGCTGCCATTCGTGGCATCTCCACTGCTGTCATCGGCACCCTGTCGACCACGCTGATCGCGGCGATGAACACACGGGCCGTGGCGGCTCTCGCCTCAGGGCAGGTTGCGGCCATGACCTCGGCGCAGATCGCCGGCCTGTCGAGTGCCCAGATTGCGGCCTTGTCGTCGACTTCGGTCGCGGCGCTCGGGTCCGATGATCTCTCCACCTTCGATACCGCCGACATTGCCGCGCTGCAGTCTCGTTCGCTGGCCGGCGTCACGACCGGTGCGTTCTCCAGCCTGACCTCGAGCCAGTTGGTCGCCTTTACCTCCGCCCAGATCGCAGCTCTCTCGACCGCCGTGATTGGCTCGCTGCAGAGCACTCAGCTGAATGCCCTGACCACGAGCCAGATCGCGACGCTGTCGTCGAGCCAGATCGCGGCGCTCTCCAGCGCAGCACTTGCATTGCTCGACACGGCTCAGATCGGGGCGATCAGCACGCGCGGCATCGCGGCTCTGACGTCCCAACAGATTTCTGCCCTGAGCACGGCGACCTTCGATGCGCTGACGAGCACGCAACTGGGTGCGCTGAGTTCGTCGGCTATTCGCGCCCTGACCACCGGTGCCATCGGTACCCTCACATCTTCCGAGATCGCTACTCTGCCGTCTCGTGTCATCGGCGCGCTTTCGAGCAGCGGCATCGCGGCGCTGACATCCGACCAGATTTCGAGCCTGACTGCCGCTCAGGTCGCAGCACTGACCTCAGGGCAAATCGACGCCCTGACCAGCACTCAGATCGATGCGCTCTCCACAGCCGCCGTCGCCGGTCTCACCAGCGCCCAGGTTCGGTCGCTCACACCAGAGCAGTTCGGCTCTCTGTCGAGCGAACAGATGCAATCCTTGAGCACGCGCGCGCTTGCTGATCTTGGCAGCACCCTGTGGTCTGCGGTCGGAAGTGCAGAATTTGCTGCTCTTTCGACGTCGCAACTTGCAGCGCTTGGAAGTGCGCCGCTCGCCTCTACCCAGCTCGATACGCTGACCTCGTCGGAACTTGCCGTATTGAGCAGCCGAACGATTGCTTCCATTGCCCCAACCGCCTTCGCCACTCTGGATACCACCCAGTTGGCCGGGCTCACGTCCGGGCAGGCTTCCGCGCTGACCACGGCGCAGATCGCTGCCCTCAACAGCGCGCAATTCGACGGTCTGACATCGGCCGCGATCGGTGCCTTGACCAGCGCGCAGTTGCGGGCGCTGACGTCCGATACGTTTGCCTCGCTCTCCACCAGCCAGATTACCGCAATCAACACCCGTGCCTTTGCCGGTCTCGCCTCTGCCCAGATCGCCGCCCTGTCTTCCGAGCAGATCGGCTCTCTGACGACGGCCCTCTTGGCCTTGCTCTCGAGTGCTGCGGTCGCTGGTCTCACGACCGAAGACCTGGGCGCGCTGGAATCGAGCGATATCGCGGCCATCAGTTCACGGGCGATCGTCGGCTTGTCGACGGCTAATATCGCCGCTCTCGGCAGCGCTCAGCTCGCTGGCCTGACGACATCGCAGATGGGTGCGCTGACGACTTCCCAGGTCCGTGCGTTGACTTCGGCCCAAATCGCTGGCCTGACGAGCAGCCAGTTCTCTGCTCTGACATCGACACAGATCCGCAGCCTGTCGACCAGCAGCATCGTCGCACTCAACACTGCTCAGGTCGCAGCGCTCAGTTCGCGGGTCATCGGTTCGCTATCCACCGAGCAAGTGGTTGCCATGACCACGGGGCAGATCGAGGCTCTGACCGCAGCTCAGGTCGCCGCTCTCGGGTCGGCCGCGATCCGTGCCTTGGAGGATGGTGACCTGCAGCTCTTCGCCACTGAAGACATAGCCGCCATTGCCACGTCCGCTATTGCCGGTCTTTCGACCCAGGACATCGATGATCTGAGCTCTGCGCAGCTCTTCGCGCTAACAACCCCGCAGGTCCAGGCCATGAACGACGTCCAGCTCGCGGCGGTCATCGCAGCCTATCAGGATATCTGATCCGCCAGATCACGCATTGCCCCTCAGGGCCTTCTTGGCCTCGGGAAGGGATCGATGATGATCTCCGGCTCGAACGATGGATTGCGCACGTCATCCGGCGGCGCAAAGCCTGTTTCCTCAAGCAGGAAGCGTCCGTCGACCCAGCCTGAGATGCGGGGGCGATCCACAGTCGCGATGCGGCACCAGTAGCCGCCCCGGCTATCCTGGCAGGAGAGACGCTCGATTGGCTGCCCCTCATCGAGCGCGTGGATGACGCGGAAATTCGGGCCGGCGCCGGAATGGACCGCGAGGCGCTTGCCAGGCGGCAGGCCGCGGACATGCCAGAGATAGGTGTCCATCAGAGTGCTGTCATCGATGTCAGGCGCCGGGATGACCTGTGGCTCCTGCGCCATGGCGGTGCCGGCGACAAGGGCAAGGGTCAGGCCCAGGGGCAAAAGGCGGCGGCACATACAGTTCTCCGGAGTCTTCCTGCCAGAGCATAACGAGGCTTCGGTCTGCTCGCCACAGGTTTGCAGTGGCACGGTAAACGCAGGTGCTTCGGCAGGGTTCTCAGAAAATGCTTGATATGCCAACTATTCTTATCCAAATTAAATTGCATGAGCGAAAATCCCAAACGCATTCTCGGCATCAGGCTGGTGGGGCTTGCCCGCCGCTGGCGCCAATATCTGGACGTGCAACTGGCTAGTTCGGGGCTGAGCGATGCCACGTGGGCGCCGTTGATGCATCTGCATCGCGCCGGCGAGGGGCTATTGCAGCGGGAACTTGCCGCCCGCGTCGGTCTTGAGGTGTCCAGTCTTGTGCGCCTGCTCGACATTCTCGAGCAGCGTCAGCTGGTCGAGCGGCGTCCCGATCCGCAGGATCGCCGGGGCAATCGGCTTTTCCTGACAATGGCCGGCCATGCGCAGGTGGCGCGAATCCGCGGCCTGCTCGAACCGCTTGAGGACGAGTTGCTGCAGGATCTCGACGATGCGGCGACCGAGGCGCTGCTTCAGGCCTTCGAGCGGATCGAGGCGCGGCTGGCGGCTGCAAATACCCGGGAGGACGGGGCATGATGTCGCGCGCGTTCTGGATAGCGCTCGGCTTTGATCTGCCGCGACTGCGTTTTGCCTTTCACACCGCCATTGCGGCCTGCATTGCCTTTCTCATCGCCTGGCGTCTGGGTCTCGACCATCCGCAATGGTCGGCGATGACGGTCTGGGCGGCCTCGCAGCCGACGCGGGGGCAATTGCTGGAAAAGGGCCTGTTCCGGGCAATCGGCACTGCAATCGGGGTTCTGGCCGGCGTCGCTCTGCTGCTGCTGGCGGATGGCGCGCCACTTATCCTGGTGCTCGGGCTTTCGCTGTGGATCGGGATCTGCGTGACGGTCGGCAACCTGTTGCGCGGGCTGATTTCCTACGGCGTCATCCTGGCGGGCTATTCGGCGGCAATGGTGGCGCTTCTCGATTTCGGCCAGCCGGGCCATGTCTTCGTCCTTGGTCTCGATCGTGCGGCGACCATCTTTCTCGGGGTTTTGGTGGCCGTAATCATCGGCTTCCTGCTGACACCTGCGGCTGCGGAAGAGGAGATGGTCGGGCGGATGCGGCGGCTGACAATCCAGCTTCTGGAGCGTCTGGCCGATCGCTTGCGACATGGCGGATCTCCTGGGTTGACGGTCGACGAGATGGCGCTCCTGTCGGACATGGCCGCCATTGACGAGCAATGTGATCCGCATGCGGCGGGCTCCTTGCGGCGGCGACAGACCGTGCGGGCCATCCGCTCCATCCTGTCGATGCAGATTTCGCTGCTTCTGGCCGCCAGGCGGATCGAAACCGGCGGGCTGGACGCGTGTGCGGCGACGCTTGACCTTGCGATTGCGCGGTTTGCCGCACTCGATCTGTCGGAAGAGCCGCTAAGGCTTCTGGATCAGGCGGCGGCCGAGGCGGATGGTCTGCCGGACCTCGCCCAGGCGCTCAGCGCGCTTGCCGGCGGTATCCGCGCCCATCGCGCAAGCCTTGCCGCAAAGACCGTCGAGCCGCCGGCGGCCTATCCGGGCGTCCTGCATCGCGACTGGATCGGTGCGCGCGAGGCGGGCATCCGGGCAAGCGTCAGTCTTCTTCTGACCGGGCTGGTCTGGGTTGCGACGGGCTGGGCGTCGCTCGCTTTCCTGCTGCTCGGGCTGTCGATCATGGTGACGATCTTTTCCACCTTCGACAATCCGACGCAGATCCTGCGGGCGGTCTTTGTGGGCCATGTCTATGGCTGCTGTGCGGCTCTCCTCTGCCACTATCTGGTCTGGCCGCTCGCCGGCAGCGAATTCCAGGTGGTGCTCTTGACCCTGCCGTTCATTCTGGCGGCGCCGCTTCTGTTCTCGCATCGGCATACGGTGGCTTCAGCCTTCGACTATGCCATGGTCTCGCTTCTGCTTTTGCATCCGCATTATCCGGTCGCCGGCGATTTCCTCCAGTCGCTCCTTACGGTCGCTGCCCTGGTCGGTGCGCCTGTTGTTGCTTACTGCGTCTTCCGGTTGATCTACCCGCTCACCACAAGGCGGCGTCTGAATACGCTCTCCCGTATGATGATCGACGAACTGCAGATCATGGCACGCAAGGAGGACGCCTCGCGCCATCGCCTCGTCTGGCGGGCACGGCTCTATCACCGCCTGCTCAGGCTTGTGCGTCATGCCGAACGCAGCGGCGCTTCAAGCCCGGAGATGATCGAAGGCGGGATTGCGGTTCTCACGATCGGCGACGCGATCCTGGCATTGCAGGAGCGCATTATGGGCGGTCATCTGGATCTTGCGGAGAAGCGTGCCGCGCTTGCGGCGCTGGAGCGTCTGAAACATCTGCAGAGCGGGCCGGCCAAGGCGCAGGCGGCGCTCGCGCGCGCAGCCGGGCGACTGGAGGCGCGGCATGACGACAGCGCGCGGGTGGTGCGCGGAGCGGCGTTTGTGCTTCAGCGCGAACTGCGTTTCTTTGCAGGTCAGGTGTCACTCATCGTGAATTAGGCCGAGTCGTCGCTTGCGGTTGTGATGCCTTATGCGTCCGAATACTCAAAATAGTCGGCTGCTACGCTTGCCAGCTCCTCTTGCCAGCTCGTTTTGGGTGAGTAGTGTCAAAGTGACAACTAAGGGGGGAGAGGCGAAATGCGCTTTGTGGGAAATGCTATTTGGTTTGTATTCGGTGGGGCGATCCTGGCACTCATCTGGCTGATCGGTGCGGCCTTGTTCGCCATCAGCATCATTGGATTGCCGGTTGCGCGAGCGTCTTTGGAAATTGCAAAGATGTCGGCGTTCCCGTTCGGTAAGGATGTCGTTCACGTCCGGGAATTGGATGCGAAGGGCCTGTCCACAGTTACTGCGGTGACGGGGACTATCGGATTTCTCGCAAATATTGTCTGGGCGCTGACGTTCGGATGGGTGCTGTTCTTGGGGCACATCATCGCTGGCGTTCTCAACTGTATTACGATTATCGGTATCCCATTTGGAATTCAGTCCTTCAAGCTCGCCGGGATATCGCTGTGGCCAGTCGGGCGGCGTGTGGTCAGCGTCGAGCTTGCCAAGCTGGCACGGGAAGAGAATGCCAAGCTGGTGTTGCAAAGAATGCGAGCTGCCTGATCTTGTGGCCGGGCGGCGCGGTTTTGCCACGCCGCCTTTGTTGCATTCACATCAATGCGCGATCATCACGTGGCGGACGGTCGTGTAGTCTTCCAGCGCGTAGATGGACATGTCCTTGCCATAGCCCGACTGCTTCATGCCGCCATGGGGCATTTCGTTGCAGAGCATGAAGTGGGTGTTGATCCAGGTGCAGCCGTAGCGCAGCTTGGCGGCGCTCTGCATGGCGCGGGAAATGTCCTTGGTCCAGACGGAGGAGGCGAGGCCGTAGTCGCTGTCGTTTGCCCAGGCGACGGCCTGTTCGGCCTCCGTGAAGCGGGTGACTGAAACGACGGGCCCGAAGACTTCGCGACGGACGATTTCGTCGTCTTGCGTTGCACCGGCAATGACGGTCGGTGTGTAGAAGAAGCCCTTGTCGGAGCCGAGCTTGCCGCCGGTGACGACTTCCATGTGTTTGTGTTCGGCAGCCCGCGTGACGAAGCTTTCAACGCGGTCACGCTGGCGCTTGGAAATCAGCGGGCCGATTTCGTTTTCGGCGTCGTCGGCCTGGTTGAACTTGATCGTGGAGACGGCGGCTGCCAGATCGGCGACGAAGCGGTCGTAGATCTTGTCGCTCGCATAGATGCGGCAGGCGGCGGTGCAGTCCTGGCCGGCATTGTAATAGCCGAAAGTGCGGATGGCAGCGACGGCGGCGTCGATATCGGCATCGTCATGGATGATGACCGGGGCCTTGCCGCCGAGCTCCAGATGGGTGCGCTTTACCGTCTTGGCCGCAGCCGTCATGATCTTCTTGCCGGTGGCGATATCGCCGGTGATCGACAGCATCTGGATTTTCGGGTTGTTGATCAGCGCGTTGCCGACGCTTTCGCCGCGGCCGAGCACCACATTCACCACGCCCTCGGGCAGGATGTCTGCCATGACCTTGGCAAGCTTCAGTGCGGTAAGCGGCGTTTGCTCGGAGGGCTTGAAGACCACGGTGTTGCCGCCGGCAAGCGCCGGTGCCAGCTTCCAGGCCATCATCATCAGCGGGTAGTTCCAGGGCGCGATCGAGCCGATGACGCCGACGGCATCGCGGCGGATCATCGAGGTGAAGCCCGGCAGGTATTCGCCGGAGACCGGTGCCTGCAGCGTGCGGATCGCGCCGGCGAAGAAGCGGTAGCAGTCGACGATCGCAGGGATTTCGTCATTGAGAACGGCGTTGATCGGCTTGCCGCAATTGAGGCTTTCAAGGGCCGCGAAAGCGGCTGCGTCCTTCTCGATCGCGTCGGCAATAGCGAGCAGGTAGCCCGCGCGCTGGCCGGGCGTGGTCTGCGACCAGGACACGAAGGCGCCTTCGGCAGCGTCGACGGCCGCCTCGACTTGGGCGAGCGAGGCTTCCGGGAGATCGACGATGAGTCCGCCGGTCTTGGGGTTCAGGATCTTTTCGTCCGTCTCTGTGCCGGCTTCAAATTTGGCGCCGATCAGCATCTGGGTGTCCATGTCGTTCTCCCTTTTATCAGACTTCATTTGCGACAACGCCCCTGAAGAAGAGGCGTCGCCGGTGGTTCATTTGCCGCTGCCTGCGATCTGGTCGGTATCGCGGGTCAGATAATAGGCCGCAAGGATCGGCAGGAAAGTGACGATCACGACAACCATCGCCACCACATTAGTAACCGGGCGCTGGCGTGGGCGGATCAGTTCTTCCAGCATCCAGATCGGCAGGGTCGATTGCTGGCCGGCGGTAAACGTGGTGACGATGACTTCGTCGAAGGAGAGCGCGAAGGCGAGCATGCCGCCGGCCAGAAGCGCCGTTGCGATGTTCGGCAGGATCACATGGCGGAAGGTCTGGAAGCCATCGGCACCGAGATCCATGGAGGCTTCGATGAGCGAGCCGGAGGTGCGGCGGAAGCGGGCGACGGCGTTGTTGTAGACCACGACCACGCAGAAGGTGGCGTGGCCGAGGATGATCGTCCAGAAGGAGAAGGGGATATCCGCCAGCGAAAAGGCCGAGCGGAGCGCAATGCCGGTGATGATGCCGGGCAGTGCAATCGGCAGGATCACGAGCAGCGAGATCACCTCCCGGCCAAAGAACTTGGTGCGGGCAACGGCTGCAGCCGCCAGAGTGCCGAGTACCATGGCAATGACTGTTGCGATGCTCGCGACCTTGACCGAGAGCCAGAGCGCTTCCCAGATATCCGGACGGTTCCAGGCGACGGCGAACCATTTGGTGGTGAAGCCCGGCGGCGGCCACTGGAAGCTCTTCTCCTCCGTGGTGAAGGCGTAGACGAAGATCAGCAGGATCGGCAGATGCAGGAAGGCGAGGCCCGCGCCGGCGGCGATCTTCAGCGAAAGGCCTGCGGATTGGGAGCGATCAGAGCGCATCGAAGGCCCCCATGCGTTTGGCGATGGTGAGATAAATGCCCATGATGACGATCGGCACGACCGAGAAGGCGGCGGCGAGCGGGATATTGCCCGCCGTGCCCTGCTGGGCATAGACGGCCTGGCCGATGAAGAGGCGCGAGGTGCCGACGATCTGCGGGATGATGTAGTCGCCCATGGTCAGCGAGAAGGTGAAGATCGAGCCCGCGACGATGCCAGGCAGCGCCAGCGGAAAGAGCACATGGCGGAAGGTCTGGCGGCTATCGGCGCCGAGATCGCCGGAAGCTTCGATCAGGTTGCCGGGTACGCGCTCCAGCGCTGCCTGGGTGGGCAGGATCATGAAGGGCAGCCAGACATAGACGAAGACGATGAAGGTGCCGAGATAGCTGATGGACAGCGAATTGCCGCCGATGACGGGAATGGCGAGCAGCCCATCGAGCAGCCAGGTGAGATGCAGCTTGGCGAAGATCCAGGTGAGGATGCCTTCCTTGGCGAGGATCAGCTTCCAGGCGTAGACCTTGACGAGATAACTCGACCAGAGCGGCAGCATGATGCCGAGATAGAAGACGGCCTTCCAGCGGCCCTTGGCGTAACGCGCGGCGTAATAGGCAATCGGGAAGGCTATCACCGCTGACGCCAGCGTGACGGCAGCCGACATCAGCAGTGTGCGCAGGATGATGTCGAAGTTTGCCGGGCGCAGCAGCTGGCCATAGGTCGCGAGCGTGAACTCGTAGTTGATGAGCCCGGAGAATTCATCGATCGAAAAGAAGCTCTGCAGGAGCAGCGCTACCAGCGAGCCGACATAGATGATGCCGAGCCAGAGCAGGGGCGGCACCAGCATCAGCACCAGCAGCAGGTTGGGCCTCCGCCAGAACAGATCCGAGAGCCGCCCCATCAGGCCCTGACGGCCAGGGGTGATGGCAGATGTGGAGATCGCCGTCATGCGCCGGCCTCCATGTAATGTGGGTCGGCAGGCGACCAGGCGATGCGGATGCTTTCGCCGGCTTGAGGCGCAGCCTGGCCTGCGGGGAGCGAGAGCGTGAGAGCGGTCACTGCCGTCTCGACGAAGAGCTTGGTCGAAGCGCCGAGGAAGCTGGTCGAGCGCACGGTCGCCTCGACGCCGCCTTCCGAGACGATGCGGATCGCTTCCGGGCGCAGGCTCGTCCAGCGGGGTTCACCGCCGAGTGCTTTCATGGCGTCCGGGGCGATCACGTTGGAGGAGCCGACGAAATCGGCGACGAAGCGGGTGCGCGGGCGGTTGTAGATTTCGTGCGGCGTTCCGGCCTGAACGATCTTGCCGTCGTTGAAGACGGCGACGCGGTCGGCCATGGAGAGCGCTTCGCCCTGATCATGGGTGACGAAGACGAAGGTGATGCCGAGCGAGCGCTGCAGGCTTTTCAGTTCCTCCTGCATCTGTTCGCGCAGCTTGAGATCCAGTGCGCCGAGCGGCTCGTCGAGGAGGAGGACCTTGGGCTTGTTGACGAGAGCGCGGGCGAGCGCCACGCGCTGGCGCTGGCCGCCGGAGAGCTGGCCGGGCTTGCGGGCGCCGTAGCCGGGAAGTTTCACCATTTCCAAGGCCTGTTCGGCCTCGCGATGACGCTCGGCCTTGGCCACGCCCTTGACCATCAGGCCATAGGCGACGTTGTCGAGAATGTTCAGATGCGGGAAGAGGGCATAGTCTTGGAAGACCGTGTTGACGTTGCGGCGATAGGGCGGCACGCCCTCGGCGGTTTCGCCGAAGATCTCGATATGGCCTGACGTCGGCTGTTCGAAGCCGGCGATCAGGCGCAGGCATGTCGTCTTGCCGGAGCCGGAAGGGCCGAGCATGGCGAAGAACTCGCCTGGCTCGACGGTCAGGTCGACGGCATCGACGGCTTTCACGCTGCCGAAATGGCGCGAGACCTTCGAGAAGGAGACGGCTGCGGTCATGGGGGCTCCAGAATTGCTTTGTAGCCCCTCATCCGCCTGCCGGCACCTTCTCCCCGCAGGCGGGGAGAAGGGCGTGCTTCCGCCGGCCTCGCAAAGCGTCGGCTGGCAGCAATCAGAGCGATGGCTTCGGGGCAAGTCCCCTCTCCCCGTTCACGGGGAGAGGGTTAGGGTGAGGGGCAAGTGTCCCGATTGCGAGATTACCGTCCGCCGATGACGCCGATGTAGTCGGAGACCCAGCGGTGGTAGGGGACGCATTCGCCCTGGCTTTCGCATTTGGAGACCGGGGTCTTCCAGAACTTGATCTTCTCGAAGTTGTCGAAGCCGTTGTTGGTGCAGCCAGCGTCGGTCAGGAGCGCGTTGCCCTTGCAGGCGGCGGGAACGGAGGGAACCGTGCCGAACCAGGCGGAGACGTCGCCCTGGACCTTGGGCGAGAGCGAATGCTCCATCCACATATAGGCGCAGTTCGGGTGTTCGCTCTCGGCATGCAGCATGGTCGTGTCGGCCCAGCCGGTGACGCCTTCCTTCGGGAAGACCGAGGCCACGGGCTGGTCGGCTTTCAGGAGGTTGACCTGGAAGGGCCAGGAGCCGGAGGCAACCACGCCTTCGTTCTTGAAGTCGTCGATCTGGATGAAGGCGTCGTGCCAGTAGCGGCTGACGAGCTGGCGCTGGCCGCGCAGCAGATCAAGGGCTGCCTTGTACTGGTCTTCGTTCAGCTCGAAGGGGTCCTTGATGCCGAGTTCCGGCTTGTGGAACATCAGGTAGTTGGCGGCGTCGGCGACATGGATCGGGCCGTCGTAGGCCTGGACGCGGCCCTTGTTGGACTTGCCGTCGGCAAGCGTCATCTCTTCGAAGACGACGTTCCAGCTGTCGGGCGCTTTGTCGCCGAAGGCCTTGGTGTTGTACATCAGGACGTTCGGGCCCCAGACATAGGGCGTGCCGTAGTGGACGCCGTCCTTGGTGTGCCAGGGGGCGTTCTGCAGGCGCTCGTCGATGGTGCTCCAGGAGGGGATGAGGGCGGTGTTGATCGGCTGGACGCGCTTGCCGGCGACGAGGCGCAGCGACGCATCGCCCGAAGCGGTGACGAGGTCGAAGCCGCCTTCGTTCATCAGGGCGACCATTTCATCCGAGGTGGCGGCGGTCTTTACCGACACCATGCAGCCGGTCTTCTTCTCGAATTCGGTGACCCAGTCGAAATTCTTGTCGGTTTCGCCGCGCTCGATATAGCCGGCCCAGGCGACGATGGAGAGGGCGCCTTCGCCGGCTCCGAGTGCCTGCAACGGCTCCTGGGCAAGTGCCGAGGAGGTGAAGCTCAGGACGGTGGCAAGGACAGTGCAAGACTTCAGAAGAGATTTCATCGCGAGGTCTCCCGTTTTTGAGGCCGCGTTTTTGCGGCCATATGTTCCCGGCGAGAAAGTTGCCGCGAATTAACCGCATTCGCAAATTCATTCGTCAGAATGGCGGTATCGGTTTTCCCGATGGCAGGAAGTCGTGTCGCGGCGCGTGAGAGGCGCCGGAACGACCGGCGTCCTTGCGGAGCGCCGGTCGTCATCTGTACCGAAGCTTTTTCGGCTGGCTTAGATGTCTTTCATCCAGTCGGCGACCTTGGCCGAGATAAGCTCGGACCCGGTCTCAATCATCGACATATGGCCGTGGCCCGGCAGGCCCCAGTCTGTACCGAGCATGATCTGGTTTGCCTTGATCAGTTCCGCGGTCACGGCTGTCCGCTCCGGCAGTGCAACCCTGTCCTCGTCGGCAGCCAGGAAAAGAACCGGGATATGCGACCAGGCGGAAAGGCGGGTGCGATCGAGCTTCAGGTCGTCGGTTACGGTGGACACGGCATTGGTGATGCGCGGGCTGACCGGCTGGAAGGAATTGTAGTAATTGTCGAAATCCGCCGCCGGGAAGCTCGGCGACGCGGCAAAGAGATGCATGGCCGGTTCGCGGGGGAGGACGATGACCTGTCCGGCCGGGGCGGGCTTCGCATCGGGGAGCGGCGTTTCGACAGCGCCGACCGAGAGTGCCACGACCGCCTTGACGAGGTCAGGCCGTGCTTCCGCCGTCTTGAGCGCCAGCGTGCCGCCGATGCTGTGGCCGACCAGCACGGCCGGGCCGGTCTTTTCCATCAGCTTGACGATCTGCTCGACGATGACCTGCGGTCCGACATCCACAGAGCTCGGCCAGAAGCCCGAGCGACCGACGCCCGGCCAGTCCACCACATAGACATCTCGTCCGGCCTTGGCGAAATCGACCGCCCAGCCAGGACGCCCGTCGGGGGTCGTGGTCCAGCAAATGCCCGAATGCGCGCCACCATGTATCAGGATCAGCGGAGCGCCGGAGCTCTTCCGGTCGGTGTCATTCCAGTGCTGGACATACATCTGGGTGGGCGATTGGCCGACGAAGAATTCGCTGATGGTGGTATCGGCCAGCGCGGCCGCGGGTGCGAGCGGGAGCGTCAGCGCGAGGGCGACAAAGAGAGTTCTGGCTGTGTTCAAAAGTTTCATCGTTTCTGTTCTCTGATAGGTTCGGTTGCGCCGGACGGATCGTTCCGTCCGGCAAATTGGTTTTCAGCCGCGACCTGGAGCGGGTTCTGGAGAAGCATGTGGAATGTGCCTTTGAGGTGATCAGCGCGATGGTTGTCATCCCCCAGGCTCCGGCAATCTGCCGGGCTCCTGCCCATCCACAACGTCCTTTCCCCGGGTCGCGATCTGAGTTATCCAAATAATGAACTCCAGAGTTCAGAAAATCAAGATGACGTGATGGAGAAACCATGAGCGATGTTCAGCCGCCCGCACGGACGGGACGACCGAGAGACGAGGAAAAGCGCAAAGCCATCGTGTCTTGCGCGCGCAGCCTGTTCCTCGAACATGCTTATGAGGAGGTGACGATAGATGCCGTGGCCGCCAAGGCCGGTGTTTCCAAGGTGACGATCTACAATCAGTTCAAGGACAAGGAGACCCTGTTCGAGACGGTGATCAATGCGATCATGGAGGAGGTGACGGGTGACAGCGTCTGGGAGGAAACACCGCTGCCGCTCGAGGCACGCCTCAACCAGATCGGCATGGTGTTCCTGTCGAATGCGCTCGGACCTTATGGCCGGATGATGATCCGGACCCTGGCCTTTGTGCAGGGCAACCGCGAGCTGGCTCGGCGTCTCCACGCGGAAGCGCCAGGGCGGGCCTATAACGCCGTGACGACGGTGGTGGAGAGGGCGATCGGCAATGGTCTCCTGAAGGCGGATTCGGCCTGCCAGGCGGCAGAAGACCTGATCAGCCTGTGGGAAGGGGGCCTCATGCTCCAGACGGCGATCGGTCTCTTGGCCGAACCCGTGACCGAGGTGGAAATCGACCGGCGGGTGAGACGGGGAACGGACGTCTTCCTGCGCGCCTATGGCACCGGCCGGATGGAGTTGGCGCCGCCACTTCCTTGAGCCGGCATGGGCTGTGGGAAAGCCGGTTCACCGCACCCGTCCACTCCGGCTCGCCTCGGCAATCCCCACAAAGTCCCGCGCTGCCTGCGGCAGGCTCGAGCCCTTGCGCCAGACCATGCCGACCTGCACCACTGGCAGGGCACCTGATACATCGCGGCTTTCGATGCGGTCGCCTTCCAGCGACCAGGGGCGATAGACGAGGTCGGGGAGCAGCGCCACGCCGGCGCCGGTTGCGACGAGGCTGCGGACGGCCTCCACCGAGCGGGTGCGGAAGGCGACATGCGGGCGGGCGCCCAGCGCCGACAAGAGCTTGCCGGTGTTCTCCTCGATTTCGTCCACCGTCAGCATGATCAGCGGTTCTCGTGTGATGTCGGCAATCGAGATGATGTCCGCCGAGACCAGCGGATGGCCTATCGGGAGCCAGAGGCGATAGGGCGAGGTTTCCAGGATTTCGGCCTGCAGCGCCATGCGGTCGCGCAGGTTGGAGATGACCATGACCGCGACATCGAGTTCGCCGCCGATCAGCAGGTGTTCGAGATAGGAGCCGTTGTCCTCGATGGCCGAGACCTCGACGCCCGGACAGGCTCGGCGATAGCGAGCCAGCAGATCTGACAGCACGTAGCCGGCGACGAGCGAGGTGACACCGATGTTGAGCGTGCCGCCGGTGCTGTTCTGGGTCTCGGTGAAGACGTTGCGGGCATCAGATACATCCGCCAGAATCTTCGTTGCGTGGCGCAGAAACTGGTGGCCGTTGTAGGTGATGGTCAGGCCGCGCGGGTGGCGCTCGAAGAGTTCGACGCCGAGATCACCCTCGAGTTCCTTGATCGCTTCGGTGACGGAGGACTGGGAAATCGAGAGGTTCTGCGCCGCCCGGGTGACGGAACCCTGTTCGGCGACGGCGACGAAATACTGCAACTGACGGAGGGTGAAGGCCATCGCTCTTTCAAGCATGGCGCCTCCCGTGAGGCAAGGCGGTCGTGTTGACAGGGCGAGAGGTTGTCAGGTTGCAGGGCAGGTTTGCAAAACTGCACTGGTCAAGACCCGCTCAGGGTGTAGGATTGTTACGCCCGCGCCGTTGGTTCGTCCACGGATCCCTCCTCGTGCAAAGCTCCCATTGCCCCATGAAATCGACGCCGCTCGGCTATATCTTCACTTTCCTCGCCTTTTCCGTCTTCGCCATTCAGGACGGACTTTCCAAGCATCTTGGCGAAACCCACTCGCCGGTGCAGGTGGCCATGGTGCGCTACTGGGCCTTCGTCGCCTTCGCGCTGTTCCTCGCGATGCGGTCGTCCGGTGGCCTGAGTGTCGCGGTCAACACGAAGCGGCCGTTTCTGCAAATCCTCAGGGGCCTCATTCTCTTCTTGCAGATCCTGATCTCGATTGTCGCCTTCACGCAGGTGGGGCTTGCCCAGAGCCAGGCGATCTTCGCAGCCGGGCCAATTTTCGTGGCACTCCTCTCCATGCCGATCCTCGGCGAAAAGGTCGGCTGGCGGCGCTGGACGGCGATCCTTTTCGGCCTCGTCGGTGTGGTTATCATGCTGGCACCCAGCGGCGACGGCTTCAATTCCTATATCTGGCTGCCGCTGATCTGCGCGGTGCTCGGCGCGATCTACGGGATCGCCACGCGCCTCGTCAGTCGCGACGACCAGCCTTCGACCAGCTTCTTCTATCTGGCGATCGTCGGCTTCATCGGCTCGAACCTGCTCGGTCCCTTCTTCTGGACACCTTTCACGCCTGTTGGATGGGGTCTGATGATCGGCCTCTGCTGCACCGGTATCGTCGGGCACCTGGCCCTGATCAAGGCCTATGAAAACCTCGACGCCGTGATCGTCCAGCCGATTTCCTACTGGCAGCTGGTGCTGGGTGCCATGATCGCGGTGACGGTGTTCGGCGAAGTGTTGCGCTGGAATACGGTGGTCGGTGCTGTCATCGTCGTCGGTGCGGGTCTCTTCACCGTCTGGCGGGAATGGGTGGTGTCGCGTCGGACCAAGCGTGCCGAGGAAGAGGCTCGGGTCTAAGACGCTCCGGAGGTCTCATCCCTCCTCGGCGATCCGCTTTAGTTCTTCCAGCCCCACGGGTGTGACAGAGCGGAAGTCCAGGCCGTAGACCCGCTCAGCGCAATCGCGCTTTACCCTTTCGATCTGCACCTTTTCGCCCCGGATGCGGGCGCGCAGGAGCGGATCGCGGGTGCCTGTGATCGCCATCGACTTGTTGACCACCCAGCCATAGGGCGCGATGCCGGCGCGGTGCAGGTCGTCCTGCAGGGCTGACGCTTCCGAGACCGGTGTCGTCTCCGGCAGGGTGACGAGCAGGACGCGCGTATAGGCGGGGTCCTGCAGACGCATCAGCGGGGTCACCATCCGACCGGGCGCATTGTCGTCGATGTGGCGGGTCATCTGGCGATGATAGGCGCCGGTTGCATCGAGCAGCAGCAGCGTGTGGCCTGTCGGGGCCGTGTCGATGACGACGAAGCTTGATCGGGCTTCACCGACGACGCGGGAGAAGGCGTGGAAGACGGCGACTTCTTCGGTGCAGGGAGAGGCAAGATCCTCGCGCAGCAGGGCCTGACCGGCGTCATCGAGATCCCGGCCCTTGGTCGCCATGATCTTGTCGATGTAGCGGGTGGTCTCCGCCTCTGGGTCGATACGGTCGACGGTCAGGCCGGGCATGGCGGCTGCACCGACGACGAAGGACAGATGGGCGGCCGGGTCTGTCGTGGTAAGGTGGACGGTGTGCCCACGGGCGGCAAGCCCGACGGCGACGGCCGCGGCGACCGTGGTCTTGCCGACACCGCCCTTGCCCATGACCATAACAAGGCCCTTGCCGCTTGCCGCGATTTCGTCGACCAGCGTCGAGAGACGCGGGAGGTCTGGGCTTTCGAAGGTGTCGTCTGCGGTGTCGGCAGGAGGTGGGAGCGGCGTATCGGACAGCAGTCCGCGCAAAGCGGTAAGTCCCACCATGTCGAAGGGTTTAAGCGCAACCTCGTCGCGAGGCAGCGATGCCAGTGAGGGCGATAGGTCGGTCAGCGCCTTCGTCTGTTCTGCCGCGAAGGCGCTCGCCACCGGGTCGTTCGGGTCCGTCGGCGTGAAGCGGCCGTTGACCGCGAGCATCTGGTTGGAGAGGCCGAGTTCGGAGAGTTCTCCGGCCGTTCTGGCGGCTTCGCGGATCGCGCCGCGATCGGCGCGGGTGACGAGCACGATCGTGGTGCGGGCGGGATCGCCCAGGCATTCCAGCGCCGTGCGGAAGCGGTTTTCCTGCATTTTCAGCCCGGAATGGGGGCCAAGGCAGGAGGCGCCGCGTTCGTTGGCCTCCAGAAAACCGGTCCAGGCCTTGGGCAGGCTGAGCAGCCGCAGGGTATGGCCGGTCGGCGCGGTGTCGAAGATGATGTGGTCGAACGTCGGGTTGTCATCGGCCAGCAGGCCGACGAATTCGTCGAAAGCAGCGATCTCGGTGGTGCAGGCGCCTGACAGTTGTTCGCGGACGGTGGCGCGGTCCTTTTCGGTCGCATCAAGTTCCATCTGGTCGAGGACGCGTTGGCGATAGTCTTCTGCTGCGCTCTCGGGATCGATGTTCATCGCGGACAGGCCTGGCACGCCCGGCACAGGTGTCGGGTTGCTGCCGAGGGGCAGCCCCAGCATTTCGTCGAGATTGGAGGCGGGATCGGTGCTGACGAGCAGGATCTTCAGGCCCTGGTCGGCGAGCGCGATGGCGGTCGCACAGCTGAGCGAGGTTTTGCCGACGCCACCCTTGCCGGTGAAGAACAGGTGTCGGGTGGGTTTCTGAAGAAGTTTCATCGTCGACATGGGCATCCATCCTCGCGTTGATGAGGAGACCCTAGCCCGGTCTTGCCCTTGCGGACTTGATCCATGCCAAGTGGCAGGGTGATCAGATGTCTCCTGCTGCGGCGATGCGGTTCACGCTGCGGGCCTGCCAGAGCGTGCGGAAGAAGGCGAGGATGAAGATGCCGCTCATGATCAAGACGATCGTCGGGGCGGGGGCACTGTCGATGAAGAAGCTTAGATAGATGCCCGCGAGTGAAGACAAGACAGCAACGATCACGGCCGTCACCAGCATCGTTGCGTAGCGCTTGGTGAGCAGGAAGGCTATCGCACCAGGGGCAACGAGCATAGCGACCGACAGGATGATGCCAACGGCCTTCAAGGCGCCGACGACGACGAGCGAGAGTACCGCAAGCTGGCCGTAATGCAGGATGCGGACAGACAGGCCAATGGCGCGAGCGTGCTGCGGATCGAAGGCATGGGCCAGAAGATCCTTGCGCAAGACAACCAGGAATGCGGTGGCGAAGAGGGCGATCAGGCCGGTCTCTATGAGATCCGAGGGCAGCAGGCCCAGCATGTCGCCGAAGAGGATGTGGTCGAGATGCACCGAGCTCTGGACCTGGACATAGAGGACCAGACCGAGGCCAAACATGCCGGAAAAGACGATGCCGAGCACCGTGTCTTCCTTGATGCGGCTGTTCTCCTTGATGAAGCCGGTCAGGAGCGCGCAGACGAGGCCGGCGATGAAGGCCCCGATCGCGAGCGGAATACCGGCGATATAGGCGATGACTACGCCCGGGAGAACAGCATGGGAGACGGCGTCTCCCATCAGCGACCAGCCCTTCAACACCAGCAGGCAGGAGAGGAGCGCCATGGGGATGGCGATCATCAGTGTGACCACGAAGGCCGACTGCATGAAGGGAAGCTGGAAGGGCAGGAGGGCGAGTTCGAGGGTTTCGCTCATGCCGGCCGCTCCTCGGGCAAGCGGTGCGGTTCTGCCGTGGCTGCGGAAGGCATGGGTTCCAGCGCTTCGCGGGCGCGACTGCGGGCCGCGAGCAAGCCGTGCTTGGGGGCGAAGAGGAAGGCTGCGAGGAAGATCACGGTCTGCAGGACGACGATGAGGCCGCCGGTCGCGCCGTCGAGGAAGTAGCTGGCATAGGCGCCGACAAAGCTGGTGCCGGCACCGATGCCGAGTGCCATGAGGATCAGGCGCTGGAAGCGATCGGTGAGCAGATAGGCTGTGGCGCCGGGCGTGACGACCATGGCGATGACGAGGAAGGCGCCGACGGTCTGCATGGCGGCAACCGTGGAGGCCGCAAGTAGAGTGAAGAAGATCACCTTTAGCCGTTCGGGTTTCAGTCCAATCGAACGGGCATGGTTCTCGTCGAAGAAGGTGACCATCAGGTCCTTCCATTTCAGCGTCAGCACGAGAAGGCTGACGCCGCCGATCAGCACGAGCTGCAGCGTGTCGGCCGGCGTGATCGCGAGGATATTGCCGAGCACGATGGTCTTGATGTCGATCGAGACTGGCGAAATCGAGACCATGAACAGGCCGAGCCCGAAGAAGGAGGTAAAGATCAAACCGATGATCGCGTCTTCCTTCAGCTTGGTGCGCTGGTTGAGGAAGAGGATGGCGAGCGCTGCCAGCCCGCCGGACATGAAGGCGCCAAAGGCGAAGGGGAGGCCGAGCATATAGGCGCCGGCAACGCCGGGCACGATGGCATGGGAGAGCGCGTCGCCGATCAGCGACCAGCCCTTCAGCATCAGATAGGCGGAGAGGAAGCCGCAGACGCCGCCAACCAATGCGCTCACCAGAATGGCGTTGCGCATGTAATCATAGGTGAAGGGCTCAACCAGGGTCGCGAGCATCTGATGCTCCCGGTTTCGGCGTGCCATAGATGACGAAGGGGCGTTCATCGTCGGTGATGACAGTCACCTCGCGGCCGTCGTCATCGTCGTGCAGGTCGCGGCCGGCGAGCACGAAGTGGCGCAGCGCGCCGCCGAAGGCGGTTTTCAGGTTTGCCTCGGTGAAGGTGTCCTCGGTCTTGCCGGAGGCGATGACCGTGCCTTTGACGAAGATGGTGCGGTCGCAGAAGTCGGGCACGCTGCCGAGATTGTGGGTGGAGACCAGCATGACGCGGCCTTCCGCGCGCAGGTCCTTCATCAATCCGATGATCTGTTCCTCGGTGGTGACGTCGACGCCGGTGAAGGGTTCGTCGAGCAGGATCACCTGACCTTCCTGGGCGAGCGCGCGGGCGAGAAATACGCGCTTGCGCTGGCCGCCGGAGAGTTCGCCGATCTGGCGCTTGCGGTAGTCGCCCATGCCGACGCGGGCGAGCGCTTCGTCAACGAGCTGGTGATCGCGTTTCGAGGGGATGCGCAGGAAATTCATGTGGCCGTAACGGCCCATCATCACGACATCTTCGACGAGAACGGGGAAGTTCCAGTCGACTTCTTCCGCCTGGGGCACATAGGCGACGAGGTTTTGCTTGAGTGCCTGCTTGACGCTCATGCCGAGCACGCGGATCTCACCTGATGCCACGGGCACGAAGCCCATGATCGCCTTGAAGAGGGTGGACTTGCCGGCGCCGTTGACGCCGACAAGGGCCGTGATGGTTCCGGGCGGGATCGCAAAACTCGCATGGCGCAGGGCCGTGTGGCCGTTGCGATAGGTGACCGTCACATCCTCTGCGGCGATCCCTTCGCGGCTGCGTCTCGTGCCCGATCCCATGATCATCCAGCAAATCCCTTCACGATGGTCGATACCGTCACCTTCAAGAGATCCAGATAGGTCGGGACCGGTCCATCAGGCTCGCTGAGGGAGTCCACATAAAGGATGCCTCCGTAGCGTGCCCCGGTTTCGGCTGCGACCTGTTTGGCCGGCTTGTCGGAGACTGTGCTCTCAGAGAATACGACGGGGATCTTGTTTTCGATCACCTGGTCCACAACAGCCTTGACCTGCTGGGGCGTGCCCTGGCTGTCGGCATTGATCGGCCAGAGGTAGAGTTCCTTCATGCCGAGATCGCGGGCGAGGTAGGAGAAGGCGCCTTCGCTCGTCACCAGGAAGCGCTCGTTTTCCGGGATCTTGGCGATTTCCGCCTTCATTGGCTCGATCTCGGCGCTGATCTTCTGCGAATAGGTCCGCGCGTTGGCCTCGTAGATCGCGGCGTTTGCAGGGTCGAGATCGGTCAGCGCCTTGCGGATGTTTTCGACATAGATGAGGGCGTTTTCCGGTGACATCCAGGCATGCGGGTTGGGCTTGCCGTCATAGGCACCGCCGGCGATGCCGATCGGCTCGATGCCATCACTGACAGTGACGGTCGGCACGTCGCCGAGATTGGCGAGAAATTTCTCGAACCAGGCTTCGAGGTTGAGGCCATTGCGCAGCACCAGATTGGCATCGCGGGCCTTCAGAATGTCGCGCGGTGTGGGCTGGTAGCCGTGAATTTCCGCGCCGGGCTTGGTGATGCTTTCGACGGTTGCGGCATCGCCTGCAACATTCTGGGCGATATCGGCAATCACGGTGAAGGTCGTGACGACCTTCAGCTTGTCGTCGGCAAAAGCTGTCCCCGGCAGCAGGAGCGCCAGGGCGAAAAGACGGCAGGCAAGCTTTGAGACCATGGTCCATTCCTGTTCTTGCAAGTCATTCTCATTAAAACCTATCGCGCTTCGCGCTTATGTCAACGCTTTTGCAAATCATTTGCAAAAAGCTTTCCGTGATCTGTGCCGGAACTGGAAAGCTGGGGTTAAAGGTTCCGCAAGGAGAAGGGGGCTATGGTCGACCTCAGTATTGCGTAAACAGTCGGGACGGTGTCATGGCGGAGTTCCAAGCGTGAAGGTGCCGAAGATCCACCTTTCACGAAAGCTCATGCTCATTTTGGGCGGGGTGCTGGTCACCCTTGGCGGCACGGGTGCCGCTGCCGTCTATATCGGTGCGGACAAGCTGCTCGGCCCCTCCTATGCCGAACTGAACGGGCTTGAATGCACCGAAGTGAAGACGGTCGAGATCCACAAAAAGGATCGCTTCTGGGTGCGCAAATTCATCACCACCAATGAGCCGGGCGATGGCCTGGCGCGCGTCAAGACGGCCTTGCGCGTGGCAAAGACCCTGCAGGAAACGAAGAAGGCCGACCTGGTGCAGGTCGTTGTGCTTGATGCCAGCGGCCCGAAGGACCGCTCGGGCATGCGCGGACGCGCGGTCGGGGCTGATGTCATCTACGTTCCGGACCCGAGCCATGTGCCTCAGGAAATGTCGGCGCGTGTGCTGACGGCGCGTTACGCCGATGGTCTTGCTGCGCCGAATGGCGAGTTCTTCGGCGAGCGTGTCGACATGCTCGAAGCCGATATCCAGGCGCTGATGGCGAAGCTTGACGACCAGACCGATTGCGTGAAGCCTGAAGTGGTCGTGCCGGAAGGCGAGGGCCACGGCGAAAAGGCCGGGGGCCACGGCGAGGCGCCTGCCCATGGCGGGGAAGACGCGCATGGCGAGAAGCCGGCCGAAGGGCATGGTGAAGCGGACGCTCATGGCAAAGCTGAGGACGGCCACGGTGAGGCCGAAGGCCATGGAGAGACACCGGCCGGCGAACACGCTGAGGAAACTCCGGTCGCCGAGCACGGTGCCGAAGAAGACAAGGGTTGGATGGCCTCGCTGATGGGCATGGTCGGTCTCGGCGGCGATGAAGCGCCAGCCGAAGGACATGCCGCACCGGCAGATGGCCATGCAGCACCCGCTGACGGCCATGGTGCCGTGGCCGAGGGTCACGAGGCGCCGGCCGAGGATCATGCGGAACCGGCTGCTGTCGCCCATGGAGACGCAGGCTCTGGCGAGACGCATGGAGACGCTGCGACCGATCATGCTGCCACGGATCCTGCCGCACATGGTGAGGAACCGGCTGCCGATGCGGCGCATACGACTGCGCCCGAGCATGGGGCTGAAGAGGTCGCGCATACCGAAGAGAAGCCCGCTGTTGTCGACGAGGCTGCTGCCCACAGCGCGGATGAAAGCAGCCACGACGGTGCGGTCGAACAAGTCGCTGGCCATGACGCTGCTGCCGGTGAGACGCCTGTTGCCGAAGAGGCGCCCGCCGAAGGCGACGGATGGTTCTCATCGCTGAAGAGCATGGTTGGGCTTGGCGGTTCCGAGGAAGAGGCGCCCGTCGCGGATGTTGCCGCTGAAGCCAAGCCAGCCGAGGGTTCGGATGGTGCCAAGAGTGCCGATCACGGGGCTGCCTGGCTCGAGAAGATGCGGGCACAGCCGATCGCGCCAGAGGGGGCGGGTGCTGCCGCGCCGGCAACCAAACCGGAAGAGCATGGTGCTGCGACCGAGGTCCATCCACCCGCAGAAGACGAAGCAATCCTGCCGCCCAAGGCCAAGCCTAAAGCCGACGAGCATGCCAAGGCCGATCACTGATCGTTGATATTGCCTCGGCATCACGAGCGTTCCAATCGCGGCCAGGAAACAGAAAAAGCCCCGGTCCTTAGAGGCCGGGGCTTTTGCATCTGATGGTGATACCCGCTCAGTCGTTGCGGTTGCGGCGTGCCGGGAAGAGGATCACGTCACGGATCGACGGGGCGTTGGTCAGGAGCATGATCAGGCGGTCGACGCCGATGCCGAGGCCACCGGCGGGCGGCATGCCCTGGTCGATCGCATCGAGGAACTCGTCGTCGAGCTGCTTGTCCTTTTCGCCGCGCGAATGGGCCTGTTCGAGCTGCTCGACCATGCGCTTGCGCTGCTCTTCCGGGTCGTTCAGCTCGGAGAAGGCGTTGCCGACTTCCCAGGCATTGCAATAGGTCTCGAAACGCTCGACGAGGCGCGGTTCGCCCGGCACTTCCTTGGCGAAGGGCGAGATGTCCTTCGGGAAATGCGTAACGTGCGACGGCTGGATCAGCGTGCCTTCGACCTTCTCCTCGAAGATGAAGGCGAGGCATTCGCCCCATGTCCAGTCCTTCTCGACGGCAAAACCTGCGGCCTTCGCGGCTGTGCGGGCTTCCTCGTCGGTCTTCATGCTCAAGAAATCGATGCCGGTTGCTTCCTTGACGGCGTCCGGCATGGGCACGCGCTTGAACGGGCCCTTGAAGGAGAGCTGCTTGTCACCGAAGGTGAGGTCGGTCGTGCCGTGGATGCCGATGGCGAGCGTCTCGAACATGCGCTCGACGAGGCCCATCATGTCCTCGTAATCGGCATAGGCCCAGTAGCATTCCATCATTGTGAATTCGGGATTGTGGCGGGTCGACACACCTTCATTGCGGAAGTTGCGGTTGACCTCGAACACCTTGTCGGCAAGGCCCGATACCAGCGTGCGCTTAAGGAACAGTTCCGGCGCGATGCGCAGATACATGTCCATCTTCAGCGTGTTGTGGTGGGTCTTGAAGGGCTCAGCCGTTGCGCCGCCATAGACGGTCTGCAGCATCGGCGTCTCGACTTCGAGGAAGCCTTCGCCCTCGAGGAAGCGGCGGATGCCGGAGACGATCTTCGAGCGCTGCTGGAAGCGGAGCTTGGATTCCTCGTTGGTGAGGATATCGAGGTGACGCTTGCGGTAGCGCAGCTCGATGTCGGCGAGGCCATGATACTTCTCCGGCATGGGGAGCAGCGTCTTGGTCAACATGGTGATTTCGTGGGCGTTGATGGTCAGTTCGCCACGCTTGGTGCGGCGAACCTGGCCCTTGACGCCGATGATGTCGCCGAGGTCGATCATCGGCAGCAGCGCGCGGGCTTCTTCCGGCGTCGTGTCCTTGTGGGAGAAGATCTGGATCTTGCCCGAGGCGTCATGAATGTCCATGAACATGCCAGAATTGCGCGAGGAATAGACGCGGCCGGCCACCGTGATGATGTCGTCAGACGTCTCGTCCAGTTCCAACCCTGCGTATTTCTCGGCAAATTCCGCATTGGTCATCGTGCGGTGGAAATGCGCCGGATAGACGTCGCCGACCTGTTCGCGCAACAGCGCAAGCTTTTGGCGGCGGACTTCCGTCGGGTCGGAGGAGAGGGCGGTTTCGGTTGTCTGTTCGGTCATCGTGTGTTTGCCTTCTACGGCTTTGTTCGTTTCAGTTCGCCGGTGCAGCGGGCTCGGTCGACCCTCCCCCTTGTGGGGAGGGTCGGAGCGAAGCGACGGGGAGGGGAGGCGTCTTGCTCGGGGCTAAGACCCCTCCCCAACCCCTCCCCACAAGGGGGAGGGGCTACCCTCAGTTCTGCGCACCCGCCATCGCGGTCAGCACCTGGATCGCAACTTTCAGCCGCTGGCGCACGACCGAGCGGCCGAGCAATGCCATCGAGTCAAACAGCGGCAGCGAGCGCTGGCTGCCGGAGACGGCGACGAAGAGGGGCGGGGTGACGACACGGAGCTTCTTTTCCATGCGCTCGGAGATCGCGCGCAGCTCTTCCTCGATGGTTGTCACGTTCCATTCGAGGATCTTTTCGAGATCCGTCTGAACGGTGGTGACGATTTCGAGCGTCTCGGCCGGGCTGGTCTTCAGGCCGCCGAAGGAGGCTGGCGTCAGGCCGACGTCGTTGGCGAGCAGGAAGCCGGCCAGCGGCGGGACTTCGCCGAGCTTGGTGACACGGCTCTGGGCGAGCTTCAGTCCTTCGACGAGACGGTCGTTTTCCATCGACCAGTCGAGGACGCGGGCGACGAAGTCTTCCGGGGTCAGCTTCTCGCGCAGCCAGCGGCCGTTCAGCCAGTCGAGCTTCTGGATGTCGAAGATCGCGCCGGCCTTGGAGAGGTTGTCCGGATCGAACTTTGCGATCAGCTCTTCCATCGACAGCAGCTCTTCGCCTTCTGCGATCTGGATGAAGAACAGGCCGAGGAAGTTCATCAGGGCTTCCGGCAGATAGCCGAGGGCCGAGTAATAGGAGATCGAGGTCGGGTTCTTGCGCTTCGACAGCTTCGACTTGTCGTGATTGCGCATCAGCGACAGGTGCATGAAAACAGGCGGCTCAAGGCCGAGATGCTTGTAGATGAGGATGTGCTTCGGCACGGAAGCCAGCCACTCCTCGCCGCGGGCGACGTGGGTGATCTTCATCATGTGGTCATCGACGACATTGGCCATGTGATAGGTCGGCATGCCGTCGCCCTTCAGGAGGACCTGCATGTCCACGCTTTCCCACGGGATCGACACGTCGCCGTAGACGCCGTCGTGGAAATCGCAGGAGCCTTCGCTCGGCACTTTCAGGCGAATGACATGCGGTTCGCCGGCAGCAACGCGGGCAGTCACTTCTTCGGCCTTCAGGTGCAGGCAGTGGCCGTCATAACCCGGCGGCTTGCCGGCGGCGCGCTGCGCTTCGCGCATGCTCTCAAGCCGTTCCGGTGTGCAGAAGCAATGGAAGGCGCCGCCATTGTCGAGCATCTTGTCGACGAAGGGGCGATAGAGATCCTTGCGCTCGGACTGGCGATAGGGGCCGTAGGGGCCGCCGACATCGGGGCCTTCCGACCAGGTGAGGCCGGTCCATTTCAGCGCGTCCAGCACCTTCTGCTCGAATTCCGCGGTTGAACGCGTCGCGTCGGTGTCCTCGATGCGCAGGATGAACTCGCCGTCGAATTTCTTCGCGAAGAGGTAGTTGAACAGCGCGATATAGGCGGTGCCGACATGGGGCTCGCCGGTCGGGGAGGGGGCAATGCGGACGCGGACGCCGGACTTGGTCATGGGTAAAGCTCGTGGTGCGTGCGGATGATCGGCAGTTTAGCGCCGGATCTTGAAATTGTGAGGCTGCCGGTAAGGGCCGGTGAGAACGGAGTTCGGCACCTTGGCGCCGCCTGTTCCACAGCGTGGCCTTAGGCCATATTCAGGGCCGTGCGTCAAGAAAAACCACGGAAACCGGCCTTTCGAGCGGCGCTGAAAAAATCGTCAAAAAATTTTTGAGAGAGCCGGAACCTGGGGCCGGATCCGGCGTTCTTAGAACAGAGCGCAGGCCGTGCCAACCGGACGCGACGGGATATGGGGAACACGGGAGTTTTTCCGGTTTCTATCCGTGGCCAACGAAATGGCAGGCGAGCCCCTTAACCGTCCGGCCTGCGCTCTCCCCAAGTCCCCGCCCCCAAGGAAAACCTGCGTCCGCCGACGCAGGTTTTTCTTTGTGTGCATTTTCGCCGCCCTAGCCGGATCAGCTGACTGGCCAGACCATCAGCAGCGCCGGGACCGAGACCAGGACAATGAGGATTGAGAGGGGGAGCCCAAGCCTCGGATAGTCCGAAAAGCGGTAGCCGCCCGGACCCATGACCAGCGTGTTGCACTGGTGGCCGATGGGGGTGAGGAAATCGCAGCCTGCACCAATGGCAACGGCCATCAGGAAGGCCTCCGGCTTGTAGCCGAGGCCGGTCGCGAAGCTCGCCGCAATCGGGGCCATGACGAGAACGGTCGCTGCATTGTTGAGGAAGGGCGTGACGGCCATCGCCGTCAGCAGGATCATCGCCACCGCACCCCAGGCGGGCATGCCGCCGGCTGCGGCGTTCAGCCAGCCGGCAATGACGTCGCTGCCACCTGACGTGCGCAGCGTATCGGCGACCGGGATCAGGGCCGCCAGCATCACGAGGATCGGCCCATCGACGGCGCGGTAGACCTCGCTTACGGGGATGACGCCGAAGGCGACCATGGCGAGAGCCGCGGCGAAGAAGGCGATTGCGACGGGAGCGAGGCCGAGCGCGGTTGCTCCCATGGCGATCACCAGGATTGCCAGCGGGATGAAGATGTTGCGGCTGGTGCCGAGCAGGATTTCGCGTTCGGCGAGCGGCAGGCAGCCGAGTTCTGTCAGGATCGACGGCATCTGCTGGCGCAGGCCTTGCAGCACCACGACGTCGCCCGAGCGCAGGGTTAGCTGGCCTAGGCGCTCGCGGATGCGCTTGCCCTGGCGGCTGACGGCCAGAAGGTTGACGCCGTAGGTGTGGACCAGCGACAGTTCGCTTGTCGTCTGGCCGATCAGTGGCGAGCCGCGTCCGATGACAGCCTCGACGGAGGAGATGTCGCCACGCCGCTTGCGGTCGCCATCCGTGTTGCCGGACAGGCTTAGATTTCCCTGGGAGACGATGCGATCCAAAGCCTCGGACGGTCCTTCGAGGAGAAGTGTATCCTCCTCGTGCAGCAGGACGTCAGGGAAGGGCGATAGACGTGTCTGGCCACGCAGGATGGCGGAAGCCGTTACCTCGCCGTGGGACGTCTGTAGCAGATGATGCAGCGTCTTGCCGACAAAGGGAGACTGGCGGGTGATCATGGCTTCGGTCGCGAAGCTCGAGGCTTCGAGCGCCTCCTGCAGCGAGGGGTTCTGGTTCTCGCGGCGCGGCACGAGCCAGTAGAAGAAGATCAGGAAGACGATGCCGGCTGCGGCGAGCGTTGCGCCGACCGGCGTGAAGTCGAACATGGTGAAGGGCTGACCCGTCAGCTCTTCCCGCAGGCGGGAGACGGCAATGTTTGGCGAGGTGCCGATCTGCGTCATCAAGCCGCCCAGCAGGGCGGAGAAGGCCATGGGCATCAGGAAGACGGATGGCGGGACGCTGGACCGGCGGGCGAACTGGAAGGCGACCGGCATCATGATGGCGAGGGCGCCGATATTCTTGATGAAGGCCGAGAGCACGGTCACGGTGACAAGCAGGAGCAGCATCTGGCCGTGCAGCGACGTCAGGGCCGGGAAAAAGCGCTTGATGGCGAGATCCACCACGCCGGAGCGGGCGACACCTGCACTGACCACCAATGCGCTGCCGACGATGATGACGAGGTCGTCAGAGAAGCCGGAAAAGGCATCGGCTGCCGGCAGCAGCCCGAGAACGACCGCGGCGACGAGCGCCACGCAGGCCACGACGTCGTAGCGAAACTTCTCCCAGAGAAAGGCGGCCATCATCACCGCGATGAGGCCGAAGGCGAGGATTTGCTCGTATGTCATTGGGCTCCGGCCAAATGCGGATGGTCGATGAAGGCGTAAGCGCTGACAGCAGTTCCGGCAAGAGCCGATCGGTTCCGGCGCGGTCGCTGCAGATAAAAAAGGCCCATCTCGCGACAGGCCCTCTTTGCAATTCAGCTATGGCTCAATGCACCGTGGTCTTGGCCACGCGGTCACGCTCGCGCTTGCGACGGGCGAACATGTTGAGCACCTCGACCAATGCCGAAAAGGCCATCGCGGCGTAGACGTAACCCTTCGGAACATGGAAGCCCATGCCTTCGGCGATCAGCGTCGTGCCGATCATCATGAGGAAGGCCAGCGCCAGCATGACGATGGTCGGGTTCTTCTCGATGAAGTTGGCAAGCGGCGTGGCTGCCACCAACATGACGGTGACGGCCGCTACCACGGCGACGACCATGATCGGGACATGCGGTGTCATGCCGACGGCGGTGATGATGCTGTCGATCGAGAAGACGAGGTCGAGAAGCAGGATCTGGCCGATGGCGCTGGCGAAGGTCGTCGATGCGGTCGAGGCGATGAAGTCCTCTTCCTTGTCGACCGGGTCCACGGCGTGGTGGATTTCCTTCGTTGCCTTCCAGACGAGGAAGAGACCGCCGGCGATCAGGATCATGTCCTTCCACGAGAAGCCATGGCCGAAGAGCTCGAAGACGGGGGTGGTCAGCTGGACGATCCAGGCGACGGTACCGAGCAGAGCCAGGCGCATGACCAGTGCAAGCCCGATGCCGATGCGACGGGCCTTTTCGCGCATCTCTGCGGGCAGCTTGTTGGTCAGGATCGAGATGAAGATGAGGTTGTCGATGCCGAGAACGACTTCCATGACGACGAGCGTCACGAGTGCGACCCAGGCGGCGGGGTCCTGGAGGAGAACGCTGATATTTTCCATGGATGTCTTCCGTGCTGATCAAACGGATGGGGGGCTCAGGACATGAGACATATCCTGGCGAATGGCAAGCAGCCAATTAAAGTCCGTGCCTGGAACAAAGTTCCGTCGATGATCAGCCTCGGGCTTCGGTGTTTTTCGGGCCGTAGAAGTTCATGAACATGCGAACTCCTGAATCCACCACGCGTGCAATCTCCTTGTCATCAGGACGCACCGGGATGTCGTTGAACAGACGCTTCTTGAAATATCCGGCCGTCGACAGGTCGATGAACTGGCGTGCGGCGAGATCCGTGTCCTCGACTTCGAGTTCACCTTTGTCGGCGGCAGCCGCAATATAGTCCTGCAGCAGGACCTTGATGTTCGTTGGTGACGACGCGAAGAAGCGCTGACAGAGCGTTGGCATGCGATCCAGCACGCCCATCAGGATGCGCATTGTCGGGATCATTTCGGTGTCGAGAATGAAATGGGCATAGGCATGAGAATAGCCACGCAGGCCGTCCTCGACGGTGGCGCTCTCGTCAAGGATCTGTCGGATAGTGGCATCGAAGGCGCTCTTTTCCCGTTCCACGAGAGCACCGAACAGATCTTCCTTGCTCTGGAAATAGACGTAGATGGTGCCCTTGGAAACGCCGGCCTCCCGAGTGACATCGTTCATGCTCGCAGCATCGTAGCCGAGCTTCATGAACACTCGCTTGGCTCCGTCCAGAATTTGTCCCCGCTTCACGGGATCTGCGCCCGCAGCGAAGCGCCCCACCCCGGCGACGGGGTAGCAAGGGGGCGTCATGACAATTTCCTCGTTTGTTTTCGACATATCTTGACCAAACAAAATTAATGTAACCGAGCATTCAGTTTAGCGGGCTCGTTTATTGGCCTTGATATGGGCTAAAAAACTCTCTATGTCAATCGAACCGAACGGTTCAGTTCGAGCAAAGTCAACAAATCCCCGGTCCGTATCATGTCAGCGACGCAAAGATCCACCGCCCTTCGTTCCACTTCCACTCCAGTCGACCGGAATGAGGCCGCGCCCGCAACGGGAATGGATACCGGGGTGCCTACACCGTCCCTCTCGGACACGCCAAAGGCCAAGAAGCGCAGTCCTGTGCTCCCTGTAATCCTCGCTGCGTTGCTTGGCGGCGCGGCCTGGTATGGTTACGGCTGGTGGACCGAGGGTCGGTTCATGGTGTCGACAGAGGATGCCTATATCGAGGGCGATATCGCGATCATCTCGCCGAAGGTGTCCGGCTATGTCGAGAAGGTCAATGTGACCAGCGACCAGATCGTCCATGCCGGCGATCCGCTCGTGACGCTCGATGGCGGCGACTACCAGATCGCCTATGAGCAGGCGCTTGCCAACAAGGAGAGTGCGGAACTGTCAGTGAAGCGCATCGATGCGCAAATCATCGGCGGCGAGGCGAGCGTGGCGCAGTCCGAAGCCCAGCTCGGTGCGCTTGAAGCAGCCGTTCGCGGTGCTGAAATTACCGCAAATCGCGCCAGCGACCTTGCCTCCAAGTCCGTCGGCACCGCCGCTGATCTGGATAATGCGAAGGTATCGCTCGATCAGGCGCGGGCCAATGTCGTTGCCGGCCAGGCGGCCGTTTCTTCGGCAGAAGCCAATCTCGCGCTTCTGAAGGCGCAGCGCGAAGAGGCCTTGAGCACGGTTCGCCTGCAGCAGCTGGCGATCGACAAGGCCAAACGCGATCTCGACTTCACCGTTCTCAAGGCGCCTTATGACGGCGTGATCGGCAATCTCGCGGTTCAGGCTGGTGACCTCGTTTCCGCCGGCAAGCGTCTCGCGGCTCTCGTTCCGACCAGCGAGCTCTATATCGAGGCCAATTTCAAGGAGACGCAGATCGCAGATCTGGTGCCCGGCTCCAAGGTTTCGATCCATGTGGACGCCTATGGAGACCAGCCGCTCGAGGGCACGGTGACCTCCATCGCGCCGGCCTCCGGTGCCATCTTCTCGATGCTGCCGGCCGAAAACGCCACGGGCAATTTCACCAAGGTCGTGCAGCGCGTGCCTGTTCGCATCGCCCTTCCCGAAGACGCGCTTGCCGGCGGCCATCTGCGCGCTGGCCTCAGCGTCATCGTCGACGTCGACACCCGCACGGCCCCTGAGGGCCGGGCGCTTGCCGCGAAGTAAACCACCGGCAGTCGTTATCGAAAGGGCCGTGTCATGGCCGCAACCACCACAGCAGACATCGCTGCCTCGGCGCCCGCCGAGGAGCGGATGGACCCGAGACGCGTCTTTGCCTTCCTGGCAATGGTCTTCGGCATGTTCATGTCGATCCTCGACATCCAGATCGTCTCGGCGTCACTGGCCGAGATCCAGGCCGGCCTCGGCGCTGGCTCCGACGAAATCGCCTGGGTGCAGACCTCCTATCTGATCGCCGAAGTCATCATGATCCCCTTGTCGGGCGTGCTCGCACGGATCGTGTCGACCCGGGTGCTGTTTACCGTCTGCGCGGCCGGCTTCACGCTTGCCAGTGCGCTGTGTGCGACGGCGACCAATATCGAGCAGATGATCGTCTACCGCGCGATCCAGGGCTTTATCGGTGGTGGCATGATCCCGTCGGTGTTTGCCGCGGCCTTCACTATCTTCCCGCCGTCCAAGCGCAACATCGTTTCGCCGATGGTCGGTCTTGTTGCCACACTGGCACCGACGATCGGTCCGACGATCGGCGGTTACATCAGCCATGCGATGTCCTGGCACTGGCTGTTCCTGATCAACGTCATTCCCGGCATGCTGGTGGCTGCGGCCGCCTGGAGCCTGATCGATTTCGACAAGCCGGATCTCAAGCTCCTCAAGAAGTTCGACTGGTGGGGGCTTGCTTCCATGGCGGTCTTCCTCGGCACGATGGAGTTCGTGCTGGAGGAGGGCAACAACAAGGACTGGTTCAACGACCACCACATCGTCATGGGCACTGTCGCCATGGTGATTGGCGGGGCCATCTTCTTCTGGCGGGTGTTCAAGGTCGAACTGCCCGTCGTTGATCTCAGGGCCTTCTCGAATGCCAACTTCGCCTTCGGTTCGCTCTTCTCCTTCGTCATGGGGGTGGGGCTTTACGGGCTCACCTATCTCTATCCGCTCTATCTCGGGCGTATTCGGGGCTATGACTCGCTGATGATCGGCGAGACCATGTTCGTGTCGGGGGCTGCGATGTTCCTGACGGCGCCGGTCGCGGGCATGCTGTCAAACAAGCTCGATCCGCGCGTGATGATGATGATCGGGTTTTCGGGCTTCGCGCTCGGCACCTACATGATGACGGGCATCACCGCGGACTGGGATTTCTATGAGCTGCTCGTGCCGCAGATCCTGCGCGGCTGCTCGCTGATGATCTGCATGGTGCCGATCAACAATCTGGCGCTCGGCACGCTGCCGCCGGAGCGGATGAAGAATGCCTCGGGCCTCTTCAACCTGACCCGCAACCTCGGTGGGGCGGTCGGGCTCGCGATAATCAACACCATGCTGACCCAGAGAACTGACGACCACTATGCACGGCTCTCCGAGCAGCTTTCCTGGAGCAACCAGGCAGCCCTCGACTGGCTGGCAAGTGTCGGTGCAAACTACGACAGCTACGGCCTCGACGGGACGGCGGTTGCAATCAAGAAGCTGTCCGGCGTTGTGACGCAGCAGGCCTGGCTCCTGTCTTTCATGGACGTGTTCATGGGGCTGACCGTTCTCTTCATCGCTCTGGTGTTCCTGGTCTTGCTGCTGAAGAAGCCGCAGGGTGCCGCACCCGCAGGCGCCGGGCACTGACATCTCCATGCCCGCATAAGCTTCGCGGTCCAGTCTTCACATCGATCTCCAGATCTCGGCCGTCCCAAGTTGGGGCGGCCTCTTTTTTGTCTGTAAAAGAGGTACGTACATCAATTTCTGATTTACGTACCTCATGAGGTGGTGTAGGAACGGCGCCGGAGGAGAGAATGAAGCCGACAGTCCACGACATCGCGAGCCATGCAGGCGTAAGTCTCGCCACCGTCGACCGGGTTTTGAACCGGCGGCCGGGGGTGAGCGCGCGGACCCGTGAGAAGGTGGACAAGGCGGTGCACGAACTTGGCTTCGTGCGCGACGTGGCGGCGGCCAATCTTGCCAAGGGGCGGACCTATCCGCTGACCTTCGTCATTCCCTCGAACGACAATTCCTTCATGCGGGGCCTGCGGCTCGCGCTCGACGAGGCGCGGGACCGCGCGGGCGTCGAGCGGATCGCAATTCGCCTGGTTGATGTGCCGGCCTTTGACGCCGCAGCGCTCGCCCGGGCGCTCAGAGATGCAGCAGCCGAGCAGCCCGCAGGTATCGCCTTTGTCGCCGTCGATGCGCCTGAAGTGGCGGTCGCTGCATCCGAGGTCATCGCCGCCGGCATTCCGCTGGTCACGCTGGTGTCGGATCTCTCCGGCACGGAGCGCGATCACTATGCCGGCATCGACAATGCGGCGGCCGGGCGCACGGCCGCCAGTTTGCTCGGCCGTTTCGCAGGTGGTCGCCAGGGCAAGGTTGCGGTGCTTGCCGGCTCGATGCTGGTGCGCGACCATCGTGAACGCTGCGAGGCCTTTGCCTCCGTCATGGCGCGGGACTTCCCGACGCTGGAGCTTTTGCCGGTGCTTGAAGGGCGTGACGATCCTGCAGTCGTCGAGCGGCTGGTTGCGGCACTGTTCTCGGGGCTTGACGATATTGTCGCCCTCTACAGTCTGGGGGCCGGCAATCGCGGCCTCGTCAAGGCGCTGGAGCACGTGCCGGCCGAGCGGCGTCCGGTCGTCATCGCGCATGAATTGACCGAGACGACGCGCGGAGCGCTGCAATCGGGGCTGATCGATGCCGTGCTCAACCAGGATGCGGGACATGAGGTGCGCAGTGCGATCCGTGTCCTCAAGGCCAAGGCCGATGGGCTGCCAGTCGTTGCCGACCAGGAGCGCATTCGTATCGACATATTCTTGAAGGACAATCTGCCCTGAAGGCAGAGGAATGGAGGACACCCATGTATCTCGGATTGGATCTCGGCACATCCGGCATCAAGGCGATGCTGATCAACGACGCCCAGCAGGTGATTGGCGTCGGGCATGCTGGTCTCACCGTGCAGCGGCCGCATCCCGGCTGGTCGGAACAGGCGCCGGGCGACTGGCTGCATGCGACGGAGGAGGCGATTGCGGCGCTCAAAGCGGCGCATCCCAAGGGACTGGCGGCTGTCCGGGGCATCGGCCTTTCCGGCCATATGCATGGTGCGACGCTTGTCGATGCCAAGGGGCGCGTGCTTCGGCCCTGCATTCTCTGGAATGATACGCGCAGCCATGCGGAAGCTGCAGCCCTCGACGCCGATCCGCGATTCCGGGCGCTCACCGGTAACATCGTCTTTCCCGGCTTCACCGCACCGAAGCTCGCCTGGGTGAGGAACAATGAGCCGGAGACCTTTGCCAAGGTCGCCAAGGTGTTGCTGCCCAAGGATTACCTGCGCTTCTGGCTGACGGGGGAATATCTCTCTGACATGTCCGACTCCGCTGGCACCAGCTGGCTCGATACGGGCAAGCGAGCCTGGTCGACGGAACTGCTCGACGCCACAGGACTGACCATCGAGCAGATGCCGGGTCTCGTCGAGGGGACGGATCGCGCCGGTACGCTGCGTGCCGAACTTGCGGCCAAATGGGGTTTGGGATCCGACGTCGTGATTGCCGGCGGGGCAGGGGACAATGCGGCCTCGGCCTGCGGCATGGGCACGGTCGCGGAAGGCCAGGCCTTCGTCTCGCTGGGCACTTCGGGCGTGCTGTTTGCCGCCAACGCTTCCTATCTGCCGAAGCCGGAAAGCGCCGTGCATGCCTTCTGCCATGCTCTGCCCAATACCTGGCACCAGATGGGTGTCATCCTCTCGGCGACCGATGCGCTGAACTGGCATTCGGGTGTCACCGGCAAGTCGGCCGGCGAGCTCACCGCCGAACTGGGCGATGCGCTCAAGGCACCGACGGGAGTGACCTTCCTTCCCTATCTCTCGGGCGAGCGCACACCGCATAACGATGCGAAGATCCGTGGTGCCTTTATCGGGCTCGGCCATGAGAGCGGCCGCGTGGCGCTGACGCAGGCGGTTCTGGAAGGGGTGACCTTCGCGATCCGTGACAGTCTGGAGGCCCTGAAGTCTGCGGGAACCACGATCAGCCGCGTCACAGCGATCGGCGGCGGTTCTCGCTCGTGCTACTGGCTGTCCTCGATTGCCACCGCACTCGATATGCCGGTGGACATTCCCGCCGACGGTGACTTCGGGGCTGCTTTCGGGGCGGCACGTCTCGGGCTGATTGCGGCAACCGGGGCGGATCCGCTGTCGGTCTGCACGGCGCCGCAGACGGCGGAGACGGTGGAGCCGGTCAGCGCGCTGACGGGTGCTTACGAGACGGCTTACGGGCGTTACCGGGCGCTGTATCCGGCGATCCGGGGCCTTTGATTTCCCACCTCCCCCTTGAGGGGGGAGGTCGCTGCGCAAGCAGCGGGTGGGGGTGATCCCCCGCTATCACCCCACCCCGGACCTTACGGTCCGACCCTCCCCCTCAAGGGGGGGGGGGGCATACAAAAAAACCAAGGAGGACTACCCATGAGCACAGGTTTCTTCGGCAATATCCAGAAGATCAAATATGAAGGCGAAGGCAGCACCAATCCGCTGGCCTTCCGCCACTACAATCCCGACGAAGTCGTCCTCGGCAAGCGCATGGAAGACCATCTGCGCTTTGCGATTGCCTATTGGCACACCTTCGTCTGGCCGGGCACCGACCCGTTCGGTGGCAACACGTTTGAGCGTCCCTGGTTCAAGGACACGATGGACGCGGCGAAGCTGAAGGCCGATGTCGCCTTCGAATTCTTCCAGCTCTTGGGCACGCCCTATTACTGCTTCCATGACGCGGATGTTCGCCCTGAGGGCAACAGCTTCGCCGAGAACACCAAGAACCTGAACGAGATTGTCGACTACTTCGCCAAGAAGCAGGAAGAGACCGGCGTCAAGCTGCTCTGGGGCACGGCGAACATGTTCTCGCATCGCCGCTACATGTCGGGTGCGGCCACCAATCCGGATCCTGACGTTTTCGCGTTCGCCGCTGCGACGGTGAAGACCTGCCTCGACGCGACCCAGCGTCTCGGCGGTGAGAACTACGTGCTGTGGGGTGGCCGTGAAGGCTACGAGACCCTGCTCAACACAGACCTTTCCCGCGAACTCGACCAGATGGGGCGTTTCCTCAACCTCGTCGTCGAATACAAGCACAAGATCGGCTTCAAGGGCGCAATCCTGATCGAGCCGAAGCCGCAGGAGCCCTCGAAGCATCAGTATGACTACGATGTCGCCACCGTCTACGGCTTCCTGAAGCGCTACGGCCTCGAGAACGAGGTCAAGGTGAACATCGAGCAAGGCCATGCGATCCTGGCCGGCCACTCCTTCGAGCACGAACTGGCGCTCGCCAATGCGCTCGGCATCTTCGGCTCGATCGACATGAACCGCAACGACTACCAATCTGGCTGGGATACCGACCAGTTCCCGAACAATGTTCCGGAAATGGCGCTGGCTTACTACCAGGTCCTGCAGGCTGGCGGCTTCACCACCGGTGGCACCAACTTCGACGCCAAGCTGCGCCGCCAGTCGCTCGACGCCGAAGACCTGCTGATCGGCCATATCGGCGGCATGGATTGCTGCGCCCGCGGCCTGAAGGCTGCGGCGAAGATGGTCGAGGACAAGGCGCTGTCTGCTCCGCTCAACAGCCGTTACGCCGGCTGGGACAAGGCCGAGAACCAGAAGATGCTTCGCGGCGAAGAAAGCCTCGACGCCATCGCTGCCCGCGTTGAAGCCAAGAACGTCAACCCGCAGCCGGTTTCCGGCAAGCAGGAACTGCTGGAAAACGTGGTCAACCGCTACGTTTGATTTCGGCTGTTGCAGTCATTTGGAGGCCGGGACGCGAAAGCGTCCCGGCCTTTCGCATTCCTCAAGCGTCGTCATCCTCCGGCGGTTTCGTCCGGCAATCATTCACCCGATTGCGGTGATCTCCAACTCCTGGTCGCCGACCGTCACCACATCGCCGACTGCCTTGCCCATGAGGCGGGCTGCAACGGGCGAAACGAATGAAATCGAGCCGGTCTTGGGATCAGCCTCGTCCTCACCGACGATGCGGTAGGTCTGGACGCGGCCGTCGTCTCGCTCGAAGGTGACCTTGCTGCCGAAGGCGACGACGGCGTTGGTTTCGGGCTCCGGGATGACCTGCGCGGTGCGCAGACGCTCCGTCAGGTATTTGAGGTCACGATAGGGGACCGCCGACTGGCGACGACGCTCGTTCACATCCTCTACCGCCTGTGCCGCGAGATATGCGATGCGGGCCTCTTCCGCCTCGGCCTCAAGCCGCGCCAGCCCTTGGGCCGTCACCAGGTTCGGGTGCTGCGAGATCGGACGATCCGGCAGATGGAGTTCTGCTGCGGTTTCTGAACTCTCTTCTTTGGTGAAGGCGACACTCATGGGGTATTCCGATCATAAATCGTGGGCTGCCAACATAGGGGCAGCTGGCGGGTGTGCCAAGAACTGCGGGCGCCGGCAGAGGTGCAGTTGCAGCTGCAGTTGCATTCGGTCGGGCGTTCCCTCAGTCTCCTAACAGTTTCAGCACCCAAGTGTTTCCATGGCGAAAATCGCGACCCGGATTATTCTTTTCATTCTGCTTACAGCGCTGACACAGCTGGGAGGTCTCGCCTATATTGCGACACTCGGTGTGGCCAGGGTCTTGCGCCTCGGCAGTGTGCTTATGAGGCTCAGCCTTTTCCTTGCCTTCTACATAGGCTTAACCTACGCCGCGACGTTCATCGCACCGCATTTCGGCCGCGTAGCGCTTTCATGCTTTGCCAAGCCAGCGGATCATCTCGTTGTGCGATCACCCCTCTACTGTGCCCTCAACCGGAACTATGTCACGCCCGGCCTGTTGCGGATGGCCGAACGGTTGGCAGACCACATGGATACCCGTTTCCCTGGCACGGTCACGGTCGCCCTGGATGCCAACTTTCCTTTCATCGACGGATTTCCGCTGCTGCCGCATCTTTCCCACGCCGATGGCCGGAAGCTGGATCTTGCGTTCTACTATCGTGACGGCGCGGGTCGCTTCCTCAATGGCGTCACGCGGTCACCAATCGGCTATTTTGCCTTCGAGCAGCCGAATTCAACGGACAAGCAGCCTTGTGTCGGGCGTCATGACTGGCTGACGACCCGCTGGGATCTCGCATGGCTACAGCCGTTCTTTCCTGTCTACGGGATCGAGCCCGAGCGAATGCGCGCGGCCGTTTCGTGGCTCGCGGAGACGGGCGTTGCCGAGTATGGGGTCGAGAAAGTCTTCCTTGAGCCGCATCTCACGGATGCGCTGGGCGTTGCGGCTCCGGCGGTCCGCTTCCAGGGGTGCCGTGCCGCGCGTCACGACGACCACATCCACGTGCAGATCCAATAGCGCTGCTGTATCGTCTTATCGCCGCGCAGGCCCCGTCACAGACCCCCGCACGATCAGATCCGGCATCAGCAGGATTTCCTGGCGCTCCATTGTGCGGTCACCCAGCGACTTGATCAGCAGTGACATGGCCTGGCGGCCAATCGCCGTGCGGGGCTGGCGGATGGTGGTGAGCGCGGGGTTCACATAGGTCGCCTGCGGCACGTCATCAAAGCCGATGACGGAGAAGTCGTGTGGCAGGTCGTAGCCGCGGGCGGTGAGGCCGTTCAATACGCCGACGGCGGTGGCATCGTTGACGCACATGAAGGCGGAGGGCAGCTGGTCGCGCATGAAAAGCTGCTCGACGGCGAGGCGCCCACTTTCGATCGTGCCTTCGCCTTCCAGCACGAAGCGTTGATTGGGCGGAATGCGGGCGGCGTCCAGCGCGATGTCGAAACCCTGGCGGCGGCGCTGGTGGCCGAGCCTTGTTTTGCTGTCGCCGATAAAGGCGATGGAGCGGTGCCCGGCCGAGAGCAGGTGTTCGGCGGCCTTGCGGGCGCCTGCCACATCGTCGACGCCGACATAGGAGATCTTCGAGCCGAAGACGGGTTCGAAGACGGCGACGGAGGGCGGCAGGCGCTGGCCGACGACCTGATGGCCGAAGGGTTCGTGGCCGGTGAACAACACGAGGCCGGTCGCCTGACCGGAGCTCAGGAATTTCAAGTATTCGAGGCCGCGTTCCGGATCATTCTGGGTGTGTCCGATGAGCACGCCATAGCCATGTGCGCGGGCCTCGTTTTCGAGGCCGATCAGGGTCGAGGAAAAGTTGGGGTCGCCGATATCGGGGGCCAGGATCAGGATCATGTTCGACCGGCCCATGCGCAGCGAGCGTGCCATGGCGTTGGTCGTGTAGCCGGTGATGGCGATGGCCTGGTTCACCCGCTGCCGGGTGGATTTCGCCACCTTGTCGGGCGTGTGGATCGCACGGCTCACCGTCGCGATCGACACTTCCGCGATGCGCGCCACATCCTCGATCGTTGCTGGTGCTGAATTCGGCACGCGGCTCCATCCCCCTATCCGCATGGAATCGTTGGAGACCTTACCGTTCCTGTTGCGGCTGCGAAAGCCGGCAGGGCTCAAATTGTCCCCATGATCGAATGATGTAAACCTTTACATTGGGCATGTAAAGGTTTACACAAGTGGCATAGCGGTTGAGGAGCCGCCGGGAGGATTGCATGACATTGGCTGGGGGCGAAGCACGGACACCCGTGCTCGTGGCGGAGCGTATCTCCAAATCATTTGGCGACGTGCAGGTGCTGTTCAGCGTCGATTTCGACGTGTTGCCGGGCGAGGTTCATGCGCTCATGGGCGAGAATGGTGCCGGCAAATCGACGCTCGTGAAGATACTCTCGGGCTTCGAGCAGGCGACGGCGGGGCGCATCCTGCTTGACGGCGAGCCGGTGATCCTGCCGGCGAATGGCTCGGCCGAAGCGCTCGGCATCGTGCTCATTCACCAGGAATTCAATCTTGCCGATCATCTGACGGTCACCGAGAGCCTGTTTCTCGGCCGCGAGGTGACGCGTTTCGGCGTTCTCGACCGCAAGGTGATGCGGGCCGAAGCGCGGCGCGTGCTCGACCAGTTGGGGTCGAGGATCGACGAGAATGCGCTGATCAGTTCGCTCGCCGTCGCCGACAAGCAGATGGTCGAGATCGCCAAGGCGATCAGCCGCAAGGCGCGGATCGTCTTCATGGATGAGCCGACGGCGGTCCTGTCGCGGGACGAGACGGAAGTGTTGTTCGATCAGGTGCGCAAGCTGCGCGCCCGGGGCACGAGTTTCGTCTTCGTCAGCCACAAGCTCGACGAGGTGATGGAGCTCACCGACCGGGTCACGGTGCTGCGGGATGGCCAGTGGGTGAAGACGGCGCCGACCTCGGCGCTCGATGGCGAGGCGATCGCGCAGCTGATGGTGGGCCGTGAATTGTCGAGCCTCTACCCGACGAAGCACGAACCGAATGTCGATGAAGAGGTTGTGTTGTCGGTCAAGGATCTGACGACAGGCTTCGTACGGAATGCCAGCTTCGATCTGAGGCGCGGCGAAGTGCTCGGTTTTTCCGGCCTGATCGGGTCTGGTCGAACGGAGCTGATGGAGGCGGTCGCAGGGCTTCGCCCAAGGCTTTCGGGCGATGTCTGGCTGAAGGGCATGGTGCTCGACCAGCAGGATTTTCGCGAGGCGAACCGGCGCGGGCTCGCCTACATGACCAAGGATCGCAAGGGCAAGGGGCTGCTGCTCGGCGAGGGCATGACCGCGAACCTGACCTTGCAGTCGATGGATAATCACGTCCGCCATGGTTACCTCGACCCCGCCAGCGAGGCGAAGGCCATGGCGCGGGCCAAGCGCCGTTTCGACATTCGCGTTCGCGACGAGAAGGTGCGGGTCGGCCGGATGTCTGGCGGTAACCAGCAGAAGCTGCTGCTCGCCAAGATCATGGAAGTCGAGCCTGACATCATCATCATCGATGAGCCGACGCGCGGCATCGATGTCGGGACCAAGCAGCAGATCTATCATTTCATCGCAGCGCTCGCCCGGGAGGGCCGCTCGATCATCGTCATCTCCTCGGAAATGCCCGAGGTGATCGGCCTTTGCACGCGAGTTGCCGTCATGCGTGAAGGCCGCATGGTCGGCATGCTCGAGGGCGACGACATCAACGAACAGACGATCATGCGTTACGCCGCGGGCCTGAAACGGCAGATGGCGAGCTGAGCGATTGGCACAGCCCGGCGACAAGGCCGGGCTTGGAAAACGAAGACTTCAGGGTGCGCGACCTCCAGTCGAGGTGCGCGGGAGGAGACGGGACAACATGACTGCCGAGACTGAAACGACCACCGCTGGCCGTGCCCGCCGCACATGGCGTGATGTGGACATGCGCGCCGTGGCACCCTTTGCCGCGCTTCTGATCCTCCTGATCGTCGGCGCGCTGGTGAACCCGAACTTCATCGGCCTCACCAATCTTGCGAATGTCGCGACACGCTCCGCCTTCATCGCGATCATCGCCGTTGGGGCGACCTTCGTCATTTCCTCGGGGGATCTCGATCTCTCAGTCGGTTCGATGGTGGCCTTTGTCGCCAGCCTGATGATCCTGTTCATGAATTCCGGCGCGATTGCCGATCCCGGCCTGATGATTGCCGCCGCCATGGCGCTCGCCGTCATCATCGGTTCGCTCTGCGGCCTGGCCAACGGGTTGATCACCACCGTCGGCAAGATCGAGCCTTTCATCGCCACGCTCGGCACGATGGGCATCTATCGTGGCCTCACCACCTGGCTCTCCCAGGGCGGTGCGATCACGCTGCGCGACCCGGCCCAGCAGGAAATCTATCGGCCCGTCTATTTCGGCTCGATCCTCGGTCTGCCGGTGCCGATCGTCATCATTCTGGTGGTGACCGCGATTGCCGCCTTCGTGCTTTACCGCACCCGTTACGGGCGCCATGTCGTCGCCGTCGGCTCAAACCGCGATGTCGCGCGCTATTCCGGCATTGCCGTCGACCGGGTGCGCACCATCGCCTTTGTCATCCAGGGCCTTTGCGTGGCGATTGCCGTGTTGCTCTACGTGCCGCGTCTCGGCTCCACGTCTGCCACCACAGGCATCCTGTGGGAGCTGCAGGCGATCACGGCCGTCGTCGTGGGTGGCACAGCGCTTAAGGGTGGGGCGGGGCGAGTCTGGGGTACCATCTGCGGCGCCTTCATCCTCGAGCTCGTCGGCAACATCATGCTGCTCTCGAACTTCATCTCCGAATATCTGATCGGCGCCATCCAGGGCACGATCATCATCATCGCGATGCTCGTCCAGCGGTCGCTGGCGCGCAAGGCGTGAAGAAACGACCGGGCAGGAGGGTCGCCCGGTTCGTTCACACTCGACCCTCGTCACTTTGGGAGGAAACCAATGCACAAGAAACTTATGGGTATGGCTGTCGCCATGACCGCGCTGGTGTCGATCTTCGGCGCAGCGCAGGCCCAGGACGCCAAGACGATCGGCGTTTCGATCCCGGCTGCCACGCATGGCTGGACATCGGGCGTCATCTATCACGCCGAGCGTATCGCCAAGCAGCTCATGGAGCGTCATCCGGGCCTCAACGTGGTCGTCAAGACCTCCGCTGATCCGTCCAGCCAGGCGAATGCCGTGCAGGATCTTGCCACGCAGGGGATCGATGCGCTCGTCATCCTGCCGACGGATCCGGATCCGCTTGTTAACGCCATCCGCCAGATCAAGGACAGCGGCAAGTTCGTCGCTCTCGTCGACCGCGCACCGTCGGTCAACGACAACACCGTTCGTGACCTTTACGTTGCCGGTAATAACCCGGCTCTCGGCGAAGTCGCCGGCAAGTACATTGCCGAGAAGACACCGGACGCCGAAGTCGTCGTCATCCGCGGCATGCCGATCCCGATCGATCAGCAGCGCCAGGACGGTTTCGACAAGGGCATCGCCGGCTCGAACGTCAAGGTTCTCGACCGCCAGTTCGGCAACTGGAACCGCGACGACGCCTTCAAGGTCATGCAGGACTACCTGACCAAGTATCCGAAGATCGATGTGGTCTGGTGCCAGGACGACGACATGGCTGTCGGCGTGCTGCAGGCGATCGAACAGGCTGGCCGTACCGATATCCAGTACATCATCGGTGGTGCCGGTTCGAAGGACATGATCAAGAAGGTCATGGACGGCGACAAGATGGTTCCGGTCAACGTTCTCTATCCGCCGTCGATGGTTGGCACGGCGATGGAAATGACGGCTGCTGCCCTCTACGACAGCGTTCCGGTGCACGGCACCTACACGCTCGACGCGACGCTGATCACGCCTGACAACGCGAAAAACTACTACTTCCCGGATTCGCCGTTCTGATCCGCAGGACTTCAACGCCATGGTCTGCCCGGGTTTTTCCCGGGCAGATTTCCGCTGTGAACATCATTGCGGTTGTGTCGAAATTCCATCTCCTGTAATCGTTCACGGAAACGTTGCAGGAATACTCAGGGAGGAGAATTCATGAAGACGATCAAGGGACCGGCGATCTTTCTCGGCCAGTTTGCGGGTGATGCCGCACCGTTCAATACCTGGGATGGGATTACCAAGTGGGCAGCCGAAAAGGGCTATGTCGGCGTGCAGGTCCCGACCTGGGCCGGCCAGCTTATGGACCTGAAAAAGGCCGCTGAATCCAAGGACTATTGCGACGAACTCGCGGGCGTGGCGAAGAGTAACGGCGTCGAGATCACCGAACTCTCAACCCACCTTCAGGGCCAGCTGGTTGCGGTTCATCCGGCCTATGACGAGGCTTTCGACGGCTTTGCGGCGCCGGAAGTGCGCGGCAATCCGCAGGCGCGCCAGGAATGGGCCGTGCAGCAGGTCAAGTACGCGCTGAAGGCATCGCGCAATCTCGGCATCAAGGCGCATGCGACCTTCTCGGGCGCGCTGGCCTGGCCCTATATCTATCCGTGGCCGCAGCGCCCGGCCGGTCTCGTCGAGACCGCCTTTGACGAACTTGCGCGCCGCTGGCTGCCGATCCTCGATTATGCCGAGGAGCAGGGCGTTGACGTCTGCTACGAGATCCATCCGGGCGAAGACCTGCATGATGGCGTGACCTTCGAGATGTTCCTCGAGCGCGTGAAGAACCACTCCCGCGCCAACATGCTCTACGACCCCTCGCACTATGTGCTGCAGTGCCTCGACTATCTCGACAACATCGACATCTACAAGGACCGGATCAAGATGTTCCACGTCAAGGACGCGGAATTCAATCCGACCGGCCGGCAGGGCGTCTATGGCGGCTATCAGGGCTGGGTCAACCGCGCCGGGCGCTTCCGCTCGCTCGGTGACGGCCAGGTCGATTTCGGCGCGATTTTTTCGAAGATGGCAGCGAACGATTTCGACGGCTGGGCCGTTGTCGAATGGGAATGCGCGCTTAAGCACCCGGAAGACGGCGCCCGCGAAGGAGCCGATTTCGTCCGGGCGCATATTATCCGCGTCACCGAGAAGGCGTTTGACGATTTTGCTTCGGGTGGCACGGATGATGCGGCGAACCGCCGGATGCTGGGGCTTTAACTAGCAGTTATTCCCCTCCCCAACCCCTCCCCACAAGGGGGAGGGGCTTGCCGCATACCTTTGAGCCCTCGTCCATGGTGACTAATGCCAAAACAGGAAGAGGGACGGTTGCGGTGATCGCTCTCCCCCCTTGTGGGGGAGATGGCGGCAGCCAGAGGGGGTCTTCAAGGATATCAAGGGAGAAAAACATCATGGCGATAGAAGCAAGCAAATTGGGCGAACGGACACCGAAGATCCGGCTGGGCATGGTCGGCGGTGGCGCTGGCGCTTTCATCGGTGCGGTGCATCGCATGGCAGCCCGTCTCGACGACCAGTATGAGCTCGTGGCCGGCGCACTGTCCTCGACGCCGGAAAAGTCCATGGCGTCCGGCCGCGAACTCGGGCTCGACCCAGAGCGTTGCTATGGTTCCTATGAAGAGATGGCAGAGAAGGAAGCGGCGCGCCCCGATGGCATCGAGGCTGTCTCGATCGTCACGCCGAACCATGTGCATTTTCCAGCGGCCAAGGCTTTCCTTGAGCGTGGCATCCACGTCATCTGCGACAAGCCACTGACCTCCAATCTCGAAGACGCCAAGGCGCTGAAGTCGGTTGCCGACAAGGCGAAGGCGTTGTTCATCCTGACCCACAATTACACCGGCTATCCGATGGTGCGGCATGCGCGCGAACTGGTGCGCTCCGGTGAACTGGGCGATCTTCGTCTCGTGCAAATGGAATATCCGCAGGATTGGCTCGCCGAACCGATCGAGCAGACCGGCCAGAAGCAGGCCGCCTGGCGCACCGATCCGAAGCAGTCGGGTGCGGGTGGTTCGACCGGCGATATCGGCACGCATGCCTATAATCTTGGCTCATTCATCTCGGGTCTCGAACTCGATGAGCTGGCAGCCGACGTGCACACCTTTGTCGAGGGCCGTCGTCTTGATGACAATGCCCATGTGATGCTGCGCTTCAAGGGCGGTGCCAAGGGTCTGCTCTGGTGCAGCCAGGTGGCGACCGGCAATGAGAATGGGCTCAAGGTTCGCATCTATGGCACCAAGGCCGGCATCGAATGGACGCAGGCTGATCCGAACTATCTGTGGTTCACGCGGCTTGGCGAGCCAAAGCAGCTGATCACGCGCGGCGGGGCAGGGGCGAATGCGGCGGCTGGCCGTGTGACCCGCATTCCGTCCGGCCATCCGGAAGGCTATCTCGAAGCCTTCGCGACGATCTACACGGAAGCGGCTCACGCCATCAATGCGGCGAAGGCTGGGGCTGCCGTTGATGCGGCCGTGATCTATCCGACGGTGGATGATGGCGTGAAGGGTGTGGCGTTTGTCGAGGCCTGCATTGCGTCGTCGAAGCAGAATGGTGGCTGGGTGAAGGTGTAAGCCCACCTCCCCCTTAAGCGAGGGTCGCGCGGCACGCGCGGGTGGGAGGTGAACCTTTGAACTTGCCCCTCACCCTACCCTCTCCCCGCGAGCGGGGAGAGGGGGGAATGTTTGGCCAGCGGCGAGACCTTCTCCCCGCTCGCGGGGAGAAGGTGCCCGAAGGGCGGATGAGGGGCATGGTTCATGAGCCATGCAGATGCCCCGCCAGCCTGCCCCCTCACCCCGCTCCGCTTCGCTCGGCGACCCTCTCCCCGAGGGGAGAGGAGGTGACGCCAGCGGTCACCCCACACCGGAGCTGCGCTCCGACCTTGCCCCTCAAAGTTAGGGTGGATTTCCTGCAACGTTGCAGTTTTTTGTTTCCGGCGTCTTCACCGCGTCGCGCGATTGCTCTAAATCGCTTGTCACTGACATCGGGCGCCCCCTGTTCGCCCTGATATGACGAAGGACATGTTTGATGATCGATCCCAAGGCGCTCGCCTCGCGTTTTCCCGGTGACTTCCTCTTTGGTGTGGCCACTGCATCCTTCCAGATCGAAGGAGCGTCGAAAGCCGATGGGCGCAAGCCCTCGATCTGGGATGCCTTCTCCAATATGCCGGGCCGGGTCTTCGGGCGGCACAATGGCGATATGGCCTGCGATCATTACAATCGCTGGGAAAGCGATCTCGACCTGATCAAGGACATGGGCGTGACCGGCTATCGCTTCTCGATCGCCTGGCCGCGCGTGTTGCCCGAGGGGACAGGACCGATCAACGAGAAGGGCCTCGATTTCTACGACAACCTCGTCGACGGGTTGAAGGCGCGCGGCATCAAGGCCTATGCGACGCTCTACCATTGGGATCTGCCGCTGGCGCTGATGGGCGAGGGTGGCTGGACGGCGCGGTCCACGGCACAGGCCTTCCAGCGCTACACCAAGGTGGTGATGGAGCGGCTCGGTGATCGGCTTGATGCGGTGGCCACCTTCAACGAACCCTGGTGCTCGGTCTGGCTCAGCCATCTCTACGGCGTGCATGCGCCGGGTGAGCGTAGCATGGATGCCGCCCTGCATGCGCTGCACTACACCAACCTGGCCCATGGTCTGTCGGTTCAGGCGATCCGCGATGTGGCGCCCAAGGTGCCGGTCGGGCTGGTGCTGAATGCGCATGAGACGCTGCCGGGCTCGGACAGTGCTGCCGATCTCGCGGCTGCCGAGCGGGCGCATCAGTTCCACAATGGCGTCTTCTTCGATCCGGTCTTCAAGGGCGAATATCCGGCCGAGTTTCTCTCGGCGCTTGGCCATCGCATGCCCAAGATCGAGGAGGGGGATCTTGCCATCATCAACCAACCTCTCGACTGGTGGGGGCTCAACTACTACACGCCAATGCGCGTCGCTGACGATCCGACGCCCGGTGCCGAATTCCCGGCGACCGTCAATGCGGCGCCTGTATCGGACGTGAAGACCGATATCGGCTGGGAGGTCTATGCCCCGGCGCTCAAGTCGCTCGTCGAGCGTCTTTACGCCCGGTATGAGCTGCCGGTCTGCTACATCACCGAGAACGGCGCCTGCTACAATATGGAAGTGGAAGGCGGCGAGGTCGAGGACCAGCCGCGGCTCGATTACTATGCCCAACATCTCGACAAGGTCGCCGACCTGATCGCCGAGGGCTATCCGATGCAGGGCTATTTCGCCTGGTCGCTGATGGATAATTTCGAATGGGCGGAAGGCTACAGGATGCGCTTCGGCCTTGTTCATGTCGACTACGACACGCAGGTCCGCACCATCAAGAAGAGCGGCAAGTGGTATCGGGATCTGGCGCTCGAATTTCCCAAGGGGAACTTCAGGGCGGATTGATGTGGCGGGGCTTCATGCCCCGTTTGCCACCATCAGCCCAGCTTGATCAGCTTGTTGCCGGCATCGGCCTCGGTGCGCCGGTCGAATTCGGCGCGGGCCGCCTGAATCCTATCGTGATGGGTGAAGACCCAGCCACCCAGCGCACGGATCGGCTCGCCGAAGGAGCGGCCGAGATCGGTCAGCGCATATTCCACCTTGGGCGGAACGGTCGGATGCACGGTGCGTTCGACGATGCCGTCCCGCTCCAGTGAACGCAGTGTCAATGTCAGCATGCGCTGCGAGATTCCGACCACCGATCGCTTCAGATCGGAAAAGCGCTGGGGGCCGTCTCCGAGCATCATGATGACCAAAACCGTCCATTTGTCGCCCAAACGGGCCAGCATTTCACTGACGGTCTGGCACTTGGTCGGGTCATAATTGTCGCACATGGCGGGTCCAATCGTTCACTCGATGTAACCTGGTATCAAAAATGTGCCTTCTTGCACAAAATCCCCGGTTACATATCTAGGCCTGGTTACGAATTGATACCAGACCTCGTTCGCGATGCCAACTCCCACTGGCGCGCTCAGGGGTCCAACCAGGATCGACACCATGTCCGCACTTATCGAAAAGCTGAACTGGCGCTACGCCACCAAGAAAATGGATCCGGCCAAGACCGTCTCCGAAGACAAGGTCGAGCGCATTCTCGAAGCGGCCCGCCTCGCGCCTACCTCCAGCGGGCTGCAGCCCTTCGAAGTGATCGTGGTGACGAACAAGGACGTTCGCGCCAAAATCCAGGAGATCGCCTGGAACCAGGCGCAGGTTACCGAAGGCTCGCATCTGCTCGTCTTCGCCGCCTGGGACAACTATACGGTCGAGCGCATCAACCACATGTTCGACCTCACCAATGAAGAGCGCGGCTTCACGAACGAAGGCTTCGAAAACTATCGCCAGATGTTGCTCGGCATGTATCCGGGCCGCGATGCGGAGGTGAACTTCGAGCATGCCGCCCGCCAGGCCTATATCGGCTTCGGCATGGCTGTCGCCGCTGCCGCCTTCGAGGGCGTCGATGCGACCCCTATGGAAGGTTTCGACGCTGCCAAGCTCGACGAGATCCTCGGTCTTCGCGAAAAGGGCCTGCGCTCGGTCACCATCCTGCCGATCGGCTATCGTGCGGCCGAGGGCGACTGGCTGGCTGGCCTGAAGAAGGTGCGCCGTCCGAAGGACGAATTCGTATCCGTCGTCGCCTGATCGATACATGAGGGGCCGGTGCCTCCAGGCCGGCCTGCCAAGGGCTCCGGGCAACCGGAGCCCTTCTTCGTCGCCCGAATATTCGTTTAACCGGATCATTCGTTATTCTGCATGCTGTTCAGTATGTTAAGTCAAATTGAACACATTCTGCCGCAAGGTGGCGCCTCAGCCTTGGGTAATGTGTATGCGGCTTCAGCATTTGGACAGACGGCTCCGGCCTCTTGCGACCCGCCGCGTGGCGGTTGCGGTGTTGCTCGTGGTGTTCGCGACCATGGCAATGATGGTCGCCTCGATCGTGATGACGGCGCTCGACCGTGTCGCTAGCTATGCCAATCATCTCGACGAAGAACGCTCCCGCGAGACGCTGGTCGGTGCGGTCCAGACTTTTGAGCATCAGCTTGGCGCGACACTCCTCGACTACACCGCCTGGGATGATGCGGCCGCCAATGCTTACGACCATCCCGACATGGCGTGGATGATCAGCAATTTCGGCGACATGACCTTCGACAGCGACCTGTTCGACGTGGCGATCGTGCTTGATGCCGAAGGGCGCCCGCAGATGGCTTATTCCGATGGCCAGCCGCTCGAAGGACGCGTGACAGGATATCTGACCCCGGCACTGATGGGTTTGTTTGACTCGGTCCAGAGTGGTAAAAGCGGTCTCGTTCCGCAGGCGCTTGGTTTCATCCGGACGCAGAAGGGGATCGGTTCGGCTGGGGTTGCGCTGATCCGACCAAAATCCGGTGAGATAGGACAGCCGCGCGAAAACTACGTCTATCTCGCCTTCATCCGGCATCTGTCTTCATCGACCGTCGAACGGCTGTCGGAGGCCTATGTGTTGCCGGGCCTCGCCCTCGTGCCGCCATCGAGGAACAAGACCTCCGTTACCATTTCTGCGCCCTCCGGACAGGCGATCGCGTCGCTTGCCTGGACACCGCGCGCGCCGGGCGACCAGAGCCGCGAACAGGTGAAGCCACTGATCAAGGCCGCCCTCGTGATCGTCACGATCTATGCTCTCCTGCTCGTGGTCATCGGCAATGCCGAGATGCGCCGCGTCCGGAGAGATGAAGCGAATGCGGTCAAGCTTGCGCAGACCGATCGTCTAAGCGGCCTTCTCAATCGTGCGGGATTGAACCAGCTGCTTGAGGATACGGTTCGCCATGGGCGCGATGTGGGCGAAGACGTGGTCCTGCTTTATCTCGATCTCGATGGGTTCAAGGAGATCAATGATGCCTATGGTCATGCCACCGGTGACCGGCTGATCCGCGCCGTGGCCGCCGGTCTCGCTGTTCTGGTGGGTGAGGGGGCGGGTCTTGCGCGTATCGGCGGAGACGAATTCGGCATCGTGCTGACCGGCCAGGATGCGCAGGCGCGCGCCTATACGCTTGCCACCTCGATCATCGCCTTTTTCGACGAGCCGGTGCTTCTTGGCGAACGCACGGTCGTCGTTGGCTGCAGCATCGGCATTTGTGTTTCGGAAGGCGGCCAGGTGGACGGCAGCGAGCTGACGCGCCGTGCCGACATGGCCATGTATTCGTCCAAGGACGGTGGGCGGGGGCGGTGGACGATCTACGATCCGCGCATGGATGAAGAGCGTGAAACCCGCAACCAGATGGAAATCGATCTGAGGACTGCGATCGCCCGTGGCGAGATCACCGTCGTCTACCAGCCGGTTGTTGATGCGAAGACCTTCTCGCTTGTCAGCGTCGAGGCGCTGGCGCGCTGGACCCGCAAGGGTCATGGACCTGTTTCGCCCGATGTCTTCATTCCGATCGCCGAAGCGAGCGGGCTGATCGACCAGCTTGGGCTTTGCGTGCTGAGCCAGGCATTGGCCCAGCTTTCGCACTGGCCCGACCTGAAGCTGTCGGTGAATGTTTCTCCTGGACAGTTCCGCGACCCCGCCTTCGTCGATCGCGTGGCCGATCTCTTCGAGGAGGCGAACATCGAGCCGGGCCGGGTCGTGCTGGAAATGACCGAGACCTATTTCATCCAGAGCCCGGACCGAGCTCGTCTTGCACTGGAACGGCTGAAGGCGCTTGGGCTGCGCATTGCGCTTGATGATTTCGGTGCCGGTTTCTCGAGCGTTGGTTATCTCAGGCAGTTCGGCTTCGACCGCATGAAGATCGATCGGTCACTGGTCCAGTCGCTCGACCGAGGGCATCGCGCCGTCGAGATGCTGCAGGCGACGGTGGCGCTTGCGCGGTCGCTCGGTATCCCTGTGACCGCTGAGGGGGTCGAGACCGAACAGCAGGCCGTCATTCTGCGACTGGCTGGCTGTGATCAATTGCAGGGTTACCTCTTTGGCCGCCCGCAAACGCCGCGCGAAATCGGCGAACTGATGATGCGGCCGATGGAGCTGCGCGCCAAGGCGGCCGAACTTGCCTTCGCGGCCAGCCGCGATGGTGGGGTGCTGGTTTAAGGTCCTGAGGGAAGCCGGCAGCGATGCTCGGGCTTCTCCGGTGGCCGGTGCTCAGCTGCCGATGTGCCTTTCGCCGCGCTTCCTGGCGAGCGCAATCTGTAGCTGGCGCTGGCGATAACGGTCGCGGTCGGCTTCGGTGCGGCTCTCGTAGCAGTGGCTGCAGGAGACACCTTCCTCATAATGGGGATGTGTCAGTTCTTCGGCGGTGATCGGGTTGCGGCAGGCGTGGCAGAGCTTGTGATCGCCCTCTTTCAGGCCATGGGTGACGGATACGCGCTCGTCGAAGACGAAGCAGGCGCCATCCCAGAGGCTCTGTTCTTCCGGCACTTCTTCCAGATATTTCAGGATGCCACCCTTGAGGTGGTAGACCTCCTCGAAACCCTGCTGCTTCATGAAGGCCGTCGCCTTCTCGCAGCGGATGCCGCCGGTGCAATACATGGCGATCTTCGGCTTGTTGTGCAGGCCGGGATTGTTCTTCACCCAGTCGGGAAACTCGCGGAATGTCTTGGTGTTCGGATCGACCGCACCGCGGAAGATGCCGATGGCCGTCTCGTAGTCGTTGCGAGTGTCGATGACGATGGTTTCAGGATCGGAGATCAGGTCGTTCCAGTCCTTCGGGTCGACATAGGTGCCGACGATCTCGTTGGGGTCGATATCCTCGACGCCCATGGTTACGATTTCCTTCTTCAGCCTGACCTTCATGCGCAGGAAGGGCATCTTCGATGCCCGGCTTTCCTTGTGCTCAAGGCTCACGAATTCCGGCTGGCTGCGCAGGAAGGCCAGAACCTTTGCAATCGCGGCATCGGTGCCGGCGATCGTGCCGTTGATGCCTTCATGAGCGATGAGCAGCGTGCCCTTGACGCCTTCCGCCTTGCAGAGTGCCTCCAGAGGTTCCTGGAAGCTCTCGAAACGCGGAAACTTGGCAAAGTGATAGAGGGCGGCGACGCAAAAGGCGCCGCTTGTCTCGGGGCGGGGGGCTGTCGAATGTTCTGTCATGGCCTGCGAAATACCGCCTCGGCCCCTGCCGTGCAACGGATTTCCGCTTTCAGGGTCAAGTTTGAAAATCGTCAAGTGAGGTGAGGGTTGTGGGCGAGTGCGTTGCAGCACTGGACAGCACGGATCGGTTTGGCTAGACGAATGTAACTTTATAACATTAAAGGTGCTCCTAATGTTTCGCAAACTCATTGCTGCCTCGCTCGTGACCCTGCTGGCCGGTTCGGCGCCCGCAATGGCGACCGACGGTGTAGTCGATATCGTCGCGCCCTTCGAAATCACCGGTCTCGATCCCGCCAAGTCTGGCGACATCTTCCTGCGCATGGGGATCGTCGAAACGCTTGTCGAAGCCGATACGGACGGCAATCCGGTTCCGGCGCTCGCGAAGAGCTGGACGGTGAGCGACGACGGCCTCACCTGGCGTTTTGAACTGCAGACCGGCGTGAAATTCCAGGACGGCACGGCGCTGACGGCCGAGGCGGTCGCTTCAGCCTTGAATATCGCAAGGGCAAAGGCCGGGCTTCTCAGCAAGGCGCCGATCGCAGAGATCAAGGCTGACGGGGAAGGGGCTGTTGTCGTCTCGCTATCGAAGCCTTTCGTCCCGCTGCTTGCCTTCCTTGCCGAAAACCGCGCCCAGATCCTGGCGCCGGCTGCCTATGAAGGTGCGGACGTCAAGGCGATCATCGGGACGGGTCCTTTCAAGCTCACCAAGCTCGAGGCGCCGCAGAGCCTCGCCGTCGAACGCTTCGCCGATTATTGGGGGGAGAAGCCGCAGATCGAGAAGGCGACCTATCTCTCGGTGAGCCGCGCCGAGACTCGCGCGCTGATGGCCGAGAGCGGCGATGCCGACTATGTCTTCAACCTTGATCCCGCGAGCCGTACGCGACTGGCCAAGAGCGACAAGGTCGTGTTGCAGTCCGTATCGATCCCGCGCAGCGTGCTTCTGAAGGTCAATGCCGGCCATGCCTTCCTCGCCGATGTGAAGGCACGCGAGGCGCTGAGCCTTGCCATCGACCGCGAAGGGCTTGCGGTTGCTATCCTGCGCTATCCGGCGGCCGCCACGCAGCTCTTCCCGCCGAGCCTCAAGATCTGGCACGATGCTGATCTGGCACCGCTCGGCTATGATCCTGAGAAGGCCAAGACGCTGCTTGCCGAACTCGGCTGGACGCCGGGTGCCGACGGTATCCTGGAGAAGGACGGCAAGCCGTTCGCGTTGACGCTGACAACCTATCCCGATCGCCCGGAACTGCCACTGATCGCCGCTGTCCTGCAGGACCAGCTGAAGGAAATCGGCGTGGCGCTGACGATCAACTCGACCAATTCCTCGGAGATCCCGGCCAAGCATCAGGACGGCTCGCTGGAGCTTGCATTGATGGCGCGCAACTTCGCGCTGGTTCCCGATCCGATCGGCACCATGCTTTCCGATTACGGCCCTGGTGGTGGTGACTGGGGTGCGATGAACTGGACGAATGCCGGCTTTGAAAAGGCGCTGGATGATCTCACGCGCGTCGCCGATCCGGCAGAGGGTGAGGCCCTCCGGCATCAGGCTGTGGCGGCCATTCAGGCCGATCTGCCTGTCATCCCGATTGCCTGGTATCAGCAGACGGTGGCCTTCTCACCAAAGCTGGAGGGCGCCACGATCGATCCGTTCGAGCGTTCCTTCGGTCTGGAAACCATGCGGTGGGCGAAATGAGCAAGGCCATCCTGAACCGCCTCATTCAGGCGGCTCTGGTCGCGTTCATGGTGGGGCTCATCTGCTTCGTGATGACGAGGTCGCTTCCGGGCGACCTCGCCTACCGGATCGCTGCCGGCCGCTATGGCTATGATGTGGTCGACAGTGCGGCGGCTGCCAAGGTTGCCGCCGAACTCGACCTTGGCAAGCCAGCCATCGTCGCCCTCTTCGACTGGATGACCGACCTCCTGCGCTTCGATCTCGGAACGTCTCTGGTTACCGGCAAGCCTGTGATCGAGGAGATTGGCATGCAGCTCGGTCATACGATCGAGCTGGCGCTGGCCGCGATCGTGCTCTCGCTGTTCATCGGTCCGCCGCTCGGCATTCTCGCGGGGCTCAGGCCCGGTGGCGTGCTCGACCGGACCTTGATGCTGGTTTCGACGGGTTTGCGGGCGCTGCCGCAATTCGTGGTGGGCCTCATCCTGATTATCGTCTTCGGGATCACGCTCAATGTGCTGCCGGCGGCGGGACACACCCATGGGGCGCATCTCGTGTTGCCGGCCCTGACTTTGGCGCTTGGACTGGCGGCGGTCTCCAATCGGGTGGCGCGCGATGCCATGGTCGCCGTATCGCGGTCGCCCTACTACGCCTTCGGCCGCACCAAGGGCCTCTCCGAATGGCAGGTCTTTTTGCGACATGGATTGCGCAATGTCGCGGTGCCGATCGTCACCTATCTTGGTGTGCAGTTCGTCTATCTCGTCGAAGGCGTCGTCGTCGTCGAAACGCTGTTTGCCTGGCCGGGCATCGGCCATGCGCTGGTGCATGCGATCTTCGGGCGGGATGTGCCGATGATCCAGGGAACCGCACTTGTCATGGGGCTGATGTTCGTCGCGCTCAACGCGCTGGTCGATCTCTTCTGCCATGGCGTGGATCCGAGGAGGCGCAGCGCATGACGACGTTCGATTATGTAGCACCGCGCCCCGCGCGCTGGCCACTTCGCCGGCTTGTTGGTGTGGCAATCCTCGGCGGTTTGCTCGCCTTTGCCTTCCTGCCGCTCATTTTCGGTGGAGCCGATCCGCTCAAGCAGACCCTGCGTCTGACGCTGCAGGGGCCGAGCGTCGCCGACTGGTTCGGTTACGACCATCTCGGCCGCTCGATGCAGGCGCGGTTGGCTGCAGCGCTTCGCCTCTCGCTCGGGCTGGCACTGCTCTCCGTCTTCACCGCAATGATCCCCGGCGTGCTGCTCGGGGTTCTCGCTGCCTGGCGCGGCGGGTTTGCCGACCGTGCCGTGGGTGCGGTGTCAGAGGCGTTCCTGGCGCTGCCGGGGCTGCTGCTGGTGCTGATGCTGACGGCGATCGTACCCGACAATCCGGCCATGCTTTACATCGGCATCTCGCTGGTGTTGTGGGTCGAGTATTTCCGCCTGACGCGGGCCATGGCACGGCCTCTTCTTATGTCTCCGGCGGTGGAAGCTTCGCGTCTGCTCGGCTTCGGTCCCGCCTATATCCTGCGCCGGCATCTCTGGCCGGAACTGGCGCCGATGCTGTTGACGGTTGCCGCCTATGGCGCGGCCTCGGCGATCATGGCGATTGCCGCCCTCGGCTTCGTCAGCGTCGGGGTTCGTCCGCCAACGCCGGAGCTCGGTTCGATGATGATCGAGCTTCTGCCCTACTACCAGGAAGCGCCGCATGCGCTGTTGCAGCCGATTGCCGTGATCTTCCTGATGGTGCTCGCGCTGCAGTTGATCGGCGGAAAGGACAAGCCATGACCATTCTTCTTTCCGTCGAAGCAGCCTCTGTCGCTGCCGCGACCGGCGAGATCGTTGCCCCGGTCTCGTTTTCGCTGAAAGCCGGACGGCCCTTCACCATCCTTGGTGAAACCGGCTCGGGCAAGAGCCTGCTCGCCCAGGCGATCATCGGCATTCTCCCGGAAGGGCTGACCGCGACAGGATCTGTGACGATCGAGGGGCAAACGCTCTCGCTTGCCGAGCCGAAGTTGTTTCGCCCGCTCTGGGGACGCAAGGTCGGCGTGCTGCCGCAAGAGCCATGGCTGGCGCTTGATCCGACCATGGTCGCGCTCGAGCAGGTGGCCGAGGGGCATCGCTATCTCGGTCGTCTCGGGGAAGACGAGTCCATCTCCGCAGCGCGCACTGATCTCGAAGCGCTGGGCGTGCTCGATGCCGAGGCGAAGCTTCCCGGACAGCTCTCCGGCGGTATGGCGCAGCGCGTTGCCTTCGCCGCTGCGCGTGCCGGCGGTGCCCGGATCATCATCGCCGACGAGCCGACCAAGGGGCTCGATGCTAGCCGCCGCGACGAGGTGATTGCGCTTCTGATGCAGGAGGTGGCGGCCGGCGGTACGGTGCTTGTCATCACCCATGATCTGGCGCTCGCGCGGCAAATGGGCGGCGATCTTGCGGTCATGCTGGAGGGCAAAATCATCGAGGCGGGCGAAGCAGCGGATGTGCTTGACGCTCCGTCGCATGACTACACCCGTCGACTGATCGCAGCCGAGCCGGAAAACTGGGCTGCCAGGAGTTCGGCAGTACCTGAGGATAGCGATCCGATCCTGATCGCCTCGGGCCTCGCCAAAACGCGGGGCGGCAAGTTGCTCTTTTCGGAACAAGACCTGTCGCTTCGTCCGGGCGAAATCGTCGGCATCACCGGCCCGAGCGGATCGGGCAAAAGTTCGCTCGGTGACGTTCTGCTGGGATTGTTGAAGGCCGATGCCGGGCATGTGACACGCTTGCCGCAGGCCAAGCCCGTTCGCTATCAGAAGCTCTACCAGGATCCGCCCTCGGCCTTCCCGCAGAAGATCACGCTGGGCGAGGCGATTACAGATCTCCTGCGTCTGCACCGGCTCGACGCATCCCGCGTTCAGCCGCTGATGGAACGGCTTCGGCTTTCGCCGGTACTGCTGACGCGGCTGCCGACGGAAGTTTCCGGTGGCGAGTTGCAGCGGTTCGCACTCTTGCGTGTGCTGTTGCTCGATCCGGTCTTCCTCTTCGCCGATGAGCCAACCTCGCGTCTCGACCTGATCACCCAGCAGGAGACCATTGATCTGCTGACCGAACTGGCGCGAGAGCGCAATTGCGCGGTGCTGCTGGTCAGCCATGATGCTGTAATGATCGAGAAAACCTGCGACCGGCAGGTGCAGATTGGCGGCCTCTAGGTCGCCGCGCGCATCCACAATGCCTCGATAATGCCGGCCTCGCTCTTCGCGGGGTCGGCGAAGACCTGGTCGGCCAGATCAAGGGCCTCCCGGCGCAGGTCCTGCTGGCGGCGAATGATGATGGCGAGCAGGAAGGACAGGCCCTCGCCATCCCCGAACGTCTCGGGTTCATGATCGATCAGCGTGGTGAGCACGGTCAGATCGTGCTCGTGGCCGAGAAGGTCGACGAGTCTCTTCGCGTCCTGGCGTTTGGCATCGAAGGCGCTCGGCCATAGGTCGTGCAAGAGCGAGAGGTTCATCCAGTAGGCCTGGGCTGCCTTGCGCAGGTCGTGAAAGGCCTCGCCATGACTTTCACCCTTGCAGATTTCGAGCGACTTGCGTGCCTCGTCGAGGCCCTTGCGCCAGCCTTTGGCCATGAGGCGGGCGGCGTGACCCGTCTTGGACGGGAGAGCCAAGCCTTCGAGAGCCTCAATCCCGGACCTGCATTCGGTGACCGCGGCAGCCACTTTGGCCTCAAGATCGCTTTCCGTCTCGGCGATTTCGTCGCGGCGGAGAGCCAGCACTTCGCGGGCGGCCGACAGCGTTTCGGCCTCATCCTCGGTCAGCGTATGATTGCTCAGGTGTTGGACGGTCTCGATCAAGGCCGTGGCGTCGCGCATGCGTGACAGGCTGCGGGCCGCATCGCGCAGCCTTGCGTTCTCCGCCTTCTGGAACGGCTTGTCGCCGGTTGCGACCAGGCGGTAGAGATTGCGCAGACGCTTTAACTTCTTGCGGGCGGCGTGGATGGCTTCGTGCAGACCGTCCGGTCTCGCCTCCAGCGTTTCGATCGCCTTGTCCAGCTCCTGGCGGGCAATAAGCCTCACCTCGGCAAGAAGAGGCCGGTCCGGCCTAATGCGATATGGCATGCACCAGCTCCGGCCGCATGCGCTCTGTGGCAAGGGCCTGGTTGGAATAGCGCTTGTCGCCCGTTACTTCACGGCCGAGCCAGGTCGGCAATGCCGGGGCGTCGTCTTCCGAGCCCATCTCGACCTCGGCGGTGATGAGCCCGCGATAGACACCTTCGAAGACATCTATCTCCCAGGTGAAGCCTTCGAAGTCGACCGTGTAGCGGGTCTTCTCGATGACGTTGCCAATCGAGAAGGCCAGCATTTCCAGCGCATCGTCGTGGGCTATCGGATATTCGAATTCGTCGCGAATGAGATGGCCTTTGCCGAACTTGATGGTCAGCTGGGCGGTCTGGTCGTTGCGGGTGCGGACGCGGACGGAGCGATCCGTTTCGGCTGCAATATAGGCCTGCCGGATTTTCGTCTCGGAAGTGACGGCATTTTTCCAGCCATCGGTCCGGACGAGAAACTTGCGCTCGATTTCCTTCGCCATACACTCACGCTCCGAAATATTACGCCATTGGACCATAGCGGAGGCGGGGGTGTTAGGAAACCCGAAAGATTCCGTGCTACCTGTCGGTCTCGACATCGCGGTCGGCGCGGGTTAGTGAATTGCCGATCTAATCGTTTTAAAAGAGGGTCCTGCCATGGGCGACAAAACCGAAAAGCTCCTCTCCACCCTGAAGCTGCAGCCGGTCGTGCCGGTCCTGATCATCGAAGATGCCAAGACCGCCGTGCCCCTGGCGCGCGCGCTTGTCGCCGGCGGTTTGAAGGCGATCGAGATCACGCTGCGCACCGAGGCAGCCCTGGAAGCGGTGCGCCTTGTGGCTCAGGAAGTCGAAGGTGCAGTGGTCGGCGCTGGCACCATCCTCAATGCCGCTCATTATGCCGCAGCCGTCGATGCTGGTTCGCAGTTCATCGTGAGCCCTGGCACGACGCAGGAACTGCTCGACGTCGCGCGCCAGTCCGACATTCCGCTTCTGCCCGGTGCGGCGACTGCATCCGAAGTCATGGCGCTGCGCGAAGAGGGCTACAAGGTTCTGAAGTTCTTCCCGGCCGAACAGGCCGGTGGTGCCGCTTATCTCAAGGCCCTGTCTTCGCCGCTCGCCGGCACGCTGTTCTGCCCGACTGGCGGCATCTCCTTGAAGAACGCCATGGATTACCTGTCGCTGCCGAACGTCGTCTGCGTCGGCGGCTCCTGGGTTGCGCCGAAGGAACTGGTGTCTGCCGGTGACTGGGCTGGAATCACCAAGCTCGCCAGCGAAGCTGCAGCCCTCAAGGGCTGACATTTACGCCAACTTCATCGTCGTCCTCTTTGTAATGTCGAAGTCGCTTCCTATCTAGGGAGCGACAGAGACAACAAGGAGACCGTGATGTTCGACGCCAAGAAGCTGCTGGATCAATTTCTGGGATCGCAGATGCCGGGAGCATCAGGCTCGCTCGGCCAGAAGGGGAACGATCTCCTGGGTATGGCGAAGGCCAATCCCTGGAAGAGCGGCGCGCTTGCGGCCGTGCTGCTCGGCACGAAGACCGGACGCTCGCTTGGCGGCAATGCCCTGAAGCTCGGCGGCCTCGCGGTCATCGCTGGTCTCGGCTACCAGGCCTACAAGAATTACCAGGCTGGTCAGAAGCCCGAACCGACCCAGGCATTGCCCGAACTCCTGCCGCCGCCGAAGGATTCGCCCTTCAGCACCGAGCCTCAGGCTGTCTCCGATGATTTTGCCCTGTCTCTGGTGCGCGCGATGATCGCCGCCGCCAAGGCCGACGGCCATATCGATGCGAGCGAGCGGGCGCGGATCATGGACAAGGTCCATCTGTCAGGCCTTGGCGCCGAGGCGGAAGCCTTCATCGAGGCCGAGCTTGCCAAGCCCATTGATCTGGACACGCTGGTTGCCTCGGCGAAGACCGAAGAGCAGCGCGTCGAGATCTACACTGCTTCGCGCCTCACCATCGAGCCGGATACCCGAACCGAGCGCGGCTATCTCGACATGCTCGCCGGCCGTCTTGGCCTCCCCGATGCGCTGGTCGACCACATCGAGGCGACGGTCGCCTCTGCCAAGATCAGCCTTTGATCACAGGCGTCTGCGGCATCCGGTCCACCCGGGTGTCCGCGACGGCGGTTGCCTTTGCCGCCTGCGTGACTTAAGCCTCGGGCAATTGTTTGAACCCGAGACTTTGCCATGCGTGACCTATCCAGTTTCAAGGGATGTCCGGCTCCCCAGCCTGTCAGGCTGGAGGGTCGTTTTGTCGTGGTCGAGCCTTATGAGCGCGCTGCTCATCTCGAAGCCCTCTGGGATGGCCTGGGCGGCATGGCGATCAACCCGCTGCTCACCTATTTCACGCAGCCAGACTTCAAGGGCATCGAAGATTTCGATGCCTGGCTGAGCGCCGTTCAGAAGGGCGGATGGGTCACGGAAGTGTTTCGGGACAAGGCGACCGGGAAGGTCGTCGGCATGGCCAACTATATGCGGCCGGATCCGGCAAACGGCGTGGTCGAGGTCGGTGGCGTGGCCCATGGTCCCGCGATGAGCCGTTCGCCGCTTGCGACGGAAGCGCATTATCTGCTCGCGCGGCACGTGTTCGATGATCTTGGCTATCGCCGCTACGAGTGGAAGTGCCACAACGAGAATGAGCCTAGCAAGGTCACGGCCAAGCGCTATGGCTTCAGCTTTGAAGGCATCTTCCGCCAGCACATGCTGTCCAAGGGCAAAAATCGTGACACCGCCTGGTTTTCGATGATCGATGGCGAATGGCCACTCATCCGGGCGGCCTTCGAGGCCTGGCTCGATCCTCAAAATTTCGACGATGCCGGACGCCAGAAGCGTCGGCTGGAAGAGCTGCGGGCCGAGATCGCAGCCTCCGCGACCTGATAGGAAAAGACACCGTGAAGCCGAACATCTTCAGCATCATTCTCAATGTCGGCACGGCTGTGGTCGTCGCGGCACTCGCTTATGCGAGCTACAAGAGCGCGACCGTTGCATGGTCGGTGGGCATTTGCGTGGCGATCGGTCTCGTGGTCTATGCCTTCCGCTTCCTGCCGGAGCCGAAGAAGGCTGTTCGCAAAGACGGTGCTGAACTGTCTCCTCGTTCGCAGACGAAACAGGCCGCTGTCGTTGTCGCCGTCATCTTCGGGCTGATGCTCGTGGTGCCGACGGTCGTGCTGTGGCTCGGCCGCTACTCGCCGGAACTCGGCGCGCTTGTCGGTGCCGTAGCCTTGATGGCGATCTTCCTGATCCTCTGGCTCCGCTCGCGCCATCAGCGCAGCCATGAGGCTGACGAGGGCTGATCGCCTCAGGCGGTCAGGCTTGCAGCCAGGAGCAGCGCACCAAGCAAGATCACCAGCAGTGCTGCTCCGACTTCGATCGCGCTTGCGACGATGCCGGCTCGACGGGAGCCGGGGCCGGAGAGCCTGAGAGCTACACTCTTTGCGCCGACGGCAAGGCTTGCCAGCACTGAGACTGTGATGGCCGTGCCAAGCGCCATGGCTAGCACGGACAGGATGCCGCCGAGCAGCAGGCCGTTCAGCAGCGAAAATGTCATGACCAGCAGCGCACCGGAGCAGGGGCGCATGCCGACCGCAATCACCGCCGACCAGGCATCCCGCAGGCTGAATGTGCTACCGCCGACCAGGCTCGGATCCGGCACATGGGCGATCCCGCATTCATGGCAGACGGAGCCTGGGGCCAGCGCGTCATGATCATGGGCGACGGCCATGGCGCGGAAACGGGAGCCACCCGTTTCGCGGGGCGTTGCTGTTGTCGCCGGTTCTGCAAAGAGTGAGGCGGTGACGCTGCCAGTGGCGGGCGTTTCCGGGGTGCCGAATAGCGCACCGGTGCCTGTGGTCTGCACGGAGGTAGCGAAGGACGCTCTCAGCTTCCGGACCAGGAGCCAGATGCCGAAGGCGACGATCATCGCATAGCTTGCGATTTCGAGCGTCCGAGTAGCATCGGTCATGCTGATCGATGTGCCGCGCAGAGCCAAGTAGGTCACCCCGACGACCGTGATCGCGACCAAGGCCTGCAGGAAGGCCGAGACGAAGGAGACGAGGATGCCGCGGCGAAGCTCGATCTCGTTGGCGAGCAGATAAGACGAGATGACCGCCTTGCCATGGCCGGGACCCGCCGCATGGAAAACACCATAGGCAAAGGAGAGGCCGACGAGGGTCACAAGGCTCCAGGGATCCTCGCGCATGGCCTTGAGGGCATTCGTCAAGGATCGGTAGAAGGCCTGTTGATGCGTATTGATCCAGACAAGCAGCTCGGCGAAGGGGCCACCTGTCGGCTGGTAGCTCGGTTCGGCCGTGCCGATGCCGAGCGGGGAGGCGGCGTGCGCGAAGCCGGCGAGCAGGAGGCACAGAAGGACGGCGACGGCGAAGCGTGCGAGGGACGGATGCCCGGCAATCTTCAGCATGTCACCTCCAGCCGCGTGGCGAAGAGCTTGCCCATGTCGGTACCGGCCGGATCGTTGAAGAAGGCTTCCGTCAGGTTCGACTGGTTCTGGGCGATCACCTGGTCAGGATCGGGGCGCACGACCTTGTGCGTGCAGGCCTCGAAAGGCTTGCCCTCGACCACCATGTCCTCATCCTTGGCAAAGTCGATCGCCGTGTAGAGGGTGGGATCATAGACGCCGAAGGTCATGCGGCCACCGATCTTCAGTGGTGTCTTGGGCTTGGCGACGAAAAAGACGAGAAGCTGGTTGTCCTTGAAGTCGACATTGAAGATCTCGGGCTTTGCGATCTCGCTCGATACCCCGTCCTTCGAGATGAAGGTGAAATAGCTGTAGTCACCGAGGGAATCGCGGATCGTGTTGGCGATCTCGTTGAGCTCGCTGTGGTCGAGCTTCAGGTCGCTGTTCTTATCGAAATCCATGAGCACGCTGGAGGAGAAGATGTCGTCGAAGCGCCAGACATTGCGCAGCTCCTTCAGCATGCCGTCGTCCGTCGCGACGATCTCAACGCGTGCCTCGGCAAAGATGTGCGGATGGGCAAGGGCCGGCGATGCAAACGCCATGACCGCTCCGGCCGCGCAGTAACCGAGGCTCTTCCGCATGCTTTAGATACCCTTCCCGAATTCCAGCTTGTGGTCTCTCCCTGTCCGATGATTGGGACAAAAGTGGGACCCAGTGCCGGCTCTATGGCTTAGGAATAGCGCTTGAACCATGCGTGAAGGTAGTCGACGAAGGCCCGGACCTTGGCCGGCAGATAGCGCCGATGCGGATAGACGGCATAGATGCCGCGATCCTTGGCGATGAAATCGTCGAAGAGCGAGACCAGTTCGCCGGAGGCGAGATAGGGCCTGGCGATGAAGTCGGGGATCATCGCGATGCCCATGCCGGCGCGGGCGGCCCTGAGTGTTGCAAGCGGACTGTTCACCTCGATCGGGCCTGTGACGCTGACGGAGATCATGTCGCCATCGGTATCGAGAAAGCGCAGGCTGTTGTGTGACCGGGAGTTGGTGTCGATGAGGAACGGAATGCGCGAGAGTTCGCTCGGATGAGTCAGCGGGCCATTCTCGGCAATGAAGGCAGGCGTGGCGCAGGCGTAAACCCGGAAGTCGGAGAGCTTGCGGGCGATCATGCCGGAATCGTCGAGCTTGGTGATTCGGATGCCGAGGTCGAAACCTTCTTCGATCAGGTCGACGAATCGATCTTCGGCGACGATCTCGAGCGAGATCAGCGGGTTCTCTTTGGCGAAATCGATGAGCGACTGGCCGACATCGGCATCGATGAAGGTGCGAGGGACCGTCACTTTAAGCTTGCCCTTGAGGTCGGCATTGTTCTCGCGCACGAGATCGGCGAGGTTGTCGATCTCCTTAAGTATGTCGGCAGCCGTCCGGAAATAGGTGTGCCCGGCCTCGGTCAACGAGAATTGCCGTGTGGTGCGGTTGAGCAGCAAAGCGCCGAGCTCATCCTCCAACTCTCTGACATATTTGGACAAAAGTGCCTTGGAACGGCCTGTCTTGCGGGCGGCTGCGGAAAAGCCCTCGGCTTCGACCACATCGATGAAGGCACGAATACGAGTGAGCGTGTCCATCCCAATCCCCCAAAATTTACCGCTATTTGTGAACGTATGGAGGAAATTGTTCAAAGAAAAGTGTCCAAGTCGGCAAAATTAACCAGGGGCGAAAAAACCTCTTGATTATGACCGACACATTTCTTATCTCGTGTTCAGCCCAAAGTCGCACGTGCCCGTGTGTGTCCGCCGACCCTCGAATGGGGATTAATCCCTAAGGTGAGGTCATCGGTAAGGTACCTGGAACTAACCCCTCCAGTCGCTATTCCGGCCAACCGGAAAATGCGAGGACATACGAAGCAACGACGGTGCGGGCCTTTCTAGTCTCTTCCGGCTTTCCATCAGCTGGAGTTACTTCAGAGGCACACCATCATTGCCGGAAGTGCGGTAGGGTCTCCCTCCAATCCATGGCAGACAAAGCGGATTATTGTACTCGTTTCCAGAGTGCGTTGATCCATCGTTTCGCGCGTCGAGCGTTCGTACGGTACCGGTGTCTCCACCGACTGGTTTCGAGCGATGTCTCGCCGTCCTTTGTCCATCCGAAGCTTGGCAGCTTCTGATATCGCTGGAATATGGAAGGTTACATCGATGACCACTGCTCGCATCCTCGACTTCATCAACACCCGCCGTCCTGAAGGTCCCTGCCTCGTGGTCGACCTCGACGTCGTGCGTGACAATTTCGGTGCCTTCCGTCATGCCCTGCCGGACAGCGCCATCTACTACGCAGTCAAGGCGAACCCGGCGCCGGAGATCCTCCAGCTCCTGGCCTCGCTGGGCTCGAACTTCGACTGCGCTTCCGTTGCCGAGATCCAGATGGCGCTCGACGCCGGTGCAGATGCTTCGCGCATCTCGTTCGGCAACACCATCAAGAAGGAGCGTGACATCGCGCGTGCCTTCGCGCTCGGCGTCAACCTCTATGCCGTCGACAGCCACGAAGAAGTCGAGAAGATCGCGCGTGCCGCTCCTGGCGCCCGTGTATTCTGCCGCGTCCTGACCGACGGCGAAGGCGCCGAATGGCCGCTTTCCCGCAAGTTCGGCTGCGTGCCGCAGATGGCCGTCGACGTTCTCGTCTACGCACACCAGCTCGGTCTCGAATCCTTCGGCGTCTCGTTCCATGTCGGTTCGCAGATGACCAAGGTCGATGCCTGGGACGGCGCTCTTGCCGATGCCAAGCGCGTGTTCAACTCGCTGGCCAAGCAGGGCATCGTGCTCCAGATGGTCAACATGGGTGGTGGTTTCCCGACCAAGTATCTGCGCGACATCCCGTCGGCAGAAGCTTATGGCCTGGCGATCAAGGCGTCGCTGAAGAAGCACTTCGGCAACAACATCCCCCAGACCATCATCGAGCCGGGCCGCGGCATGGTCGGCAATGCCGGCGTGATCAAGGCTGAGGTCGTGCTGATCTCGAAGAAGTCTGACAATGACGAGCACCGCTGGGTGTTCCTCGACATCGGCAAGTTCGGTGGTCTCGCCGAAACCATGGACGAAGCGATCCGTTACCCGATCCGCACCGCCCACGACGCCGACGCGATGGAGCCCTGCGTTCTCGCCGGTCCGACCTGCGATTCGGCTGACGTGATGTACGAGAAGAACATGTATCCGCTGCCGATCTCGCTTTCGATCGGTGACGAGGTTCTGATCGAGGGCACCGGCGCCTACACCACCACCTATTCGGCGGTGGCGTTCAATGGCTTCGACCCGCTGAAGTCCTACGTCATCTGACGTCTCCCGTGCCGGCCAACCGGCACGGACCTTCACAATCATCGTCATCGCTTGGGATAGGAGGCCAGAATGGCCGCTGTTCTGACCAGCATGCGCGCGCTTTTCGCGCCGGCGCCTGCATTCGTCATTGATCATGAAACGCCGGCCGACGTCGTGGCACGCGAGGCTTTGCTCGACCGCGCCATGGGTACGGATCGCCGCAAGAAGTCGTCGGAGAAGATCCGCAGCGGTCGGATTCCGGCCGAGGGCCTGGCGCTCGTCGCTCGTGACGCTGCCGGCCACGTCATCGGGACCGTGCGCCTGTGGAATGTCGAAGCCGGCATCAGCCGTGAGGGCAGGGCGATCGACGCCCTCCTGCTCGGCCCGCTTGCGGTCGACGAGGCACATGAGGGCAAGGGCATCGGGGGCGCCTTGATGCGGGCGGCGCTTCTCGAAGCCCGCAAGCGCGGACATGGCGCCGTGCTTCTCGTTGGTGACGCCGCTTACTACGAGCGCTTCGGCTTCTTTGCCGACAAGACGCAGCATCTGGTGATGCCGGGTCCGTTTGCGCGCGATCGCTTCCTGGCGCTGGAACTCGTGCATGGCTGGCTCGAAGGAGCCGCCGGCATGGTGGTCCCGTCAGGTCGTAAGCTGTCGCAGCCGACGGCCTTGCGCCGCGCAGCCTGAGCAAGGCTCCCGGATGCTCGCTGAAGGGCCCGGTCGCGATTCGTCGCGCCGGGCCCTTTTCTTTGCGCTCAGTTCAGGCGGGGTTTCTGCCGTGTTTTTCAATCGTCAACTCTGGCTGTGTCGCGCCGGTCACAGTTAGAAGGGCGATGGTTGTTTTATATAATTAAGATCTAACCTATTGATCTGGCTCAAGATGCTCGTCTCTCCCGGGCTGCTAGCTGGCGTTGGCTCAACGCCAGTAGTTGTTTCAAGGAGAGAATGATGACCACCGTCCGGACTGCCCCGACCCGCGCTCTTGCCGCGACCGCCACACTGTTGCTGCTCGCACCGGCTGCCTTTGCGGCGGACATAGCGCCGCTCATGGAACCGGCACCGGAAGCGGCGATCGAGACGGTGGCTGCGTCCAGCCCCTGGCAGATCCGCGTGCGCGGCCTCGGCGTCGTTACGCATGATTCGGGTTTCGTCGATGGTGCTGCCGATTCGGGCCTGTCCTATAGCGACAGCGTGATCCCCGAGCTGGATATCAGCTACTACCTGACCGACAATATCGCAGCCGAACTGATCCTCGGCACGACCTCTGCCAATATCTATGGTGAAGGCAGTCTGGCCAGCCTTGGCAAGGTGGGCAAGACCTGGGTGCTGCCGCCGACGCTGACGCTGCAATACCACTTCACCGATTTCGGCGCGTTCAAGCCCTATGTCGGCGCGGGCGTGAACTACACCATGTTCTACAGCCAGAAGGGCGATGCTGCGAGCAGCCTCGACGTCAGGAACACCTTCGGCACGGCTCTTCAGGTCGGCGCGGACTATATGGTCAACGAACATTGGGGCGTGAACTTCGACGTCAAGAAGCTGTTCCTGAAGGCCGACTTCGATGCAACGGTCAATGGTTCTGCCGTCTCGGGCAAGGCGAAGCTCGATCCGTGGCTGATCGGTGCGGGTATCACCTACCGGTTCTAATCGCCTTCCGAGCCAAGTTTTCTTTGAGGGGCGGTTGCCGATGGCGGCCGCCCCTTGCCGTTTGCTCAAGCGGGACCCCTTTAACCGAAATCTGCCGCAACGCCAGACACTTGGCCATCTGGCATTCGGTTCTCAGCTTGCGTGTCTCAACGGCTAGTGTTGCAGATCTCACGCACTCCTCACGCCTTCCTGAAACAGCGGATCTTTTTTCCGCCATATCAAGGAACCATTTTCCTGCTTGGAGCTTCTTGCTGCGGGGTCCGGCGCGAAAAGATCGCACGGGCGGGAACAAATGCGCCAGTTGGGTTTAGATGGTTATGTTGTATAATCATCACATACTTTAACCAGAGATGGCGTTATAAGTGGCCTTGTAACACAGGAGTTAAAAACATGATGAAGAGCATCCTTCTCGGATCTGCCGCCGCTCTGGCGATTTCGACCTCGGCTTTTGCGGCTGACGCAATCTACGAAGCTCCGGCAGAACCGCCGGTCGCCGTCGAAACCGTGCCGCAGTTTTCCTGGGCAGGTGGCTATGCAGGTATCCTCACTGGCTACGGTTGGGCTGATGGCGATGTCGAAGGCTTGGGCACCGAAAGCTTTGACGGCGCACGTCTCGGCGGTTTCGTCGGCTACAACTTCGACCTCGGCAACCAGCTGGTCGTCGGTCTCGAAGGCGACCTGAACTACGACTGGAACGAAGAAAGCGTTGGCGGCTTCGACTACGACACCGGCATGAACTGGTCCGCTCGCGCCCGCGTCGGCTACGCCATGGACCGCGCCCTTCTGTTCGCGGCTGGTGGTTACACCGGCACCAATGCTGAAGGCCCGCTCGGCGACGACACGCTGCATGGCTGGACCATCGGTGGTGGCGTCGATTACGCCCTGACCGACCGCATGTTCACCCGCATCGAATATCGTTACAACGATTTCGGCAGCGGCGACCTCGGCGGCACGGATATCGACCTCGACCAGCACACGGTCAATGTCGGCCTCGCCGTCAAGTTCTGATCCGACCGATCTGACATAGAAAAGCCCGGCTTCCGCGAGGAGGCCGGGCTTTTTCGTTTTTGAACAGTGGTCAGGCGGCGCGGTGGTCGATCTGGCGTGTGCCTTCTGCCCTGATATCGCTGCGCCGGTTCAGCTGGAAACGGTTGACCAGCGAGGTCAACTGCACCGCGCCCTCCGCCAGAGTGTGGCTGATCGCCGTCGTTTCCTCGACCATGGCGGCATTCTGCTGCGTCATCTGGTCGATGCTGTTGATGGCCGTGCTGATCTCCTGCAGGCCAACCGCCTGTTCGCGGGCAGCGGTTGCGATCGCATCGACATTGGTGTCGATCCGGCTGACGAACTCGCCGATCTGGTCGAGCGCGCTCCCCGTCTCGCCGACGAGCTGGACGCCGGACGAGACTTCGATGCTGGACTTCTGGATCAGCCCCTTGATGTCGCGGGCGGCGGTGGCCGAGCGCTGGGCGAGCTCCCGCACTTCCTGTGCAACGACCGCAAAGCCCTTGCCGGCTTCCCCGGCACGAGCCGCCTCGACGCCGGCGTTGAGTGCCAGAAGGTTCGTCTGGAAGGCGATCTCGTCGATGACGCCGATGATCTGGCCGATCTCGGAGGAGGCCGTTTCGATCCGCTCCATGGCCGACACGGCGGATCGCACGACACCGCCCGAGGCGACGGCACAGTTCTTGGCCTCGCGCACCAGTTCACGTGTATCGCTGGTGCGCTGCGCAGAAGCACGCACCGTTGCCGTCACCTGTTCGAGTGCGGCGGATGTCTCCTCGAGCGCTGCGGCCTGCTGTTCGGTGCGGTTTGCCAGATTGCTGGAAGCTTCGCGCATCTCCTGGCTGTTTTCCAGCAGACGGCGGGTTTCCTCCATGACCTTTTCCAGCGTCGCGTGGAAGGTGGCGATCGAATGGTTGAAGTCCTGCCGCAAGGGTTCGAAGCGGGCGTCGAAGGCGTCGTCCAGGGTCATGCGGATATTGCATTCGGCAAGACGGTGCAGGCCGGCTCCGAGGGCCTCGATGACGAAGCGCAGCGCTTCGGCCTCGATCATGCGGTCCTTGTCACGCAGGTTGCGTTCCCGGTCGACTTCCGCGCGGGCCGCCTCCGTTTCGGCCTGCAGGCGCTGATTTTCGAGACCTGACTGACGAAAGACCTCGACGGCCGCAGCGATGTGTCCAATTTCGTCACGACGGTTGGCATGCGGGACGGTGGCGGTGAAGTCGCCCGAGGCCATGTTGGTCATGAAGTCGGTGATTTCTCCGAGCGGTTTCAACGCGCGGCGGTGGATGAAGAAGACGCTGCCGAGTGCTGTCGCAATCAGGAGCAGACCGAGGGTCAGGACAAGAGCTTCGCGGCTGGCGGATTCGGCTGCCGCAAAGCCTTCCCGATCAACCAGATACTCGCTCGCCATCGTGACGAGTTCGTTCACCGAGGTCTCGTGGTCATGGAACTCGAGCTTGAGCTTCGACAGGATCGGAGTGATAGCGCTGGCATCACCGGCAACAAGCGCGGGCTTGAGGTCGTTCTGCAACGTGACCCAATAGAGATCACCCTTGGCGATGACTTCGTTATAAAGTTTGGCGCGCAGATTTTCGGGCAGCGTGGAGTTCTTCCAGTATTCCCGGCGCTCATCATAGAGCTTGTTGAGCAGATCGAAGCGCGGCAGGTTTACCTCTGCCGTATCCGGATGGACGAAGACCTCATTGGCCAGCGCATAGGATTCGATCAGGTAGAGCGGCGGCGGGAGGATGTCCGCTATCAGATCTTTCCCGTCCACGATCTGCTTGTAGATCGGGCCGTTGACCTTGAGCGTCTGCAGGGTCTGGGCGCCGACGCCGGCTACCGCGACGATGCCGGCGGCGAGGGCAAGACCTGCCGCCGTCACCACGATTTTGAGGTTCAGGTTCATGTGTCGTCCGTTTGGAACGCGCGCACAGACCGGGCGCACGCGACTGCGCCCTCGGCCAGGCTGCCGTGGTTGAAGAGGATTTGAATAGGCTGCAGTGGAATAATTCCCAGTCCCGACGAGACGCGGCTGTTCTGTCTCTCGCTCGTCCTCCCTCAAATTAGGGAGGTAATTACTACCACATGGTTAAGGTGAGTAATTGATGAACGAGACAGTGCAATTTTTTATACTATTTGACCTTAGGCGCGATTTTTCACGCCTTTACACGCAACTAAAACGCTTTGAGGCGTGAATTTCAGCAATCAGCCGGTGATGTCGACGACGCCGCAGTCGCCGGCTTCGGAGGCGAAGGCAAGCAGTTTGCCGGTGCTGCTCCAGGCGAGCGAGGTGATCGCACCCTTGCCCGGGCGGCGCAGAAGCGCCTCCTTGCTGTCGGCGATGCGGACAGCAAGGATCATGCCGTCGATGAAGCCGATCGCCAGGACCTCTTCGATCGGATGGAAGGCGACCTGGGTGACAAGGATGTTGGCGCGGGTGCCAAGCTCCAGCGGAGCCTTGCCCATCGGGCCGTCCTTGCCTGCAAATGGCCAGACGATTGCGGCCGGTGCGCCTGAGGAAGCAAGCCACTTGCCCTTGGGCGACCACGATAGGGATTTGACCTTGGCGGGGTAGCCGGTCATGCGCATGTGGCGGGTGTCGGCGGCCTTGCCGTCGAGTTTCCAGCCGTGGAGCGCAGATTCCTGCATCATGGTGACGACGAAGCGGCCATCGGGCGAGAAGGTCACGCCGGTATGGGCGCCCTTCCAGTCGAGATCGACGGGTGCACCTGCCGTGCCGACCCAGTGGAGCGTGACGCCATTGTAGCGGGCGACGGCGATGCGCAGGCCCTTGGGCGCGAAATCGACGGCCTCGACCGTGCGCTCCTCGGTGAATTCCTTCGTCGTGCCATCGGCGAGGCGCACAAAGGCCGACTTGCCATGGGCGTAAGCGACCGACCCTTGCGGGCCTGGCGCCACAACCGAGATCCACTTGCGCGGCACCTGGGCAAGTTCGCTCACGGTGCCGTCATGGGCGATGCGCAGCACGCGGCCGTCTTCGCCGCCGGTCAGCAGTGTCTGGCTCGCGGAATCCTTGACGCAGGTGAGGAGGCCGGCATTGGCCTCCGTCACCTTTTCGCCGCCGTCCAGCCGATGGATAGCCCCCGTCGCGGCAGCAAAGACCGGGATGTCTCCCAGGAAATGGGTCGAGACAACGTGACCTTCGATATCGAGAGGGGCGACTGTCGGCATATTACAAGGCTTTCTTTCAGGCGGAGGTCAGGCGGAGAAGGGCGCAAGCGCGCCCCGCTCGTTCGGTTCAGGCAGAGGCTTCGCAGGCCTTGAAGCTTGCTTCCAGCTTCTCTCGGTCGAGCTCGCGGCCGATGAAGACGAGGCGGCTTTCGCGCTTCTCGCCATCCTTCCACGGGCGCTGGTGATCGCCCTCGACGATCATATGAACGCCTTGTACCACATAGCGTTCCTCGTCGCCCTTGAAGGCGATGATGCCCTTCAGGCGCAGGATGTTCGGGCCTTGTGTCTGGGTCACCTTCTGGATCCAGGGGAAGAAGCGATCCGGGTTCATCTCGCCGCCGCGCAGCGAGACGGACGTCACGGTCACATCGTGGATGGCAGACGGGGCGTGGTCATGATGGTGGTGTCCGTGGTCATGATGATGGTGATCATGCCCGTGATCATGGTCATGATGGTCATGGCCGTGATGGTGATGATCGTGATCGCAATCCGGGCCGCAGACATGGTCCGGGTCGTCATGGTCGAGGAAATGCGGGTCGTTTTCCAGCGCGCGCTCAAGGTTGAAGGCGCCCTGGTTCAGGACCTTTGTCAGGTCAACGCCGGAACGGGTTGTCGAGTAAATCCGGGCCGAAGGATTGATCGCGCGCACGATGTGCTCGATCTGGTGCAGTTCGTCATGGCTGACGAGGTCGGCCTTGTTGATGACAACGACGTCGGCAAAAGCGATCTGGTCTTCGGCTTCTCGGCTGTCCTTCAGGCGCAGCGGCAGGTGCTTGGCATCAACCAGGGCGACGACGGCGTCAAGTTCCGTCTTGGAGCGAACGTCGTCGTCCATGAAGAAGGTCTGGGCAACTGGGACCGGATCGGCCAAGCCCGTGGTCTCGACGATGATGCCGTCGAAGCGGCCGGGGCGGCGCATCAGGCCTTCCACAACACGGATCAGGTCGCCGCGCACCGTGCAGCAGACGCAGCCATTGTTCATCTCGTAGATTTCTTCGTCCGACTCGACGATCAGGTCATTGTCGATGCCGATCTCGCCGAACTCATTGACGATGACGGCGTATTTCTTGCCGTGGTTCTCGGAGAGAATGCGGTTCAACAGCGTCGTCTTGCCGGCGCCGAGGTAGCCGGTGAGCACGGTGACGGGTGTCGGTTTCGCGGATGCTTCGGTCATGAAAGCCTCTGATGTCAGGGGGCGCCGGGCGATGCGGCTGTAATGGTGTTACCCCCATATAGGCGTTCCGCTTTGCCAGTTCAAAGGCTTTCGTGTGGTCAGGCGGTGGACAGGGCCGAGCGGATATCGGTGCGGGCGAAATCGTCACCGACATAGAGGAGGGGGCAGTTGAACTCTTTGGCAGTGGCGTAGGAAAAGCAGTCACCGAAATTGAGGGCTGCGGGGTGAAAGCCCTTGCCGAAGCGCTGATAGGCTGCGGCAGCGAGTTCCGCGCGTGTTGATGTCAGAGGAATGATTTCGATGGCGGATGCGGTAATGAGCATCTTCATCTCTGCGAGCCGCTGATTGCGCGCAGCGACGATCTGGGCTTCAGTCAAGATGGCAGCAGACATTAGCAGTCGCCGCGATCCATCATAAAGAATGGCCTCGCACTCAATGGCTGCAGTCTCTGTCTTGAGGATTGCCATCAGTGCCGACGTGTCGACCACGATCACTTGGGTAGACCGTTTTCGTCATAAAGAAAGTCCTGGCTTCTCGCTGCCGTTTCATCTGGAAATGGGTCTGGCATCTCTGCAACGCGTTGCTGTAGCTCCTTGAAGAGCTGCCGCCTTTCCTCAAGCGAAAGTGCTGGACGATGTTCGGAGTTCTGTGCCTCAATCGGTCGCAGCACGACAGCATCCTGCCCGTCGCGGGTGATGATGACGGGCTCTCCGCGTTCGGCTCGTTCTACGAGTTCTTCGACCCGTGCGGCTGCCTGCTCCATGGAAACACGCATGCGTCTTCCTCACGATCTCTTTAGATCAATATGCCCCTTACCTCTTGAGCCTGCAAGCTCACGCCAATGTTGCCACATCAAACCCATGCACGTCATCGAGCAGTTCCAAGATGCCCCTCACGGCATGCGCAATCAGCCGCTCCCCCTTTTCTGCTGTTGCCGCGGATGCGTTACCGGCGACGCCGTCGGGGTTCAGGTCCGACATCTTCCAGCCAAAGGCGTGGGGGCCATAGGCGCGCAAATGTTTGAAGCGGGCGGAAAACTCGGATTGGCGCGAGGGAAAGGCGGCGGCCTTGGTCATGTCGACCTGGTCGGGGGCCAGCGCCAGCATGACCGAGGTCTCGATGTCGCCGCCATGGATGTCGATCGCCTTCTCCTCGGGCGTAATCCAGCCCTCCGGCTGGCCGAAGCGGGTCCAGCTGGTGGCGACCACCAGCATGTCGAAACGAACCCGGGCTTCCGTGGCGACAATGGTCAGGAGCGGTGAATTGCCGCCATGGGCATTGAGCAGGACGAGCTTGCGGATGCCCTGGCGATGGAGGTCCTCGGCAATCCCGAGCCAGCGATTGATGGCTTCGTCAAAGGTGAGACTACGCGTGCCCTCGACGTCCATGTGTTCGATGGAATAGCCGACCGGTTCGACGGGCAGTACGGTGACCGGCAGGTGCTCGGCAAGTGCTGCGACCACACGCTCAGTGATGCCGGCTGCAATGATCGTGTCGGTCTCGAAGGGCAGGTGGGGGCCGTGCTGCTCATGGGCGCCGAGCGGCAGGACGGCGATCCAGTCGTGCCGATCTGCGGCAGTCAGTTCCGGATCGTTATCCTTGAACCACGGGGCTGGTTTCGCCATCTGGTCTAAGCTCCTGATCTTCGTTATGCATTGCAGCCATCGCTGCGTGTATGAAGTGGCGACCGCAGCGTGTGTCGACCGGGGAGAGTCATGGCGAAAAAGGACAAGGCCGACAAGGACCGCGGCGAAAAGAAGAAGAGCAAGAAGAAGGAGCCGCCAGGCTCCGGTGTTCTGTGTGCCAGCGTCACCCAGGTCGCGCGCGCCATGCGCACCCATCTTTCCCATGGTCTCGCAGCAAGCGGCCTCTATCCTGGCCAGGACGGCGTCGTGCAATTGCTCGCCCAGGAAGACGGGCAGACGCCCGGCGCGCTCGCCCACCAGCTCGGCGTGAAGGCGCCGACCATGACCCGCACGATCGGGCGCATGGAGGCGCAGGGTTTTGTCCTGCGTCGCACCGATGATCGCGACGGCCGGCTCACCAAGGTCTATCTGACCGACGAAGGCCGCGGCAGCGTTGCCCGCATCGCAGGCGCCATGGAAGCCTGCGAGACGCAGGCGGTTCAGGGTTTGTCGGGCAAGGAACTGAAGACGCTGGTGAAGCTCTTGTCTCTTATCGAGGGCAATCTCTCCGGCAACGTGGTCATACGACCTTCGAACGAGGCCGAGGAAGACGATTGAAACGCCTCCTTAAATTGTTTAATTAAAACTTTTAAGGGCGATGAAACGCCCGCCGTTCTGCTGCGAGGGAGGAAACGTGGCACAAAAGGTAAAGCTTTCGACCATTGCAGAGTCGCTTGGTCTTTCGACCGCCACCATCTCGCTTGCGCTTCGTGACAGCCCGCTTGTCGCCGCCGATACCCGCGAGAAGATCAAGGAACAGGCGCGCGCCCTCGGCTACATCTACAACCGTCGTGCCGCCAGCTTGCGCACCTCGCGCTCCGGGATCATCGGCGTCGTGGTACATGACATCATGAACCCGTTCTACGGCGAAATCCTGAAAGCCATCGAGACCGAACTCGACCGCAGCCGCCACACCTTCATTCTTTCCAATCATTACGACAACGTCGACAAGCAGCGGATGTTTGTCGAGACGCTGCTGCAGCTCGGTGGTGACGGCGTCATCATGTCGCCGGCGATCGGCACGCCACCCGAGGATGTGCTGTTGGCGGAAAACAACGGCATGCCAGCCATCTTCATCGCGCGTTCGATGGAGGGCCTCGACGTTCCAATCTATCGCGGTGACGACACCTACGGCATTTCGCTCGCCACCAACCACCTGATCGGCCTTGGGCATCGCTCGATTGCCATGATCGGTGGCACGGACCAGACCTCGACCGGGCGTGACCGCTATCAGGGTTATGTCAACGCGCTGCGCAAGGCCGGCATCGAGGTTGATCCCGGTCTGCGCATTCCGGGTCCCCGCACCAAGCAGGGTGGCTTCGAGGCCGCGGTGAATTTCCTTTCGCTCCCCCAGAAGCCGACGGCGGCTGTCTGCTGGAACGATCTGGTCGCCATCGGGTTGATGAACGGCATTGCGCGTGCGGGGCTCATTCCCGGCCAGGACATTTCCGTCACCGGTTACGACGACCTTGAGGAAGCCTCGATTGCCACGCCGTCGCTGACCACCGTCTGGAACGGTCAGGCGGAGGTCGGGCGGCTTGCGGCCCGCGCGCTTCTCGACAAGCTTGCCGGCAGCCATGAGCCTGACGGCATTCACCTGATCAAGCCCGAGATGCGCATCCGCCAGTCGACGGGGCCGATCCGTCGCTGAGCTTCGGCCGGTTGTTAACTCCGGCCGCTCTCCATCCTTGCCTGCCAGGAGACAGTCATGTCCGATCGCCCCCTCGTCTTGATCCCCGGTCGCATTCATTCGCGGGTGCGTTCCCGTCTTGCCGAAACGTTTGAACTGCTGGAGGTCGCTGACGCGTCGGCGACAGAAGCGACGCCGGAGCAATTGTCGCGCGTGCGCGGGGCTGCCGTGTCGGGTCGTTTTCCGGCCTCGCTCATCGAACGCCTGCCAAAGCTTGAGGTGATCGGCAGCTTTGGCGTCGGTTATGACGGTGTGGATGTGAAGGCTGCAGCCGCGCACGGCATCGTGGTCACCAACACGCCTGATGTCCTGAACGATGAAGTGGCCGATACGACGATCGCGCTGCTCCTCAATACCCTGCGCCAGTTCTTCTTCGCAGAGCGCTACCTGCGTGACGGGCGTTGGGAGAAGGAAGGTGCGTTTCCGTTGTCGCCCCTATCGCTCAAAGGGCGGAAGGTCGGCATTCATGGTCTCGGTCGGATCGGCATGGAGATCGCCTCGCGGCTTGCGCCATTCAAAGTCGAGATTGCCTACCATACGCGACATCCGCGCACGGACGTGCCTTATGCCTATCACGACAGCCTTGTCGGACTGGCCGCGGCCGTCGACATACTTGTTTCGATCGTGCCCTCCACCCCTCAGACCAATGGCGCTGTTAATGCCGAGGTGCTGGAAGCCCTCGGATCGAGTGGTGTCCTCATCAATGTCGGCCGTGGTTCGACCGTGGACGAGCCAGCTTTGATCGCGGCGCTCCAGAAGGGGACGATTGCTGCAGCTGGCCTCGATGTCTTTGCAGATGAGCCCCGCGTGCCTCAGGCGCTGATCGATTTGCCCAATGTCTCCCTGCTTCCGCATGTCGCTTCGGCTTCCGTGCCGACGCGCGATGCGATGGCCGACCTCGTTGTCGATAATCTCATTGCCTGGTTTCAGACCGGCAAACCGTTGACGCCAGTGCCGGAGACGCCGCACAAGCCTGGCTGATTCGGCAGTTCAGCCTTCCGCAAGCTTGAGAGAGCATCCTGTTCGGACATGGGGTTTCGAGCGGAAGGATGCTCCGATGAACGCCTCTCTCGTCATTGTGACGACGGCAATGGTGTGTGCAGGTGTTTCGGCTGCCGGGCTCGGCTTCTGGGCCATGCCGCAGCGTTCCGAGCCCGCGGTGGCAGATCCGATCGTGCTTGGAACCATCCCGACGCCAGGTGCGGCGCCGTCTGGACTGTCTGCCTCGCTGCAGGCGGGTACCGTTTCCCCGCCGGCCATCTTTTCGGTCTCCAACTTTACCCGTCGGACGGTCTGTCTCGTCGAACGCGGAGCGGCTTTGACCAGCCGCAGCCGGGATTTCTTTGCGCCACCCGATTGTGAGCAAGTCTGGCCGGGCCTCACACGCGCGAGCAACTGGACGCAGAACGAGGACGGCAGCGTGACGATCAGCGATGCGGCCGGGGCGACCGTCTTGACGCTCGTGCGCGGACAACACTTTTCCTATGAGGCGACAGACGCACCGGATGCTGATCTGGCCCTCCTCATGTTGCCTTGAGCAGGCCTGTCACCGGCCGAAACTGTCCTTGTATTAATTGCCTGCGGATCGCCCTGGTTGCAGGGCTCCGTGAAGTAAGTGCGTGTTCGCGCTAACATCGCGGTTGATCAAAAGCGGTACGCGCAAGTGAAAGCTCTCATCCAAAAGAATAGCTCCCAAGCGCTTGAAAGGCTTTGGACAAAATGGTTAGCTCGCGCATCGCTGCCGGGAGGGGCCGACGATGCCCGCCGGTGGGGCAACAACTGGGAGGTAGTTCATGGATCGTCGTTCATTCATCAAGAAGGCTGGCGTGGCCAGTGCAGGCGCTGCTGCGTCTGCCGTCTTGGCAGCACCCGCCATCGCGCAGGAAAATCCGAAAATCACCTGGCGCCTGACCTCGTCTTTCCCGAAGGCGCTGGACACCATTTTCGGCGCCGCCAATGACGTTGCCGATCGCGTCAAGGCTGCCACCAACGGCAACTTCGAGATTCAGGTCTTCTCCGCCGGTGAAATCGTGCCGGGTCTGCAGGCCAACGACGCGGTTGCTGCCGGTACCGTCGAAATGTCGCACACCGCCAACTACTATTATTGGGGTAAGGACCCAACCTATGCGCTGGCGACGGCGGTGCCGTTCGGTCTCAACGCCCGCCTGCAGAACGCCTGGTTCTATCAGGGCGGTGGCAACGAGCTCCTCAACGAATTCTTCGCCACGCAGGGCCTCTATGGTCTGCCCACCGGCAACACCGGTGCCCAGATAGGTGGCTGGTTCCGCAAGGAGATCAACACGCTCGACGACCTCAAGGGTCTGAAGATGCGTATCGGCGGCTTCGCCGGCAAGGTCATCGAGAAGCTCGGCGTCGTGCCGCAGCAGATCGCCGGCGGCGACATCTATCCGGCGCTGGAAAAGGGCACGATCGACGCCACCGAGTGGGTCGGTCCCTATGACGACCAGAAGCTCGGCTTCTTCAAGGTCGCGCAGTACTACTACTATCCGGGCTGGTGGGAAGGTGGGGCGGCGCTCCACACCATGGTCAACCTGGAGAAGTGGAACAGCCTGCCTGCCCACTACCAGGCCATCCTGCATGATGCCTGTGCCTTCTCGAATGCCAACATGCTGGCAAAATACGACGTCAAGAACCCGGTTTCGGTCAAGGAACTCGTCGGCTCCGGCGCCGTCCTTCGTCCGTTCAGCCAGGAAATCCTGACGGCCTGCTATGAAGCTGCACTCTCGACCTATGCCGAGATCAACGCTTCCAACGCAGCCTTCAAGAAGATCTATGACAGCCAGCTGGCGTATAAGAAGGACGCGTATCTCTGGATGCAGCTGCCGGACTATACCTTCGACACCTTCATGATGATGCAGCAGCGCGCCAACAAGCTCTGATCAACAATTGCATCTCGACAGTCAGCAGCCCCGGTCCTTGCGACCGGGGCTTTTTCGTGCGTCTTCGGGCAAAACAAAACCCCGGCGCGAGGCCGGGGTTTTGTAGATCTGTCGTCGTGCTGTGGGCTTCAGCTGTTGTTACTGAATGACCGGCGGCTGGCTCAGGTCCATCGACGGTGCCGGTGCCGGTGCCGGAGCAGGGGCAGCAGGTGCCGCGCCTGCTGGCGGCTGGATGGCCGGCGGCTGGCCGAGATCAAGGGGCGGCAGGCCGAGTGCCGGCTGCTGGCCAGCGCCGCCAACCGGTGCCTCGCTGCCGAGCGGTGGCAGGCCGAAGGACGGCATGGTGGCACCGCCACCGTCGGTCGGCTGCGGGATGGTGATCTGGATGGTGCTCGGATCCTGGACCACCGCGTCGCCCTTGTAATGCATCACCAGACCCGGGAAGGCGATGACCGTGACGATTGCCAGGAATTGGATGATGATGAAGGGCAGCACACCCTTATAGATATCCAGCGTCTTGATGCCGTCCTGCATCTGGCCGGTCACCTTGTCCTTCCATCTCCCCTCTGGCGCGACCGAGCGCAGGTAGAAGAGCGAGAAGCCGAAGGGCGGCGTCAGGAAAGAGGTCTGCAGGTTGATGCCGAGGATGATGCCGAACCAGACCAGGTCGATCCCCAGGCTCTGGGCGACCGGGACAAGAAGTGGCACCATGATGAAGGCGATCTCGAAGAAGTCGAGGAAGCAGCCGAGGATGAAGACGATGATCGTGACAACGATCAGGAAGCCGTATTCCCCGCCCGGAAGCGCCAGCATCAGGTCTTCGACCCAGACATTGCCGTTGATGCCGTAGAAGGTCAGGCCGAAAACGCGGGCGCCGATCAGGATCATCATGACGAAGGCCGAGAGACGCGTGGTGGCATCAAGGGCATTCTTCAGGATGGCGAGGTTGAGGCGGCCCTTGGCTGCGGCGATGATCAGTGCGCCAGTCGCGCCCATGGCGCCGCCTTCTGTCGGCGTTGCAATGCCGAGGAAGATCGTGCCGAGGACCAGGAAGATCAGTGCCAGCGGCGGCACCATGACGATGATGACTTCCTGGGCAAGACGCGATATCACGTTCAACTGCATGCCGCGGTTGACGAGCGCGAAGACGTAGACGGAGACCACGCCGAAGGCGAGTGCAGCCACCAACTGCCACTCGGCGCTTGCGATGCCGGTGAACAGGATGTGGTAGCCGAGGAAGTAGAGACCCGTGCCGATGGCGATCATCACAAAGAGCGAGGTGACGCCATCACCGAGAGTGCGGGCTTCCTTCGGAAGGGCAGGTGCCCATTCCGGCTTGATGATCGTGACCGCGAAGATGTAGGCGCAGTAAGCCGCAATGATCATCAGGGCCGGGTAGAGCGCGCCGACATACATGTCACCGACGGAACGGCCGAGCTGGTCGGCCATGACGATCAGGACGAGCGAAGGCGGAACGATCTGGGCAAGAGTGCCGGAGGCGGCAATCGTGCCCGAGACCAGCGGACCGTTATACTTGTAGCGCAGCATGATCGGCAGCGAGATCAGGCCCATGGCCATGACCGAGGCCGCGACGACGCCGGTGGTGGCACCAAGCAGTGCACCGACGAGGATGACGGCATAGGCGAGGCCGCCACGAACCGGGCCGAACAGCTGGCCGATCGTGTCGAGCAGGTCTTCTGCCATGCGCGATCGTTCCAGAATGATGCCCATGAGCGTGAAGAACGGGATCGACAGCAGCGTGTCGTTATACATGATCCCGTAGATGCGCTCGGGATGCGATTGGAGCAGCGGCCAGAACAGACGGATCTCCGACGAGAAGATCGACAGTTCGACGCCGAGCACGAAGTAGATCAAACCACCGGCTGCCAACGTGAAGGCGACCGGATAGCCAAGCAGCAGCATGGCCATGACGGTCGTGAACATGATTGGCGCGAGATTGTGGGCGATAAGGTCGATCATCTCAGGCCTCCCTGCCTTCGGTCTCAGTCTCAGGCGTGACTGCGTTCGGCTCCTCGATCCGGCCCATCAGCACGGCGGCGCGCTTGATGATTTCGGAGAAGGCCTGAGCCGTCAGCATCATGAACCCAAGGAGGACCATAGCCTTCGCAGGCCAGATGATCAGGCCACCGGCGCTGGAGGATACTTCGCCGGACCGGAAGGACAGCCAGAACCAGGGCCAGGCGAGATAGGCCATCAGGGCAGCGAATGGCACAAGGAAAATGGTGTGGAGGATCAGGTCGATCCAGTCGCGCGTCCGCTTCTTCCAGCCGCTCGACAGGATGTCGATGCGGATATGTTCGTTGCGGAGCAGAGCGTAAGCGGCGGCGAGCATGAACACGGTGCCGAAGAGGTACCATTGCAGCTCGAGCCAGGCATTGGATGAAATGTCGAAGACCTTGCGGATGACGGCATTGCCAGCGCTGATCAGAACGGCGGCCAGGAGCAGCCAGGAAACCCAGCGCCCGATGGCCCCGTTGATCGCGTCGATCACCCGGGAAACAGCCAACAGGATTGTCATTGTGTTTATTCTCCCCTTGTCTTTTTGTGCTTAGAGCAATGGTAAACCGTTCGCAACTGGACAGCACCTCTCGCTCCGAGAGGCAGACCAAAGTCGAAGATTTCCGTTTCGGCGCCTTCCCTCCCCGCAAAACTCACCCTGTTGCCCGTTTTGTCGTTCCGTAGCATTTTAAGGGTTTCCCTATGTCGGCCTTAACAGGTTCTCACTTACTTGTTTGCGTCCCGCTTCGAAGCAGTGCATTTTAGCATTTGCTTCGCTTTGCGCATTACTGTGACGTTTTAGAACATGCTTTTTACCCCCGGTATCGGGAACAAGGATTGGAAGAGACATCATTTGACACCTGAGGTTTCGAGTCCAACCTCGCCGGGAGGGCAGAATATGTGGGCCGACAAGGGGCATGATCACAATGTGCCCACGGATGTATATCTGTCGTTCGTGAGCTCTCTGTTTGACAACCGCTTCACGCTGTTCACCGGCATGGTTGTCCACATCCTGACCTTCGTCACCGTCTATGTGCAGACAGGTGCGGCATTCTATCTCCTGCTCTGCGCCTGCTTCGTGCTGGTCTTCTCGTTCCGGCTGCATTCCTTCTTCCTGTTCGATCGCGAGGACAAGACGAAGCTGACGCGCGAGAAGATCGCGGCCTGGGAACGGCGTTATGTCCTGGGCGGGGCATCCACTGCTGCCATTCTTGGGATCGGTAGCGGTTATGCCATGCTGGCCTTCCAGGATACCTTCGCGGAGCTCGCTTGTATTTCTGTCGCGATGGCGTCGATGGTGTCCGTTGTCGGTCGAAACTACGGTTCTCGACTGGCCGTTGATCTGCAAACGCTAGCTTGTTGCGCCCCGATGGTAATCGGTAGTCTTCTGGCGCAGGACATCTTCAAGGCATTGCTGTCGCTGATGCTTGTGCCGTTTGGCCTGACCGTTCGTTCAATGGCTAACGGTGTTCGCGACTTCCTTTACGAGAATGTTATTGCATCGCGCGAGATGGCCAAGATCGCGGACCGGTTCGATACTGCACTCACGAATATGACCCACGGTCTCCTGATGCTCGATCCGAACAACCGTATCGAGGTGGTCAACCTGAAGGCCTGCGAACTGCTCAATCTGGGCGATCGCCGCCGCCTCGTCGGTTGCGACCTCGACGTTGTTCTCCGTTACGGCGTGCGGCATACTTTCATCGACGGATCGATGCCCAGCCTCCTGCAGAAACAGCTAGCGCAGCTCACGCAGGGTCTTTCCAATCGTGCCGTCATGCATTTCTCCGAGGATCTGGTGCTGGAATTCTCCGCGAAGCGGCGGGATGAAGGCGGCGTGGTTCTGATCTTCGAAGATGTTACCGCCCGCGTGCGCGCCGACCGCAAGATCCTTCACATGGCGCGGTATGACAGCCTGACCGGTCTGCCGCAGCGCGGCTATTTCACAGAACTCGTGCGCGAGCGCCTGGAGCGGCCGGGTGAGTTTGGACCCATGGTCGGTCTGATGATCCTTGACGTGACCGACTTCAAGCATGTCAACGACCTCAAGGGGCACCTGACCGGGGACAAGCTGCTTGTCGCGGTCGCTGCCCGGCTGACCGAGCTTGCGGCTGGCAAGGCCGTCGTCGGTCGCCAGGTCGGTGACCACTTCATCTGCTTTTTCCCCAATGTCGAGGGGCGCGAGGATCTGGATGAGGAGATGCGCAGTCTTCACTCGGCTGCCTGCAGCAACTTCGACATCGACGGTGCCATCATCACTGTCAGTTTCTCGGCAGGCGCGGTGCTGCTTGAGAGCGCAGACATCAAGATGGACGAGTGGCCTGTCAAGCTCGACATTGCGCTGTTTGAATCGAAGGCGCGCAGCCGCGGACAGTTCACGCTCTTCGCAAACGAAATGGATGCCCGTTATCTGGAGCGCCAGCGGCTGAAGGCAGACCTCAGGGCGTCTGTGGACGATCACGGCATCACCGTCGTCTATCAGCCCATGTTCACACCCGATGGCCGCGTGCTCGCCTGTTGTGAGGCGCTTGCCCGGTGGCATCATCCGGAGAAGGGGCCCATCGCACCCAATATCTTCATCCAGATTGCCGAAGAGATGGGTATCGTTACTGACATCACGCATCAGGTCTTGCGAAAGGCATGTGCCGATTGCAGGACCTGGCCGGAGCCGATCGGCGTCTCCGTCAATCTCTCCGTCCACGATCTCCGTCACGGGGATCTTGCGGCAAGGGTCGCAGAGATCCTCAATGAGACCGGTCTTTCTGCCAAACGTCTGCACCTTGAAGTGACGGAAAGCAGCCTGATCGAGGAGCTTTCTGCGGCGCGCGCCGTGCTCGACCGCCTGAGAGCCCTTGGCATTACGATCTCGATCGATGACTTCGGGACCGGCTTTTCCAGCTTGAGCTACCTCGACACGCTGCCGGTTGACGTTGTGAAGATCGACCGCTCCTTCGTACGCAATATCGGCGAGGATTCCCGTCGGCTCAAGCTGCTTCGAGGGATCGTCAGCCTCAGTCGCGGTCTCGATATCGGCATCGTCGTCGAGGGGGTGGAGACACGCGAGCAGTTGTCACTGATCAGGAAGCACAATTGCGCAGACCTGATCCAGGGCTATGTCTTCTCGATGCCGATCGCCGCGCATGCGATCGCAGCGCTCGCGGAAGAAGCGGCGGCGACCGGCCTTGCCGAACGGGTCGGCGTTGCCTGACACGTCCGCGTAAACGTCAAATAGCTCAGCACTGAGAATGCCCGTTGAAACCCAGATTTTGGTGCAATGGTATCATATGATACTGTTAACCTTAACTTATGGAGTGTTAATATATTGTTAATATTTGGGGGCGCGAGAGGGAGGAATGCGTGATACCCGTTCACATGGTGTTAACCATCATGGGCGGCGGATATGGAATTGGAAGGCTTTTCGGAACGGTTGATGCGTCATCTCGACTTCATCGAGTACCGGCGAATTGAGACGCAGGAGGACTTCGAGGATATCGAGCAACTCCGACATAAAGCCTACAAGGCGGCCAATGTGCTCCCAGTTGCCGCGCCCAGCATGATCGACGAAGCAGATTTCGATCCGCACGCCTATGTCTTCGGGATCTATTACTTCGAGGAGTTGGTCAGCACGATCCGGCTGCACCACGTCACGCCCGATCATCCCCTATCGCAATCGGCTGGGGTATTCCCGGAGGTCATGGAAGCCTATCTGGATGCTGGCTTGTCGCTGATCGATCCAGCGCGCTTTGCAGTTGATCCGGACGTCGCTGCGGAACTGCCGATCCTGCCCTATATCACGCTACGCCCCAGTATTGTTGCTGCCGCCTACTTCAAGGCCGACCGCGTATTGCAGCACGTCCGACCGCACCACGCCGCTTTCTACAAACGTGTCTTTTACGCCGAGACCATAGTCGAGCGGCGAATGACCGAAATCTACGGCCTAGAACTCACCCTGATGGCGACCAATACCCACACGACCGGGACTAAGCTTCTGAAGCGCTATCCCTTCTTCGATTCGGGTGTGCACGAGCGGCGGCTGATGTTCGGGCGCGGGGTAGGGCCGTTGCCGACCACGCCGCTGACCATCCTGCCCTCGGCGCGGCTGGTGGCGGATGGCAAGATCACGGGCGCGATTGCCGGTCGGGATTATTGACCACGAACCCTGGAGGCGATTGCACTCGGGCTGGCGTTTGTGTATGCGGGAAAAAGACGAAATTTTGCCCACGGCTGCGTCATGCGTGATTCTGCAGTGGTGCTGCCAGTCCTACGATTTGGGAGATCGAACATGAGCGAACATCATTCCGGTCCGGTCGAAACCGGTGCTTCGATGGACTACAAGGAACACGAGAAGACCTACGATCTGTTCATCGCCGGTGCCAAGTATGGCACCGCACTTCTGGTCGCCCTGATGATCGCCATGGCTGCCGGCTTCTTTGCCGGTGCCGGTCTGCTCGGCGGCTTCTTCATCTGGATCGTTCTGTCTGTCGCCGGCGTCTTCATGATGCGCTGAGCCGCGACACAGTTTTCATGCACAAAAGGCGGTCCGGCAACGGGCCGCCTTTTTCATTTGATCTTGTCATCAACCGGAGTGTTGATCGACCATAAAAAAACGGCGGGTTTCCCCGCCGTTCTGATCTGCCTGCCTGAGGTGAATATCAGGTCGTGCCGCGTGTGCGGGCAAGGCCCTGCTTGGCGGGTTCGTATTTCGGGTCGAGCCGCAGCGCATGGCTGTAGGACTTTGCCGCGCGCGCCTTGTCACCGCGACGCTCGTAGACGAGCGCCTGGTTGGCCCAGCTTTCGGCGATGTTGCCGTTGAGCTCAATGGCGAGGTTGAAGTCGGCAAATGCGTTTTCATCGTCGTTGAGCGCGATGTAGGAGACGCCGCGACCGTTATAGGGTTCCGGTGCGCGCGAGGACAGCGAGATGGCCTTCGAGAAGTCATCGATCGCTTTCGCGTGGTCACCGCGCAGCTGGTAGATCAGGCCACGATTGTGGAACGCGCGACCATCCGTCGTGTCGAGTTGGATGGCGCGGTTGAAATCGCCGAAGGCTTCGTCGACGCGGCCGGCCTGGCGGTAGATATTGCCACGGCCGATATAGGCGACGTCGTAGTTCGGGTTGATCTTCAGCGCCATGTTGTAGTCGGCGGCGGCTTCGACCGGCTTGCCCATGTTGCGATAGACGAGGGCGCGGTTGGCATAGGCCTGGAAGAACTGCGGATTGAGCTGCAGCGCCGTGTTGAAATCGTCGAGCGCCTGCTTGAACTGGCCGGCACGGCCATAGGCGGAGCCGCGCACGTTATAACCCTCGGGGTCACGCGGATTGGCCTGGATGACGGCGGTCAGCGACGCAATGTTTTCGTCGGATCCCTGGGCGCGATCGATGCGGATGACGTCTGTCGTCTCCGTGGTCGTGGCGCATCCTGCCAGTGTCATGGCTGCGAGCAGGGCCACGGCGGAAGCCAGGCGATGCTTGCGGTCGGAATGGGAGGCAGTCGTCAGCACGGAGGTTTTCGTCATGAGGCGCATCGTCCGGCCGCTGCCTGCGCCGCATCAGGCTTCAGACAGCGCAAGTTGGTGTTTCATATCAAAAGAGCGGCGGCGATTCGTCTCGCCCCCGCCCTCATTTCACAGGAAAACGTCTAAATCTAGGCTGATCAGCGAGCGCGAGCAGGAGCCGGCAGCAGGCCTTCGCGCTGCATCTTCTTGCGTGCGAGCTTGCGGACGCGGCGAACGGCTTCGGCCTTTTCGCGTGCACGCTTCTCGGACGGCTTTTCGAAGAAGTCGCGCATCTTCATTTCACGGAAGATGCCTTCGCGCTGCATTTTCTTCTTGAGAGCGCGGAGCGCCTGGTCAACGTTGTTGTCGCGGACTAGTACCTGCACGTTTATCCCGTTCCTTTGGTTCTTTGAGTTGGTCCTTCCGTCGATGGAGGTCACATCAACGGAAACAGCATAAAAGTTCGCCCGGCCAAGTGAGTCCGGCGATTGGGGTGCGAATTACCAGAACAAAGGGGCGAAGTCCATATGGCGCAAGGCTTCTGGCCAAGAATTTTGCGTCGATGAGTGTCCTTCTGACAGGGTGTCGAAAGACGGATGATAATGCGTCGCAAAACGGACGTCATGACGTGGGTTGATCTGCGAGGTGTATCGTCCTACCCCAGTGCCTGAACCACAGGAGTTTAAGGCGAATGCGCAAATATTCGGTCTTTGCCGTTGTCCGTGAGGCCATGCGTGCCCACAAGGGATGGGAGGCTCAGTGGGTCTCTCCCGAGCCGCGGCAGTCCTATGACGTGATCATCATCGGCGCCGGCGGCCATGGTCTTGGCGCGGCCTATTATCTGGCCAAGGAACACGGCATTACCAATGTCGCGGTGATCGAAAAAGGCTGGCTCGGCGGTGGCAATACCGGCCGAAACACGACGATCATCCGGTCCAACTATCTCTATGAAGAGAGCATGGACATCTACGAGCATTCGCTGAAGCTCTGGGAGGGCCTCAGCCAGGATCTCAACTACAATGTCATGTATTCGCCGCGCGGCGTGATGATGCTGTCGCACAATGTGCATGATCAACAGTCGTTCAAACGCCATGTGAATGCCAACAATCTCTATGGCATTGACAATGAGTGGCTGACACCGGAGCAGGCCAAGGCCTTCTGCCCGCCGCTCGATATCTCCAAGACCGCCCGCTACCCGATCAATGGTGCAGCGCTCCAGCGTCGTGGTGGTACGGCCCGTCACGATGCTGTCGCCTGGGGTTATGCGCGCGCGGCGTCCGATCGCGGCGTGCACATCATCCAGAACTGTGAAGTGACCGGCATCCGCCGTGGTCCGAACGGTGAAGTCACCGGCGTCGACACGACCAAGGGCTTTATCGGCGCGAAGAAGGTCGGCGTTTCCGCGGCCGGCCATTCCTCTGTCGTGATGGGCATGGCGGGCGTGCGCTTGCCCGTTCACTCGACGCCGCTGCAGGCGCTCGTCTCCGAGCCGCTGAAGCCGATCTTCCCTTGCGTCGTCATGTCGAACACCGTGCATGCCTATATCTCGCAGTCGGACAAGGGCGAGCTGGTCATCGGGGCCGGTACCGACCAGTACAATTCCTACAGCCAGACCGGCGGCATGCAGATCATCACGCATACCCTGGACGCCATCTGCGAGCTCTTCCCGATGTTCCGTCGTGTGAAGATGATGCGCCAGTGGGGCGGGATCACCGACAACACGGCCGACCGTTCACCGATCCAGAGCGTCACGCCGGTTCAGAACCTCTTCGTCAATGCCGGCTGGGGTACGGGCGGTTTCAAGGCGACGCCGGGTTCGGCCAATCTCTTCGCACACCTCATCGCCAAGGGCGAGCCGCACCGGCTGGCCCAGGGTCTGACGCTCGACCGGTTCCGCACCGGCCGCCTCATTGACGAGGCAGCCGCCGCTGCCGTGGCGCACTGAATTAGGGATCGTCCATCATGCTGGTCATCAAATGCCCCTATTGCGAAGAAGAGCGCGCAGAGCTCGAATTTCGCGCCGCCGGTGAAGCGCATATCGCGCGTCCTGCCGACATTGCCTCGATCACGGACGAGGAGTTCGCCGACTACTTCTTCCTGCGCGACAACCCTAAGGGTCTGATCTTCGAACGCTGGCGCCATATCCATGGCTGCGGACGCTTCTTCAACGCGGCCCGCGACACCATCTCCGACAAAATTCTGCTGACCTACAAGGCCGGTGAACCCATGCCTGATCCCGCAACACTGGTTGCCCCGTCTGTATCGAAGGGAGAAAAGGCATGAGCGCTGCCAACCGTATTCCCGGCAAGGGTCGCCTGACGCCGGCACTGACTGCGCGTTTCACCATCGATGGCCGCACGCTGACGGCCTATGAAGGCGATACCGTTGCGTCTGCCATGATCGCCAACGGCATGCATCTCGCCGGCCGCTCGTTCAAGTATCACCGTCCGCGCGGCATCCTGACCGCAGGTCCGGAAGAGCCGAATGCGCTGCTCGACGTCTCGCGTGACGCTGCCCGCCGCCAGCCGAATGTGCGGGCGACCGTGCAGGAAGTCTTCGACGGGATGAAGATCGAGACGCAGAACCGCTGGCCGTCGCTGTCGCTCGACATCGGCGAGGTCAACAACCTGCTGTCGCCCTTCTTCGCCGCCGGCTTCTACTACAAGACCTTCATGTGGCCGAAGGCTGCCTGGCACCAGATCTATGAGCCTTTCATCCGTCGCGCGGCCGGTCTCGGCCATGCGCCGAAGGAAGCGGATCCGGATCATTACGCCAACCGTTACGCCCATTGCGACGTGCTGGTCATCGGTGGCGGTGCCGCCGGTCTCGCGTCAGCACTGGCTGCCGCCCAGACGGGCGTGCGCGTTATGATCGTCGATGAACAGCCGGAAATGGGTGGTGCTTTCCACTTCGACACCGGCGCCACCATCGACGGCCACAGCGGCTGGGACTGGGCGCAGGCCACCGTCGCGAAGCTGAAGGGCATGGCCAACGTCACCGTGCTCTCCCGCACGACGGCGTTTGGCTATCACAACCACAATTACGTGGCGCTGGTCGAACGTGTCACCGATCACGTTGCCAAGCCGTCGAAGAACCAGCCGCGCGAGAGGCTGTGGCAGGTCCGTGCCAAGCGGGTGATCATCGCCAGCGGTTCGATCGAACGGCACATGGTGTTCGCCAATAACGACCGTCCGGGCATCATGCTGGCCTCTGCCGGCCGCACCTATCTCAACCATTTCGGCGTTGCAGTCGGTGCCAAGGTCGGCGTCTATACGGCGCATGACTCGGCCTATGAGGCGGCGATCGATCTGAAGAAGGCCGGTGTTTCCGTTCCTGTCATCGTCGATGCGCGCGAAAAGCCGGGCGAGGGTGTTTTGGCCCAGGCGCGTGCGCTCGGCATCGAAGTGCTGACCGGCCACGGCGTTGTTGACACCGCTGGCCGTCTTCGTGTCCGCTCGATCACCGTTCGCCGCAATGGCGGTGGTGCCAGCCGCAAGATCGAGGTCGATGCGCTCCTGATGTGCGCCGGCTGGACGCCGTCGGTGCACATGTTCTCGCAGTCGCGCGGCAAGCTGAAATATGATGCCGCCAATGACCGCTTCCTGCCCGACGTCTACGTGCAGGATTGCGTCTCCGTCGGTGGCTGCGACGGCACCGACGACCTGCAGGCACTGCTTGATGAGGCAACCGCTGCCGGTCTCGCCTCGGCCAAGGCTGCCGGTGCGACCGAGACGCCTGCCGTCTCGCTATCAGGTGCCAATGCGCATGCCTGGACCGGCGGCATGATCGGCGCTGCCGAAGGCGCTGGCGGCGAGGACAACGTCAAGGCGTTCGTCGACTTCCAGCATGACGTCTGCGCCAAGGACATTCGTCTTGCCGTGCGCGAGGGCATGCATTCGATCGAGCATATCAAGCGCTTCACGACGAACGGCATGGCGTCCGATCAGGGCAAGCTCTCCAACATGCATGGTCTGGCCATTGCCGCCGAAGTGCTCGGCAAGGAGATCCCGCAGGTCGGCCTTACCACCTTCCGCGCCCCCTATACGCCTGTGACCTTCGGCACGCTGATCAACCATTCGCGTGATGCGCTGTTTGATCCGACCCGCAAGACGCCGATGCATGCCTATGAAGTCTCAGAGGGCGCCGTCTATGAAGATGTCGGCAACTGGAAGCGCGCCTGGTACTACCCGAAGGCGGGCGAAGACATGCATGCCGCCGTCAACCGCGAAGGCAAGACGGTGCGTGACGCAGCCGGCGTGTTCAACGCCTCGACACTCGGCAAGATCGAGGTTGTCGGTCCCGATGCAGCCGAGTTCCTGAACCTGATGTACACCAATGCCTGGGACACGCTGAAGCCGGGCAAGGCGCGTTATGGCATCATGACGCGCGAAGACGGCTTCATCTATGACGATGGTGTTGTCGGGCGTCTGGCGGAGGATCGCTTCCACGTGACCACGACGACGGGCGGTGCGCCGCGCGTCATGCACCACATGGAAGACTATCTGCAGACGGAATTCCCGCATCTGAAGGTCTGGCTCACCTCGACCACCGAACAGTGGGCGGTCATTGCCGTCCAGGGTCCGAAGGCGCGCGACATCATCGCGCCTTTCGTCGAGGGCATCGATATCTCCAACGAAGCCTTCCCGCATATGAGCGTGGCAGAAGGCAAGTTCTGCGGTGTGCCGACGCGCCTCTTCCGCGTGTCTTTCACCGGTGAGCTTGGCTTCGAAGTCAATGTTCCCGCCGATTTCGGCGCTGACGTCTTCCGCCAGATCTGGGAGCGCGCCCAGTCGCTCGGCGCCTGCCTCTATGGTACCGAGACCATGCACGTGCTGCGCGCCGAGAAGGGTTACATCATCGTCGGTCAGGATACCGACGGCACGCTGACGGCCGATGATGCCGGCCTCTCCTGGGCGGTGTCGAAGAAGAAGACCGACTTTGTCGGTATTCGCGGCATGAAGCGTCCTGATCTGGTCAAGGAAGGCCGCAAGCAGCTTGTCGGCATCTTCACCAAGGATCCGAATGAAGTGCTGGAAGAGGGCGCGCAGATCGTCGCCGATCCAAACCAGCCGAAGCCGATGACCATGCTCGGGCATGTGACCTCGTCCTACTGGTCGGAAAACCTCGGCCGCTCGATTGCGATCGCCATGGTGGCCGGTGGACGGGCCCGGATGGGCGAGACGCTTTACGTGCCGATGAAGGACAAGACCATCGCGGTTGAGGTCACCGACATGGTATTCTTTGACAAGGAAGGAGGCCGCATCCATGGCTGATATGTCTTTTGCAGACCGCAAGACTGTTCTTGCCGGCTTCCACGGCGGCAGCGCCAAGGTGCGCCTGACCCCGGCGCTTCCCGCGACTCGCGTCTCGCTGCGCGCTGGCGCTGATGCCATTGCCGGTCTTTCGAAGTCGCTCGGCCTGAAGCTTCCGACGAAGCCGAAGACATCTGTCTCCGCCAAGGGCCGCACGGCCTTCTGGATCGGTCCAGATGAGTGGTTCCTGATCGACGAGAAGGGTGACGCGCTGATGGCCGATTGCGCCGCCTCCGGCGTGGTTCATTCGGCGACCGACATCTCCCACCGCAACACGGCGATCATCGTCTCGGGGCCTGCCGCTGCCGATACACTCAACGCGGCCTGCCCGCTCGACCTCTCGCTCGCTGCTTTCCCTGTCGGTGCCGTCACGCGCACCGTCTTCGGCAAGATCGAGATCATCCTCTACCGCGTCGAGGAAGAGACGTTCCGGGTCGAATGCTGGCGGTCCTTTGCGGAGTATGCGTTCGGCATGCTTGCCGAAGGTGCGGAGGATGCCTCGCTCTGAGGGGCGGGTGTTTGAAGGGGTTCGAGGAGGCCGGGGTGACCCGGCCTTTTTTGCGTCTGGGGTGGATCTCGCGCCGATGTTTTCCGCATGCTATTGTGAGGTCGCGATCGCGCAGTATGGAGGTCAGGTTTGATGAAATCTTTCCGAAACGAGACCCTGAAGGCCGTGGACGACCTTGTCGATATCGGCGGTTTTGCGTCTGCGGACGAGGCCGTGCTTGCCGCAATCGAGGCCTGGCACAGAGAGACGGATGATCCCGCTGAACAGCTTGAGGCGATTCGTCTACGCGTGCGTCGCTCGATCGACGATCCTCGTCCGAGCCTCAGCATCGACGAGGTCGATGCTGCGCTTGACGAGATGATGGCCGAAGCGCGACCGGTGTCGGGACGTGCGGCGCGCTAAGGTCCGCTTTCGCCCAGAGGCCCTGAACGATCTTCGAGAGATATTCGGATTTGTGCTGTCGCTCAGCCAGTCGCCAGAGACTGCGAGGCGATATGTCGGTCGTATTCGTGCGCGCTGCGAACGGATAGGTGACGCTCCTCATGGGGGAGTTCCGAGGGAGGACTTGGCGCCGGGTCTACGCATGGTTCCGTTCGAGCACAGCGCCATTGTGCTTTACGTCGTGGAGAAGAGTGGCGTGGAGATCGCCAACATCTTCTATGGGCGACGCAATTATGCGGTTCTGTTCAGCTCAAGCGGTTGACTGGTCCAAACCCGCCCACTTCACCCAGCGCCCGTGGAAATCAGCCCGCTCGACCTTTCGCTTGCCGCCTTCCCGGTGGGTGCGGTCACGCGCACCGTCTTCGGCATGCTCGCCGAAGGCGCGGAGGATGCCTCGCTCTGAGGGGCGGGATTTGAAGGGGTTCAAGGAGGCCGGGGTGACCCGGCCTTTTTTGCTGCAACCAATGAGGCCGTTTCGGATATTGGGGCCTGCTGCTTCTTGGTGCTAGACCCCAGGGTTGCAGAACTGACACCTGGCGGTAATAGCCACGTCACGATCGAGGGACATATTGTCCCGGAAGCGCAGGCTTCACTTCCTCAATCGTGAGTGTTTTTCATGACCCAAACCAGTTTCATTGCCGGTGTGCTCAGCGTTCTGCTGTCGACCTCCGCACTCGCCCTCGATGCCGGTACTCCCTTTGAGACCGCTTGCCCATTCGGCGATTGCGAGGCTGGAATCAGCCTCTCCTATATCGGTGAATTTTCCCTCCCGACCGGCCAGATGTTCGACGGCGTCGAGTTCGGCGGCATTTCCGGACTGGACTACGATCCGTCAAGTGGTCATTTTCTGGCTCTCAGCGATGATCGATCCGAAAAAGCGCCAGCGCGCTTCTACGAACTCGCCATCGATGTCGATGCCACCGCGCTTCATTCTGTTTCTGTTCTCAAGACTGTGACCCTGAAGGATACGAATGGCCAGCCATTCGCTGCCAAATCGGTCGATCCGGAATCTCTGCGCCTCGGGGCGGATGGCCTTTTCTGGTCGAGTGAAGGCGACGCGAAAGCCGGTCTTGCGCCTTTCGTCCGTGTGGCCGGACGTGATGGCGGTTTCGTCCGTGAACTTCCGGCCCTGGCGATGGTTGCGCCGAGCGCCGACAAGACGACGGGCATTCGCAACAACAATGCCTTTGAGGCGATGACCTTTCTCCCTTCTGGCGACCTCCTCGTTGCCTTGGAAGCTGCGCTCTATCAGGATGGTCCGGCTGCATCTCTGGTCAACGGAAGCCTTGCTCGGATGTTCCGCTACGACGCCAAGAGCGGGGCTGTGACAGCACAGTATGTCTATCCGATCGAACCGATCCCGCAGGCCCCGGAAAGGGCTGATGGATGGAACGACAATGGGCTTCCGGAAATCCTGGCTCTCGACGACCACAGGGCCCTGGCGATCGAACGTTCCTTCGCGCAGGATTTCGGCAGCAGCATCAAGCTGTTCATGATCGATTTGCAGGGGGGCACCGATGTGTCGCAGATCGCATCGCTCGTCGCCGGGGACGCGCGCGTAGTGCCGGTCCGCAAGAGCCAGATCCTTGACTTGCGCGCCATGGGTCTGGTGCCTGACAATATCGAAGCGATGACCTTCGCGAAGGCCAAGGATGGGAGCGAGCTGCTGGTGCTGGCCTCCGACAATAACTTCAACGGTGAGCAGAAGACCCAGTTCGTCGCCTTCAAGGTCGTAAAGCGCCCGCATTGACGGGCAACCGCCGACCGATCAGACGTATGGCATTACAGATCCGCGTCCGATCGGTCGGCTTTTATGGGGACGCGGCTTGCCACCCCACCCATTTCACCCAGCGCCCGTGAAAATCCGCACGTCCAATCTCGCGGGTTTCGCCCGTCGGCCAGAGCGTGAGCAGGAGTGCCGCCCCCTCCGGCTTGCCGTCGGCCTCCAGCTGCAGGCGGGCCAGCGGTGCGGCTTCCGTCGCGCGGGCGCCGAAGTCGGCGATCAGCGCTTCGCCTTCTGCCTTGAGCGTCGGCGGCAGATATTGCCAGGCGATGGTGTGATAGATCACGTGCGTCATGCCTGCACGCGGTGTTGCAAGACGCTTTCGCAGCCAGTCGATGGCGTCGGCCTTTTCCACCTTCAGGCCGCTTTCCGTGGCCATTGCGAGTGCTGCTGCCGTGCGGTCGAGGCGGTCCTGCTGGTCGGCCCAGATATAGGAGAAGAGCCGCAGGCGGTCGTCTTCGGAGGACGGGTCGAGCGGATTGAGGTCGCAGCCGGCGCGTTCGGCGATCTCGATTGCGGCTTGCGGTGGCGGCGGGCCTTCCCAGCGTGGGGCGAGTTCGACGGCGGAGGCATGGCCCCAGCGGAAGTCTCCCAGTTGGTAGCTGTAGCGATCCCATTGCAGGTTGAGGCCGGCGCTGGCGCCGACTTCCGAGAGGATCAGCGGCTTACCGGTCTGCGCCGCAATGGTTAGGAAACCGGGGAGCAGGGCGGATGAGCGGCGCACCTCGTTGGTCTGCGGGGCGGATTTCAGGCGCTCCAGCATGAAGGCTTCGTCCCGGCGCATCGCGGCCTCGATCGCGGCCCAGAGCGTATCGTCATCGACGGCATGGGGCGGATAGACGGCTGACAATGCGGCGTCCTGGCCGGAGCGAACGAGGGCATGCAGCGTGCCGGCAAGCCTTAGGGCGAGCGCATCGCCGGTGCCATCAGGGTTGCCGGGCCAGCCGAGGACTGTTGCACCGACATTGCTGTCCCCGTTCAGCCGCTCTGCGGCGAGCGTGCACAGGCGCGCGGTGAACGGCGAGCCGAGATCGGCGCAGGCCTTCGCCTGACGGAGGAAACTCTGGCGGATCAGTTGACTGCGTTCGTCACCCATCGTTGCAGTGCCTCTCGTGTCAGACGTTTTCCGGACGGTCCTTGGGGTCGAATTGGGAGATGGTGATCCAGTCGGCGGTCAGCGCCGGCTTGCGCTCGTCCTCGATCTCAACCGTCACCTCATAGGTGTTCATCAGCATGCCGGCGCCGCGGAAGCGGGCAGCGGCCAGCTTGAACGAGCCTCGGATCCGCTTACCGGTCTTTACCGGCGACATGAAACGCAGCTTTTCGAAACCGTAATTGATGCCGAGCGTCTGTTCACGGATCTTTGGCAGGCAATTGTAGTTCATGGCCGACAGAAGCGAAACGGTCAGAAAACCGTGGGCGATGGTGCCGCCAAAAGGTGTCTCGGCCGCGGCCCGCACCGGGTCGGTGTGGATGAACTGGTGGTCCATGGTGGCGCCGGCAAAGGCGTCAATCATCGGCTGGTCGACCGTAATCCAGTCGGATACGCCGACGATGGTTCCAACGAGGCCCGGCACGTCCTTGAGCGAAATCTCTTGCGGCATGAAAAAGAACCTGATCCTTCAATAATTCCCGCAGGCTACAGCCGCTTGATGTCTTGAGGAAGAGGCTAACGTCACTGCTGGGGAAAAACTCAGGTTTCGATCCAGAAATCGACACTGCGGGCCTTCACCGTCAGCTTGGCGGCGCTGCGGCCTGTCTCGAGGCGGCGCCATTTGCGCTTGTCGTGTAAGGGGAGTGCAAAGTCCCTCGGCTCAGGGGAACGATTGAAGAGCACGGCAACATGGCAGTCCTTGGCCGTCTCGCGATCGATGGACGCGAGCACCATGGCGAAGGCGCCGAGATCGGGCGTTTCCCAATCGCTGACGGTCATCGGCAGACCGTCAGTGTTCAGCCAAGCGACGTCATCCTCTCCGGTCAGGACACTCGTATCCATGAAGCAGGAGAAACGCTGGCGCATGGCGGCGAGGCGGGCGGTCGTTTCGATCAGCTCTTCATCCGCCTTCGACCAGTCGAGCCAGGTGAGCGCATTGTCCTGGCAATAGGCATTGTTGTTGCCGCGTTGCGTCCGGCCGAACTCGTCGCCTGCCGTCAGCATCACGGCACCCCGGCTGGCGAAGAGCGTGGACAGCAGGGCTTCGACATCCTGCCTCCGCTTCTTGACGATTGTCTTGTCAGCGGTTTCGCCTTCAACGCCATTGTTCCAGGAATGGTTCTCGTTGTGGCCGTCCCGGTTTGCCTCCCCGTTCGCCTCGTTGTGTTTGTGCTCGAAGGAAACGAGGTCGTAGAGCGAGAAGCCGTCATGGGCGGCGATGAAGTTGACGCTGCGGGTCTGGCCGTGGCCGTCATGGGCGAAGAGATCGGACGAGCCGGCGAGCGCGGTTGCAAGATCGCCTGTCGTGCCACCATCGCCGCGCCAATGGCGGCGGAAGGTGTCGCGGGCGCGGTCGTTCCATTCGAGGAAGGCGGGCGGGAAGCGGCCGAGCTGATAGCCGCCCAGCCCGATATCCCAGGGTTCGGCAATCAGGATGCGATCTTCCAGCACCTCGTCCTCGAGGATTGCCCTGAGCGTCGGGGCGTCCTGATGGAAGCCGTCCCAGTGGCGACCCATGATCGGGGCGAGGTCGAAGCGGAAACCATCGACACCAGCTGAGAGAACGAAGTGGCGGAGCGTATCGACGATCAGCTGGCGGATAAAGGGATGGTCGCAGGCGAGCGTGTTGCCGCAGCCAGTGTCGTTGACCAGCGTGCCAGGATCATCGGCCACATGGCGGAACAGCGAGCGGTTGTCGATGCCGCGCAGCGAAAGCGTGGTGCCGTGGACGTCGCTTTCACCGGTGTGGTTGAAGACAAGATCCAGAATGACGCCGATGCCTTGGGCATGCAGGGCAGCGACCGTGTCGCGCAGTTCCTTGACACCGCCGGGCACGAGGCGCGGGTCGAGCGCCATCATGGCGACGGGGTTGTAACCCCAGCTGTTGGTGAGGCCGAGCGGGGGCAGATGCCGCTCGTCGATCCAGGCTGTGATCGGCATCAGCTCGATCATGTCGACGCCGATGCGGTGCAGATGGGCGAGGACGGCGGGGTGGGCCAGCGCCGCGAGTGTTCCGCGTTGGGATTCGGGCACGCCCGGATGCAGCATGGTCAGCGCCTTGACGTTGACCTCGTAGATGAAGCCGGTGCGCTCGCCGAGCGGCATCATCGGCTTGAGCAGCTTGTGTGCCTTCAGGATGGCTTTCGGCATCAGATTGGCGGTATCGACGCCGTACTGGCCAAGCCTTGCGTCGTAAACGAAGGGTCGGTCCAGCTCGGTGGCGTAGGGGTCGATCAGCAGCTTGGATGGATCGTACCAGTGCCCTTGCGCCGGGTCATAGGGGCCGTGGATGCGGAAGCCGTAGCGGGCGCCTTCCTTCAAACCCTCGACAAAGACATGATGCACATCGCCTTCGCCGCGGGTCATCGAGAGGCGGGTGAGCTCGGTCTCGCCCCGCTCATCGAAGAGGCAGAGCTCTACGAGATCCGCATGATGCGACCACAGGCGGAAATCGGCACCGGTCTTGCCGATGATAGCTCCGAGCATCGCATCCGTCATGTCTCGCCTCTTGGTCGGGTTGATTCGCTCGCCTGATGGAACAATAGCAGGCGAGCGATCTTCGGCCAGAGCGGTTGCGCTTACATGGCCTTGAGGTTCACCGCTTTCACCGCTTCTTCCTTGCGCTCGCTGTAGCGATCGGTGAGGTAGTCCGAGATGTCGCGGGTGAGAAGCGTGAATTTCACCAGTTCCTCACAGACGTCGACGACGCGCTCGTAATAAGACGACGGCTTCATCCGGCCTTCGCCGTCGAATTCCTGGTATGCCTTGGCCACGGACGACTGGTTGGGGATGGTGATCATCCGCATCCAGCGGCCGAGCAGGCGCATGGCGTTGACGGCATTGAACGACTGCGAACCGCCGGAGACCTGCATGACGGCAAGCGTCTTGCCCTGGGTCGGACGCACCGCGCCGACCGAGAGCGGTATCCAATCGATCTGGGCCTTCATGATGCCGGTCAGCGTGCCGTGGCGCTCGGGGCTCACCCAGACCTGGCCTTCGGACCATGCCGAGAGGTCGCGCAGCTCCTGCACCTTGGGGTGGCTGACCGGCGCATCGTCGGGCAGCGGCAGGCCTGAAGGATCGAAAACCCTAACCTCGGCGCCGAAATGTTCGAGCAGGCGCTTGGCTTCCATCGCCAGAAGGCGACTGAAGGACACCTGACGCAGCGAACCATAGAGGATCAGAATACGCGGCTTGTGGGTCGAGAAGGGGCGGCGAAGCGCCTCAAGATCCGGCATGCGCAGGTGATCGAGATCGGCGGCGGGCAGGTCTATTTTTGCATCAGACAATGCGCTTGCCCTCCGCATCGAGCACGGCTTCGCCGTCTTCCTTGACGAAGGCAGAGGTGAAGGCGTCGGCGGGGAGGATGTCGAGCACGACTTCCGACGGGCGGCAGAGGCGCGTGCCCATCTCGGTGACGACAAGCGGGCGGTTGATCAGGATCGGGTGGGTGATCATGGCATCCAGCAGCAAAGTGTCGGTCAGTGCCGGGTCGGCGAGGCCGAGTTCCTCATAGGGCGTGCCCTTTTCGCGGATCGCCTCGCGTACCGAGAGGCCGGAGTCGGCGATCATCTTCGCAAGATCTTCCTTGCTCGGCGGGGTCTTCAGATATTCGATGACCGTGGGCTCGATGCCGGCATGGCGGATGAGGTCGAGCGTGTTGCGCGAGGTGCCGCAGGCCGGATTGTGGTAGATGGTGACGGTCATGGACGTTCCGTTCCTTCGGGTATGATCGGGGGGATTTGGTTGCGGCTCTCGGCGAAGAGCCAGGCGGCGATGGCGGCCGCGATCAGTGCGCCGGCAATCTGTGCGAGAATGAAGCCGGTGAGGTCGATCGGGCGGATGCCGGCATAGGTATTGGTCAGGCTGCGGGCGATCGCGACGGCCGGATTGGCGAAAGAGGTCGATGCGGTGAACCAGTAGGCCGCCGTGATGTAGAGGCCGACCAGCATCGGGATAGCGTCCGCCTTGAAGCGCAACCCGCCGAGGATGGTGAGGAGCAGGCCGAAGGTTGCTACCGCCTCCGCCGTCCATTGAGCCGATCCAGTTCGCACCGTCTCCGAGACTTGGAAAACCGATAGTTCGAACATGGCATGGGCGATAAGCGTGCCGGCGATGCCGCCGAGGATTTGGGCGAGCATGTAGGGCAGGGTGGCGGATGCTTCCAACTCCTTGCGGAGGGCAAAGACCATAGTGACGACCGGGTTGAAATGGGCGCCGGAGATCGGCCCCAGGATCGTGATCAGCACGAAGAGGATGGCGCCGGTCGGGATCGTATTGCCGAGCAGGGAGACGGCAACGTCATCGGAAAGCTGGTCCGCCATGATGCCGGAACCGACGACGGTTGCGACCAGCATGGCAGTGCCAAGCGCCTCGGCTGCGAGGCGGCGGGAGAGATCGGCCATGGTCTTCAGCCGGCCGTCTGTGTGCTGCTGCCGATCTCATTCAGCCGCTTCTGCAGAGAGAGCTTGTCAAGGCTCATCATCGGCAGGCTGACAAAGATCGAGATGCGGTTGTTCAGCATGCGATAGGCCTCAGCGAAGGCGAAGTGCTTTTCGCTATCCGTGCCTTCAGCTGCAGCCGGATCGGGTACACCCCAATGGGCGGTCATCGGCTGGCCGGGCCAAACGGGGCAGGCTTCGGCAGCGACGTTGTCGCAGACGGTGAAGACGAAATCGAGCTCAGGGGCGCCGAGGACTGCGAACTCGTCCCAATTCTTCGAGCGGGCAAAACCCGTGTCGTAGTTCATGCCCTTCAGGAGCTGCAGCGTGTAGGGGTGGACTTCGCCCTTCGGCTGAGAGCCGGCTGAATAGGCCTTGAACTTGCCCTGGCCAAGACGGTTGAGGAGCGCTTCTGCGATAATCGAGCGGGCGGAATTGCCGGTGCAGAGGAAGAGCACGTTATAGATCTTGTCGGACATGGCCGGTCTCTCAGTTGGGGCGGGTGACTTCGAGGGTGGGGGAACAGCAAGCGAGATCGTCGATCAGCGGCTGGCAGAGGTTGGCATTGCCGCCGCAGCAATCCTTGAGCAGGTAAAGGGCAACGGCGCGGAAGCGATCGAGATCGGCGCGGTAGATGATCGAGCGGCTCTGGCGCTCGCCGGTGACGAGGCCTGCCTGGGAAAGAGTCGAGAGATGCGCCGACATGGTGTTCTGCGGCACACCGATCAGGCGCGCGAGTTCACCGGCGGGCACGCCATCGGGTTCATGCGCCACCAGCAGACGAAATGTCTGCAGGCGGGTCGGTTGAGCCAGGGCGGCCAGCGCCGCAATCGTCGATTTTTCATCCATATATCCAGAATAGTGGATATGATTGCGGAGTCAATGCTGTTCCTGGGGGACGTCACGGAGTTTTAAGCGGGAAGGCCGAACTGCTCTCCTGCGAGATGTATGAGTGTATAAGCCTGATGAAAGTCAAAACGACGAGCACCCAGTTTGGGAGTCCAGTATCTGCCGTGGGCCAGCCAATGACGAAATTTGTAGGCTGCGAGCAAATCGTCGACCAGGCGCTTCGAACCCGGCATGCTTCGGCGCCAGGCTGAGAGGATACCCTCCTCCAGTCCGGCCCTGGCGCCTCTCTGCTTGTAGACGCTTCGCATTTCGAGAGAGACCGGATCCTTCCGTTTCTCGTAACAGCGCCGGAGATAGTCGACGCGCAGCGTCGCCTCGAAGGATGCGAGCAGCGCCAGGGATGATGTCAGCTCCAATTCATCCAGCCGATTCTGAAGTTCCAGTTTCAGTTCCTGCCGTGAATAACCAACGAAGCGTCCGGATACCTGATCGGACGTTATGCTGAAATACTGCCGAAGGGCGTTTTCGATGTCTCTGTGATGCAGCGCGATCTGTGCGATAAGCTGGTTGCTACCCGAGAAGGTAACCCGCTTAGGCATTCGCAACTTCCATGACCATTTCGAACAGAGAATCGCGCGTCAAGTCGATATACTCGATCTGCGGCGGCATCGTTGCGATCTTCCACGTCCAGTCGACGGGAGTTGTCGGATCGGTGCTCGAAGGCGTGTTATCCGGGCCTCTTTGGACGGTGACGATAATCCGGGGTTTCCTCGCCTGGCGATCCGTCAGTATCAGACGTGCCCGACCTGCAGTCCCTTCAACGTCCACCCGTCCCTTTGTCCCAATCAGCATGGTGCCCACAGGTGTGAAGGTGACGCGCTGACGACCGATTTGCAGAACCATCTGCCTGGCATCGTATTGTCCGATGCCCTCTTCGGTCAGGACGACATGGTCATATTCTATTGCGATCGATCCCTTCTCGACGTAGGGCCGGAGAAAATCCTCGATCAACACATAGAGGTCCGCCAAGTGCGCGAGCCATTCGTCACGCTCTCGCATGCCATCAAATGCATGGCTTTCCTCTGGGGCTGCCTGCTGACGTTCGACAAAATCGTTGAATGCGCTGACACTTTTCTTCGGCGTGCTCATGGATATTTCGCCCGGTTGTCGAGAGCCTCATCGTAGCATGAATGTCAGCTTCAAGCATCAGGCCGTCACGTAATGACAGTCGGCACATCCATCCCCGTGTAGCGCTTGATCTCGGCCACTTCCTCGGCTGCCGCGATCAGGTCGGCCAAGGCGGCCTGTGTCTCGATACCGTGGCGGCTGGCGTCGGGCTCGTAGCGCTCGACGTAGAGGCGCAGCGTCGCGCCCGAGGTGCCGGTGCCGGAGAGACGGAATACGATGCGGCTGCCGCCTTCGAAGAGAATGCGGATGCCCTGGTTCTTCGAGACGGAGTGGTCGATCGGGTCGTGATAGGCGAAGTCGTCGGCGGCGCTGACGGTCAGGCCGTTGATTGCGGTGCCGGGCAGGCTGTCGAGCTTGGCGCGTAGGGCTGCGACCAAAGCGTTGGCATTGTCGGTGTCGACGCCTTCATAGTCGTGGCGGGAATAGTAGTTGCGGCCGTATTCGGCCCAGTGGGCCTCGACGATCTGCTTCACACTCTGCTTGCGGGCGGCAACAATGTTCAGCCAGAAGAGCACCGCCCAGAGGCCGTCTTTCTCGCGAACATGGTCAGAGCCGGTGCCGAAGCTTTCTTCGCCGCACACGGTGACCTTGCCAGCATCCATCAGGTTGCCGAAGAACTTCCAGCCTGTCGGGGTCTCGTACATACCGATGCCGAGTTTTTCAGCGACGCGGTCGGCGGCAGCACTTGTTGGCATCGAGCGAGCGATGCCAGCGATGCCGTTCTTGTAGCCGGGGGCACAGGTGGCGTTGGCGGCGATCATGGCGAGGCTGTCGGAGGGCGTGACGAACATGCCCTTGCCGACGACCATGTTGCGGTCGCCGTCGCCGTCTGAAGCCGCGCCAAAGTCCGGGCCGTCGGCGCTCATGACGTCGTCATAGAGCTCCTTGGCGTGGACGAGGTTCGGGTCCGGGTGGTGGTGGCCGAAGTCGGGCAGGGGGACTTCGTTGCGCACGGAGCCTGCGGGCGCACCGAGGCGCTTTTCGAGGATCTCGACGGCATAAGGGCCGGTGACGGCGCTCATGCTATCGATCACCACGCGGAAGCCGCCCGAGATAAGCGACCGGATCGCGGGGAAGTCGAAGAGGGTTTCCATCAGGTCGGCGTAGTCGGCGACCGGGTCGATGACTTCTACGGTCATGCCGGCGAGATCGAAGCTGCCCACCGTGTCGAGGTCGATGTCGGCGACGTCGGCAATCTTGTAACTATCTATGTTACGGGTGCGGTCGAATATCGCGTCGGTGATCTTTTCCGGTGCCGGGCCGCCATTGCCGATATTGTATTTGATGCCGAAGTCTTCGGTCGGGCCGCCGGGGTTGTGGCTCGCCGAAAGCACGATGCCGCCGAAGGCATGGTATTTGCGGATGACATGCGAGGCGGCCGGCGTCGACAGAATGCCACCCTTGCCGACCAGAACCTTGCCGAAGCCGTTGGCGGCGGCCATTTTCAGCGCAACCTGGATGACTTCGCGGTTGTAATAGCGGCCGTCGCCGCCGATCACCAGCGTCTGGCCTTCGAAGCCCTCAAGGCTGTCGAAGATCGCCTGGATGAAGTTCTCCGCATAGTTTTCCTGCTGGAAGACCGGAACCTTCTTGCGCAGGCCGGATGTGCCCGGTTTCTGATCCGCATAGGGTTTCGTGGAGACGGTCGAGATCATCGATTACTGGCCTTTCGAGACGAGGCGTTGATAAAGATCGGCATAGGTCGCGCCACTCCTATCCCAGGAGACATCGGACTTCATGCCCTGCTTCTGCAGTTGCGACCAGAGACGCTGGTCACTGTAGAGCCTGAGCGTGCGGCGGATGGCCCGGCGCAGGGCTTCTGATGTCACCGGGGCAAACTGGATGCCGGTTGCGACACCCGCTGCAAGAGCCGCTTCATTGGCGTCGATAATGGTATCGGCAAGGCCGCCGGTGCGGGCGACGAGTGGCACGCAGCCATAGCGCAGGGCGTAGAGCTGGGTCAGACCACAAGGCTCGAAGCGCGAGGGGACTAGAATGATGTCCGATCCGGCCTGCATCAGGTGGGAGAGTTTCTCGTCATATCCCAGCACCATGCCGATCCGGCCGCGGTTGTGGGCTGCCGCGCCCTGCAATGTCGCTTCGATGCCGCTTTCGCCGGACCCGAGGATCGCCAGTCTGCCGCCAGCTGCGAGAATTTCGTCGATCACCTCAGGCAGGAGGTCCAGACCCTTCTGCCAGGTGAGGCGGGAGATCACGCAGAAGATCGGGCCGTCGTCACCGTCGAGCGCAAAGCGCTCGACGAGGGCTGCGCGGTTGCCGGCACGCTTCTTGAGCGTCGTGGCCGAGTAGCCCGACGGGAGGAGCGGATCGCTGGCCGGATTCCAGACATCGGCATCGATGCCGTTGACGATGCCATAGAGGTCGGCGGCGCGGCTGGCGATGACGCCATCGAGCCCCATGCCGAATTCGGGTGTCAGGATTTCCTCGGCATAGGAGGGGCTGACCGTCGACAGCGCATGGGACGTCAGGAGCCCGCTCTTCAGGTAGCTGATCGTGCCGTAATATTCGAGCGCCTCGTGCCAGGCGTGTGTGGGCAGGCCGAGATAGGGAAAGAGCGTCGCACCGAACTGGCCCTGGAAGGCGATGTTGTGGATGGTGATAAGGCTCGGGACCTCCGGCGCCTCGGAATACCGCATGTAGACGGGCACCAGGGCTGCCTGCCAGTCATGCACATGGACGAGATCCGGCTTGAAGCCCGAAACAGCCCCAGCCGCGATCTCCGCGCCGACCTTGGACAGCACCGCGAAACGCTTCCAGTTGTCCGGATAGTCGCGGCCCTGGGTGTCTAGATAGGGGCCACCCGAGCGCTCGTAGAGCGGCGGGCAGTCGAGGATCAGGAGGTCGAGGCCTTCGTGTTTCACCTCGAGCAGTGTCGCCCGTTCGTCGAGGATATCCTCGAATTCGTGGACCTTTTTCGGCTTCTTGATCGCCTTCATCACGGCGGGATAGCCGGGAATGAGCGTCTTCGTCTCGACGCCATGGGCGGCGAGCGCGATCGGCAGCGCGCCCGCGACATCGGCGAGGCCCCCGGTCTTGATCAGCGGATAAAGTTCGGAGGCGACCGAAAGGACCTTCATCGAATTGGCTAACCCAGTTTGTCGATCATCGCCTGTGTGATGAGGCAGATCCCGTTTTCGCTGCGGCGGAAGCGTTTGGCATCCATTTCCGGATCTTCCCCGACGATCAGTCCTTCGGGGATCACCACGCCATGGTCTATCACGACATTCGTGAGACGCGCATGACGGCCGACCTGAACCTTCGGCAGGACAACTGCGCCCTCGAGACGGGAATAGGAATTGGCGCGGACGCCGGTAAACAGCAGGCTCTTGTAGAGCGACGATCCGGAGATGATGCAGTCGCCCGAGACGAGCGAAGAGATGGCCGAGCCGCGGCGCCCTTCGTCGTCGTGGACGAACTTGGCGGGCGGGGTGATCTCCGAATAGGTCCAGATCGGCCAGGTCTTGTCGTAGAGGTCGAGTTCCGGAACGATGTCGGTCAGGTCGATATTGGCCTGCCAGTAGGCATCAATCGTGCCGACGTCGCGCCAGTAGGGCTCGCGCTCGAAGTCGGAACGGACGCAGGACTGGGCGAAGCGGTGGGCGACGGCCTTGCCGCTCTTCACCACGTAAGGGATGATGTCCTTGCCGAAGTCGCGGCTGGATTCCGGATCTGCCGCGTCTCGGCGCAGAAGTTCCATCAGGAACTTGGTGTGGAAGACGTAGATGCCCATAGAGGCGAGCGCGAGGTCCGGATTGCCCGGAATGCCCGGTGGGTCGGCCGGCTTTTCGACGAAGTCGATGATGCGGTCTGTCGCATCGACATGCATAACACCGAAGCCCGTTGCTTCCATGCGCGGCACTTCCAGGCAGCCGATCGTCACGTCTGCACCCGAGGTGACGTGCTGCTGCAGCATCAGCTCGTAATCCATCTTGTAGATGTGGTCGCCTGCGAGGATGACCATGTATTCCGGCGCGTAGGATTCGATGATGTCGGCGTTCTGGTAGACGGCATCTGCCGTGCCCTCATACCACTGGGTCTCGGACACGCGCTGGGAGGCGGGGAGAATGTCGAAGCTCTCATTGCGCTCCGGCCTGAAGAAGTTCCAGCCGAGCTGCAGGTGGCGGATCAGCGAGTGTGCCTTGTACTGGGTGGCAACGCCAATACGGCGAATACCGGAATTGAGCGCGTTGGAGAGGGCGAAGTCGATAATGCGTGCCTTGCCACCGAAATAGACGGCGGGCTTTGCCCGGCGGTCCGTCAATTCCTTCAGGCGGCTGCCGCGCCCGCCGGCCAAAACATAGGCCATGGCATCGCGCGACAGGCTTCTTGCCGTTTTCTCGGTCATGTAATTCCTCCCCTTACTGTTCCAATTCCAACATGATCACGGCGAGCGGCGGAAGGGTCAGACCCGCCTTTGCCCATCCGCTTCCTGTGGCATGCGCCTCCACGCGTCCACCATTACCCTTGCCGCTGCCGCCATAAATCTCGGCATCGGTATTTAGTATCTCACGCCAACGACCGGCCGCAGGCAAGCTCAATTCGTACCTGTCGTGATAGGCCGGCGTCAGGTTGCAGATGACGGCGATCGGCTTCTCGCCGGGTGCCTTGCGCAGCCAAGCGAAAACGGAGTTTTCCTGGTCGTCGCCGACGATCCACTCGAAGCCCTCGCCCTCACAATCACGGGCATGCAGCGCTGCCTTCGAGCGATAGGTGAAATTGAGATCGCGCACGAGGCGGCGCATGCCTTCATGCGGGGCGTAGTCGAGCAGGTTCCAGTCAAGCGAACGCTCCTCGGACCATTCACCCCACTGGGCGAATTCCTGGCCCATGAAGAGGAGCTTCTTGCCTGGATGGCCCCACATCATGCCGTAATAAGCGCGGAGATTGGCGAATTTCTGCCAATCGTCGCCGGGCATCTTGGCGATCATCGAACCCTTGCCATGCACGACTTCATCATGGCTGATCGGCAGAACGAAGTTCTCCGAGAAGGCGTAGAGCAGGCCGAAGGTCAGCTCCTGATGATGGTACTTTCGGTAGATCGGATCCCTGGCGAAATAGCTCAGGGTGTCGTGCATGAAGCCCATGTTCCACTTGAAGCCGAAGCCCAGGCCGCCTTCGTGGACGGGCTGCGAGACCTTGGGCCACGAAGTGCTTTCCTCGGCGATGGTCATGATGCCGGGGTGGCTGCCATAGACATGGTGGTTCATCTGCTGGAGGAAGCGCACCGCCTCCAGGTTTTCGCGACCGCCATATTCGTTAGGGATCCACTCGCCTTCCTTGCGGGAATAGTCGAGGTAGAGCATCGAGGCGACGGCATCGACGCGCAGGCCGTCGAGATGGAATTTCTCGGCCCAGTAAAGCGCGTTGTTGATCAGGTACGACAGGACTTCCTGGCGGCCGAAATTGTAGATCGCCGTGTTCCAGTCAGGGTGGAAGCCCTGGCGGGGGTCAGCGTGTTCGTAAAGCGCCGTGCCGTCGAAGTTGCGAAGCCCATGGGCATCCGTCGGGAAGTGTGCGGGCACCCAGTCGAGGATGACGCCGAGGCCGACCTTGTGGCAGCCATTGACGAAGCGGGCAAAGCCCTCCGGCTCGCCAAAGCGGGCGCTCGGGGCGTAAAGGCCCGTCGTCTGATAACCCCAGGAAGGGTCATAGGGGTGCTCAGTGACGGGCATGAATTCGATATGGGTAAAGCCCATGTCGACACAGTAGGGGATCAGGCGCGCTGCCATTTCGTCCCAAGTCAGCATGGAGCCGTCATCGCGACGCTGCCATGAGCCCGCGTGGACCTCGTATATGGAGATCGGCTGGCGGCGCTGGTCGATGCTCGACCAATGCTTGCGATGGGCTTCGTCGTCCCAGACCTGCTCCAGTTCCGGCGTGGTCATGGAGGCGTTCTTGGGGCGCAGTTCTGCACGGCGTGCGTAAGGGTCGGCCTTCAGGGGCTGGAGGTCACCATGCGATCCGACGATCTCGAATTTGTAAGTTGCGCCTGCGCGAACATCAGGCGCGAAGATTTCCCAGATGCCGGTGTCGCGGCGCAGCCGCATGACGTGGCGGCGGCCGTCCCAATCGTTGAAGTCACCAACGACGGATACACGGCGGGCGTTCGGTGCCCAGACGGCAAAGTGGAAGCCGTCGACACCCTGGTGCTTGATCGGATGAGCGCCCATCTTGTCGAAAAGGCGCAGGTGCGACCCTTCCTTGATGAAGTAATCATCCATCGGGCCAAGGATCGGCCAGAAGCTGTAGGGGTCGGTTACCGTCCATTCGGCGTCGCCGCGGGTGGCGCGGTAGCGGACGGGCAGGACGCCGTCGAGCTTCACCGAGCCGGAGAAGAAGCCGGCATCGTGCAGACGTGTCAGTTCGCCGATCTGTTCGCCTGCGAGATTATAGGTAACGACGGTTTCGGCGCCCGGGATGAAGCAACGGGCGACGTGGCCGGTACCTGCCTCATGGATCCCCAGAAAGGCGAAGGGATCGCCATGGGTGCCGTGAATGATCGCTTCGATTTCTGCTGCCGACGGTGTGTCCGGCTTCGCTACGTCACCGCTCCTCTTCGGTGATTTTGCCATCAAGCTCTCCAGATGTCCGCGTTGTACTGCCGGATGGTGCGGTCCGACGAGAACCAGCCCATGCGGGCCGTGTTGCGGATGGTCTTGGAATACCAGGCCGAAGTGTCGGTCCAGATGTCATCCACCTGACGCTGTGCCTTGGCATAGGCGTCGAAATCGGCGGCAACCATGAACCAGTCATGCTGGTAGATGCCCTGCATCAGATCGGCATAGCGGTCGCGATCATCTGGCGAGAAGACGCCTGACGCGATCGACGAAAGGGCTTGCTGCAGTTCGCGCGAGGCGTCGATTGCGGCGCGGGGATTATGTCCATCCGCTCGCACGCGTCCGACCTCGTCTGCGGTCATTCCAAAAATCACAATGTTCTCCTCGCCCACATGATCGCGCATTTCGACATTGGCGCCGTCGAGCGTTCCAATTGTCAGTGCACCGTTCAACGCGAACTTCATGTTTCCGGTTCCGGAGGCTTCCATGCCTGCGGTCGAAATCTGTTCGGAGAGGTCTGCTGCCGGCACCATCACTTCGGCCAGCGAGACATTGTAGTTCGGGATGAAGACGACCTTCAGCAGGCCACGGACAGAGGGATCCGTGTTGATGACGCGGGCGACATCGTTGGCCAGTTTGATGATCAGCTTGGCGTTGTGGTAACTCGGCGCTGCCTTGCCGGCGAAGAGCTTGACGCGCGGCACCCAATCGCGCTCGGGATGCGAGCGGATCTGGTCGAAGAGGGCGACAGTTTCGATGATGTTCAGAAGCTGGCGCTTGTATTCGTGGATGCGCTTGATCTGGATGTCGAACATCGCATGTGGGTTGAGCTTGATGCCCATGCGGCTGGCGACGAGGCTTGCGAGCTTCTGCTTGTTGGCGAACTTCACCGCCGCGAATTTCTGCTGGAAGGCCGCGTCGTCTGCAAATGCGTCCAGGTTTTTGAGCTTGGTGGCGTCGTCTAGGAATTCCGGGCCGATCGCTTCCTTGATCAGATTGGTGAGATCCGGATTGCACTGCATCAGCCAGCGGCGCGGGGTGATGCCGTTGGTCTTGTTGTTGATGCGCGTCGGGTAGAGCTTGTGGAGATCGGAGAAGACCGTCTCCTTCATCAGCTCGGTGTGGAGTGCAGAGACACCGTTGATCGAGTGGGAGCCCATGAAGGCAAGGTTGCCCATGCGCACGCGCCGATCGCCGCTTTCGTCGATCAGCGAGATCTGGCGGATTTCATGATCGGTAAAGCCGCGCTTCTTGCGGGCATCGAGCAGGACCTTGGCATTGATCGCGTAAACCAGCTGCATGTGGCGCGGCAGGAGGCGTTCGAAGAGCGGCACGGGCCAGCTTTCCAGCGCTTCGGGAAGCAGGGTGTGGTTGGTGTAGGAGAAGGTCTTGGAGGAGATCTCCCATGCCTCGTCGAAGGCTACGCCGTGCACGTCGACCAGCAGGCGCATGAGCTCGACGACCGAGACGGCCGGATGGGTGTCGTTGAGCTGGATCGCTACCTTTTCCGGCATTTGTGCGAGCGTATTGCCCTGCTGCAGATGGCGGCGGACGATGTCCTGCAAAGAGGCCGAACAGAAGAAGAATTCCTGGCGCAGACGAAGTTCCTGGCCGGCGGGGGTGGCATCGGCCGGATAGAGCACACGAGTCAGCGATTCGGCCTTGTTGCTCTCGCGGAGCGCGCCGATGTGGTCGCCGGCGTTGAAGGCGTCGAGCAGGATCGGGTCGATCGGCTGGGCCGACCAGAGGCGCAGCGTGTTGACGCGCTCACCACGCCAACCGACAGCCGGTGTGTCGTAGGCGGTCGCAATGACGCGCTCGCCCTGTTTCCAGACATAACGGGGTTCGCCGTCCGGGCCGTCCACGGTTTCGACGGTGCCGCCGTAGCCGACTTCATAGGAGCTTTCGCGGCGTTCGAATTCCCATGGGTTGCCGTGGGCAAGCCAGCTTTCCGGCAGTTCGACCTGCCAGCCGTCTGCCATCTGCTGGCGGAAGAGGCCGTGCACATAGCGGATGCCGTAGCCATAGGCCGGGATGTTGACGGTCGCCATACTCTCCATGAAGCAGGCGGCGAGACGGCCAAGGCCACCATTGCCGAGCGCTGCGTCCGGCTCCAGGCCAGCGATCACATCGAATTCGACTGACAGAGAGGACAGTGCCTGGCGGATGTCGTCGATCAGGCCGAGGTTCGACATGGCGTCGCGCAGCAGGCGGCCGATCAGGAATTCGAGCGATAGGTAATAAACCCGCTTGCCGTTGTTCATGTAGGTGTTGCGCGTGGATTCCATCCAGGTGTCGATGATGCGGTCGCGGACCACGAGGATGGTCGCCGTCAACCAGTCATGCGGGGTCGCGACCTTGGCATCCTTGCCGATGCTGTAGGTCAGCTTGTCCATGATCTCGGCGGCCAGGGCGTCCGGATCGGAAACACCGCGCTTGGGAAGGGGAAGGTCGACTTTGTGGGGAGTCTTGATCATCGGTCCGCCTGGCGTTGTTCGTGTCTCCGGGCGGCGCCGATGCGATGATGGTGCCGCTTCCGTGAACGCCAGTTTACGCATCGAAATGAGACAGTTGCAACAGGCGGGACGCGGCGTGGGTAAAATTGTTCCCAATCTGGGCGGCGGAATTAAGTGTCTGTTCTGACTATCTTATCTTGACATGAGCAGAAACGATAAGACCGCAGCCATGGAGGCTGCGGTCGAATTGCGTGGAAAATCCAAAACGTTTTGGATGTCTTCAGTTGGTCAGGCGTGTGGAGGCCTCGACCGCCTTTTCGCCAATCTCCTCGAATGCCGCGACCAACTCTGCTGCATTCTGTGCGTCATAGTAGTGCGACGTGCTTGAGGCGCAGTATTGCAGGAGTGCCTGCCCCTTGCTCGGCGCCATGAAGGCAACGGTGAAGATCTCGACACCATTCGCCTTGGCGCTGTCGCACGTCGCCTTGGTCTTGGTGTCAGCGCTCGTGTAGTTGTTGTCGCCGTCAGTCATGAACACGATGAACTTGCTCGGGTCCTGGCCGTTCTTGTTCTTGTGAGCTGTGTCTTCGCTTGAATCCGCGATATCGGAGTAGGCACGCGCCATCGCAGCCGAGGAATCTGTGCCGCCAGTCGCTGTCAGTGCCTTAACATATGTCAACGCTGCGGAGGTGCCCCATGCAAAGCTTGTGGGGGTTTGCATGCTGGCGTTGTAGGATACGGCTGCCGTGCGAACATATTTTGTCTCAGGGTCGGCCGTGTCCAGCTGTGAGGTGAGGCTTGCTACAGCGAGCTTCAGCGATTCGATCTTCGTGTAGTAATTGGTGCAGCTCTGGCTGACCCACTTGCCCTTCCTTGTGTAGTATCCACAATCGTAAGTGGGTTCCGCCTCATTGACGGTGGTCGTATCTTCGGCCATCGAGCCCGAACGGTCGAGGACAAGGTACATGGAGAGCGCATTTTTACTCTCGGTCGTGGCTTGGGCCGTGGCCGTTACGCCAACGGTCACTTCCTTCCATCCGAGGAGGGCGGTCATGCCGTTGGTCGGCATGGTGTAACTGGTTGTCAGTGTGACTTCGAAGGTTTTGCCAGACGTGTCGGACGTCCGTTCCACGTTACCAACGGCACCGGCCAATGGATCGTCTTCGGCCGAGATGTCCGTTGTGTCCTCTGAGCTGCTAACCACATTGTGGAACTGTGCCTTCATGAATTTGAGAGCCAGTTCGATCGCTGCTTCGTCCGACATGCTGTTGTTCTTCGCCAGCGCATTGGCGGCCGACAGAACGGCCGAGTCGGCCGAATCCTGCAGAGCAAGCCGGACCTGAACCATCTCGTTGAAGTCGAGCGCGACACCGGCAGTGGCTGCGGCCACTGGCAGGATGATCGCGGTCACCATGCCAAAATTGCCGGCGCGGTCGTGCCGGAAGCGGGAAAACAAAGATTTTTTGGGGCTGTGAGGCGTAGTCATCATGTCCATCCAAAAGCAGCGTTTGGATGGTTGTAGATCAAGCCTATTGCGATCCGTTTAATGTGACCGCTAAAATTCGATGGATACCGGATCTACTGCTTGACCGGGACTACATCCACGGCCTGATCCGTCTGATGACTGCCGTAGCTCTTCAAGACACCGATAACCGGCGCCACGTCGGCATAGTCACGACCATAGCCCACCACGATATGGTCGGTGCCAGCGGCAATGTTGTTGGTCGGGTCGAGTTCCAGCCAGCCGCTCAGCTTGCCGCACCAGACCCGGACCCAGGCATGCATGGCATCTGCGCCTTCCAGCCGTTCCTTGCCCGGCGGCGGGATGGTGCGCAGGAAGCCGCTGACATAGCCGGCGGGAATGCCGAGGCTGCGCAGGGCGACGATCATGACGTGGCTGAAATCCTGGCAGACGCCGCGCTTCGTGGCGAAGGCTTCCGCCGGCGTCGAATCCACGGTGGTCGCTTCGGCGTCGTATTTGAAGTCCTTGTAGATGCGGCTGCAGAGCGTTTCGGCGATCTGGCGCACTGTCATGCTCGGCTTCAGCATGCTGCGCACATACGCGGCAATTTCCTTGTCACGGGGCAGGCGTGGACTGGTGCCCATGAAATGATGTGGTGACTCGGCATCCAGCGACCAGGTTTCGCCGATCTCCTGCGGCAGGCGGTCGAGCAGGGGCGAGAAGTCGGCGGTCATCGGCTGGGCCTGCACCATGACGCGGGCCTGCATGCGGATATCGAGTTTCTCGTGAGGACCGCGCAGGATCGCATGGCTTGCGGGATGGTGGAAGAAATCGCTGAAGGTCGAGATCTCGTCCGGCTCCGGCGACACGGTGATCGCACCGGCGACGAGGCGCTGGCGATCGGGCAGGGAGAGCGGCAGAAGGCGCAGCATGTGATGGGCGCCCGATGCCGGGACTTCGTAGCGATAGCCGATATGGAGCGAGAGGTCGTAGAGCATGGCGTCAGCTCAAATAGGACTGGGCGAGAATGTCGGAGAGCTTCTCCAGTTCCCGTTCCAGATTGGTGTAGACCTCGGCCGACATGGTTTCCGGCGTCATCACGGCCAGGCCCGAATGCAGGCGCATGGCTTCGCGGAAGAGGCTCGACATTTGGCCGTTGACCATGGCGTTCGGCAATTGCTCGACCTCGATACGGATCTCGTTCAGTTGGAAGAGGATCGAACGCGGATTGAGCGGATCGAGCGCGAGCAGGTCGGTGACCGTCAGCCGGGCCGTCGAGACGTTGTAGCGCCTGCGGTGGGTCATGACGTTGTCGCCAATCTCCAGGAGCATGTCGAGCGCGCCGTCGGGGGCGTCGGGACCGGTCATGTGGCCGAGCAGGCGGGTCATGTGAAGACCACGTTCCAGCAGGCGGCCGATGGTCAGGAAGCGCCAGCCGGTGAAGCGATACATGTTTTCATGCACGAGACCGGCAAAGCCCGCGAGCTTGCGCAACAGGATGGTCATGGCATGCGCTGCGTCGTCGCCGGGCTTGACCTTCTCGTGGAAGCGCTTGGCGGTCTTCGACAGGTCGTTCAGCGCCAGCCAGCCGTCGGGCGAGAAGCGGTCGCGAATGTTGCTTGCCGAATAGACGGCGCTGTCGATGTTGCGCAGCAGGCTTTCCGGCACGCCCGATTTCGTGTCGACATCGATGTCGGAGAGGTATTCGCTCACAAAGGCGAGCAGAGGCTGGTCCGGATTGGCGCTTTCGGCATAGCGCGCATGCCAGGCGCGCAGAATGCGAAGCACGCCTTCGGCCCGCTCGATGTAACGACCCAGCCAGAAAAGATTGTCGGCAGCGCGGCTTGGCAGGCTGCCCGGCATGTTGCGGGTGAAGCTCTCCTCGGCGGGTAGCAGCGAGGTGCGGTCAACCGGCTTGTCGGAGACGATCCAGACATCGGCGGCGCTGCCGCCTGCCTGCATGGCGATTGCGGAAACGTCGGAGCCGCTGCCGATCCGGGCGAAGCCGCCCGGCATGATCTGCCAGCCGTTCTTCGTGCGGGCGGCAAAGACGCGTAGCGACATCGGGCGTGGCGTCAATTTGCCGTCCACGATCGCAGGTGTCGTCGACAGGGTGACGACTTCCTGGCCCACCAGATTTCCGGCTTCCGTTTCCAGCCATTCGGCCGTGGTCCGGCCCTGAGGGTCCTTGTAGCGAGAGCCCATGACCGAGCGCCCGCCATCGTCGAAGAAGGGCAGCCGCGAGAAGGCGGAGCCGATCACCATGCGGTCCAGATGCGCGGCGACATGCTCGCGTTCGGCCTTCTGGCCGCACCACCAGGTGGCGATCGAGGGAAGCTTCAGTTCCTCGCCCAGGAGGTGGCGCGAGAGAGTGGGCATGAAGGCGAGAAGCGCGCGAGTTTCCAGGATGCCGGAGCCCAGCGCATTGACGAAGGTGACCGCGCCGTTGCGCAGCGCCTGCACCATGCCGGGCGTGCCGATATAGGAGTTCTGGTCGAGCTCCAGTGGATCGGCGAAGGCCGCATCCAGGCGGCGCCAGAGGACGCTGACGGGTTTGAGGCCAGCCACCGTGCGGACCATGACCTTGCCATTGACGATTGTCAGGTCTTCGCCTTCGAGCAGCATGATGCCGAGATAGCGGGCGATATAGGCGTGTTCGAAATAGGTCTCGTTGGCGGGGCCGGGCGACAAGACAGCGATGCGTTCATCACTGCTGCGTGTGCTCGCCTGCAGCGCCTTGCGGAAGGCGCCGAAGAAGGAGGCGAGCCGATGAACATGCGTCTCGGCATAGATATCGGAGAAGGCACGCGCGGTCGCGACGCGGTTTTCCAGCGCAAAGCCGGCGCCCGAGGGCGCCTGCGTACGGTCGGCCAGAACCCACCAGTTGCCATCAGGGCCACGGCCGATTTCGAACGAACAGAAATGCAGGTAGTGGCCGCCTGCCGGCTTGATGCCGACCAGTGGGCGCAGAAACTCGGGATTGGACGCGATCAGCTGTGGCGGCAGGAAGCCTTCCTGCACCAACTTGTTTTCGGAATAGATGTCGGCAACGACGGCTTCGAGCAGGTCGGCGCGCTGGACCAGGCCGTCGGCCAGCACCTGCCATTCGGCTTCGGAAATCATCACCGGGATATGCGAGAAGGGCCAGGCCCGTTCGCTCGATCCGCCGGAACCATAGGCGCGATAGAAAACGCCGGCGTCGCGCAGATAACGATCAGCCCTGGCGAAACGCTCGTGCAGCTCGTTTTCCGGCATCGTGTCGATGGCGGAGACCAGGGCCTGCCAGACGGGGCGGACATTGCCCTTGTTGTCGAGCATCTCGTCGGCGGCGCCCGCCAGCGCGCGATAGCCGGCCGTGCGTGCCTCGCTCATCGGCGCCTCTGGCGGGGATAGCTCCGCTGCCGTCTTCTGTGCCATCAGATCAGATACCTTGCGGTCGTCTCAGGTCCAAAGTGTGCGGGAATTCCGGCGACACGGTTTCGGGCCATAGGGGATAGGAGCCGGCTGTATGGCCCCAAGGCTCGAAACGTGCAAGCCGACGGGCTTCCGCTTCATTCCCATTCACAGGGAAAGTGTCGTAGGTCCGGCCTCCGGGATGGGCGACGTGATAAACGCAGCCCCCGATCGACCGGGAAGACCATGTATCATAGATGTCGAATGTTAGCGGTGTATTGACGGGCAGGACCGGATGCAGACCAGAGGCCGGCTGCCAGGCCTTGTAGCGAACGCCGCCGACTGCGACACCATTCACGTCCGACTTGCGCAGCGGCACCTGGCGTCCGTTGCAGGCCACGACGAAGCGCTCGGGATTGGCAGTTTCCAGCTGAACCTGCAGGCGTTCGACGGAGGAGTCCACATAACGGACCGTGCCGCCGACAGCACCTTCTTCACCCATGACATGCCAAGGCTCAAGCGCCTGTCGCAGCTCCAGCTTCGATCCTTCGTACGTCACTTCGCCGACGAAGGGGAAGCGGAACTCGAGCTGGGCCGCAAACCATTCCGGCTTGAAGTCGAAGCCGTTTTCGCGGAGATCCGCCAGCACTTCGAGGAAGTCCAGCCAGAGGTAATGCGGCAGCATGAACCGGTCGTGCAGGCTCGTGCCCCAGCGGACGAAACGGCCGCCGATCGGGTTCTTCCAGAAGCGGGCAATCAGTGCGCGGACCAGCAATTGCTGGGCCAGCGACATGCGCGCGTTCGGCGGCATTTCGAAGCCGCGGAACTCGACGAGGCCGAGACGGCCGGTCGGACCGTCCGGCGAAAACAGCTTGTCGATGCAGATTTCCGAGCGGTGGGTGTTCCCGGTGACGTCGATCAGGAGATTGCGGAACAGGCGGTCGACGAGCCAGGGCAGGGGGGCTGCCGCACCACTGGCCGGCATCGGCACCTGGGCCATGGCGATTTCGAGCTCGTAGAGGCTGTCGTGGCGGGCTTCGTCGAAGCGTGGCGCTTGGCTGGTCGGGCCGATGAACATGCCGGAGAACATGTAGGAGAGCGCCGGGTGGCGCTGCCAGTGCAGGATCAGGCTCTTCAACAGATCCGGACGGCGCAGGAAGGGGCTGTCGGCGGGATTGGCGCCGCCGACCACGACATGGTTGCCACCGCCGGTGCCGGTGTGGCGGCCGTCGATCATGAACTTGTCGGCGCCGAGGCGGGTCTGGCGCGCTTCCTCGTAGATGGCATTCGTCGTGGCGACGCAGTCATCCCAGCTGGAGGCCGGGTGGATGTTGACCTCGATCACGCCCGGATCCGGGGCAACACGGATGACGTTGATGCGCTCGTCCTGCGGCGGAGCGTAACCTTCAATATGGACCGGGAGACCAAGCCCACGGGCGGCAGTTTCTGCGGCAGCCACCAGTTCGAGATAGTCCTCGACGGCCTCGACCGGCGGCATGAACACGCAGAGGCGGCCGTCGCGGGGCTCGACGCTCATGGCTGTGCGCACGGCACCCCTGATGTCGCCGGCGGAGCCTGTGATGTTCTGCTCGTTGCGATCCTGCTGCGCCTCGCCGCTCTTGCGGGAGGCCTCGGGCATGGCGCGGCCCTCGCGGACCTGCGGACCAAAATCGGGCAAGGGTGCGCGCGGGATCGAGGGGTCTGTGGTGTGGATAAAGGGATATTGCGACGGCGGCACGTAGGGCAGGGTGCCGAGCGGCATGCGAAAGCCGATCGGGCTGTCGCCGGGGATGAGGAAGATCTTGCCACGCCGTGTGCGCCATTTCTCGCTGACCCAGCGGCGGCCGCCGGCCTTGGCGTTCCAGGCCTGGACCGGCAGGATATAGCCGGTCGGGGTCGTCAGGCCGCGTTCGAAGACCTTGGCGATGCGGGCGCGCTCTTCTGCGCTATCGAGCTTGGAGTTCGAGGGGTCGACGTTCTCAGGCAGGCTGCCTTCCTTGATGATCCACTCGGCCGGATCCTCGAAGGCCGGGATGATCATGTCGGTTTCGATCTCGAGCTCGGCCGCGATGCCCGCCATCAGCGCTTCCGCCTGTTGGGGAGTGACGCCGGTGTCCTTGTGCTCGGCGGCAATCAGCGCGGGATCATGCCAAATCGGCTTGCCGTCTTTCCGCCAATAGAGCGAGAAGGTCCAGCGCGGCAGGCTTTCGCCCGGATACCACTTGCCCTGGCCGTAATGGAGGAAGCCGCCGGGGGCGAAGCGCTCGCGCAGACGCCTGATGAGTTTATCAGCGAGATCGCGTTTGGTCGGGCCGACGGCATCGGTATTCCATTCGGCGGACTGGAAGTCATCGATCGACACGAAGGTCGGCTCGCCGCCCATGGTGAGCCGCACGTCATGGGCTTTCAGGTCGGCATCGACCTTTTGTCCGAGGGCGTTCAGGGCGTCCCAGCTGTCGTCCGAGAAAGGCTTGGTGATGCGCGGGTGCTCGGCGACACGCTTCACCTGCATATCGAAGGCGAATTCGGTATTGGCCTGGCCGACATAGCCGCCGGAGATGGGAGCGGCATTCTTGTAGTGGGGGGTGGCCGCCAGAGGGATATGGCTTTCGCCGGTCAAGAGACCCGAGGTCGGGTCAAGGCCGATCCAGCCGGCGCCTGGGATATAAACTTCCGTCCAGGCATGCAGGTCGGTGAAATCGACTTCTGTGCCGGAGGGGCCATCGAGCGCCTTCAGGTCCGGTGCGAGCTGGATGAGATAGCCGGAGACGAAACGGGCGGCAAAACCGAGGCGGCGCAGGATCTGGACGAGCAACCAGCTCGAATCGCGGCAAGAGCCCCGCGCGGAGGTGAGCGTCTCCTCTGGCGTCTGGACGCCCGGCTCCATGCGGATCACGTAGCCCACGTCATGCTGCAGGCGGGCGTTCAAGCCCACCACCATGTCGATAGTGCCCTGGCCCGGCGTCGTGTCGACGGTTGCCATGAAGGCATCCAGCGCCGGGGACGAAGGCTCCGGCGTCATGTAGATCTTGAGGTCGTCGCGCAGATCTTCCGGATAGTCGAAGGGCCATTTGACCGCGACTTCCTCGGTGAAGAAGTCGAAGGGATTGTAGACCGTCATGTCGGCAACGAGGTCGACCTCGATCTTGAATTCCGTCACCGGGTCCGGGAAGACGAAGCGGGCGAGGTAGTTGCCATAGGGGTCTTGCTGCAGATTGACGAAGTGGTTCTCAGGCGTGACCTTCAGCGAATGGGAGAGAACCTTGGTGCGGGAATGGGCGGCAGGCTTCAGCCGGATGATCTGCGGTCCGAGCTGGACCGGGTTGTCATACTTGTAGTGGGTGAGATGATAGATGCTTGCCTTGATCGCCATTCTTTACCGCTTCGCTGTTCGCCCTGCCGCTTTTTCCGGCTTGCTTCGATCTTGTGCAATGCAGCGCCATAAAGCAAGCGGCCCGGACGGTGGAAGCCGCCGGGCCGCGCGTGTGCAGTGGATGACGCTGTATTAGCTGCGGCCGAATTCGTCGACCAGGCGGATGATGTCGTCTTCTCCGAGATAGGAGCCGGTCTGGACCTCGATCACCTCGAGGCGGATCTTGCCGGGATTGGCGAGACGGTGGACCGAGCCTTGCGGGATGTAGATCGACTGGTTCTCATGCAGCACGGTCACCTTGTCGTCGATCGTGACTTCCGCCGTGCCGCGCACGCAGACCCAGTGTTCGGCGCGGTGGTGATGCTTCTGCAGGGAGAGCTTCTTTTCCGGATGGACGAAGAGGCGTTTCACCTGGAAGCGGTCGCCGTTGAGGATCGAGGTGTAGCCACCCCAGGGGCGCAGTGCCGTCGGATGGTTTTCGGTCAGATGCGCCGTGTCCTTGTTGGCGGCGAGCATCTTCACCAGATTACCGACATCCTGGCTGCGGTCTAGGCGACCGACATAGACGGCGTCTTCCGAGGCGATGACGGCAACGCCCTCCATGCCCTGGACGGCGAGATGGGCGTTGCGCGACATGATCAGCGAATTGGTGGTGTCAGAGACGGTGGCATTGCCGTTGACCACATTGCCATGCTCATCGCCTTCGGCGAGCTTCCAGATCGCATCCCAGCTGCCGAGGTCGGACCAGATGATCGGGGATGGAACGACGGCGGCGTTCGGCGTCTTTTCCATGACCGCGTAGTCGATCGAGATGCTGGGGCTTTGGCCGAAGCTTTCTGCGTCGAGGCGGGTGAAGTCGAGGTCGCCCTTGGCGCTTTCGACCGACTGTTCGACAGCGGCGAGTACTTCAGGCGCCAGGCTCTGGAGCTCAGCAATCATCTGGCCGGCGGAGAAGACGAACATGCCGGAGTTCCAGGCATAGTTGCCGCTTGCCAGCATCTTTTCCGCGACATCGGCATTCGGCTTTTCGACAAAACGCGCGACCTTGTTCACGCCATTGCCGAGTTCCTCGCCGATCTCGATATAGCCGTAACCGGTGGCGGGTTCGGTGGGTGTGATGCCGAAGGTGACGATCTTGCCATTGCGGGCCGCATCGGCGGCCTTGGCGACACAGGCGCGGTAGGTGTCGTCGACGGTGATTTCATGGTCAGAGGGCAGGATCTGGATCAGGGCGTCGCGGCCATGGCGCTGGCTGACGATGACGGCGGCAGCGGCCACGGCTGCTGCCGTGTTACGCGCCTCGGGCTCCAGAATGATACCGTCGAGCTTGACGCCCAGTTCGCGGGCCTGTTCGGCGACCAGGAAGCGGAAGTCCTCGTTGGTGACGACGATCGGTGCGTCATAGATCGCGTCGTCCGAGACGCGGGCGAGGGTCTTCTGCAGCAGCGTCTCGTCGCCGAGGAAGCGGATGAACTGCTTGGCGGCGGCTGCGCGTGACAGCGGCCAGAGCCGGGTTCCCTTGCCGCCGGCCATGATGACCGGCACGATCTTGATGCTCATAATTCTTGCCTTTCGGTGTCTTGCCGGGACGAGAAGCTTTCTGCCTTCGCCCTGTTCGACGGATCTTCTTCACGCTTTATGCAACGCGGTCGCGGCGGTTTTGTTACATGTTTGGGCCGATGTTCCAAGCCCGCTCACCGGATCGCTTTGCGCGAACATGGCACCATTATCCATGATGCGTAACGATCTGGCGGGCGTTATGCTGGCTGTGTCGCAGCGTCCCGCTGCGATCTTTAAGTGTCCCATCCGAAGAGAGTGTGCCTTGTCCGCATCCCGCCCGCTGTTTCCCGTGCCGTCCGCCCCGCTGGTTCCGATCCTGGCGCTCGACGAAGGTTTTCCGATCCACCGCATCTTCTGTGTGGGACGCAATTACGCGGCGCATGCCGCAGAGCTCGGCAATACGGTCGACCGCGTCGCGCCCTTCTACTTTACCAAGCCGCCAACCGGCCTCGTTCTGGAAGGCGGCACGATCGCCTATCCGCCCGGAACCGAGGACTATCACCATGAGATCGAGCTGGTGATCGCGATCGGCGCGCCGGCCTTCCGCGTTTCTGCCGATGAGGCGATGGGTGCGGTCTATGGCTATGCCGTCGGCCTCGATATGACCCGTCGCGACCTGCAGAACGCCATGAAGGAAAAACAGCGGCCCTGGGATATCGCCAAGGCCTTCGAAGACTCGGCCGTGATCGGCGCGATCACGCCGGCCGCAGCCTTCGAACCCGGGACGCAGCGGATATCGCTTCTCGTCAATGACGGGCTGCGTCAGGAAGGGCATCTCTCCGACATGATCTGGTCGGTGCCCGAGATGATCAGCCATCTCTCGCGCTACTATCACTTGACGCCTGGCGACCTGATCTTCACCGGCACGCCGTCTGGCGTCGGGGCGCTCCAGCCGGGCGACCGGCTTGAAGGTGCCGTCGAAGGCCTCTCGCCGATCACGGTTACCATCGGTTCGGCGGCCTGACATGGCGTTCTCGGGAAAAGGGCAGGGCCCGGCGCTGGTGCCGGGCCGCGATTGCGGCAGCTGTTCGCTCTGCTGCATCCTTCCCGATATCGTGGAATTCGACAAACCGGCCAACGAGCCCTGTCGCCACTGCCTGCCCGGCGGCGGCTGCGACGCCTATGAGGTCAGGCCTTCGACCTGCCGCGACTTCTATTGCCTCTGGCGCACCGATCCGACGCTCGGGGATGAATGGGAGCCTAGGCTGAGCCGGATGATGATGTATGGGCAGGGGCCGCAATTGACGGTGCTGGTGGAGCCGGAGGCTGGCGCGATTTGGCGAGAGGCGCCGTATCTGGGCTGGCTTGAGGCGCGAGCGCGGCTGCTGAAGCCAATGGGCGGCTATGTGGTGGTTTATGCGGGGGAGGAGGTTTCGGTGGTGAAGGGGTGAACTGACCTGCTAGGTACCATGGAAATTGCAGATCAATCGTGCTAAGCCTATGCCTAGGCAGCCATGCGCCGGAACAACCCAGAGCACTCGAAAGACTGCAGGCGAGCAATCGCAATTATGGGCCGGGGGGCTGCCGTTTCATTTGAAGAGTTCAATGAACTTGAGCTGTTGCGCACTCAGCGCACAGTCTTGGTATCTCGGGACGACTTTGACGCCATAGCTCAGGTAGTTGCCTCTCCGGTGATAGGTGACGGGGCGCAGCAGTTCAGCGTAGCGCAGTTCGCAGTTTCCATAGAAGTCTGGTTCGACTGCTGCCGCAAATGACGAAGCAACCGCATCGACAATTTGAAGACTGGCGCTCTTTTTGTGATCCAGTGCGTCTACGGCCTCGATGTCGATCACTGGCCAGTGTATTTGGACACCTGGATCTGGCTGATCTTTCAAATGAGCCAGGTAGGCGCGAAAATTCTCGTAGGACATGCCCCCTCGACGAGAGAAGGTGATCTGCACTCGACCATCTCCTTCGGGAACCTGAGGACGAAGATCGCGACAAAGCCACGAAATGCGTTCAACCAGATATCGCGCCATATAAAAGTAAAGTTGATTCCTAGCTGAATAGACGCCATCGGGAATCGGCGGCTTGGCAGCGATGACGCTTACTGTTCTGAGTGGTAGCGTGGCGATCGTCTGTGCGGCGACTGTTCGCTGTCCGTGATTCAGCTCCATAAAATGAAGCGTTCGGCTCTTCTTGTTGACGAATTTTTCCGAAATCGAGTCGCGCCATCGGACCGCTTCCAGTGTGTAGACCTGCCGGTAAACGCATGCCGACAAAACGAGCCAGTGCGAGGAGCCCCCACGGCGACCGGGTTCGCGAAAGTTGCCAATTCCGTCGTCACCCGATTCATCGATATAGGCTGCATAGGAATGAGACATGCCATTCTTCTCCACCAGCGCACTTCTGGATCAATTGCCGACCAGGGATTGCTGATGAGAGCGATCTTCCACTTCTCCGTCAACGGGATTGCGAATCGGTTCGCGTCGAAAGTGGTGGCGCAGTGCCAAAAAGGACAGGTCTATCCGAGCCAGTCTTAGAAACCAAAAAGGGCTCGCCGTTTCCGGCAAGCCCTTGAAAGAATTCGAATGGTGGGCGTGACAGGGATTGAACCTGTGACCCCTACGATGTCAACGTAGTGCTCTCCCGCTGAGCTACACGCCCATCCGATGAGCGGCTTAAGACCACAAAACCTGTTCGCCCGTCAATAGGCATTTTGCAGTTTTGTGAAGAGATTTTTTCAACCCCTTCGGCAGGCCTTACGCAGCAAGGAGTTTGTTCACTTCGTCGACGAGATCACGGAGGTGGAAAGGCTTGGACAAGACCTTTGCATCCTTCGGCGCCTTCGAATCGGCGTTCAGGGCAACGGCTGCAAAGCCGGTGATGAACATGACCTTGAGGTCCGGGTCGAGCTCGGTTGCGCGGCGCGCCAGTTCGATGCCGTCCATTTCCGGCATCACGATGTCGGTCAACAGAAGCGAGAAGGGTTCTTCCCGGAGGCGGTCATAGGCGCTGGCGCCGTTGTCGAAGGAGGAAACTTTATACCCCGCCTTTTCCAGCGCCTTCACCAGGAACCGGCGCATGTCGTTGTCGTCTTCGGCGAGAAGGATTTTCTGAGTCATTTAGGGACCGCTGTACTCGATTGCATAGGGAAGCTCGCAGTCGCTCACTTTAGGGTCGGCGCAGTAAAGAACCGGTGAACAACGAAAAAGTGAGCCTGCTCCGCCATTTCCGGCAGTATGGACTTCCCGGCGGCCAACTGGCAACATGGCGAACACAACAAGTTTGTGACTTGGTAAAGAAGAGGCCCTGGGAAGCGGATGACCAACGAATTCGAGCTGTTCGAGGTTCGAGAGCCCGCGATCCAGACCATTCCCTTCGTCTATAATTCCCCGCATAGCGGCCGCCGCTACCCGTCATCCTTCCTGGATGAATCGCGACTCGATGACGTCTCGATTCGCCGATCGGAAGACCATTACGTGGACGAGCTCTTCTCGGCGGCGCCCGGCTTCGGTGCACCGCTGCTCGTCGCGCATTTCCCGCGCGCCTATGTGGACGTCAACAGAGAGCCATATGAGCTCGATCCCCGGATGTTTTCCGATCCGCTGCCGCCCTTTGCCAACAGCAATTCGGCGCGTGTGGCTGGTGGGCTTGGCACCATTCCGCGCATCGTCGCTGAAAACATGGAGATCTATCAGCGCCGGATGCCGCTTTCGGTCGCCATGGAGCGGATCGAGAGCTGCTACAAGCCCTATCATGCCTGCCTGCGAAGGCTGATTGCCCGCACCCATGCGATGTTCGGCTTCGGGGTCTTGATCGATTGCCATTCCATGCCCGGGAACATTCGCGTCGCGGGCAGCGGCTTGAAGCCCGACTTCATCGTTGGGGATCGCTATGGCACCAGCGCGTCTGCCGATCTCAGCCAGGCGGCGCTGCAGTTCCTCGAAGAACTCGGTTATACGGCCGTTCGTAACAAGCCCTATGCCGGTGGTTTCATCACCGAGCATTATGGTCGTCCGGCGCGCGGGCTGCATGCGCTGCAGATCGAGGTCAATCGTTCGATCTATATCGACGAGACGACGCTGGAGAAGCGGGCCGATTTCGATGCCCTTGCCGGCTCGATTGCGGTCTTCATGCAGCAAATGGCGGATTTCGTCGCGGATTACGCGATCGATCAGGCGCTCGCGGCCGAGTAAGGCTTTCCAATCCACATTGTCCCTGAAGCCCCTTGCATTGCAGCGGGCAAAAAAAACCGCGCTCGTGGCGCGGCTAAGTCTAGGGAGGAAACACCCAAGGAGGGTATTTACAGTCAGAAGACTGTAAGTGAGACGTTAGATGTTGCGGTGCACCATTGTCAAGTCGATTTTTGGTGCTTTTTTGAGCAAGGCCAAAATTTACGCAGTTTCGCTCCTGGCGGCCGCCGGAAGGGCGTGTGGGCGGCGATCCGTCGCGTTCGGATGTTTTCTTTCCGCGCAACTGGCTTTAAGACGTGATCTCCCTCCAGACGACGGACTTTCCCATGCGCCCTGACCGTGAATTCTTCTTCCGCCTTGCCGATGCCGCCAAGGCCGAGACCCTTCCGCGCTTTCGTTCGGGCCTTTCCGTCGTCAACAAGGAGAAGGCCGGTTTCGATCCGGTCACGGAGGGTGATCAGGCCGCCGAGATCGCGATCCGTCAGCTGATCGAGGCCGAGTTTCCGACCCATGGCATTCTCGGCGAAGAGCATGAGAATATCCGCATGGATAGCGACCAGCTCTGGGTCATCGATCCGATCGACGGCACACGCGCCTTCATCTCCGGCGTGCCCGTCTGGGGCACGCTGATCGGCTTCCAGGAGCATGGCAAGTCGGTCATGGGGCTGATGGAGCAGCCGTTCACCGGCGAGCGCTATTATGCCGATGGCGAGCGCTCCTGGTACTCAGGTCCCGATGGTGAGCGGCAGAACCAGGTGCGCGACTGCGGCAGTCTCGAAAACGCGATCCTCTTCACCACCTCGCCGCATCTGTTCAAGGATTGGGAAGTCGAGCGCTTCCAGGCCGTACAGGACAAGGTCAAGCTCTTCCGCTACGGCGTCGACTGCTACGCCTATTGCCTGCTGGCTGCCGGCCATGTCGATCTCGTCATCGAGACAGTGCTGAAGCCCTATGACGTTGGCGCGCTGATCCCGATCATCGAGCAAGCGGGCGGTATCATCACTACCTGGGACGGCGGACGTCCGGAAGCCGGTGGTTCGATCATCGCGGCTGGCTCAAAGGCCGTGCATGCTGAGGCTATGGAGATGCTGAAGCGCCGCTAAGGGCGGTCGTTCAGCTAATAGCTCAGGCCTCTAGCGCCGAATCGGTCAGTTCCCCGACAGGATCCGCCTCGTCAGGCTCACCGCCGGGCATGAAGGCGAAGATGGCTGCCAGCGCCTGTTTGCGATAGCGGTCCTGCTCCTGCAGGATCTCGTGGCGGGCGCCGGGCACGGGAACGAGTTGTCCGGCACGGAAATATTGCGCCAGCGATTCCTGAAAATGGTAGGGCACGATCGGATCGTTGCCGGGGGCGATGATGACGGTCGGCACCGTGATCGAGGCCAGATGGCCCGGCCGCCTGATGGCGTCGATCGCCTTCTGGCTCTCATAGAGCCAGCGTGCTGTCGGTGGCCCGAGCGCCAGTTCCGGATGCTCGATGAGGATCTTCTGGTTGCGGGCGAAGCGGAATTCGTCCGTCGTCAGCGGATTGCCCTCGAAAGGCTTCAGCGGTTCGTCCTTGTTGAGGTTGATCTTGCCGAAGCCGGTGAAGGAGGCGAGCGTCGCCAGCCGCCTGATGTTTTCCGGCGAGGTCTTTTGGCCGCCGAGACCGACAAAGGGCGCCGTTAGCACCATGCGTTCGATGCGGTTGGCAAGCCTGGGTGCAGCCTTCAGGGCGATCAGGCCGCCGGTCGAATGGGCGAGCAGGAAAAAGGGCAGGCGGGTGTCCGGCAGGACGATCTGCTCGAGGAAGATCTCGAGATCCCGGACATAATGATCGAAGCGGCCGACATGGCCCTTGCGCGGGTCCTTGAGCAGGCGCTCGGAGCCGCCCTGGCCTCGGAAATCATAGGTGGCAACCCAGAAGCCCTGGTCGTTCAGATCGCGGATCGTCTCGAAATATTTCTCGATGGCCTCGTTGCGCCCATGCACGAGAACGATGGTGCCCTTGGTCCTGGCGGCACTGGAGCGGAAGACCGCGTAGCGCAGCTTCACGCCGCGATGTCCCTCGAAGAAGCCGACAAGCGGGTTCCCTGGAATGGGGTTGCCGGGGGTGGCGTGAAGAATGGCATCCATGCCTGCAACTGCCTGTCGATTGAGAGCGCCTCGGGTTTCTCCGGGATAGGATGCAGCCCCCGCAGAAGTCAAAGAAAAAAGCCGGAACCGCATACGGAGGGACGCGGTTCCGGCGAAGCCCGGCCGAAGTGGAAGGGACGATATCTCCGGCCTGGTCGGTCGAGACAACCGATGGAGAGACACTAGGGCAGACCGCTTGAATGTGGCTTGAACCTGATGTTCACGGACTATTCATCGCGGCGGTCAGGCCGCGAAACGGACGATCTTGAATTCGCATCGGGCATTTCCCACATCGGGATTGCGGACGCCAAACGGGTCCGCGAACCGCCGCCAGCATCGCCCCAAGCGGGATGCGCGCTGCTTCAAAAACGCCAACGTCGCTTCAAGGAGGACATCATGCGTCACGTCGATTTTTCCCCGCTCTACCGTTCCACCGTCGGTTTCGACCGCCTGTTCACCATGCTGGACAGCCTCGGTCAGCCGGAACAGGCCCAGAGCTATCCGCCCTATAATATCGAGCGCACCGGTGAGAACCTTTACCGGATCACCATGGCCGTTGCCGGCTTCGACGAAAGCGAGCTTTCGATCGAGGCGCATGCGCATGTGCTGACCGTGAAGGGTGAGAAGGCCGAAGACGAGAAGGCCGAGCAGAGTGAATTCCTCTATCGCGGCATTGCCAAGCGCGCCTTCGAGCGCCGCTTCCAGCTTGCCGACCATGTGGAAGTCACCGCCGCTTCGCTGAAAAATGGGTTGTTGCACATTGATCTTCTGCGCAACATTCCGGAAGCCATGAAGCCCCGCCGGATCTCGATTGCCGCAGAACCTGTCGGCACGGCACCGAAGGCCATCGAGGCGCATGTGAACTGATCACCGTCGCTGTAACCAGCTCCCAGTCAGGCGGTCGGCGCAAGCCGGCCGCCTTTTTCGTGGGCGCTCATGCGGCGCGTCCACATGGTGCAGAGCAGCTTGTCGAGCGAGACGAGGCCGGCACCCTTCACCGCGAGATAGGCGAGCGGGAAGATCCAGAGCAGGCGCTGGTCGAGGATCACGCTGTCGGGGAAGCGATCGAAGAGTGCGCCGATCGTCGTTGCGTCGACATTGTGCACAAGGATGTCGGTCAGCGTCTGGACGATGATGAAGCCGATCATGCCAAGTGCGGCGATGCGTGTGAAGAGGCCTGCGACTACGAGCAGCGGCAGGATGACCTCACCGTAGGAGCCGAGGAACACCATCAGGCCCCAGGGGAAGAAGGAGACGGCGGAAACATCACCGCCTGCCGCATCCACGGCTGGTAGTGCGATCTGGTAATAGGCGCCGTCGGCGATCGAGAAGGGTCCGTCGAACTTGGTGAGCGCGGAGTTGAGGTAATAGGGCACGAGCACGGCGAGGAAGACGAGGCGCGCGAGAAGCCCGAGGAACCAGCGATCGAGCGCCGTTTCCAGCCCGCGGACGGCCCGGCGATAGAATTCGATGAGCGAGACGGCAGAGGTCATGGGGTCGGGCTTTCGTGATGGATGTCGATTGCGCTGAAGGCGCCGCTGGACAAAGCGAGGCCAAGCAATCCGGCGATATCAGTGTCTTCATCGCCTGCGGTGGCGGCAAAGGCTTCGCCGAGCGTTTGCCCGGCGATGAGCGCCTCGAAGAAGGTGGCGCCGCCTGACGGCAGCAGTTCGACCGCCACGTCGCAGTCCGGGCGGGTGATGAGCACACCCTCCGGCGCTATCGGGTCTACGCCTTCAAGCGAGATGCCGGCCCGGTCGCGGCGGGTGATGGTGCCGCCTGCGTACCTCAAGCGCGCGATGCGCATGGCGGGATGCGGGCGAAAGCGGATGCCGGCCAGCTCTTCCGCCGGGAGCTGTGCAAGGGCCGCCGGATCGAGCGGTGCGGCATCTGCCGCGTGATAGGCGTCGAGCCAGAGGCGCTCGACGCGCGCCACGTCGGCGAGGAAGGGAAGGTCCGCCGCAGGTGGGAAGCTTTCCAGGAAAGCCGGAACGCTCTCGCCATAGGTGAAGAGCAGAGGCGAGGTCGGCGGATGGGCGGTCACGTAAAGCCGCGCCATCGCCCGGAAGAAGTCTTCGCCGACAAGGTTCTGCACGGTCGGAAAGATCGAGGCCATGGCATCGATCAGCGAAACCGTGACGTTGTTGCGGTAGACGGCGAAACGCCGCTCCGGCCGCACTTGATCGCGCCCTGCCAGCCCATCCGGTGCCGGGAGGTCTGGTGTGAAGAGGGCCTTCGCAAAGGCGCCGCTCTGGATCGGATCAGGATGCATGGCGACGTCCCAGCTCGACAATGGCGTGGCGGTCGAGAACAGCATCGGCGCGCTGCGCCTCGCGCTTCAGCACCGGCCAGTCTGGCACTTCGTTATCCCATTCGACCAGGGTCGGCAGGGGGCCGAGCTTGCCGATGACATGGTCGTAGAGATCCCAGACGAGATCATCGACCGGGCGATCGTGGCTGTCGATGAGGAGCGGCAGACCGGCATCGTCAATATCTTCGGCATGGCCGGCCAGATGGATCTCCTCGACGCAGAGGAGGGGAAAATCGGCGAGATAGTCGCGAGCGCCATAGCCGTGATTGGTGGCGGAGACATGGACGTTGTTGATGTCGAGCAGCAGGCCGCAGCCGGTGCGACGGGCGATCGCCCGGATGAAATCCGTCTCCGACATGGTCGAGGCTTCGAAGCCGAGATAGGTCGAAGGATTTTCCAGGAGCATCCGGCGGCCAAGCGCCTCCTGGACCTGATCGATGTGGTCGCAGACCCTGTCGAGGGTTGCCTGGTCATAAGGGACCGGCAGCAGGTCGTTGAGAAAATGGCTGTCATGGGTCGACCATGCCAAGTGCTCGGAAACCTGTTCCGGTTGGTAGCGGTCGACGACGGTCTTCAGGCGGGCGAGATGCTCGGGGTCGAGGCCGGTTGCGCTGCCGATGGAAAGACCGACGCCGTGGATCGAGAGCGGGAAATCCTCGCGCATGCGCGTCAGGATGCGGTGCGGATGGCCACCGGCGCCCATGTAGTTCTCGGCATGGACTTCGAGAAAGCCGATGCGGAAGTCGTCTTTGAGGATTGCGTCGGCATGCTGAGGCTTGAAGCCGGCGCCTGCACGGCCGGGGAGGCGGGCGGCAGTGCCCTGACGGCTTCTGTCGGAACGGGTGATCTCTAAAGCGGGATGGACAGACACGGCCGGCTCCTCAAGCATTCATCCTGGAAAGAAAAGCGGGACGGCACCTGCGGACTTGCCGCAGATGCCGTATTGGTTCAGGCCTTGGGGAGGTCGCGGTCGAGGGCTTCGAGCGAACCCATGCGACCATCGGGAGCGGCCATGGTCATGCAGGTGCCCTTGGCGACGTATTTCCAGGCATTGCCCTGGAAGTCGACCTTGGAGGTGCCGGCGCAGGTGGTGCCGGGGCCAGCTGCGCAGTCATTCTTGCCGGCCATGGAGACGCCGAAGCACTTTTCCTTTTCCTGGGCTACGGCCGGGCCGGACAGGAGGGCGGCGCTGCCGATCGCCATGGTGACGGCGGCGGCGAGAGCGGCGGTGTTCAGGGTGGTCTTGGTCATGAAAATTCTCCTCGGATCGTGATGCGCGTTGTTGGTCCAGCCCTCGTCGGGGCTGGCAAACACATCATGTCGAGGAGTTGCGACTTTGAAAAGTCAAGGTTTTTTGTAGCAGAAGTGTGCGATTCGACTGTAAGAAACGTTTCCCTCAAACGACTTCTATGAATTGATCGACTTCATCGGTCGTCGTCGCGAAGCTCGTTACCAGACGAACTAGCGTTTCATTCTCAGCCGGCAAGGGGAGCCAGCCCTGTGGCGGCTGCCAGTCGTAGAATTTCGCGCCTTTGTCTCTTGCCCGCTCAGCCGCCGACTTTTCGATCACGGCGAAGACTTCGTTGGCCGAAGTATCCCAGGCGAGGCGCGCAGTATTCTTGGCCGAAAGGCCAGCGCGCAAGCGATCCGCCATGGCATTCGAGTGCTGGGCCAGTTCAAGCCAGAGGCCATCATCCAGATAGGCTTCGAGCTGCGCCGATATGAAGCGGCTCTTCGAGAAGAGCTGGGCCGAGCGCTTGCGGATAAAGGGCATGTCGGCTGCCATGTCGGGATTGAAGAAGACAATCGCCTCGGCGCACCAGCAGCCGTTCTTCGTGCCACCGAAGGAGAGGATGTCGATGCCGCGCTTCCAGGTCATTTCGGCTGGCGTCACGCCCAACGATACGAGCGCATTGGCGAAGCGCGCGCCGTCCATGTGGAGCGGCAGGTTCCGCGACTTGGCGACGGCTGCAATTTCGTCGAGTTCGGCGAGGGAATAGACGGTGCCGACTTCGGTCGCCTGGGTGACCGTCACTGCCATGGCGCGGCCGTGATGTGGCGAGACCGGTTCGAAGCGGGCGATGGCGGCGTCCAGCGCCCGTGGGTCGATCCTGCCTTCCGCGCCTTCGACGGGAAAGAGCCGCGTCGCCCCTGTCAGGAATTCCAGCGCGCCGCCCTCGTCCGCGTTGACGTGGGCATCGGCGTGGCAGAAACTCACCCCACCCGCCTTGGCGAGGCTTGCGAGCGCCAGAGAATTGGCAGCCGTGCCGGTGGCAACGAAGAAGACAGCGACGTCGCGTTCGAAAATGGCGCTGAACCGGTCTTCCACGGCCTTGTCCAGATCGCTTGTGCCATAGGCGGAGGCGAAGCCGGCAGCATGGCGGGTGAGGCTCTCGGCGATCCTGGGATGGGCGCCGGACCAGTTGTCTGAAGCGAAGTGCATGGGCATCTTTCCTGAGGCGAAGGTGGGTGTGAGGACTTTAGCCACTTCCGCTTCGCTATCAATCCGGCCCGGTGGACAAGGCGCCCGCGGAGATCAAGTCCGCAAGAAGCCGAAAGAATGATGCATGCCTGCGTAATAAAGTTTCGCATCGGTGAGGGTCGTCGTAATTTCGCGTCCTTTGCCCGGTTAATTTTCTGGGGCGCGTCTTGCATGAGCGTTTACTTTCTGTCATAGGAAAAAGCAGAAATTAGGTCAGACTAGTTGACCTAATTCCGGTTTCGAAGGCGAGATGTTTTCGGGCGTCATGGGGTGGTCAAGCAATCCGTATAGGGATGGCGAGGCTGTCGCTGGCGCCCATCGGCGCCTGAAATGGGTCCAATCAGCCCGGCCAGTCCGGCTTCAACGGAGGTAAAGGTCATGACGAAGGTTCCGTCATCCGAAGAGATCATGCGGTCCGCCAGTGCGGAAGCAGTCGCCGAGACGGCGATCGCGCGCACCGGTCTGCCTCCGAAACAGGGTCTCTACGACCCTCGCAACGAACATGATGCCTGCGGCGTCGGCTTCATCGCCCATATGAAGGGGCAGAAGTCGCATCAGATCGTCAAGGACGGCTTGTTCATCCTGGAGAACCTGACGCACCGCGGTGCCGTCGGTGCCGATCCGCTGATGGGCGATGGCGCCGGTATCCTGGTGCAGATCCCCGATCGCTTCTTCCGCGAAGAGATGGCGGCTCAGGGTGTGACCCTGCCGAAGGCAGGCGAATATGCCGTCGGTCACTTCTTCTTTCCGCAGGACGAACAGCAGATCGCCCATTTCAAGCAGGTCATCGCAGAAGTCTGTCAGTCCGAAGGCCAGACGCTGATCGGCTATCGTGATGTGCCGGTCGATAATTCCTCGCTGTCGAAGGCTCCCGAGATTGCCGCGACCGAGCCGCGCCAGATCCAGGTCTTCATCGGGGCCGGCCGCGATGCCGCTACCCAGGACCAGTTCGAGCGTCGCCTGTTCCTGCTGCGCAAAGTGATCTCCAACCGGATCTACGACCAGTATGGTGGCCAGGAGACCGGCTTCTATCCCGTGTCGCTGTCGTCCTCGACGATCGTCTACAAGGGCATGTTCCTCGCCTATCAGGTTGGCGCCTATTACAAGGACCTCGCCGATCCTCGCTTCGAGTCGGCCGTTGCCCTCGTGCACCAGCGCTTCTCGACCAACACCTTCCCGTCGTGGAAGCTGGCGCACCCCTACCGCATGGTCGCCCATAACGGCGAAATCAACACGCTGCGCGGCAACGTCAACTGGATGGCGGCGCGTCAGGCGTCGGTGTCTTCGCCACTCTTCGGCGACGACATCTCCAAGCTCTGGCCGATCTCCTATGAAGGCCAGTCGGACACCGCCTGCTTCGACAACGCGCTCGAATTCCTGCAGCGCGGTGGCTATTCGCTCGCGCATGCGGTGATGATGCTGATCCCCGAGGCATGGTCGGGCAACCAGCTGATGTCGCCTGAGCGCAAGGCGTTCTACGAATATCATGCCGCGATGATGGAGCCGTGGGATGGTCCGGCCGCCGTCTGCTTCACCGATGGCAAGCAGATTGGCGCGACGCTCGACCGTAACGGTTTGCGTCCGGCCCGCTATCTCGTCACCGACGACGACCGCGTCATCCTCGCATCCGAAGCCGGCACCCTGCCGGTGCCGGAAGAGCGGATCGTCAAGAAGTGGCGCCTGCAGCCGGGCAAGATGCTGCTGATCGACATGGCGGAAGGCCGCATCATTTCCGACCAGGAAGTGAAGTCGCAGCTTGCCGGCAGCCATCCGTATCGCGAATGGCTGGATCGCACGCAGTTGATCCTCGAAGACCTGAAGCCGGTGGAGCCGCGCGCGCTTCGCCGCGACGTGTCGCTGCTCGATCGCCAGCAGGCCTTCGGCTACACCACGGAAGACACCAAGATCCTGATGTCGCCGATGGCGACCACAGGCCAGGAAGCCATCGGCTCCATGGGCACCGACACGCCGATCTCGGCGATGTCGACCAAGTCGAAGCTGCTCTACACCTATTTCAAGCAGAACTTCGCCCAGGTCACCAACCCGCCGATCGACCCGATCCGCGAGGAGCTCGTCATGAGCCTCGTGTCCTTCATCGGTCCGCGTCCGAACATCCTCGACCATGAAGGCATGGCGAACGCCAAGCGCATGGAAGTGCGCCAGCCGATCCTGACCAATGGCGATCTGGAAAAGATCCGCTCCATCGGTCACATGGAAGACCGTTTCGACACCAAGACACTCGACTTCACCTATGACGTGGAGCGCGGTGCCGAAGGCATGCCGGAAATGCTCGACCGTCTCTGCGAACGGGCGGAAGCGGCCGTGCGTGGTGGCTACAACATCATCGTACTCTCCGACCGCCAGATCGGCCCGGATCGTATCGCCATCCCGGCTCTCTTGGCGACCGCTGCCGTGCATCACCACCTGATCCGCAAGGGCCTGCGCACCTCGGTCGGTCTCGTTGTGGAATCGGGCGAGCCGCGCGAAGTGCATCACTTCTGCTGTCTCGCCGGTTATGGCGCCGAGGCGATCAACCCCTATCTCGCCTTCGATACGCTGCTCGACATGCACAAGCACGGCGAATTCCCGAAGGAAGTGTCGGAAGACGAAGTCGTCTATCGCTACATCAAGGCCGTGGGTAAGGGCATCCTCAAGGTCATGTCCAAGATGGGCATTTCGACCTATCAGTCCTATTGCGGCGCGCAGATCTTCGACGCGATCGGCCTGTCCTCCGAGCTAGTCGACAAGTATTTCTTCGGCACCGCGACGACGATCGAGGGCATTGGCCTTTCCGAAATCGCCGAGGAAACCGTCACCCGCCACTCTTCGGCCTTCGGCAAGGACCCGGTTCTCGCCAATACGCTCGATATCGGCGGCGAATATGCCTACCGCATGCGTGGCGAAAATCACGCCTGGAGCCCTGACTCGATTGCGTCCCTGCAGCATGCCGTGCGCGGCAACAGCCAGGACCGCTACCGAGAATTCGCCGAGATGGTGAACGACAGCAATCTGCGGATGAACACCATTCGCGGCCTGTTCAAGATCAAGTCGGCGGAAGCACTGGGCCGCAAGCCGATCTCAATCGACGAGGTTGAGCCTGCCGTCGACATCGTCAAGCGCTTCTCCACCGGTGCCATGTCCTTCGGCTCGATCAGCCGTGAGGCGCATACGACGCTCGCCGTTGCCATGAACCGCATCGGCGGCAAGTCGAACACCGGCGAGGGCGGCGAGGAAAGCGATCGTTACCTGCCGCTGGCAGACGGCTCTGCCAACCCCGAGCGTTCGGCGATCAAGCAGATCGCGTCCGGTCGCTTCGGCGTGACGACGGAATATCTGGTCAATGCAGACGTGCTGCAGATCAAGGTCGCGCAGGGTGCAAAGCCCGGCGAAGGCGGCCAGCTGCCCGGTCACAAGGTCGATGCGACGGTCGCAAAGACCCGCCACTCGACCCCGGGCGTCGGCCTGATATCGCCGCCGCCGCACCACGACATCTATTCGATCGAAGATCTGGCGCAGCTGATCTACGATCTGAAGAACGTCAACCCGGAAGCCGATGTCTCCGTCAAGCTCGTCTCGGAAGTCGGCGTCGGCACGGTTGCCGCCGGTGTTGCCAAGGCCCGCGCCGACCATATCACTGTCTCCGGCTTCGATGGTGGCACGGGTGCCTCGCCGCTGACCTCGCTAAAGCATGCGGGTTCGCCTTGGGAAATCGGTCTCGCCGAGACACAGCAGACGCTGGTGCTGAACGGTCTGCGTTCTCGCATCGCACTGCAGGTCGACGGTGGTCTGAAGACCGGCCGTGACGTCATCATTGGCGCACTGCTCGGCGCTGACGAGTTCGGCTTTGCGACCGCACCGCTGATCGCGGCCGGCTGCATCATGATGCGCAAGTGCCATCTGAACACCTGCCCTGTTGGTGTCGCCACCCAGGATCCTGTTCTGCGCAAGCGCTTCAAGGGTACGCCGGAGCACGTCATCAACTTCTTCTTCTTCGTCGCCGAAGAAGTGCGCGAAATCCTCGCCTCGCTTGGCGTGACCAAGCTCGACGAGATCATCGGCGCTTCGGAGCTGCTGGAGAAGGACGAGATGCTCGCTCACTGGAAGGCCAAGGGGCTCGATTTCTCGAAGATCTTCCACAAGGTCGATGCGCCGAAGTCCGCCACCTACTGGACCGAGCGCCAGAACCATCCGATCATCGACATTCTCGATCGCAAGCTGATCGAGAAGGCGATGCCGTCGCTTGAAGCCAAGCAGCCCGTCGTCTTCGACGTCGACATCAAGAACGTCGACCGCTCGGCTGGCGCCATGCTGTCTGGCGAAGTCGCCAAGCGCTACGGCCACAAGGGTCTGAAGGACGACACCATCCATGTCACGCTGAACGGCACCGCCGGTCAGTCCTTCGGTGCCTTCCTGGCACGCGGCATCACCTTCGATCTCGTGGGTGACGGCAACGACTATGTCGGCAAGGGTCTTTCGGGTGGCCGCATCATCGTGCGTCCGCCGGAAAATGCCCGCATCGTCGCTGAGAACTCGATCATCGTCGGCAACACCGTGCTTTACGGCGCGATCTCCGGTGAGTGCTATTTCCGTGGCGTGGCCGGCGAGCGTTTCGCCGTCCGCAACTCGGGTGCGATTGCCGTCGTCGAGGGCGTGGGTGACCATGGCTGCGAATACATGACGGGCGGCGTCGTCGTCGTGCTCGGCGAAACGGGCCGCAACTTCGCAGCCGGCATGTCCGGTGGCGTGGCTTACGTGCTCGATGAGAGCGGCGATTTCGCCAAGCGCTGCAACATGGCCATGGTCGAACTCGAGCCGGTTCCGGAAGAGGACGATATGCTGGAGAAGCTGCACCATCACGGCGGCGACCTGATGCACAAGGGCCTGGTCGACGTGTCCGGCGACATGACCCGCCACGACGAGGAGCGCCTCTACCAGCTGATCTCGAACCATCTGCATTACACGGGCTCGAACCGCGCCAAGCAGATCCTCGACAGCTGGGCCGAGTATCGTCCGAAGTTCCGCAAGGTCATGCCGGTGGAATACCGCCGTGCGCTTGAGGAGATGGAACGCATGCGCATGGGCGTTGCTGCGGAGTGATTTAACTATCGGCGCCTTCTGTTATGAGTATTCAGCTCAGAATGGAGGCGCCGATGGGTCCAGTATCGAAAGAACACGAAGGCCAAATCATCAGAAAGGACAACCGTCGTCTCGTTGCTATTCCCGATGACTTCTTCCTTGAAGGGGACAAGATCATCATCCGCCAGGAAAGGGACGGCACGATTACAGTCCATCCCGCCGAACGAGAAGCGCGGGATGCGATGGCAGCCAGGTTCAATCCATTTGTTGAATGGGAAAATGGAACCTGGCCGGAGACGGTGCCGCCTTTCGAGTAACGAGCTGCGATAGCGGCGGAGATTGAGGAAAGTAGACATGGGCAAGGTTACAGGTTTCATGGAAATCGACCGGCAGGTGGCGAAGTATCAGCCGGCCTCCGATCGCATCCGCCATTTCCGCGAATTCACCATTCCCATGTCGGATGCTGAGGTCACCAAGCAGGCGGCGCGCTGCATGGATTGCGGCATTCCCTATTGCCATGGTCCGACCGGCTGTCCGGTGCATAACCAGATCCCAGACTGGAACGACCTCGTCTATAACAACAAGTGGGAGGAGGCGATCCGTAACCTCCACTCGACGAACAACTTCCCGGAATTCACAGGTCGCGTCTGCCCGGCACCTTGCGAGGAAGCCTGCACGCTGAACCTCGAAGATACGCCGGTCGCGATCAAGACCGTTGAGCAGGCGATTGCCGACAAGGCCTATGAGCTTGGCTTCATCGTGCCGCAGCCGGCGACGATCCATACCGGCAGACGCGTTGCCGTCATCGGCTCCGGTCCGTCGGGTCTCGCCGCTGCCCAGCAGCTCGGCCGCGCCGGTCACGAGGTGCATGTCTATGAGCGCGAGTCCAAGCCCGGCGGTCTGCTGCGCTACGGCATCCCGGACTTCAAGATGGAGAAGAACTTCATCGATCGCCGTGTCGAGCAGATGAAGGGTGAAAACGTCACCTTCCATTGCGGTGTCAATGTCGGCGTCGACGTGACCGTCGAGAAGCTGCGTGCTGACTACGATGCCGTGCTCTATTGCGGCGGATCGGAAACCCCGCGCGAAGCTGGCATTCCCGGCGTCGAGTTCCATGGCGTGCATGATGCCATGCCCTATCTCGTGCAGCAGAACCGTCGCGTCGGCCGCGAAAACATCGACAGCGTCGGCTGGCCGGCCGATCCGATCCTGGCCGGCGGCAAGCATGTCGTCGTCGTTGGTGGCGGTGACACAGCCTCTGACTGCGTCGGCACGGCCTTCCGCCAGGGTGCCGTCAAGGTAACCCAGCTCGACATCCGCCCGCGTCCGCCGCAGACGGAAGACAAGCTCGCCATCTGGCCCTTCTGGGCGACCAAGATGCGCACCTCGTCGAGCCAGGCCGAAGGCGCTAACCGCGAATTCCAGGTGGCAACGCTCGAATTCGTTGGCGAAGACGGCGTGCTGACCGGCGTGAAGTGCTGCCAGGTCGACGAGCGCCGCAAGCCGATCCCGGGCACGGAGTTCATCATCAAGGCTGATCTCGCTTTCATCGCCATCGGCTTCTCCGGCCCGTTCACCGACAGCGTGCTGAAGGATCTCGACGGCAAGCTGGAGCTCAACACCGATCGTCGCGGCTCCACCAATGTCGTAGCCAATGACAAGGACTATCGCTCGTCGGTCGACAAGGTCTGGGTTGCCGGCGACGCCCGTCGCGGCCAGTCGCTGGTCGTCTGGGCGATCCGCGAGGGACGTCAGGCCGCTCGTGCGATCGACGAGGCACTGATGGGCGAGAGCGTGCTGCCGCGCTGATAAGGCGCACATCGAGAAACGACAAAGGGGCTGCTTTCGAGCGGCCCCTTTTGATTTTGGTGATGTTTTCGAGAGCTTAAGGTGTGGCCGTTGCCGGGGTTGCCGGCGTTGCCGTCGTCGCTGCGGTGGCCGGCACACGCTTCACATAGTCCACACGGCCGACCGGCGGATCCGGCAAGCGACCGTTCTGGACGAGTTGGTCGCGGGGCGTGGGGAAGCTGGAGGAGGGCGGGAGTGTGCCGCCCAGCAATTCGTCCGCGCCGTCAAGTTCGGGATCGAAGAGGTCGATCGGCGGCGTGGTGACGATGGCTTTGCTTTCCGAGGGTGGCAGGCTCAGCAATTCCGGCAGGTTGCTGCCATCGAGGCGCACGAGATCCGGGCTCGTCATGTCGCCGAGATAGCGGCGCGCGGACTTCTCGACATAGAAGGCGAGCTTGCGCTTGCCGGGGCCGGTGAAGTTGATGCCGTCATTGCCGCGCAGGCGCACCGGCTGGCCATTGATGTCGGAGCCGGTGACGATGAAGCGGCCCTCCTGGTCGACGAAGCCTTCCCAGACGTCAACGAACTCGCCACTGACCTTCTCGATGCTCGATCGATAGATGGTGTTGAGACGCAGCGCGTCCGCTGTCATGTTCTGCGGGCGAAAGGCGGGCAGGCCGACCCAGATGACTGGTACGCGCGTTTCCGCAGCCACCGTCGCAAGCCGGGCCACACGTTCGCCATAGGCGGTGAACCAGGGATCGGTGCGGAAATCGAGGCGGCCTTGTGCGGTCACCAGTTGCTGGCGGTCGTTGGCGCCGATCTGGATGACCAGTACGCTGGGCTTGATCTCGGAGACAAGAGAAGGGAGTGCTGCCGGCCAGTCGTAGAAATCGTCGCGCACCAAGCCGGAAGAGCCATTGGCTCGACTCTCGACGATGACGCCCGGCGAATCCTCGAAGGCCGCTTTCAAGCCGTCTCCCAAGGCATTGGCGACGAAATCGCCGACCACGAGCACCTTCTTGGCTGTGTCGAGCTTTGGCGGCGGCGGCGGAGCGGCCGCGGTGCGTGTCGTTGGGGTGCGGGTCTTGATGGTGGTGACGCTGCCACTGTTTTTCTTGCGGGTCTTGCCTTCCCTCGGCGGCTGAACGTCCTGCGGCGGCACATAGGCCGGCTGTCGCTGGCCGAAGAGCATGTCCAAGAGGGTGCGGCGCCGCTCTGGTTGCTGCGCTTCTGCGGTCGAACCAAGGAAGGTCGTTGCGGCCAGCATCACGGCCAGGCCGAGGCACAGCAAGCGGGCAAGGGTTCCGCGGGGGCTCTTCACGTCAAACTCCTTCGGCGTCGTCGCGGCAGCGTTCAAAAACAATCCGCCGCGATCCCATGTTTCTGGATCGCGGCGGAGGGCAAGTCAATCGTTCCGTCGAGTGGAGCGGTCGCGATCAGTTGCGAAGCGCGTCGAGCAGGACGCGCGACGGCTGGCCGTCTGTAGCCATGCCGAGGCGCTGCTGGATGGCGGTGATGGCCGCCTTCGAGCCGGAGCCGAAATTGCCGTCAATCTTGCCGTCGTAATAGCCGAGCGCCTGCATGCGGCTCTGCAACTCGAACTTCTCCTTGATGTCGAGCGAACCATCGGGACGGGGCCAACGCTGCTTCATGCCGCCATAGCCGGCGATCTCGTCGGCGAGCAGTCCAACGCCAAGCGCATAGCTGTCGGCCGCGTTGTAGCGCTTGATGACGAAGAAGTTCTTGGTCATCAGGAAGCCCGGTCCGTTTGCGCCGCCCAGCATCTTGAGTTCGGCCCGTTCGGCACCGTTCTTGAAGCCCTTGCCGGTCGGACGGGCAAAGCCGAGCGCCTGCCACTGGGCGAGGGTCTTGGTCTGGCCGGCAAATTTGCTGCCACCACGCGGGACAACGATTTCGTAGCCCCAGGTGCGGCCGGTCTGCCAGTCGTTCTTGGCCAGCAGATTTGCGGCCGTTGCGAGAGCATCCGGGATCGAGTGCCAGATGTCCTTGCTGCCATTGCCGTCGGCGTCGATGCCGTAAAGCAGATAGCTCGACGGAATGAACTGGGTGTGACCCATGGCGCCGGCCCAGGAGCCCATCAGATTGTCATTGGACACGTCGCCGTTCTGCAGCATCTTCAGCGCCGAGATCAGCTGGGTGCGCGCATATTTCGCCCGCTTCTTGTCGGCATAGGCAAGGGTTGCCAGCGAACGCGGCACATTGTGCAGGCGGTCCGGACGCTCAAGGGCTGCGCCGTAGTTGGATTCCATCGACCAGATGGCAAGCAGGACATGCTTGTCGACGCCGAAGTGGTTCTCCAGTGCCGTCAGCAGGCGGCCATGCTTGGAGAGCATCTCCTGGCCGATCTTGACGGTATAGGGGTTCACGCGGCTGTCGAGGTAGTCCCAGATCTGGGACTTGAATTCAGGCTGGTAGGCCGCTTTCTCGAGCACGAACTGGTCTGGCTCGCTCACACCCTTGAAGGCCTGGCGATAGGTCCGCTCGGTGATGCCGGCCTTGGCGGCCGTGGGATAGAAGTCTCGGATCCACTTCTGGAAACCGGCGTCTGCAAAGGCATCCAGCGGGATGAGCGCCGTCGATAGCGTCAAGGCGATCGCGCCGAGCAGGCTGGGGCGGTGTCTTTTCATGGGCATCTCCCGTGCATTCTCGTGTTGGCAGCCGGAACAAGGCTGTTCACCACAGGTTAATGCTGTTCAGTCAACAAACCCTTTACCACGTTGTCCGCCCAAGCTTAGTCTTTGCCAATTTGAAGCAATTGTATGTTACTGGCCGTGACCGCGTTATGAAGGCGTTAATCGATTATATCCTCGAGGAGGGATGAGTGGTTCAGTCTAAAAAGCTCCGGAAAGCCGTGTTTCCCGTTGCCGGTCTCGGCACCCGTTTTCTGCCCGCCACCAAGGCCGTGCCGAAGGAAATGCTCACAGTCGTCGACAAGCCAGTCATCCAGTATGTGGTTGACGAGGCCATCGAGGCTGGCATCGAGCATTTCGTATTCGTTACAGGCCGCGGCAAGGCGGTCATCGAGGATTATTTCGACATCCAGTTCGAGCTTGAGCAGACGCTGAAAGCCCGCAACAAGAACGCCGAACTGTCGCTGCTCGATTCGCTGCAGCCGACTGCAGGCCAGACCAGCTTCACGCGCCAACAGGAGCCGCTGGGTCTCGGACACGCCGTCTGGTGCGCCCGTGACATCGTGGGGCACGAACCCTTCGCCCTTCTTCTGCCTGACATGATTATGCGCGGAGAGAAGGCCTGCCTCAAGGGCATGGTCGAACTTTATGAAAAGACCGGTGGCAATATCGTGGCCGTCGAGGAATGTGCGCCCGAACAGGCCCACAAGTATGGCATCGTCGGCGTCGGCGAGACGCTCGAAGGTGGCTTCAAGATCACCCAGATGGTTGAGAAGCCGGCCAAGGGAACTGCGCCCTCCAACTTCTTCATCAACGGTCGCTACATCCTGCAGCCAGAGATCTTCGAGATCCTGTCGACCCAGGAACGTGGTGCCGGCAACGAGATCCAGCTCACCGACGGCATGCTGAAGCTCGCGCAGGCCCAGGATTTCGCCGGTTACCACTTCAAGGGTGAGACCTTCGATTGCGGCGCCAAGGATGGTTTCATCCTCGCCAATGTCGCCTTCGCTATCGAGCGTGCCGACATCCGTCCGGCCATCGAAGATCAGCTCAAGGCGCTGCTTGCAGCGTTGAAGTGATCTTGCATTCCTGACCGCCGGGCTCAACGCTTGGCGGTCAGGCCTACCAGCGCCGTCAGGCTGTCATTGTCGCTGCCGGTCTTGTAGTTCGTCCGCTCGTAGTTCAGATCTGCCGTGGCATCGAGATAGCGGTTGACCTTCCAGGTCAGGCCCGCGCCGGCGAGATAGGCGGTCGTATCGCTGGACGCCGCATCCCCATCATAATTCGTGAAGGTCGTGCCTCCGGTCAGGCGGGCGACGAGGTTCGTGCGCAGGTCATGCGAAAGCTGCGCCGTCACGCGATGGATGGTTGCGCCGTTGACGCCTGCCGTTGTCGATGGGTCAATGCTGGTGTCGAGGGTCAGGTCGATGCTGGTGCCCTCGCGCGGTGACCAGAAGATGTTGCCGTCCACGGTCAGTGCCGAGAGTTCGTCCAGGCGGGCGTCTTCGTATTTCTGGTGTTCGTAGCCGACCGCGATTTCGCCGCGCAGCTTTTCGCCCAGATCCACGGCGACGCCGGTTTTCGTACCATAGAGATCGGCAGAGCGGCGGTATCCAGCCGAATCCTCGGCGTCGTCATAGTCGATCTTGCCGATCGTGCCTTCGACGAAGGGAATGAGAGCCGGCGAGAGTTCGTAGCCGAGGCGGGTGCTTAAAGCATAGCGGTTGCGGTTTCGATCACTGCGCTCCAGCGTCGAGCCGTCCGAGAGCTCGGCATCGGAGTATTGGTAGCGGGTGATGTCGGCGGCGATGGAGCCGCGGATCAGGCCGAAGTCGCGTTCGATCGAAGCGCCGGCGCCATATTCATTCACGCCGGACTGGACCCGCGCGCCTGATACCGCGTTCGGATCATCCGTGTCTTCGCGGCTAAAGCTGTACGAGCCGGATAAGGTGGCGATGGTGTCGTCGGCAAGGTCGAGGCGCAGGCGTGCGTCGATGTCTGCGCGTGGCTTGTCGGTGCCGTCGCCCGATAGTGTTTCCTGCCAGGCACCTTCTGCTCCCACGGACAGTTCATGGCGCGACCAGTCGGAGGTGATCGTGCCCTTGAGGCCGGTTTCCGAGAAGATCCTGTCTTCCTTCACGCCGCCGCTCTTTTCCGTCTCGCTGCCCAGCTTCTGGCTGATCGAGGGGCGCAGGATGAGCGTGCCGAGGCGGATGCCGCTGTCCTCTTCGGAATCAAGTTCGCGGTTGATGCGGTCAGCGGTTGGATTGTCGAGGCGGGTCTCGCGGAGGTTCTGGCGCCCCAGGCTTTCGTCGACCGGGATGGCGTCGGTGTCGGCGAGCGGTTCGAGGGTCTGTGTGGCGGGAACGACAGAGCCGGTCGCCAATGGATCGGCTGTTGCCGAGGGCGAGGCCGCGACGTCCGTCAACGCAGATGCGTCATTGGCAGCGGTGGTTCCTGCTGTGGTCTGCCCTGCCGTCGGCAGGAGGGAGACGGAAGAGGCGGTTGCTGTCGTCGGTTGGGTCTGTTGTGCTGCCAGCAGGGACGGATGCGCGATTACGGACAATGCCAGCACGCTTGCAAAAGCGCGCAGCCCGTGGCGGCCTGTGCCGCGCGTGTCCCGATTTTCGATTGAATTCATCCCTGCGCCCGGCAATCTGCAATGCTTACCCAAACGTAAAGCCTGATGGTTAATGTTTGGTTTCGAGGCCTTGGCCTGGAGGTGCTCCGGACCGTCCACAGCCCGCCGCATCGCTCGAGAATTTACAGCAGCCCTCAAACGCAGTATGGGACGGCATGATCAAGCGCGCAGTCAATCTCGTCGAAGCCAGTGCCACCGAATCCGCTCTCCGGGTCATCTCGACCGAGCGCGAAGGATTGCGGGTGCTCGAGGAAGCGCTGGCGGGTCCGCTCGCTGCGCCCTTCTGCCATGCCGTGAAGACCATCGGCGACATCGGCGGCCGGGTCATCGTCACCGGCGTCGGCAAGAGTGGCCATATCGGCTCGAAGATCGCGGCAACCTTCGCCTCAACCGGCACGCCTGCTTTCTTCGTGCATCCTTCCGAAGCCAATCATGGCGATCTGGGCATGATTGCGCAGGACGACGCGATCCTCGCCATTTCCTGGGGTGGAGAGACCGCGGAGTTGCAGGGCATTCTTGCCTTTTCCCGCCGCTTCTCGATCCCGCTTATCGCAATCACCGCCGGTGAAAATTCGACGCTCGCGCGCAATGCCGATGTCGTGCTGTTGATGCCGAAGGTTCAGGAAGCCTGCCCGCATGGGCTGGCACCGACGACATCCGCCGTTCTGCAGCTGGCGATCGGCGATGCCATCGCGATCGCGCTTCTCGAAGCGCGGGGTTTCTCGCCCTCGGATTTCCGCACCTTCCACCCGGGCGGCAAGCTGGGTGCGGCACTCACCCATGTGCGCGATATCATGCATACCGGCGACCGCGTGCCGCTCGTTCCGCTCGGCACGCCAATGCCCGAGGCGGTGAAAACGCTGTCACACAAGCATTTCGGCTGTGTTGGCATCACGGATGAGGCGGGCCAACTCTGCGGTATCGTCACCGAAGGGGACATGGCACGCAATCTCGCCCGCGATCTCTCGATCCTCAATGTCGAGGACGTGATGACCCGCAATCCCAAGGTGATCAAGGGCGACGCGCTGGCGACGACGGCAGCCGCGATGATCAACAAGCATGGGATCGGCGCGCTGATTGTGGTCGATGAAGACAATACGCCCATCGGGCTCATTCACTTCCACGACCTGCTCAGGATCGGCGTGGCCTGACGCTCAAGGGAAGTTGTCCGGCCACTCCCGTGCGCCGTGGATGACGCTCAGAATCTCGACGCCGGCTTTGATGCGATAGACCACAATGTACCGCGTGCGGGTGATGACGAGTTCGCGCGTCCCTGCCACCCGGCCGGTGCGTCCCATTTCCGGGTTTTTGGACAGCAATCTGTCTGTCTGAGTGAAGATCCTGCTTATCAAACGATGGGCGGATGCGGGACGCTTTTGAGCGATGTAGTCCTGTATCTCTTCCAGATCCTGGATCGCGGGAAGAGACCAGGAGACATTCATCAGCCAGGCCGATATTTGTTGAGGACCCGGTCCACATCCGACTGTGACGCGAATTCCCCGCGGTCGGCCGCTTCGATGGCCATTTCCACCTTCTGGACAAACCGTTCCTGCCACTCGATGGAGTGGCCCTTTTCCAATGCGTCCTGGATGATTTGCGAGCGAGAGCCACCGGACCGGGCTGCAAGAGCGTCGATCCGGGCTGCGAGGTCCGGCGCAATGTCGAGTTCTACGGTCATGCGCTCACTATGCCACGGATTGTCGATGGTTCAACCTGTTCCGCTCGCTACGCCTCTTCGACCACCAGATCGCATCCGTTGCTGGAGACGATCCGGACGCGGGCGCCACCCGGCAGGTCGGGGCCTGATACCAGCCAGAAGGTGTCGTCCAGGCGGATGCGACCACGGCCCTCGCGGATTGGTTCGGCGAGCACCGCCGTGCGTCCGACAAGGCTTGCGCCCCGCTGGTTCAGAAGCGGTTCGTCGCTTTCGGTTTCGAGGCTGGAGAAGTAGCGGCGGCCCGCCAGGGTGAAGACGACAGCACTGGCGGCGAAGACGAGCGACTGCACCTGCCATGTCCAGAAACCGGCATCCCAGAGCAGCAGCGATACTGCTCCGGTCAGGATTGCGCCGAGCCCGATCCAGACGAGGAAGACGCCGGGCATCACGAGTTCGGCCGCCAGAAGCAGCATGCCGAGCACCCACCAGCTCCAGGGTCCGAGTTCTGCGATGATGCGGCCGATCATGGCCATCACTCGCCGTTCGGGTTGAAGGAGGAGATTGGCGGTGTGGTGCGGACTGGCGTTGCCGGACGCGGCGGGGCAGGGCGCTTGTCCTCGCCGAAGACCTCGCGGGCAATGGCACCGATGCCGCCGAGCGAGCCGATCAGCGCGGTTGCTTCCATCGGCATCAGGACGATCTTCGAATTGTTGGCCGTGCCAATGGCGGTCATCGCCTCTGTGTATTTCTGGGCGACGAAGTAGTTGATGGCGTTGACGTCACCGGCGGCGATCGCTTCAGACACCAGGCGGGTTGCCTTGGCTTCGGCTTCGGCCAGACGTTCCCGGGCCTCAGCCTCCCGATAGGCTGCTTCCCGCTGGCCTTCGGCCTCAAGGATGGCAGACTGCTTGGCACCCTCGGCGCGCAGGATCTGCGCGTTGCGGAAGCCCTCGGCTTCGAGAACCTGCGCGCGCTTCTCGCGCTCTGCCTTCATCTGGCGGCCCATGGCATCGACGAGATCGGCAGGCGGCTGGATGTCCTTGATCTCGACACGCGTGACCTTAATGCCCCAGGGGCGAACGGCCTCGTCGACCACGCGCAGCAGGCGATCGTTGATCACCTCGCGGTTGGAAAGCAGCTCGTCGAGATCCATCGAACCCATTACCGAACGGATATTGGTCATGGTCAGGTTCAGGATGGCGTTTTCGAGATTGGCCACCTGATAGGCGGCTTCGGCGGCGTTCAGCACCTGGTAGAAGGCCACGGCATCGGCCGAGACCGAAGCGTTGTCCTTGGTGATCACCTCCTGGGTGGGCACGTCCAGGACCTGCTCCATGACGTTCATCTTGGCGCCGATGCGCTCGAAGAAGGGAATGATCAGGTTGAGGCCCGGCTCGAGCGTGCGCGTGTAGCGGCCAAAACGCTCGATGGTGTAGCGATATCCCTGCGGCACCGTCTTGATACCGGCAAACAGCACCAGAATGACGAGCACGACAAGTGCGATGACGACGATATCAGGACCGGTGATCGGCATGAATTCCTCCAGCAATGGCGCGAGAAACGATCGCGCCCCCATGCGCTAACATCGTGGGGTGACAGGGGAATTGCAAGGGTGAGAGATCACAGCCAGGGGAGGCAGAGGTCGATCATGACAGGATGAGGGCCGACCCAAAAGCAGAAGGGCGGCGAGATTGATCCCGCCGCCCTTTCGTTCCTGTCGGATTTGGTCTGGTCTCAGAACTCTTCCCAGTTGTCCTGAGCGACTGCCGCATTGCCGTGGCTGCGCGGGGCAGGGGCGGCGTGGCGGGCGGGTTCGGCTGCACGCGGTGCCGGGGCACGATGGGCGGAAGGCTGCGCCATGGTGCGGGCAGTTTCGCGCAGTGCCGAGGCCTGCGTTTGTTGCACGCCGTCGATGGTGAAGTGCGAGATCAGGTCACGCAGCTTGGCGGCTTCCGTTGCAAGGGCGCCGGAGGCAGCGTTGGATTCTTCCACCATCGCAGCGTTCTGCTGGGTCGTCTGGTCCATCGAGTTGACGGCGTGGTTGACTTCCGAAAGACCGGTTGCCTGCTCCTTGGCGGAGATGGCGATGGCATCCATGTGGGTGTTCATCTCGGTGATGAAGCCGCCGATGGTGCGAAGCGCCTCACCGGTCTTGCGAACCAGATCCACACCGCCTGCAACTTCCGTCGAGGAGTTCTGGATAAGCGCCTTGATCTCCTTCGCGGCATTGGCAGAGCGCTGCGCAAGTTCGCGGACTTCCTGGGCGACGACCGCGAAACCCTTGCCGGCTTCCCCGGCGCGAGCCGCCTCGACGCCTGCATTGAGCGCGAGCAGGTTGGTCTGGAAGGCGATCTCGTCGATCACGCCGATGATATTCGAGATCTGCTGCGAGGAACCTTCGATGCGGCGCATCGCGTCTTCGGCCTTGGCAACAACGTCGGACGACTGGGTCGCGGAGGTGTTGGCCTGGGCCGCGACGGAGCGGGCTTCTTCGGTGCGCTTGGTCGAGTTGACGACGTTTGCGGTGATTTCCTCGACGGCGGCTGCCGTCTGTTCGAGAGCTGCGGCCTGCTGTTCGGTCCGCTTGGAGAGGTGATCGGTGCCGGAGGCGATCTCGCGGGTGCCGGTCTCCATGGTCGAAACGCTATTGGTGATGCCGGCCATGGTCTGGTTCAGCTGGCGGACCGACTGGTTGAAGTCGTGGCGCAGGGCCTCGAAATCGGCGGCAAAGGCTTCGTTGATCTGGAAGGCGAGGTCGCCGGCTGCAAGGCGCTTCAGGCCTGTCGCAAGGCCGGAGGTCGCGATCCGCAGCCGCTCGGCTGCATCAGCCTCGGCACGCTGCTGGGTAGCGATACGCTCGGCTTCGGCGCGCTGGCGGTTGCCTTCGGCTTCCGATTCCAGACGCTTGTTGGCGATGGCTGCCTCGCGGAAGATCTGCATGGACGCTGCCATCTGGCCGATCTCGTCCTTGCCGCCCGACACGATCTCGACATTGAGGTCGCCGTTGGCGAGCCGGTCGGTCGCCGTTGCGAGCCTGGACAAGGGGCGCGAGACGAGGCGGTAGTTGAGGAAGCCCATCAGGGCTGCGGCCATGGCGACAGTGACGGCTGCGGCCAGCGCAATGTTTTCTACCATCACCAGTGCATCACCCTGCTGCTGTTTTGCAGTAGCGCTGCGGGCGGAAAATTGCTGCATGACCGACTCAAGGCTCTGTTGAGCCTGATCGACCAGTGCTTCACCTCTGCCGCCGACTTCAATGGCGCGTGCAAGGTCGACCGTATCCGGAGCACGCATCAGGTCGATCTGGCGCTGGACGATTTCTGTCTGCCATTGCGCCAGTGTTGCGAAGCTCGCCTGCAATGCGGGTAGCTCACCCGGTGCCTGCTCTCCGAACAGTTTCGTGAGATCCGTCACATCCTTGGCCATTTCATCGAGGCGCGTCTGGGTTGTTTCCGCGAAATCGCGGTTACCCGTCAGCAAATAGGTCTTCAGCTTGAGGTCGGCGACATAGATGTCGTCGCTGAATTCCGCCACGGCCCCTGCCAGAGCCTGGATGTTTTCGGCTTCGATAACGAGTTCGTTCGCAACGACCGTTCTGTTGTAGATGAAGATGGAACTTGCAATCGCGATCGTCGCCAAAAGGCTGAAAGCGATCAAGCCCTTCGTGGTGACGGAAATGTTGTTCAGCATGGCGCTCAGCAGCCTCGACGTTCAAAGTTATCAGTACAAATTTGGTTCGGCGAACGCCATCATGGCTCCGCATCAGGCCGTTCAGGATGCGGCCAGCAATCGTCTTTCAAGCTCGGTCAGGTTGATTTCGACGGTGACTGCGCCGATTTTCTTCTTCGAGGCGTCAACGAGCGTGAAGCTGACCTGGTTGCGCCAGATTTTCGCCTCGTCGTCCCATTCGGCGGCGTCGACGAACATGGCGTCGTCTGACACGTCGTAGGTCTTCTGGAACTTGTCTTCGTCACCCTGCCAGAAGTCGCTGGTTACAGAGCTCTGGCCGACGTTCAGGCCGTTCTGGTCCATGACGAAGATTTCGGCATAGAGACCGAGCGACTTGCCCTGGATGCGGGCGAGGTAAACGGACAAAGGGCTGGAGAGGGTTGCTGCGATCAGCGGCTTGTCTGCCGCCTCGCGCTCCGCCTTCCACTGGTTGTCGAGCGCATCGATCTGTTCCTGCGCCATGTTGGACAGACGCTTGTTCTGGGCGTCGACCGATACCTGGACGATTTCGGCATTGATAAAGCCGCGCATCTCTTCGATCAGTGCCGGCGAAATGAGCTTGTTGACGTCCGGCTCTGGCGTTTGCGCATGGGCCGGCATGAACGACATCGCAACAAGGGCCGATGCCAGGGTCATACGGAAGTGATGCATAGGTGTTTCTCCTCTAATGCCCTAATTCTAGGCATCATTATTAAACGGACCGTTAATATAAGAAATCGCTCCTCTAAAATTATATTTAAATCCAATGATTTATGCGGTTTCCCGCAATCCTGGCGACAAAGCGTCGACAGCTCGAGGTTGCCTCGCGAATGCGCATCGTAAGACTGAGTGACTCTCTAACCAGATGAAAAAGAATGGCAAAACTTGCGCGAGTGGCTTTGCGCAGGAGTGTGATGTTCATGTTGCGGTGATCGAAAAGACGCCCTGGTTGCATACTTGCAGCCGCGCTGAAATGAGACGGTCTGCGGGTGAAATATGAGGGCCTGCTGAAACGAAAACGGCCGCCTTGCGGCGGCCGTCTGTCAAAATCCATGGGTCAGACCGGTTCAGGCCCAGCCCTGCAATTCCCGCCGAACGGCGTTTTCAATCACCCGCATGCCGTCCTCGCTGTCGTTGAGACAGGGGATATGCGTGAACTTTTCGCCGCCATTGTGCAGGAAGTCCTCGCCCGCTTCGCCAGCGATTTCTTCCAGCGTTTCCAGGCAGTCCGAAACGAAGCCCGGGTTCAGGATGGCGATGCGCTTGACGCCTTCCTTGGCGAGCTTTTCAACCGTCTTGTCCGTATAGGGCTGCAGCCATTCTTCCGGCCCGAAGCGGGACTGGAAGGTGACCATCAGCTTCTCCTTCTCCCAGCCGAGATGCTCGCGCAGGAGGCGCGTCGTCTTGTAACACTGGCAGTGATAGGGATCGCCCTTCATGAAGTAGGACTTCGGAATGCCGTGATAGGAGGTGATCACCAGCTCCGGCTCCCAGTCGAGGGAGGCGAGGTGGTTGTTGATCGAGTTCGCGAGTGCCGCGATATAGACCGGGTCGTCGGCATATTGTGGGACGGTGCGCAGTGCCGGCTGCCAGCGCATCTTGAGCAGGGCCTTGAAGGCCTCGTCATTGACGGTAGCCGTTGTTGCGGCCGCGTATTGGGGATAGAGCGGATAGACGAGGATGCGCTCGCAGCCTGCCTTCTGCATCTCGTTCATCTTGGCCTGGATCGCCGGCTGGCCGTAGCGCATAGCCCAATCGACATGCACGTTCGGCAGGTCCTTCAGGGCGACCGCGAGCTTTTCCGCCTGGCTGCGCGTGTAGGTGCGCAGGTAGCTCTCGTCGAGATCCTTGTTCCAGATCTCCTCATAGGCCTTGCCGACCTTCTGCGGGCGCTTGTTGAGGACGATGCCGTAGAGGATCGGATACCAGAACCAGCGCGACCATTCGATGACGCGCTTGTCCGTCAGGAACTCCTCGAGATAGCGGCGCATGGACTTGTAGTCCGTGCCGTCAGGTGTGCCGAGGTTGACGAGCAAGACGCCGACCTTGCCGAAATTCACGGGCGGATGGTCGGAAGGCCAATGGGCTGGTAGTGCATTCATCTTGATATCCTGGTGATGAGATCTCGACCGATACGTCATGGAGGCTTGTTGAGATCATCTGATAAAAGCAAAAGCCGGCCCGGGGAAGCCCGGACCGGCTTTTGCCATGCGTCAAACGGTCTTACTTCGCCGGCAGCTGCAATTCGCGGCCGATGGAGATCACGTTCGGATTGCGCAGCGTATTTGCTTCCGCAATCTTGCCCCACATCAGGCCGTCGCCATAGGTGGCCTCGGCGATCTTCCAGAGGCTGTCGCCAGCAACCACCTTGTAGACGGTGGCTGCGGTCGCGACGGCCGCTTCGGTCACGGTAGCAGCTGCTGCCGGAGCTTCGGCGGCAGGTGCTGCGGGTGCGGCAGCTGCGGTTTCCGTCGTTTCGCCCGCCGGCGGAGCCGTTGCGGCGATTACCGTGATGCGGCCGTCGGTGTAGGGCTTGTAGGGGCTGTTCTTGGAAATGTAGTCGGCAAGGACCGCCTCAAGGCCGGGCCCGAAGTCGTAGGCATTCTGGCCACCGGTTGCGAAGACCTTGTAGCCGTCGCCGCCGGAGCGCATGTAGTTGTTGGTCGCAACGCCGTAGACCTTGTTCGGGTCGATGGCGACGAAGGCGTCGCCTTCCTTGACCTCGACAGAGGTGATGCGGCTGCCAGCCGGCTTGGTGAGGTCGGCGATGTATTTCAGGCCGGAGACCTGCGGGAAACGACCAGCGGCCTCTTCAACCTGGCTGACGCCGTTCTCCAGCGCCGCCACGACGTCGGAGCCCTTCAGCTGGAACGAAGCGAGCGTGTTCTGGAAGGGCAGGACGGTCAGGACTTCGCCCATGGTGACGGTGCCGGCATCGATCGATGCGCGCAGGCCGCCACCATTCTGGATGGCGATGGTGATGCCCTGGTCGCTGAGGCGATCGACCATGGCGTCGGCGACGAGGTTGCCCATCGTGCATTCCATGGCGCGGCAGGTGTCGCGCGAGCCATCGACGCCTTCAGCTGTCGCACCGATTTCCTTCTGCTTCAGCTCTTCGATCGGGCCTGCAAGTTCGGCGACCTTGGCGACGAAGCCAGCGTCCGGGGTGACGGATGCATCGAGCAGCTTCGGCTCGCCGGTTGCCGTCTTGACGACGCCAGCATCGTCGAAGACGACCGTGAGATCGCCGAGATACTTGGAGTACGCATAGGCCTGGACGATAGGCACGTCCTTCCCGGCCGGGTTCTTCACCATGGTTGGATAGGGGCCAGCCGCCTTTTCGTTGGTGTTGGAGAGCAGCGTGTGACTGTGACCGCCAACGATGACGTCGATGCCGTCAACGGCTGCTGCGATTTCCTGGTCTTTGACGTAGCCGACATGCGAGAGAAGCACGATCTTGTCGATGCCCTGGCCTTCGATCTCCTTCACGGCTTCCTTGAGGTAGCCGATCTCGTCGGAGAACAGGACTGCATCGCCCGGAGAGGAGGTTTCATCGGTGTCGGTCGCGAGCACCGAGACGATCGCCACCTTCTCTTCGCCGAATTCCTTGATGATGTGGGGCTTGAACTTGTCGGCCACCGGCGAGTTGAGGCCGGCCAGCGTATTGCCCGAGATCATCGGAAACTTCAGCGCGTCGATGAACTTTGCCAGTTCTTCCGGGCCGTCATCGAATTCGTGGTTGCCGATCGCCATGGCGTCGAAGCCGATGCCGTTCATGAAATCGGCGATCGGGGCGCTCTTGTAGGTGGTGTAGAAGAGCGAACCCTGGAACTGGTCGCCGGCATCGAGCGTCAGCACGTTCTTGCCGGAGAGTTCTGCGCGGCGGGCGTCGATCGCGGTCTTCACACGGGCAATGCCGCCGAAGCACTCGTTCTTGGATGCGTCCTCTGCAGAGCAGGTGGAGTCGGTTTTGCTGATCGCCTCAATGCGCGAATGCAGATCGTTGATGTGCAGGATGTTGAGTTCGAAATCGGCCAGAGCGGTTCCGGCCGTCAGGGCCAGCACCGAGGCGCTGAATAGGCCAATCTTCAAGTGTTTGAACATCTTGTGTCTCTCCTGTTCCAATTCATCCACACCCATCTGGCACGCAATCATGACAGCCACATGCCAGAATTCGGATGCCGGATGTTTTCATCAAGAACGGGGCAGAGCAAGCATAAATCCGTCGTTGCCCATGGGTTAGTGCGTCCAAAACGACGAAAGCGGCCGTGGGGGCCGCTTTCGAAATCACCATCAAATCGGGTCTGATCAGACGCTGCTGCGAGCGAGCGAGAACTGCGCGCCGCTGTCGGAGGTGCAGTTGAGCTGCGTCGGGGTGACGAGCGCGCAATTGACCTTCTGCCTTGTGTTGCGAACCAGCGAGGTCATGTTGATCTCGACGAGGCGGTCGTTGACCAGAAGATAGGTGCCGGAGGCCAGGATCTGGTTCGAGTCGGTGGTGCGGGTGGTAAAGGTGCCACCCTGGAACGTGGATGTGATCCCGTTCGGGTCAACCCATGCACCCTCGATGGAGGGACCCTGCTGGACAGCCGGCAACTGGCGCGGCGGGCTCGAATAGCAGGACGTGAGCGCGAGGCTCGCTGCTGCGACGGCGACCAGGGACTTGGTTTTCATGTCTGTCTCCCACCAACTCGGCGGTTCGGCTGTGCCGCCCGCCTTCTGCATTGTCATCAAAACATGCCGCGAAGCCTTGGTCAAAGCAAGGCGATAGCCCTGCGTTGTCGGGGTTATCCCGGGCTTGCTCTGCATGGCAAAAAGCCCGCCGCGAGCGACGGGCCTCCATTGCGTGCCTAAATCGCTCAGCGGACCAGAATGTTCCGGAACTGCCACGGATCCTTTTCGTCGAGGTCTTCCGGGAAGAGGCCCGGGCGGCCGTCGAGCGGGGTCCAGTCGGTGTAGTGACCCTCGACCGGGCCGAGATAAGGCGACTGCACTTCGAGGCAGCGCTTGTAGTCCATCTCGTCGGCTTCGACGATGCCGGCCTTCGGGTTCTCGATGGCCCAGACCATGCCGGCGAGCACGGCAGAGGTTACCTGCAGGCCGGTTGCGTTCTGGTAAGGGGCGATCTCGCGGGTTTCTTCCAGCGAGAGACGCGAACCGTACCAGTAGGCGTTCTTGTCGTGGCCGTAGAGCAGCACGCCGAGTTCGTCGACGCCGTCGACCAGCTCATCCTCATTGAGGACGTGCAGGACCGGCTGCTGCGTGCCGCCATTGCCGAACATCTCGTGCAGCGAAAGCACGGCGTCGTTGGCCGGATGATAGGCATAGTGGCAGGTCGGGCGGTAGGTGACTTCGCCATCCTTCTCGACGGTGAAGTAGTCGGCGATCGAGATCGACTCGTTGTGGGTGACCAGGAAGCCGTATTGCGGACCCGGCGTCGGGCACCAGGTGCGAACACGGGTGTTGGCGCCCGGCTGTTCCAGATAGATCGCGGCCTTGCAGCCCTTCTTGTGCTTCTTGGCGTTCTTCGGCATCCAGTTCTCATGGGTGCCCCAGCCGAGTTCGGCGGGCTGCAGACCTTCCGAGATGAAGCCTTCGACCGACCAGGTGTTCCAGAAGACGTTGAGCGGCTTCGGGTTCTTGGTGCGCTGGGTGTCGCGTTCGGCGATGTGTACGCCCTTCACGCCGACCTTCTTCATCAGCTTGGCCCAGCCTTCGCGATCGTTCTGGTCCGGCTCGTCGAACTTGATGCCGAGTTCGTTGGCAACATTGACCAGAGCCTGCTTGACGAACCAGGAGACCATGCCCGGGTTTGCACCGCAGGTGGACACAGCCGTCGTGCCGCCCGGGTTCTTCGTCTTTTCCTGGCGGACCGTTTCGCGCAGTGCATAGTTGGTGCGCTCGGAATTCTTCATGTTCTTGTCGAAATAGAAGCCGAGCCAGGGCTCAACAACCGTGTCGATGTAGAGAACGTCGAGCTTGCGGCAGAACTTCATCAGGTCGAGCGAGCCGGTGTCGACCGAGAGGTTTACGCAGAAGCCCTGGCCTTCGCCTTCGGTCAGAAGCGGCTTCAGGAGCTTCTTGTAGTTGTCCTTGGTGACATGGGCCTGGATGTGCTTGATCCCGTGCTTGGCAAGCAGCTCCGCTTCGTCGTTGCGGGGATCGATGACGACCATCCGGCTCTTGTCGAACTTGAAGTGGCGTTCGATCAGCGGCAGGGTGCCGCGGCCGATCGATCCGAAGCCGATCATCACGATCGGGCCGGTGATCTCGCCATAAACCGGGTAGGTCTTTTCGCTCATTCTTGTCTCCTTGGAGGCCCGGTTCTTTTGCCCGAGCCATGTTTCCGGCCTGTGTTTTACGGCCAGAGCGATACTGGCGGTTCTAGATCACAAAACTCTGACACAATAAAGAGTGCGGGCGAGGAGCAGAGGCGTCCTAGCTGCGATTTTCAGACGCTGCATCTTGCCGCAGCCGCGCCACGAGCCTTGATCGTTGTCGGTCAAGGCCCTTGTAGCGAAGCTGGGGCTCGCTCAAAGCCTCCAGCTGGTCGGCGAGTGCCAGGGCGAGCCGCCTGCCATCCCAATGTTTTTCGAACAGAGTGACGGGGTCGAGATAGATGCGGATCGTGAAGACGATGGCTCCGGTCGCCGGCAGTTTCGTCAAGGTCTGGCGCTCGACCCGCACGACGGCCTCGTCCGGCTCAGCGGTGTCGTTGCGGCCGGTTTCGGGGTGAAAGAGCTTCTCTTTCCAGTTGATCGACCAGTTGAAGCGTTCGGCGGGCAGACCGGGCGCCAGATTGTCGAAGATGCGGTTGATCATCGCGGCATTGCGCGTGCCGCCTTCGAAGCCAGGCACATGCTCGTGGACTTCCTCCATCGGCCGATTGAACTTTTCCGCAAGCAGCCAGGACGAGGGGAAGGAGAGATGGGCCGCGGCGATGTACCAGCCCGCCTCGCGCCTCATCATGATGACGAGGTCGTCCTGAACGAGCATGCCGGCGCGGAGCAGTGGGGGCAGGTGATCATCGCTCGGGCCTGTCTCAGGCGTCAGCTGCGGATGATGGGCGTTGAGATAGGCGACCAGGGCTGCAAGACATTCCTCCTGCGCGGGACGGCTGTCGTCGGTCGCCCGGAAGACCTCGTCAAGCCGTGTTGTGGCCAGCGTGCGCTTTTCGGTCAGATAGCGATCGCGGTGTGCATCCGGTTCGATCCAGCGGGTCGGGTCCAGTGCGGACAGGCCGATGGTGAAAGGGCGCGTCGGGCCAGCATAGGGCGTGTGGGTGAGAGATATTGGCATATCGCTTCAGGTTCGATTAGCAGACATACTGACTGCTCGCCACGCTCGTGGAAAGAGGTCCCTGGAAACAAGATGACCGGTTTAGCCAAGTTTGTGTTGCCATGCTGTCTTGCCGTCGGCCTCATCGTCCTCTGGATGTGGTCTGGTCAGATGAACAGTTGGATTGATCGCTGCGCTGATGATCTTAGCCCGTCTCATATCGCAGATGAACAATCGCGATTAGAGGCCTGTGACAGTACTGCTGAGTGACCTTTGGTCGGAACCAATTATTTGGTCAGATTGATAGCCGTTTGCCGACAATCGGCGCTGCAATAGTCTTCGCAGACGGGCGCCGTCATGCCGAGCGCTCTATCTCCTTGCGGGCGCAACTCGCCAGAAATGCCGACCGTGTCAGCCCGCGCTGCTTTGCCGCCTGATCGATGGCAGCGAGCGTTCCAGCCTCCATCGTGATGTTTGCCCTGACTGTTCGGGTATCGTCTTCGATGAATGGCACACGGATAAGAAATGCCCCGCTGGCCAGCTCCGCGCGTAGATCAGGTCGCTCGACGATCTCATGATGCGACGAGGGAGCTGGCAGCTCCTCATCTTCAGCCCATAATCTCAAGGCTTCGATGGCGTTCACGATGATATCCTCATCGCTGTCCGCCGCCGAAAAAACCGACGGCAAATCAGGGAAACTGATCCCGTAGGCGCTGTCCGGATCCTTGTGCACCAAAGCCACATAGTATCGCATTTTGCCGCTCACCTTTGCTTTTCAGATCCAGCCAGCCTGTTTGGCAATCGCCCGTGCCGTGCCCAATGGAAGGTCCTTTTTCGGATGCGGCACAATGATCGTTTTGTCGTCTTTCCGAAATTTGTGATGGGAGCCGGACACCGAGACGAGCTCATACCCTTCGGACTTGAGCCGCTGGATGATTTTGCGAGAGTCCTTCTCCATCTCTGCTCCAATGCGCAAATATATGCGCATTCCAGGCTGCTTTCAATGACTGGGTTTCATCCCTTCAACCCTTCCAGCCCGGCTGCCGTTCGCGTCACAGCCACTTCCGTCACCTCGTACACGGCAACACCCTCTGCCGCGAAGGGATCGGCTGCGACATAGGCCTCGATCTCGGCTCGATCGCCCTGGGCGAAGATCACGCCACCGGTGCGTGGGTTCTTGCGGCCGGAGGCGAGAAACATTCCGCTGTCATAGCCGGCATTCACCCAGTCCATATGCGGCTGCATCAAGCGATCGGCCTCTTCGGTGGGCTTCACATAGGTGAGGGAGAGAATGAACATCTGACTATTTCCATTAAGCCGAGGTCGTCGCGTCACGGCGCTCGTGCGCCAGAACGAGAAGGCAGGTTGCTGCCGCGAGTAGCGGCAGGATGCGGTGATGGTAGCGGTCGGGTGGGCCGGAGACCACGGCGAACAGGCTGTCATTGGCAAGGCAGATCAACAGCAGGATGAAAAACCAGCGCCTGTTTTCGTCGCCGATCCTTCGCCAGCCGACCACAAAGGCTACAGCAAGGCTTGCATAAAGGACCCACCGCAGTCCGGTCAGGCCGGCGAGGTTGATATCCGATTGCCAGATGCCTTGTGCCTGCCAGGAGGTCGAGAACGGCTCTGGCATCGGCTCGTTCAGGTGCGCAATGAAATCGAGGCGCGTTCCCGTGCCGTAGAAGCTCAGGAAATCCCGGAGGATGGTATCAGCCGTTTCGAGCGGCATCTGCGTGATCGCGGCCCGGATGATCGGCCAGGCATGATCGCGTTCGAAGGCGGCGAGTTCGAAACGGTCGGGAAACGCGCGCATCAGGTCCCAGAAGAAATCGCGCCGACCGGCATTCTCGGGACGTTCCCGGATCGTTTCGATGAGACTAGCGGCGTCACACAGAACGGTTGCGTCGCTGCGCTTGCATTCTCCCCGCAGCAGTTCGGGTTGGGTGGAGAAGAGCCGCGCCGCCAGGAACGTGCGTCCGAGAGACGGGGTCTCGGGGAAATATTTGGCATCCAGAAAGCTGCTGACGCCGATGGTGGTGGCAATGGCCAGAACCGGCATCATCATCGCCTTTCGGAAGCCGAAGAGCAGCGCCACCAGCATGGCCAGCACGCTTGCCAGGATCAGGCCGCTGGCGTGGCCGGAGAAGAGGATGCCGGCGGACAAAGCGAGAAACGGGCTCTTGTTTCTGATCGAGACGATCAGAAAGACGACGGCGGCGAAGAACCAGGAATCCACGAGCACGGCACTTGTGTACAGCGGTTGCAGCGCGAGCACGGCGAGCGGCAGGATCAGCCAGTAGCCCCGCAGGTCAAAGCTGCGGATCAGAAGCAGCCAGGCTGCCGCATTCACGACGGCATTGAAGACGGGAAGGGCCCAATAGCCGATCAGGCCATGCAGCGGGGCAACCAGGACCGCGGCCGTCTTGGCCCGCATCCAGTTCACGCCCTGTCCGGAATAGGCGATCGAGTCGTCCATCACCCATGGGAAGCCGTTGAGCCATGCGGTCAGAAGGAAGAGCGCGACCAAGGACAGGCCCATGAGGGCGGTGGCGGCATTTGATGGTCCGGGAACGGCGGCGTTCGGGGGCAGTAGGTCTGCCATTGCGGTGCCTATTCCACCAGTTCGGCGGGGATCAGGCCGCGCAGGGAATTGCCGACGAAGAGTTTCCGGTGGCGCAGGTCATCGAGTTTCAGCACCTCGCCGCGCGCCTTTCGCTCGCGGATCAGTTCGGCGCGCAAAACGCCTGGCAGCAGCCCGCTGGCGAGCGGCGGTGTGAGCAGCATACCGTCGGCAGCTTCGGCGAAGATGTTGGTGATCGTGCCCTCGCAGACCTCGCCGCGCTCGTTGAGCAGGATCACCTCGTCGGCTTCGTCCTTCGAGAATTCGGCGCGCGCGGCTTCATAGGGTTCGCGGCGGGTGGTCTTGTGGCGGAAGAGGCTGTCTTCGGATTGCAGCCGCGTCTTGGCGATCTTCAGCCGCCAGACGGTTTCTTCCGGCACCGGCTCGAATGGCGTGGCGCTCACTTCCATCTTGCCGCGATAGGTCATGACCAGGCGGACGCGCAGAGGTTCGCTGCCGGAGACTTCCTTCTCAAGCTTTCCTTTTGCATCCTGCGGCTGGCGAAAGCCGAGCGCATCGGCCGAGCGGGAGAGGCGACGCAAATGCTGGTCGAGCCGCAGGAAACCTGCGTCCGGCTGCCACCGCAAAGTCTCGATCAGCGAGAAATCCATTCGTCTCCCACGGCAAAGCGCGCCTTCAACAGGCATTCCTCGTATTCGGCTTCCGCCTTCGAATCGAAGACGATGCCGCCGCCGACATTGAAGACGGCGCGGCCCCCGTTGAAAAGGGAGATCGTACGGATCGCAACCGAAAATCGCATCGGGCCGGCTGGATCGCACCAGCCGATCGCGCCGCAGTAGATATCGCGCGGACCGGCTTCCAGTTCGTGCAGGATACGCATCGCCCACATTTTTGGCGCGCCGGTGACGGATCCGCAGGGAAAGAGGGCCGCCATAATCTCGGCCAGGCCGATGCCGGGTGAGAGTTTTGCCCTGACATAGCTCACCATCTGGTGGACGGTCGGATAGGTCTCTATGGCGAAGAGCTTGGGAACAGACAATGTGCCGACCTCGGAGATGACGGAGACGTCATTGCGCAGGAGGTCGACGATCATACGGTTTTCGGCTTGCGTCTTCTCGTCGCCGAGCATGGCCGCGATGATCGCCTCGTCTTCCTCCGGGGTAGCACCCCGGGCAGCCGTGCCTTTCATCGGGCGGGTTTCGAGCCAGCCGTCCTCGTCCACGGAGAAGAAGAGTTCGGGCGAGCGGGACAGGATGACCGGATCGCCGAAATCGATCAGTGCGCCGTAATGCACCGGCTGGCGCCCAACGAGCGACCAGAACGCGGCGCGGGGATCGCCGGACCAGCGGGCCTCGACCGGCATGGTGAGGTTCGCCTGGTAGCAGTCGCCCTTGCGCAAATGGTGATGCAGGCGATCGAAGCGGGTGCGGTAGGTGTCGAAATCCCAGCCCGCTCTGGGATCGGTGAGCAAGGGGGCGTTCGGGATGTTTGAGGGCGCTTCAGCCAGCGGGTGTGCGGCCGGTGCGGGGGCGGCAAAGACCCCCATGGCGATGAGCGGGGTTTCCCGCCCTTCTTCCACCAGCGGACGCAGCTTCGGCTCAAAGACGAAGCCCGCTTCATAGGACAGATAACCCGCCAGCCATTTGCCGGCTTTCCGATGCGCTTCCAACCTGGCGAGCGCAGGCTCGACCTCGTCCGCCGTCCGGGCGACGACGAGCGTCTCCGGTTCGGCAAAGACGAGGCTCGTCCCCGCGCGGTCATCGCGGAAGAGCGCATAGGGCGCATGGTCACGCATGGGATATCGGCGGCTCCGGTTCAGGCTGCCTTATCTAGCGCTTCCAACTCGTCGATCAGCCCCTCGATCATCGACAGACCCTTGGCCCAGAACGACGGATCGGTGGCATCCAGCCCGAACGGAGCGAGTAGCTCCGAATGGTGCTTGGTGCCGCCAGCCTTCAACAGCTCGAAATACTTGTCCTGGAAGCCCTGATCGGCGTTCTGGTAGACGGCATAGAGCGAGTTCACCAGGCAGTCGCCGAACGCATAGGCATAGACATAGAAGGGCGAGTGGATGAAGTGGGGGATATAGGCCCACCAGGTCTCGTAGCCTTCGGAGATCTTGATCGCCGGGCCAAGGCTTTCCTGCTGGACGGAGAGCCACAATTCGCCGATCTTCTCGGCCGTCAGTTCGCCTTCCTTGCGGGCCGTGTGGATCTTGCGTTCGAACTGGTAGAAGGCGATCTGGCGCACGACCGTGTTGATCATGTCCTCGACCTTCTGGGCAAGCATGGCCTTTCTCTCGCGCTTATCGGTCGTCTTGTCGAGCAGCGCGCGGAAAGTCAGCATTTCGCCGAAGACGGATGCGGTTTCTGCAAGCGTCAGCGGTGTCTGGCACATCATCGCGCCCTGGCCGCCGGCGAGCACCTGATGCACGCCGTGGCCCAGCTCATGGGCCAGCGTCATGACATCGCGCGGCTTGCCGAGATAGTTGACGAGCACATAGGGGTGGGCGGACGGCACCGTCGGATGGGCGAAGGCGCCCGGGGCCTTACCCGGGCGGGCAGGCGCGTCGATCCAGCCGCCGTCGAAGAAGCGACCGGCGATCTCTGCCATTTCAGGCGCAAAGCCGCCATAGGCCGAGAGCACCATGTCCTTGGCCTCGTCCCAGGAGATCAGACGGTCAGGCGTTTCGGCCAGCGGCGCGTTGCGGTCCCAGAAATTCATCTGGTCCATGCCGAGCCACTTCGCCTTCATCTTGTAATAGCGATGCGACAGGCGCGGATAGGCCTCGCGTACGGCTTCGGCCAGTGCGTCGACGACTTCGCGTTCGACGCGGTTGGCGAGGTGGCGGCTATCGGCGATGTCCTCGAAGCCGCGCCAGCGGTCGGAGATTTCCTTGTCCTTGGCGAGTGTGTTGGTCACCAGGGTGAAGATGCGGATATTGTCCTTGAAGGTCTTCGACAGGGCTTCGGCTGCCTCGCGGCGCTTTTCCGGATTGGCGTCCTGCAGAAGCGTCAGTGTCGGCTCAAGCGGCATTTCCTCCTCGCCGACCTTGAAGCGCAGCGAAGCCAGCGTCTCGTCGAAGAGGCGGTTGAAGGCCGCGGCACCCGTCTGCGACTTCTCAAGGAAAAGCTGCTCGATGCGGTCGTCGAGCTGGAAGGGCTTGTCCTTGCGCAGATCGACGATCCAGGGGCGGAAATGGCCGAGTGCGGGGTCGCGGTCCATGGCGGCGTCGACGGCATCGTCGGCCAGACGGTTCATTTCCAGCGGGAAGAAGAGGAGGCGGGCCGACATGTCTGTGAGCTTGGCCTGGATGTCGCCGAAGAACTTGCCGTTCGCCGGATTTGTCATGTCGGAATAATAGGTGAGGCCGGCATAGGAGGCGATGCGGCCAAGCAGGTCTTCGAGCGCATCCATTTCGCGCAGGGCCTGGGCCAGCGAGTTTTCACCGACGGTTTCGAGCGCGATCGAAAGCTTGCCCTTCCATTTGGTCTCGAAGGCAAGCGCATCGGATCCCGCCTTCTCGACGGCGCCGAGAAATTCGCTCGAGGTCTGACCCGGATAGAGATCGTCCAGCTTCCAGACGGGCAGGTCGCCGAGGTTCTGATTTCCGCTGGCGGAAGCCGGGTGGGCGGGGCTCAGGGTGGGGCGGCGGTCGATCGTCATGGCGATGTCCTTTCTTCTCTTCGTTCCGGAGATGTAGTCAGTCGCCTGCGGATCGGCAAGCAGCCGGGTGTGCCGCCATGGTGCGATGTCAGTGTTCGCTGTGCCATCGGGATACCTGTGGATTGTGCCAGAAACGGTTAAGGACCGTTAAAATGCGAGGCTTTCTCCCAAGAACATCTTCAGGCCTTTCTGGCAGTCTCCCCGCGATAACCCAGGAGCGCGAATGCGCCGAAACAGCCCCGGGGAGCGCAAGTTGACCGCACAGATTCTACTCATCGATGAAGATGCTACCGAGCGCCGCAGCATGAAGGCTGCGATCGAGGCGCACGGCCACGCCGTCCATGTCGCCGATACCGCGCATGCCGGCATCGATCTTTTCCGCCGCCATCGCGACGCCATAGGTGTCGTTGTGATCGACGCGGCATCCGCCGAGGGCCTGAACCCCAACATCATACCCATGCTGGCCGAGATCAATGCGGCCGTGCCTGTGATTGTCGGAACTGCCGAAGGCGCAACGGAGACAGCGCTTAATGCGGTCCGCGCCGGCGCTTTTGACTTTCTGGTCAAGCCGATCGCCCAGGAGCGGCTGATCGGCGCCATCGAATCTGCGCTCAAGATCCATCGCACCAGCCTGCAGGGCAGGGCGCCACGCCGGGCCCGCAGTGGATCGGTCAGTTTCGCCGATGTGATTGCCGCAAGTGCTGCCATGTCCCGCGTCGTCGAACTCGGCCGCCGGGCCGCGCAATCGACCATCCCTGTCATGCTTGAAGGGGAGGCGGGTGTCGGCAAGGAACTGGTCGCGCGTGCCATTCATGCCGCAAGCGATCGCTCGTCGCGTCCGTTCGTCGGGTTCAACTGCAATTCCATTTCTCCGGCCCAGATCGAAGAGGTGCTGTTCGGGAGCGAAAGCCAGATCGGCAAGCTTTCCGAGGCCGAAGGCGGCACGCTTTTCATTGAGGAAATCAGTGAGTTGCCGCCCGGCGGCCAGATGCGCCTGCTGGAACTCGTGCAGACGGGCGAAGTCCATGGTGGCGGTCAGCAGCGTTCGGTGAAGGCCAATATCCGACTGATCCTTGCGACCAACAAGGACCTGATTGAAGAGGTCAAGGCCGCGCGTTTCCGCGAGGACCTCTACTACCGTCTCAACGTCTTCCCGATCACGATTGCCTCGCTGCGCCGACGCAAGGAAGACATCCCGCATCTGATCCGGGCCTTTGTCGAGCGGTTCTCGCTGGAGCAACGTCTGCCGAGGACGCTTCAGGTGGAATCATCGGCGCTCGCGCTGCTCACCTCCTTCGATTGGCCGGGCAATACGCGGCAACTCGAAAACGCGATCTTCCGCGCCGTCGTGCTGGCTGATGGTGTGAGCCTTCGCGAGGCGGATTTCCCGCAGATCTCGGCCCAGATGAAAGACCAACGCAGCGGAGCCGCCGGTCCCGATGCGCAGCCATCCGTTCCGGAGCAGAGCCCGATTGCCAAGGTGCAGGCTGCTTTGGCAGAGCGGGCGGCGGGTCTTGTGGGCAATTATTCGGCTCCATCCACAGGTTTCAGCAGCGGCGCATCCGGCAATGTCATCGTCAGCACGGACGAGGCCGGCAATGTGCGCAAGCTCGCTGAAATCGAGGAGGAGCTGATCCGTTTCGCGCTGAAATTCTACCGCGGCCAGATGAGCCAGGTGGCGCGAAAGCTGGGCATCGGGCGCTCGACGCTATACCGCAAGCTTAAGGATTACGGAATCGATCCCGACGACCCGCAGAAGGATGCCGCTTGATCTGCCTCAACCGTTCGATGTTAACTCTGGGGTAAGCTTAATCGCCTACCAAAGGGCTAAGCATTTGTTAGGCAAGCGTTCACCATAAATGGACAGCTTGTGCGGATGTGGCAAATTTGCCATGGTATGACCGCATTTGACGTTCAATTCGGTTGGCGTGGGACGTAGTCTTTCGGACGGGGATTGCATTGCAGGCATCGCAGGACATCAGCGCGCTCCATACGCAAAGCGGGCGCAAAACCCGGCTTGCGTCCGCGCAGTTGGCAGCGAGGCTGCTTTTTTCGCTGTCTGCCGTCCTCCTGATGAGCTTCTGTGGTCTCCTGGGCAGCGTGGGCATGGCACAGGCCGAAAGCCGCACCCTCAACATCGAATTCGTGCACACCGGCGAGCGCGCGTCTATCACCTTCAAGCGCAATGGCCGTTACGACCCCAAGGGTCTGAAACAACTCAATTATATTCTCCGTGATTGGCGGCGCAACGAGCCGACGAAGATGGACCCGCGCCTCTTCGACCTCGTCTGGGAAGTCTACCGCCAGTCGCGCGCCAAGGGTTACATCAAGGTCGTCTCCGCCTATCGCTCTCCGGCAACAAATTCCATGCTGCGCTCGCGCTCCAAGGGTGTCGCTAAGGAAAGCCAGCACATGCGCGGCACGGCGATGGACTTCTACATCCCCGGTGTCCCGCTGAAGACCCTGCGTGAACTTGGTATCAAGATGCAGGCCGGCGGCGTGGGTTATTATCCCAATTCCGGTTCGCCCTTCGTGCACATGGACGTTGCAGGCGTGCGCGCCTGGCCGCGCATGAACCGCCAGGATCTCGTCCGGCTGTTCCCAGACGGCAAGACTGTGCATATTCCCGCCGACGGCAAGCCGCTGCCGGGCTATCAGCAGGCGCTTGCCGAATACAAGCGCCGCGTTGCCTCGGGCAATACCGTCATGATCGCCGAGGAAAAGTCCTCTTCGCGTCCGCGCAATTTCCTCGCCATGCTGTTCGGCGGTGGCGACGAGGATGAAGTCGAGGATGTTCCGGAACCCGCCGCTCGTCCTTCCGTGGCACAGCCGCAGCAGGCTCCCGCCGCACCGCGCGAGCAGCCCGTCGTAACCGCTTCCGAGCCTGTGATGGTCGCCAATGCGCTTCCGGGTGTGGATGCTGCCGACGCGCCGGTTCCGCAGGCACGTCCTTCACTGCGCCCGGCTGACAACAGCCTTGCCGTGGCACTTTACCAGCCGCCGCGCAATGCGGCTGAGGATGCCCTCCAGCAGGTCGCAAGTGGTGTTCCTGTCCCGGCCTCTGCGCCAACGGATGAGTTCGCCGATCTTGCTTCTCTGACCACCGTACCAGTGCCGACCCTTCTCAATCCGCGGCCGCAGGCTGGCGGCGCAGAGCAGGGCGTCATGACCGCCTCGATCGACCCGAGTTCCGAAGCCATGCTTTTGGCCGAGGGTATGGCTGTTCCGGTTCCTGCGGCCCGTCCGCAGGTTGCCGAGGCGCTCCTTGCTTCCTCGCAGGCTGAAGCCGAAGCCGAGGTGGACGAAGTCGAGCAGGCGATCCTGTCGCCGGAAGCGGCCGCCGCACTTGAAGACAGCACCATTCCGGAGATGGCAGCCCCGATCCCGTCGAGCGCGCCTGTCCAGGCTGAGCTGACCGCTGCCCCTGAGCAGGCTCCGGCTCCCGTACAGAAGCCCGTCGAGGTCGCATCGATCCCGCAGGAAACGACGGCCGTGGAAACGACCACGCAGTTCGGCGACATGTTCGACGCTCCGTCCGACGCCGTGCCGAATGCCGATGCGTCCCTGCCCAAGAAGGGTGGTCGCCCGGGCCAGGAAGATGCTGAACGTGCGCATATGGCCATGTATGGCGGCACCAAGCTCACCAAGGGCATGATCGAGCAGTGGGCCCTGAACCAGGGCAAGTTCGACGCCGTGTCCAAGCCGGTCAAGGCGCCTCGCGTCGTGTCGCGCTCGCTGGTCGCTCCTGCCACGGCGGTTCCCGATGGCTTCCGCCTTGACGCGACCACGATCGACCCGAGCCGCTTCGGCGCGCCCTGATCGTCAAATCAGCCAGCTGACAGACAATAAAAAAACCCGCCGGATTGGCGGGTTTTTTGTTGGCTTTCGAGATGTCGTTCAGCCTTCCGGCGGGCTCTCGATCATGCCGAGCGCGTGCAGGTAGGTGTCGAGGATCAGATCCTCTTCCATGCGCTCCTGGTCGTCCTTCTTGCGCAGCGCAATGACCTTCTTCAGGATCTTTGTGTCGAAGCCCATCGACTTGGCTTCGCCGTAGACGTCCTTGATGTCGTCGGCGATGGTCTTCTTTTCTTCTTCCAGGCGCTCGATGCGTTCGACAAAGGCACGGAGCTGGTCGCGGGCGACGCCGTGAGCGGCATCAGACATGGGCAATCTCCTTCATTGCAGGGATGGCATTCTTGAGGTGGGTTTTCGTGGCGATCACGTGCCGCGAAGCGGCGTCCGCGTCAAGCCCCAAAGCTCGGGGACGTGATCATTCCTTCGGGCGGTTCTTCTCGAAAGCCTGCTGCTGGTCGGTGCCGGCCTCGCGCTGGTGCAACGCCTTCCACTCTTCATAGGGCATGCCGTAGACGATCTCGCGGCTCTCATTCTTGGTGAGGTCGAGGCCGGTTTCTTTCGCGGCGTCCAGATACCAGTTCGACAGGCAGTTTCGGCAAAAGCCGGCGAGGTTCATCAGGTCGATGTTCTGGACCTCGGGGCGATTGCGCAGATGGGAAACGAGCCGACGGAAGGCGGCGGCTTCCAGTTCGGTTTGTTGGTCCTTGGTGGGGAGCGTCATGCAGTCCTCCTTCAGGGCGCGATTGGCTGGATAGGGTAAGGGCCGGTGCGCGAGGCATGGATCTGATACTCGTGCAGCATCGGGTCGGCATTGAGGCGCTCGAAGATCGGCGCGAGGCGATCGGCCCAGGCTGTCACGCCTGTCTCGTCGGCGATCAGATCCTGCCGGACCTCCAGCAGCGCATGCGGGATGCCTGTTATCATGCAGTGACGATACATGGTGTCGCCCTTCAAGGCGCCATCATAGGGTTCGTTGTCGCCGACGAGGATGTCGCCCGATGCTTCGAGGCGATCGATCAATGGGCGCACGGCTCGCTCGTCGGTGTCCCAGAGTACGGCTGCGTGCCAGGGCCGTGGCACGCCTTTCCAGGCCGGGGTGTAGGAATGCAGCGACAGCACCAGCGGCGCCTTGCCCGAAGCTTCAGCGACGCTGGCGATGACCTCGGAGACCGCCTGGTGATAAGGGCGGTGATAGGTCGCGATGCGGTGCTGCCATTCCTCCGGCGTGATCGGATGGTTGCCGGGAATGATGGCGCCATCCGATATGCGCATGATGATAGTCGGGTCATCTTCGCCGCGATTCGGATCGATCAGCAGGCGGGAGAAGCGCGACATAACCGCCGGCACACCGAGGCGTGCTGCAAGCTGCCGGGTGAGCGGCTCGATGCCGATGTCATAGGCGATGTGACGGCCAAAAGCGCTGTCCGGCAGGCCAAGGCGGCCATAGGGCTCGGGAACAATGTTGGTGGCGTGGTCGGCGAGAAGCACGAGGCCGGCATCGAGGCGGCCTTCTAAAATCTCAAAAACGGGGGAAACATTCATCAGTTTGAAGCCATCGTCTGCTACATGCGCTTGATCGCATGGGGAATGGGGGAGCGCAAGCTTTCATGGCTGTCACGTTTGTGCCAAGATCGGACATATAGGTTCCAGTACTGACCAAAGACAGAAAATATAATCGATTAGAGTTGCGTTGACATTCTCTGGTCAGCATCGCAAGAAGGCATCCCATGCGCATTTTTGGAGTTCCGGCGGCAATCGTGCATCATCAGATCAGACAGACTTTTGACCGTGCCAAGGCACGTTTTCTGAAGCCCCTCCTGATCGCGGGTGCGCTGTTTTCGCCACTGCTGGCAGCCGATGCCGCCCATGCCGAGTTCCGTGTCTGCAACGGCACACCGAACCTTGTCGGCGTTGCCGTCGGCTACCGGGCGGAAGAGGGCTGGATTACGGAAGGCTGGTGGCAGGTTCCGGCCGGCACCTGCGCCACGCTGATCGAAGGCGAACTCCAATCGCGTTATTATTATCTCTATGCTGAGGATGCCGCCCGCGGTGGTCGCTGGACTGGTGACATCAACATGTGTGTCGCCGAAAACGAGTTCAAGATCGTTGGCGTGAAGGACTGCTTCGCACGCGGTTATCAGCAGATGGGATTCAAGGAATACGACACCGGCAGGCAGGGGAGCTGGATGGTCCAGCTGTCCGATACGTCGGGCACCCAGGAAAGCCAGAACTGATGAAGCGAAACCGCAAAGTAAAGATCCTCGCCACGCTTGGTCCCGCATCTTCTGACGAAGCGATGATCCGGAAGCTCCACGAAGCCGGGGCAGATCTTTTCCGCATCAATATGAGCCATTCGAGCCATGAGATGCTGCGGACGCTCATTCAGCGCATTCGCAGTGTCGAGGCAGCTTGTGGGCGCCCGATTGGCATCCTCGCCGACCTGCAGGGACCGAAGCTGCGTGTGGGCAAGTTTGCCGAAACGACCGTCGAGCTGAAGGCCGGCCAGACCTTCACCCTCGACAGCAACGAAGCGCCCGGTGACGCGACCCGCGTCTACCTGCCGCATCCGGAAATTCTCGAATCGGTTAAGCCGGGCGACCGCCTGCTGATCGATGACGGAAAGCTCCACCTGAAGGCCGTCAAATGCGATGGCAAGACGATCGTGACCGAAGTCGTCTCCGGCACCAAGATTTCCGACCGTAAGGGCGTGAGCCTTCCCGACACCATCCTCGCCACCGGCGTGTTGACCGACAAGGACCGCGCCGACCTCGACGCCGTGCTCGCGACCAATGACGTTGACTGGGTGGCGCTCTCCTTCATCCAGCGTCCGGAAGATCTGGCGGAAGTCCGCAAGATCGCCAAGGGCCGCGTCGGCCTGATGTCGAAGATCGAAAAGCCGCAGGCCATCGAGCGCATCGACGAGATCATTGCACTGTCCGACGCCCTGATGGTCGCCCGTGGTGACCTTGGCGTCGAAATGCCGCTCGAGCGCGTGCCCGGCATCCAGAAGCAGCTGATCCGCGCCTGCCGCCGCGAAGGCAAGCCTGTTGTCGTTGCGACCCAGATGCTGGAATCGATGATCACAGCACCTGTCCCGACCCGTGCGGAAGTCTCCGACGTCGCGACCGCCGTCTTCGAAGGCGCTGACGCCATCATGCTGTCTGCCGAGTCGGCTTCCGGCCAGTATCCGGTCGAAGCCGTCGCCACCATGGCGTCCATCGCTCATACGGTCGAGCGCGAGCCGCACTATCCGGGCATCATCTACGCCCAGCGCGCCCAGCCGGAAGCGACCGGCGCCGATGCCATCTCGCTGGCTGCCCGCCAGATTGCCGAGACACTCCGCCTGCAGGCGATCGTCTGTTACACATCGTCGGGCAATACCGGTCTGCGCGCCTCGCGCGAGCGCCCGGAAGTGCCGATCATTGCGCTGTCGCCGGTCATCCAGACCGCGCGTCGTCTCTCGGTGGTCTGGGGCCTGCATTGCGTCGTGTCTTCGGAGCCGACCGATCTCGACGAGATGGTCAATGGCGCCTGCCGCATCGTCGTGGACGAAGGCTTCGGCAAGCCTGGCGATCGCATCATCATCTCTGCCGGTGTTCCGCTCGGCACGCCTGGCTCGACCAACATGCTGCGCATTGCCTATATCGGCTCGGATGGTCAGACCGGGATCTGATCTCTGCTCTCAATACTAGAATTGGAAAAGCCGCCTTCGGGCGGCTTTTTTCATGGCGGCTACTGGCCAGCCTGAAGGGAAGGGGCAGGCCCCACCGGTTCCACGCGTGTCGCGGCGAGCCTTGGCTCCACTGCGCGCGCGATGGCCTGCAGGTCGCGTGTCTCGCCGGCGATCTTCTCCAGGGCAGCGATGGCGATATCGGTCACGATATAATCCGGCTTGTGGCCAAGGCCTTCGATCCAGACCAGTTCGGAGCCTGCGATGTCGCGAGCGAGGCCCTTCGAATGGATTTCCTCCAGCACGATTTCGTCAGCGTCGCCGGTGATGACCACCGTCGGCTTGGCGATCTCGCGGTAGCGGGGGGCGAAGGTGCTCACATAGGCATGGAGGCCCGCCACATCCTTTGCGTTGGACCGAAAGGTCGAGGGGCGAAGGACGAGGGCCGGGCCGGTATTTTCTAGATAGGTGTCGGGACGTGGATTGGGCGCGAAGACATGATCCGTCGCCGCCTCTATGCGCATCATGCCCGCATGCAAAGCCAGCGTATGGCAGAAGATCGGGCCGATCACGGGGGCGGAGGCGAGGTGATAGTACCAGTCGACGCCGCCCGGCCAGGGATGGGTGGCGGCGGCGAGGAAGACCAGGCCTTCGACCTTGTCCGGATGCAGCACGCCGAAGCTTGCGGTGATCGCGCCGCCGAAGGAATGGCCGACGATGATCGCTCGTTCGATGCCCTTCTTCTCCATCAGCCGCGCAATCGCGTTTGCCTGGCCGTCCGGCGTGTCGTTCTCCGGCCCGCCACGCTCCGAGTAGCCGTGCCCAGGCCTGTCGACGAATAGAAGCTCGGCACGTCCGCGCAAAGGCTCCAGGAAGGCGCCTGCCTGGTCTCTGAGGTTCCCGGAGGCGCCGTGGATGAAGACGATGGGCGGCAGGTCTGCGTCGGGGCCTGCGGGCACGTGGAGGGCGTTCAGGCTGAAGCCGCCGACATCGGTCAGTTCGCCGACATTCGGCGTCTCGGTCTCGATCGCGCGCGCACGCAGTTGTGTGGCGATGGCAAGGGCCGCGAGCACGGCGATGAGGATGAAGAGGATTACGAGCAAGGCGAGACCGATACGGGGGAGGAGCAAGAGCGAAGCTTCCGAGCTGGACGATATGGCAACAAGATCGTGCTGCAGTGCCGTTCGTCAAGGTTTTGCTCGGTTTGCAGAGGAAGCCTAGGGGGCAGAGTTGTTGTCGCTACGGAAATTCCGTATATTGCCTGCATGAATGAGCGGTTCGATCCCGAGAAGGACCAAATCAATCAGGCGAAGCATGGTGTTTCGCTGGCCCTCGGAGATCGTATCTTTGATGATATCGATCATCTCATCATCCCCTCGTTCCGCGAACGTGACGGTGAGGAGCGGTACAAGGTCATTGGTACGGTGGAAGACCGACTGTTCACCGGAGTGTTTGTTTGGCGGGGCGAACAGCCTCGCTTTATCTCGGTTCGAAGGAGCAATCGTGGAGAAGAGCGTGCCTATCGCGATACCGGCTGATCCAACGGACAACGAGGACTTCGATGTCTCTTCGGATGCGCTGGATCGGGCGCAGCGTGCGCGACTGATCCGACGGACACGCACGGCACTCGGTCTGTCACAGACGGAGTTTGCGTCACGTTTTCGCGTACCTGTGGGTACGCTCAGAGATTGGGAGCAGGCACGGGCAACTGCGCCAGACTTTGCCATTGCCTATGTGCGTGTGATTGCCCAGCATCCCGATCTGGTCGCGAAGCTGGTAGGCTGAAGCAATTTTTCGCTGGGAATTACGTCCGCTGGCCGGCCAGTTCTTCCGAAAGCTTCGAGACGATCTCCTGGGCCTCACGGTCGGCGGGGAAGATGTCCAGGTAGCGTTCCCAGGCCTTCAGTGCCGCATCCTTGCTGCCGCGCTCGGTGAGGATGCCCGCAAGACCGGCGATTGCGCCGAAATGCCGAGGCTCGAGTTCCAGGACTTTCTCGATGTCCGAGACGGACTTCTGGTAATTGCCCATGGTGAAGTGCAGCGTCGCGCGCTGGTTCCAGGCGCCGACAAAATCGGGTTTCAGGATGATGGCCTGGTCGATGAAGTCGAGGGCCGCTGCATTCCGCTTTTCGCCGGCTGCCTTGGCAGACCATTGCATCAGCAGATTGATCGTCGGGCTCGACGATTCGCTCCAGGTCGCCATCGTGGAATTGGCGATCTGGCGGGCGGCCTGGGGATTGCGCTCCCGTTTCAGCTCGGCCAGCAGGTCGTCGACAGTCTTGGGCTTGGCCGGCGGCTTCAGCGGGATCTGTTCGACAGGGGCCTGGGTCGCTTGCGCGCCGCCCTGTTCCTCGGGTGCCTGCGCGGATACGGTACCTGCGGTCAGCAGGGCGGGAAGGAGCAGGTGGCTGAGGGCGAGTCGCAAAGAAAAACGGCGCATACAGGGAAGGTAGTCCCTCAGCGCCGTCTTTCAAACTCAAATTTCCGATATCAACACGCCGCAGATGCGGCGGGCAGTCCGTCAGGCTCATGGGATCCTGAGATCCCGGGGCATCAGCCCTGGCGAGCCTTGAAGCGCGGGTTCTGCTTGTTGATGATGTAGATACGGCCCTTGCGGCGAACCAGACGGTTGTCGCGATGACGGGCCTTAAGCGCTTTCAGCGAGTTCTTGATCTTCATTTTTCTGGTCCACAACGATTGTCGGGGAATGTGTCATTCACCCACTGTGTTCAAACAATCAAAAGCGCGCCGCTGGGCGCGCCCCTGAAGAGTTGGCGGCAATTAGCCCGAGGGAGGCCTTGATGTCAACATGCCCGGCGGAAAATGCGGGACAGATCAGGCTAAAAAACCGGGAAAATCAGTCGCGAAACGGCAGGATTTCGGTGACATGGCCCATCTTGCGGCCGGGTCTGGCTTCCGTCTTGCCATAGAGATGGACGAGCACGTTGGGCTTTGAGAGCCAGGCCGGGACAGAATCGATGTCGTCGCCGATCAGATTCGTCATCACGCAATCGGAGTGACGTACGGTGTCGCCGAGCGGCAGAGAGGCGACCGCCCGGATGTGCTGCTCGAACTGCGAGACAATGCAGGCGGCCTCCGTCCAGTGGCCGGAATTGTGGACGCGCGGCGCGATTTCGTTGGCGATCAGGCTCCCGTCCTCCAGCACGAAGAACTCCATGCCGACCACGCCGACATAGGCCAGGCCGTCGAGAAGCTTGGTCGCAGCCTCACGGGCGGATTTGGCCGTCTCAGGCGTGATGGCGGCGGGCTGGGTCGAGGTATGCAGGATGCCGTTACGGTGAACGTTCTCGGTCGGGTCGTAGCAGCGGACTTCGCCATCGGTGCCGCGCGCGGCGATGATCGAGATCTCGCGGACGAAGGGCACGAAGCTTTCGAGAATCAGCGGGACGGCGCCCAGGGCTTCATAACCGCCGTCGGCGGCTTCACCCTTGCGGTAGACCTTCTGACCCTTGCCGTCGTAACCGAGGCGGCGGGTTTTCAGAACACCTTCGCCACCGAAGTCGGCGAGCGCTGCTTCGAGGTCGGCCTGACTGTCCACAGCGTGGAAACGGGCCGTCTCGATGCCCGAGGCGTTGAGGAAGCGCTTTTCCGTCACGCGGTCCTGAGCAACCTCAAGCGCCTTCGGTGGCGGATAGACGGGCACGCTTGCGGCAAGCGTCTCGGCCGCGGTCACCGGCACGTTTTCGAATTCGTAGGTGACGACATCGCAAAGGCGGGCGAGCTCTGCCAATGCTGCCGGGTCGTCATAAGCAGCGGTGATCTGCTGGTTTGCCACCTGCGCGGCCGGGCTGTCGGCCTGAGGCTCCAAGATCACGGTGCGGAAGTTCAGGCGGGCGGCAGACATGGCCAGCATGCGGCCGAGCTGGCCGCCACCGATGATGCCGATGGTACGGATGGTCATGGGGCCTCGTCCACGGGATATTCGGCGACGGATGCGGTCTGGCGCTCGACCCATTCGTCGAGACGGTCAGCCAGCTCGTCATCGTAGACAGCGAGAACGCGGGCGGCGAGCAGGGCGGCGTTGACCGCGCCTGCGCGGCCGATGGCCAGCGTGCCGACGGGAATGCCGGCCGGCATCTGGACGATGGAGTAGAGACTGTCGAGGCCGGACATCGATTTCGACTGAACGGGGACGCCAAAGACGGGAAGGGTGGTCAGAGACGCGACCATGCCGGGCAAGTGGGCTGCGCCGCCGGCCCCTGCGATCACCACCTTGAAGCCTTCGTCGCGGGCTCCTTTGGCGAAAGCATACATGCGGTCGGGCGTGCGATGTGCCGAAACGATCCGTGCTTCATAGGAGACGCCGAGTGCGTCGAGCGTGTCTGCGGCGTTCTTCATGGTCTCCCAGTCGGACTGGCTTCCCATGATGATGGCGACGGGCGGGCACTCAGCGGTCATCTCGGATCCTTCTGTGTCACGCAATGATGTCGGGGATGATCTGGTCTTCAAGCGCCGTGATCTTGTCCTTGATGGACAGTTTCTTCTTCTTCATGCGCTGAATTCGCAGGGCGTCGCAGCCGACGGAGATCATGGCGTTGATCGCAGCATCGTAGTCTTCATGCTCCTGGCGGAGCCGCGCCAACGAGAGCCTGACGTCAGCCTGTTCCTGATCGGCCATGCTTGTTCCCCATATCGCCGTTTTGCCCATCCTTTAAGGATGCCCGGAAGATTCGCGCAAGCTCCTATCACCAAATACCGGTAACGGGAAGTTATCCCTGTCTTGGTTTTTGATGGTCGTTTTTGCCCAGTTCGCCTTCGACAAACCGTATTTCTCGTGTCACATTATCTTCGCAAAGCCTGAAACTCCAGCGGATGAGGGCTGGAGGTAGGCGAGAAGGAAGGACGCATCAAATGACCATACAGGCTCATCTTGAATCGCTGCAGAAGAAGCACGGAGCCCTGGAGGACCAACTCCATGACGCGCTTGCATCTCCCTCCGTTGATGACCGGCACATTGCCGAGCTGAAGCGCCTGAAACTGCGCCTCAAGGATGAAATGGAACGCCTGAGGGCTTCTACACGCCACTGATACCACCCTTCCGGCTGCGCCGGGATCAGGCGGACCCAAAGACCGATCCCGATGTATTCATGAAGCAGCCAATATCCCACCTTTGGCCCCGGAGTTCACAGGACTTCGGGGCTTTTATTTTGCCTGTTGGGTGGAGGGCAGGCAGGGCTCAGGACCAGAACTGGTCGAGCCACATGTTCATCCGGTCAAAGCCCGGGCGGTTGATGAAGTAGATGCGCCGGGTGCCTTCGGAACGCACATGCACGAGACCGCTGTCGAGCAGGGCTTTCAGGTGCTGGGAGACGGCCGGGCGGCTGATCGGCAGCTGGCCCGCCAGTTCATTCACGGTCTTTTCCCCCCGCCGCAGATCCTCAAGGATATGTCGCCGGTTCGGGTCTGCGATCGCCATGAACGGGTCTGCGTTCGTCATGGCTGAAAGGTTATGTCAAAGGTCCCTCGGCGGCAAGCGCAGATGTGCGGCGCAGCATAGGCTTTCGCGGCAGGTATGCGGGCGTCAGATGCCCGTCAGTCCGCGCGTGCCATCCCAGAGCAGCTTGCTGCCGGCGATCAGCACCATGCCGTACATCAATGGATAGAAAAGCTGCGGCTTCAGGTAATGCACGAGGCGCGCGCCGGCGAGCGTCGAGATGAGGGCGACCGGCAGGAGGGCGCCTGACAGGCTGAGATTGGTCGCATCCAGTTCGCCAAGCGCGAAATAGGGGATGACCTTGATCGCATTGAGGATGGCAAAGAAGCGGGTCGAGGTGCCCGTATAGGTGAGCGGGTCGAGCTTCAGCGGCAGGACATAGATCTGGAAGGGCGGACCGCCGGCATGGGCAACGAAACTCGCATAGCCGGCAAGCGAACCCCAGAACGAGCCGGCCACAGGCCGTTCGCCGACCGCTTCGGTTTCCTTGCCCTTGTAGGCCAGCCAGCTTTCAAGGAAGTATTTCAGCGCAAAGACAAGCGATATAGCGCCAAGGACGAGGCGCATGGCATCCGCCGAGACATAGGTGGAGGTGGCCCAGCCGAGGCCGATGCCGATCACGGCTCCCGGCAGCATGGCAATCAGGGTTGCGCGGTTGTTGTGATGGCGCCAGGCCCAGAGTGCCACGGCGTCCATGACCAGAAGGATCGGCAGGAAGATGGCGGCGGCCTGCATCGGCGGTACGGCAAAGGCCAGCAGCGGCACGCCGATCAGCGCGAAAGCGCCACCAAGACCACCTTTCGACAGGCCGACAAGGGCAACCGCGGGAATGGCGACGGCATAGAAGTTCGGGTCGGTCAGCATTGCGCGGTTGATCCTTTCGGAAGAGCGGTCTATCGGATTTGTCTAGAGAAAACGAGGACGAACTCCGCAGAAACGGACCCGTCCCGCACACGGAAACACCGCGCATGACCGAAGACCGCTGCCGCCTCGTCCTCATCGTTCCCGATATCGCTGATCCTGCCGAGCGCACGGAGGTGCTGCGCAACGCGTTGCGTGGTGGCGATGTGGCATCAGTCATCATTCCGCAATACGAACTCGATGACACCGTGTTCCAGAAGCATGCGGAAATGCTGGTGCCGGTCATCCAGGAAGCGGGGGCCGCAGCGCTGATCGTCGACAACAGCCGTGTCGCCGGGCGCGTCAAGGCCGATGGCCTGCACATTTCCGGCAATGCCGCTGCACTTGCTGAGGCGGTCGAGAAGCATGTGCCGAAGCTGATCGTCGGTGGCGGCAATGCCATGGACCGTCACCATGCGCTGGAGATGGGAGAGATCCAGGCGGACTACATCTTCTTCGGCAAGATCGACGGTGACATCAAGCCGGAAGCCCATTCGAAAAACATCGCGCTTGGCGAATGGTGGTCGTCGATGATCGAGCTTCCCGCCATCGTCATGGGCGGTAGCGATCCCTCTTCGGCGGTCGTCGTTGCCGAGAGCGGTGTGGAATTTGTAGCGCTTGGAAAGGCCGTGTTTGCCGATCCTGCCCAGGCTGCCGCAATCGTGACCCGTGTGAATGCAGAGCTTGACGAAAAAGCGCCACGGTTTGAGGCTTGAACCGCCTCATGCGTTCAAAATCGTCCCTCCACCGTCTGATTCTCGCCGCACTCGCCGGGGCATGCCTTGCTGTGGGCACGCCTGTGAGCGCGCAGGATAGCGAGGATGGTATCGCGATTGGTGAGCAGCCGGCGATCCTGCCGGCGGATCCATCCGATGCGGGCGAGATCGAGCGCGGCGCGCGCGACAGCAGCAGTACCGGGGATGCCAACAAGCTCGACCGTGGCGATCTGGATTCCACCTTGCCGGTGACGAAGGGTGCCAAGCCGACCGCGGGCGACAAGCCCGATGAGTTGCAGGGCATCAATATCTATCTGCGCATGGGCGCCCCCTTGCCCGACGTGCCGGCGGAAAAGGCCTATGAAGGCAAGCCTGACGACGCCTACGGCGCCTTTCAGCGCGGCTTGTTTCTAACCGCCGTCGACAAGGCCTTGCCGCGTGCGCAGCTCGGGGATCCCGCAGCGCAGACGCTGCTGGCAGAGATCATGTCCCGCGGCCTTGGCGTCAAGCGTGACCTGAAGGGCGCTGCCTTCTGGTATGGTCAGGCGGCTCAAGGCGGTGATCCCGCCGCAATGTTCAAGTATGCCCTTCTCCTGATGGAGGGCCGGGAGGTCCCGCAGGACAAGGCCAAGGCGGATGACTACATGCGCCGCGCGGCCGATGCCGGGAATGCATCTGCCCAGTTCAACTGGGCGCAGATCCTTGTAGCCGGCACACCCGGCGTGCGCGGGCTGACGGCTGCCATGCCCTATTATGAAAAGGCTGCCGAACAGGGCATTGCCGATGCGCAATATGCGCTGGCGCAGGTCTATTCGGCGCTGAAGGACGTGCCGGATGAGAAGAAGTCGCGGGCGCGGGAATGGATGATGCGCGCCGCACGGGCGGGCTTCGATACCGCTCAGCTCGATATCGGGCTCTGGCTGGTCAACGGATACAATGGGCCGCGCGACTACGAGGCCGGCTATCGCTGGCTGAGCATCGCGGCTGCGCGCGGCAATGTGGTGGCACAGAACCGTATCGCCCATCTCTACATCAATGCGCTCGGGACAAAGCCCGATCCGGTCGAGGCGGCCAAGTGGTATGTTCTGTCGCGCCGTGCGGGTCTGAAGGATCCGGGGCTTGAGGATTTCTATCTCGGTCTCAACGAAGAGCAGCAGAAACAGGCGATCGATCTCGCCAACAGGTTCCGGCGAACCTGACGCAGCCCGCTCTGCCGCTGTATACGAAGTCTCGATGAGGAGCGTATAAACACGGGGAGGGCGGCGGTTATGGATCTCATCGATATCTTCCAACGCCTCGGTCTGGCACTCGCCATCGGTGCTGCCGTCGGCGTCGAACGGCACTGGCGCGAACGTGACGAGCCGGAAGGTGCGCGCATCGCCGGCATCCGCACCTTCACCCTGATCGGCATGACGGGCGGGATCGCCGGGCTGCTGGATCAGGGTCTGACCCCGGATGGCTTGTCCGGTCTTGTTGTCGCGAGCTTCCTGCTCGCGGTCGCCATGGTCATGCTGCGTTTCGGCCTCATGGAGGCCCGGGCCGAGGGCTCGTTCAGCGCAACGACCGTTATTGCTGGCATCACCACTTTCGGACTTGGGGCGCTGGCTGTGCTCGGCGATATGGCGGCGGCGTCCGGAGCGGGTGCCGCGATGGTCACGGTGCTTGCCAGCCGCGAGTTCCTGCATGGCGCGATCCGGCGGCTCACCTGGGTGGAATTGCGCTCGGCCGTCGTGCTTCTGGCCATGGGTTTCGTGCTTTTGCCGCTCATTCCGGCCACCCCTTACGGTCCCTTCGGCGGTGTGTCGCCACGCAGCCTGGTGATCCTGGTCATCATGCTCGCCTCGATCTCCTTCGTCGGCTATGTCGCGGTGCGCCTCATCGGAGGCGGGCGCGGTGATCTCGTGGCCGGAGCTGTGGGTGGCCTCGTCTCTTCGACGGCCAGCACGCTTGCCATGGCACGGCAAAGCCTTGCGGTCGCAGATGGCTCTGCAGGGCCGGCCGCCGGAGCGATTGCGGCCGGGAGCGTGTCGCTGGTGCGCACCGGATTGCTGCTGCTTGCGCTGGCACCAGCCCTTGCGGAGCGGCTGCTCTGGGGCCTTCTGGTTGCCGGTGCGCTGATGATGGTGGTGGCCGTCTCTCTCATCGCACGCAGAGGCGCGAGTTCTGAGGCCGCCCTGCCGACCAATCCTTTCGAACTGCTCCAGGTGCTCAAGATGGCGCTGATGATCACCGTCATTGCCTTTCTGGCGCGGGCGGCCAGCCAGGTTTTTGGAGATGCCGGCCTTTATGCGGTGTCAGGTCTGACGGCCCTGGCGGATGTGGATGCGGCGACGGTGACGGTTGCCGGCATGCTGCCCACGCTCTCGGTCGAGGTTGCGACCATCGCCGTTAGCATTGCTATAGCGTCGAATATGGTGGCCAAGGTCGTCTATGCGGCTGCGATCGGCACCAAAGGCTTTGGTGCCCGACTGGCGGGCGCGACTTTGCTCGCCATAGGCTCGGGCGTGATCGTCACGCTGGCTGCAGAGCTCATCTGACGCTGGTGCATGGGCCGGAATAGCTATCCCCCTTGAATTCTGGCGGCATTTGTGGTCTTGAACCGGCCAAATGCCGCCGCCATCGCGTGCTGCTCCGGTCGCCGCCCTCCGGCGCCTCCCAGTTTCAAGGATTTCGATCAATGGCCCGCTCCGCCCTTCTCAATGTCATGGTCCAGGCTGCCCTCAAGGCCGGCAAGTCGCTTTCGCGCGATTTCGGCGAAGTGCAGAACCTGCAGGTTTCGGTGAAGGGCCCTGGCGACTTCGTCTCGCAGGCCGATTTCCGGGCCGAGAAGATCGTGCGCGAAGAACTGCTCAAGTCGCGTCCGACCTATGGTTTCCTCGGCGAGGAAGGCGAAGAGATCAAGGGTACCGACGGCGCGCATCGCTGGATCGTCGATCCGCTCGACGGCACGACCAACTTCCTGCACGGCATCCCGCAGTTTGCCGTCTCGATCGCGCTGGAGCGCAATGGCGAGATCGTCGCCGGCGTGATCTTCAACCCGGCGACCGACGAACTCTACACGACGGAAAAGGGCGGCGGCGCCTTCCTCAACGATCGCCGCATCCGCGTCGGCGCACGCAAGGTTCTGTCCGACTGCGTCATCGGTTGCGGCGTGCCGCATCTCGGTCGCGGCCAGCACGGCAAGTTCCTGATCGAGCTGCGCCATGTCATGGGTGAAGTCTCCGGCGTTCGCCGCATGGGCGCTGCGGCCCTCGATCTCGCTTATGTCGCCGCCGGCCGCCTCGACGGCTTCTGGGAAGCACAGCTGAATTCCTGGGACATCGCAGCCGGCATTCTCCTGATCAAGGAAGCCGGTGGCTTTGTTTCAGACATGAAGGGCGGCCAGGAGATGTTCGAAAACGGCACCGTACTTGCCGGCAACGAATACATCCGCAAGGCGCTGGAAGAGGTCGTCAACCGCCCGGTGCCGCAGTCCTGATTACTGTATAGGGAAAATTTTCCCAACCTCCGCGGCTTCAATTCGTCTCAATTTTGCACTAGCCTCCGGGTCCAAGATTCCCCGGAGGTTGAGCGTATCATGGCGAAAGTGAAGTTGGAGGATCTCGAGGTGGGAGAAACCCGTCCGGGAGCATACGGCCAGAAACTCTCCAGCCCGATGCCCTTCTTCACGACGATGGTGATCTTCCTGATCATCGTGTGTTTCATCGCCGCCATCCTCTACCGCCAGGCGCATGCGGCCTTCATCACCAATCCGGGCCTGAACGGCCTGATCCTCGGCGTTCTCGCCGTCGGCATCATCCTTGTCTTTGCCCAGGTGCTGGCACTTCGACCGGAAGTCCGCTGGTTCAATTCCTTCCGGGCTGCCGGTGATAATGCGACGCTGGTCGGCCGCGACCCGAAGCTGTTGGCGCCGATGCGCGCGCTGATCGGCGGTCGCCGCTCGATGGCGATCTCGACGACCGCGCTGCGCTCCATCCTCGATTCGATCGGCACACGCCTGGACGAATCGCGCGATACCAGCCGCTACCTGATCGGCCTCCTCGTCTTTCTCGGTCTGCTCGGCACCTTCTGGGGCCTGCTTGGCACGATCGGCTCGATCAATGAGGTGATCGCTTCGCTCGATCCGGCTTCTGGCGACAGCAATGATGTGCTGCAGTCGCTGAAGTCAGGCCTCAGCGCGCCGCTTGCCGGCATGGGCACGGCCTTCTCGTCCTCACTGCTCGGTCTCTCGGGCTCGTTGATCCTCGGATTCCTCGACCTGCAGGCAGGGCGTGCGCAGAACCGGTTCTACATCGAGTTGGAAAACTGGCTGTCGTCCGTGACCGATGTGGATTCGGAGCGGGGTACGGTATCCGAGGCGTCTGCCGCCGTTGCAAGTGACGACATCCGTCTCCTGGTTGAGGAAATCCAGAAGCTCTCGAACCGGGAGGGCAATGACCGCTCTGTCGCGGCGATCGCTGGTCTCGCAGAGGGCATTCAGGGACTGGTCAAGAACATGCGCAACGAACAGCAGATGCTGCGCGACTGGATCGAGGCGCAGCAGGAGGATGCTCGCGCCATGCGCAAGACGCTCGACCGGCTGAACGACAAGATCAGCGGGAGCAACAAGTAAATGGCGCTCGGGCGCAACCGTCGCCGCGAGCGCGGGATCGACTACTGGCCGGGTTTCGTCGACGCCCTGTCGACGCTTCTGCTGGCGATCATGTTCCTGCTCACCGTCTTCGTGGTCGCGCAGTTCATCCTTGGCCGGGAGATCTCCGGCAAGGATGAGGTGCTCAACCGGCTGAACAGCCAGATCGCCGAACTGACCCAGCTTCTGGCGCTTGAGAAGAGCGGCAAGCAGGATCTCGAGGATATGCTGGCGTCGCTGCAATCTTCGCTTGCCTCGTCGGAGACCGAACGGTCCCGTCTGCAGGAGCTGCTCGACAGTGGCGCCGGGTCGGCGGATGTCGCCAATGCCAAGATGGGCCGGCTGACCGAAGAACTCGATGCAGAAAAGCAGGTGAGCGCTCGGGCGATGAGCCAGATCGAGCTGCTCAACCAGCAGATCGCGGCGCTCAGGTCGCAGATCGCGGCCATCGAGGAGGCGCTGCAGGCGTCTGAAGCCAAGGATCAGGCATCGCAGACGCGGATCGCCGATCTCGGACGGCGTCTCAACGTGGCGCTTGCGCAGCGTGTCCAGGAACTCAACCGCTATCGCTCCGACTTCTTCGGCCGTCTCCGCGAAATCCTGTCGGATCGCGAGAATATCCGGATCGTCGGCGACCGCTTCGTCTTCCAGTCGGAGGTGCTCTTCCCCGTTGGTGGCGCGGATCTCGATGGTGCCGGTCAGGCGGAGATGGACAAGCTGGCGGCAGCCGTGCTCGAACTGGCGCAGGAAATTCCAGCGGAGATCAACTGGGTGCTCCGGGTCGATGGGCATACCGATGCTTCGCCGCTCACGGGCACTGGACGGTATCGCGACAACTGGGAGCTTTCGTCGGCGCGTGCCACTTCGGTCGTCAAATACCTGATCTCGAGGGGCGTGCCTGCGAACCGCCTGGTTGCTGCCGGCTTCGGGGAGTTCCAGCCGATTGCCGAAGGCGAAACGCCCGACGTCCTTTCCCAGAACCGCCGTATCGAACTCAAGCTCACCGAGCGCTAAGTTCATCCGTAATTGTTTGTCCTCCAGACAACTTGCGTGCCGTATTACGTGCGCGTAAAGGTAAGACATGCGCTTTGGGAGGGTGGCATGCAGGAATTCGACGTCATCGTCATCGGAGGAGGGCTGGCCGGTCTCGTTGCGGCCACGGAGGCTGTCGATCGCGGTCTCAAGGTTGGCCTGATCGACCAGGAAGGCGAGCAGAACCTCGGAGGCCAGGCCTTCTGGTCGCTGGGTGGCCTGTTCTTGATCGATAGTCCAGAACAGCGTCGTATGGGCATTCGCGACAGCATCGAGCTGGCGCGCCAGGACTGGCTGGGCTCGGCCGCCTTCGATCGCACGGAAGACTTCTGGCCAAGGCAATGGGCTGAAGCCTATCTGCAGTTTGCCGCCGGCGAAAAGCGCAGCTGGTTGAAAGCCCAAGGTGTCAGCTGGTTTCCGGTTGTCGGCTGGGCCGAGCGGGGCGGTGGCCATGCCGATGGCCACGGAAACTCCGTGCCGCGCTTCCATGTCACCTGGGGGACAGGCCCCGGAGTGCTGGCGCCCTTCGCGCGGCGCGCCAAGGCGGCCGCCGACGCGGGTAAACTCACCCTTCTTTTTCGCCACCAGGTGGACCGTCTTGTCGTAACGAATGGCGTCGTCACGGGCGTCACCGGCCAACTGTTGGCGGGGGACGCGACGCCGCGCGGCGGCACCAGCTCCCGCAATGTCATCGGAGATTTCGAGGTTAAGGCCGGATCCGTGATCATCGCGTCCGGGGGCATTGGCGGCAATCATGATCTCGTCCGCAAGAGCTGGCCCGTCGATCGCCTGGGGCCTGCGCCGAAGCACATGGTGGCCGGCGTGCCGGCGCATGTCGATGGACGCATGCTCGGCGTTGCCCAGGCCGCTGGTGGCGAGGTCATCAATGGCGATCGGATGTGGCACTATACCGAGGGCCTCAAGAACTGGGACCCGATCTGGCCAAACCACGGCATCCGCATTCTGCCGGGCCCGTCTTCCTTCTGGTGCGATGCTGACGGCAACCGTTTTCCAGCACCCGCCATGCCGGGCTTCGATACGCTTGGGACGCTGAAAGCCATCCGCGCGCGCGGTCATGACTATTCCTGGTTCATCCTCAACAAGGCGATCATCAAGAAGGAGTTTGCCCTGTCAGGCTCCGAGCAGAACCCTGACCTCACCGACAAGAACATCCCGCTCCTGTTGAAACGTCTCGGCAAGAACCCGCCGGGTCCAGTGCAGGCCTTCATGGACAAGGGCGAGGATTTCGTCGTGCGTGATACGCTCGAGGATCTCGTGGCCGGCATGAACGAGCTGACGGGGGAACACCGTCTCGGCGTGCATCATGTCCGCGCGCAGATCGAGGCGCGCGACCGGCAGATGACCAATAGCTTCTCCAAGGATGCGCAGGTCGTGGCCATCCGGGGTGCCCGCAACTATCTCGGCGACAAGCTGATGCGCACGGCAAAGCCCCACCGGCTGCTCGATCCGGCCGCTGGGCCGCTGATCGGTGTCAGGCTGCATATCCTCACTCGCAAGACGCTGGGCGGGCTGCATACGGATCTCGAAGGCCGGGTTCTCAACCGCGAGAACAAGCCGGTGCCGGGGCTTTATGCGGCGGGCGAGGTTTCGGGCTTCGGCGGTGGCGGCATGCATGGCTACAATGCGCTCGAGGGGACCTTCCTCGGTGGCTGCCTGTTCTCCGGTCGCATGGCAGGGCGTAGCGTCGGGCGCTGATCGACCCGCTGGGGGAATTGATAAAGGGCGGTGGTGACACCGCCCTTTCTTACATGTGGTAAGGTCGGTTCAGTCCATCTGGACGTTCGCGTCCTTCACGACCGGCGTCCATTTCGCGACTTCGGCCTTCACATGCGTGGCAAGCTCTTCGGGGCTGGAGGCGACGATCGTGGCGGAGAATTCCTTCATCCGCTCGGCGACGCCAGGATCTGCCATGGCTTTGACGGCTGCGGCATTCAGCCGGTCGACCACATCCTTCGGCGTATCCTTCGGGGCAAAGAGTGCGTTCCAGGTATAGGTCTCGTAACCAGGCAAGCCAGCTTCCGCCATTGTCGGGACATCCGGGAAGGATGGTGCGCGCTCGGCGGTGGTGACGGCGAGAGCCTTCAAGGTGCCGGCTTTGATATGGGCGGATGACGAGGGGAGGTTGTCGAACATGATCGACACCTGGTTGCCGAGCACGTCGTTGAGTGCCGGGCCGGATCCCTTGTAGGGAATGTGCTCCATGGTCACGCCTGCCATCGACTTGAACAGTTCGCCGGAGAGATGCAGCGGCGTGCCATTGCCGGAGGAGGCGTAGCTCCATTTGTCCGGCTCGGCCTTCAGCAGAGCCAGAAGCTCCTCGACCGATTTTGCCGGCAGTTCGGGATTGACGACCAGCACGTTGGGCACGAGCACCAGCAGCGAGACGGGCGTGAAGTCTGCCTCGGCATCATAGGGCTTGCTCTTCAGGATCAGCGGATTGAGCGCGTGGGTGGCGACGGTGCCCATCAGGATCGTGTAGCCGTCCGGCTCGGCCCGGGCGACATTGCCGGCACCGAGGCTGCCGCCGGCACCTGCCACGTTCTGGATGATCACCTGCTGGCCGAGATCCGCGGACATCTTCTCGGCGATCACGCGGGCGACGACGTCGGTCGAGCCGCCAGCGGCAAAGGGCACGACAAGCGTCACGGGACGCTCGGGAAAGGCTGCCAGCGCCTGGGCGGCGACAAGCAAACCGGCGGCGAGACCGCCGGCAAAAAGGGATTTATAGAACGACATGAGTACTCCTCCATCCAATGTCGAATGCCCGAAGCGGCTGCTCCTCCAGCTTCTCGGGCGTGGCGAGTGTGGCAGGCGCGCGACGCCGTTCAACGGCAGGCTGCATGCCGGTGTCCAAGGAGGCGTAATCGGGGAGGGGAATGGGTGATAATTCACCCAATTGGCGCTTTTGATGGGTGGACGTCCACCCATCAAGCGTCAGTGAAGGCGCTTACTGCGCAGCGGCGGTGAAATCACGGCCACCCGTCTCGAACTGCAGACGGGCAAGCTTGGCGTACAGGCCACCCTGCTGGATGAGGCTCTGGTGCGTGCCTTCCTCGACAATGCGGCCATCATCGAGAACCAGGATGCGATCGGCCTTCAGAACGGTAGCCAGCCGGTGGGCGATGACGATCGTGGTGCGGTCGCGCATCAGGCCATCCAGTGCCTTCTGGACGAGGGTCTCGCTCTCCGCATCGAGAGCAGACGTTGCTTCGTCGAGCAGCAGGAGAGGGGCGTCGCGCAGCAGGGCACGGGCAATCGCGATGCGCTGGCGCTGGCCGCCCGAAAGCGTCACGCCGCGTTCGCCGACAATGGTGTCGAAGCCATTCTCGAGGCGGCCGATGAATTCGCTCGCCTGGGCAGCTTCTGCCGCCGCCTCCACCATGCCACGGCAGGCGTCCGGCGTGCCGAAGGCGATGTTGTCGTGGATCGAGGAGGCGAAGATCGTCGTATCCTGGGGGACGATGGCAATGCGTTCGCGCACGGCCTGCGGATCGGCTTCGCGAATGTCGACACCGTCGAGCCGGATGGCGCCGGAGGACGGATCGTAGAAGCGCAGGATGAGCGAGAAGATCGTGCTCTTGCCAGCACCTGATGGCCCGACAATCGCGACCGTTTCCCCGTGCGCGACGGAGAAGGAGAGCCCGTTCAGCGCCGATTTCGTCTTGGCGGAGGGATAGATGAACTGGACGTTATCGAAGGTGATGCTGCCTTGGGCAGGTTCGGGCAGGGCCTTGGGGTTGGCAGGTGCTGCGATCGCCGGGTGTTCTGCCAGGAGTTCGTGCAGGCGCTCCGCAGCACCGGCGGCTTGCGAAAGCTCGCCCCAGACTTCCGAGAGCGTGCCGAGCGAGCCGGCCGCGATCAGCGAGTAGAGCAGGAATTGGCCGAGCGTGCCGCCGCTCATCGTGCCGGCAAGCACGCTCTGGGCGCCATACCAGAGCACGCCGACGACGCTGCCGAAGACGAGGGCAATGGCAACGCCTGTCAGAAGCGAGCGGGAGCGGATCGCTGAGCGTGCGGCCTCAAAGGCGCTCTCGACGGAGGAGAAATATCGACCACGTGCGGCCTCTTCGGCATTGAAGGCTTGCAGGGTGCGGGCAGCGCCAATGACTTCGCCGGCATAGGACGACGCTTCCGCGAGCGTATCCTGGGCGGCGCGGGACCGCTGGCGCACGGAACGGCCGAAGCCGACCAGGGGGAAGACGATGACGGGGATCGCTGCCAGCACCATGATCGACAGCTTCGGGCTGGTCGCAATCATCATACCGACGGCCCCGAGACAGAGGATGGTGTTGCGGAGCGCAAGCGAGGCCGTCGCGCCGACAGCTGATTTCAGCTGAGTCGTGTCGGCCGTCAGCCGCGAGACGATCTCGCCCGACTGGTTGATGTCGAAGAAGGAGGGAGAGAGCCGCGTGACATGGGCAAACACGTCGCGTCTCAGGTCTGCCACCACGCGTTCGCCGATGGTTATGACGTAATAGTATCGAAGGGCGCTGGCGACCGCGAGAACGATGGCCATGACGATCATCATGGCGAAGTATTTGTTGATGAAGGCGCTGTCGGATGCCTGGAAACCGTGGTCCAGCATCCGGCGGATGGCGATCGGCAGGGCGAGCGTTGTAGCGGCCGCCAGGCACAGGAAGATCAGCGCGCCTGCGACCAGACCTCGATAGCGCCCGAGATAGGGAAAGAGGCTTGTCAGGGGCTTCAGAGAGCGGCGTTTCTTGTCAGTGTTTTCAGCTTCCGAGGTCACTCTGTCATGCTCCTTCAGTGCACATGGGCTTTCGCGCCTTGGCACTTGTTATCCCTGCGTCCTTCATGTATAGGCACGGCATCGAATTGGGAAGCCGTAGCCCAGACGGACTACGGCTTCATCTATTGAATAGGTTCTGCCGAGGCAATTGCGGCAAATGGACCGCTCGGCACAGCAGGAATAGAGCGATGAAGGCTAACATCCATCCAGACTACCACGTCATCAAGGTCGTCATGACCGATGGTACCGAATACGAGACCCGTTCGACCTGGGGTTCGGAAGGCGCCGTCATGAACCTCGAAATCGATCCGAGCTCGCACCCGGCATGGACCGGCGGCAACCAGCAGCTGCTGGACCGCGGCGGCCGCGTTTCGAAGTTCAACAAGCGTTTCGGCGGCCTCGGCCTCTGATCGTTCGAACGATCCGAATTCAACAAAAAGCCCGGCCTTCGCGCCGGGCTTTTTGTTGTCCGTGCTTCCGAAGTCTAGGCAGCACACCCGGCCATGAAAAAACCCGGCGCAGCTTTCGCTGGCCGGGTTGAAGGTGGTGCTTGCGACTTGATCAGCCTGCGTTGAAAGCGGTGCGCAGAAGGTTCAGCTGGGCCTGGACGCTGTTTTCATTGTCCGGCTGGAATTCTTCTTCGCTGGCTGGGCGATAGATTTCGCGGTCGAGAAGGGCGATGCGGTTCTGCAGGCGCAGCGAGCGCTCGACGAGATCCCGGAAGGCTTCCGGAAGATCGTTCCAGCCCGGTGCTGCGCGGTCGACATTGAAGCCGTCGAGGCGAACCTTGCTCTTCTCGGAGAGAACCTGGTCGCGGCTCATCTCACCATTGTTCACGGCGCGCTGCAGGAGAAGCCAAGAGGCCATCTGCATCAGGCGGGTGGTCAGGCGCATCGACTCAGCCGCATACAGTACCGAAGCCTGGCGCGGCAGAACCTTTGCGGCTGCGCGGCCGGGGCCGTCGAGGTAAGCGGCAGTTTCTTCAACCAGTCCCATGCCTTCGGCATAGGTCGACTTGAACTGGCTGGACGCTGCCACACGACCGGCAAAGCTAACCGTATTCACACCGAGTTCAGACATGGATGTTTCCCTGTAAACGCATCACTTAGGCATGTAACGACAGCGCTACGAACTTGTTCCTGTCGCATTTTGTGAGGCTACGATGCTACCAATAGCCCAAATCCGCAAGGCGAAACTTAAGGAAGGGTTAATTCCCACAATTTCGTGAAACCTTTGCCCCATTGGACAAAAAAAGAGCCGCAAATGCGGCTCTCAAGGTAAAACAGGGAGAAAATCAAGCCACCCCAAATAAAGGAAAATGCCTGAACCCAGGAGCTCTGGATGACCACAGTTTCGGATAAAAGGCTTAACGTGAAGTAAACGGAAAATTGAAAAGTGGTTCTTTCGGAGGCGGGTCTGTAGATCCCAGCTCTATACTTTAGGGCCGAACAGGCTGTCGGCCGCCTTTCGGCCTGCCTCCTTGCGGTCGATCTCACCCTTCAGACGCTCGATCTCGCCTTCCAGCAAGGTGATTCGATGCCGCAACTCGTCTGCCGATATGGCGGATATGTCGCAGCCCAGCTCGTGGGCGGTGCCACGCTTGCGGGGTTCTTCGTCGATGATCATTCTCGCGAATCCCTCTTGTCCTGTTCGTCATAGGGTTCCTGGTCCGGCAATGGAGCCGCACGGGGGTCGAGACTCAGGCCTTCCGGCGTGCTGCTCATCGGCGAAGCCGAGATCGGCAGGTTCGGCACGTTCTCGCGATCGGCTGCCGGTATCGCGGCGCGGGTGCGGCTTCGATAGATCGCATAGGCCGAAATAAGCAGGTGCGAAACGGCGGTGACTGCGAAAAGCGCGTAAGGTCCGGCTGCCGTCATGACAGGGCCGCCGAGGGTCGGGCCGATGATGGTGCCGATGCCGAAGAGCAGGAGCAGGCCGCCCGATACCTTCACGAACTCATCCGGCTTGGCGAAGTCGTTCGCATGGGCAACGGCAATCGGATAGAGCGCGTTGGCGGCCGCACCATAGATGCCGACGAAGATAAAGATCCAGAGCGGATCTGTGGGCGTGAGGAAGACGAGGCCGAGGGCTGCGAAGGCGGCAAGTGCCGAAAGCGCTGCCAGCACGTAGCGACGGTCGATCCGGTCGGAGAGCTTGCCGGCGGGAAACTGCATGACCGCGCCGAGGAAGATCGTCACGGAGAGAAGCAGCGCGATGGTCGAAGCGTCGAGCCCGGTGCGCGCGCCGAAGACGGCGCCGAGCGTGCCGTAGGCGCCGTTTGCGATGCCGATCATCAGGATGCCTACGAAGGAGACGGGCGAGTTACGGTAGAGCAGTGGCAGGTCGAGCTTGATGGAGCGGAGCGGCTGTGGTGTCGCCGCGGTCGACATCAGCGTCGGCAGGACGGCGAAGCCGTAGACAATGCCGCAGATCATGAAGAGGATGGTGGTGGCTGGGTCGAAGACGCCGACCAGCATCTGGCCGCCGACCACGCCGATCAGGGTGATCGAGATGTAGAACGAGAAGATCATGCCGCGGCTCTCGTTCGTCGCGCGCTCGTTCAGCCAGCTTTCGATGATCATCGAGGTGCCTGCGGTGCAGAAACCGGTGATCACGCGCAGCGCCACCCACCAGTTTGCATCGACGACGATGCCGGTCAGCAGCGCGTTGACGGAGATCAGCGAGACGAAGGTGGAGAAGGCGCGGACATGGCCGACGCGCATGACCAGCTTCGGCGCCACGAAACAGCCGAGCACGAAGCCCGCCGCCCATGTCGTGCCGAGCAGGCCGAGCACTTCGTTCGAATAGCCTTCTGCGGCGCCACGGACCGGTAGCAACAGACCGTGCAGACCGTTTCCGAGGAACAGGAAGAGCGTGCCCAGAAGCAGGGCCATTACCGGCAGAAGATTACGTCTCATGGCATTCTTGTCGATTGGTGTGGATGGCACCCGAGGGCGGGCGGCACGACGCGGTTACAGTAGACGGATGTTCCTACCGTTGTCTGAATGCGACCTTGGCGCTTGCAGGAAAAGTTTCTGGCGGGCAAAAGTGACAGCGATGTGGCTGCGCACCGCATCGCATGCCGCCAGCGCGGCATCCCGCGCGGGTTCCACAAGGAAATTCGATGACCAAGGCCATCTCCGCCTTTTTGATTCTTGCCATGATCGTTCAGGTGATCAAGCCGATCGGCATTCCGGGCCTGAGGCGACGCAGCGATTTCTGGAAGCTTGCAGTCGTCGCCTTTGTTACCTGGTCGATCACGCTGCTGATCCGGCCCTGACCCGATCGCGGATCAGTTCGCGGCGACAGCCTTTTCCGTCTGCCATTCCGGCAGGGGGAAAAGCCGGTCATAGGCCCAGTTGAAGATGAAGGCATAGACCAAGTAGAAAAGCGCAAATGCCACGTCCATGACAAAGGCCTGCCACAGGCTGATGCCGAGATACCAGGCAATGAACGGCATCAGGACCATCAGCAGTCCGGCCTCGAACAGGATGGCGTGGATGATCCGCATCGGCACGGTCTTCAGGGTCGTGCCGGCATAGCGCCGCAGAAGGTGGTCGAAGCCGAGATTGTAGAGATAGTTCCAGGCCGTCGCGAGGGTCGCGCTGACGACGCCGACGATGCCGATGTCGGTGACTGGCACTGAAAAGGCCCAGCTGCCCAGCGGTATGATCAAGGCGAGGCCAATGAGCTCGAAGCTGATGGCGTGGCGGATGCGGTCTGCGGCAGTGCGCATGTTCTTCCCTCCGGGAAAACAAGCGGGTCGTCCCGCAGTGCTATCGGTCCCAAAATGGGGAGGTCGTCCTCGAGCGCTGATATAGGCCCAGAGGCCTCAACCGGCAAGGATGGTCTGCTGACATTTTCAGCAAAAGCACAAGGATTGAGCGTGATCGGTAGTCTGGTTGCCCTTCCGTCACAGGTAAAGTTCGCCGCGCGTGACGAGAACAGAGCTGCCACTGATCTCGACCTGGTCGAACTTCCCGTCGTTTGTCGTCACTCGCAAGCGGATGAGGCTGCGCCGGCCCATTTCTACGCCCTGTTCGATCAGCAAGTGTCGCTCCGGCAAAGCGGAGCCGAGAGTGGTGAGGAAGGCACCGAGTGCCGCCGACGCGCTTCCTGTCGCGGGATCTTCTGCGACGTTGTCGAAGGGGGCGAACATGCGGGCGCGGATATGGTCCGCACCGACCCAGGTATAGAGGAAGGTGGCGCAGTCGCAGTTTTCGTCGGCAAAGGTCGCCCGCAGGGCGGTGAGGGGATCAAGCTGCGAGGCCGCCTTGGACAAGGCTTCCAGGTTCTTCACTTCGACCAGAATGAACTTGAGGCCGACGGAGGCGAAGACCGGTTCATGCCGGCTCACCTCGATGTCGGCCTCGGCAAGGCCGATACAGGGGGCCATGACGCCTGCCGATATCGTTGCACCGGTGGTGAGTGGGCCCGGGGCGCGGATCGTGGTTGTCGACACCTTGCCGTCTGGATCGCGTTTCACTGAAACTTCGACAAGGCCCGCCTTTTCCTCGAAGCGGAGGTGCTCACCGACCGGTCTTCCGAAGACGGTCCCTGCGGTGGCGAGCACGTAGGCAGTGCCGACATTCGGGTGGCCGGCGAAGGGGACTTCCGTCACGGGCGTGAAGATGCGGACTTCGGCCGTATTGGCTGGGTCACTCGCAGGCAGGACGAAGGTCGTTTCCGAATATCCGAACTCCGCCGCGACCTGCTGCATCTCGCTATCGGTCAGGCCCCGCGCATCGGTGATGACGGCGAGCGGATTGCCGGCAAACCGGCTTTCGGTGAAGACATCGACGGTGACGAAGGGGACGGTTCTCATGCGGGCTCCGGATGTTCCATCCCCTCCCATAACGCAGAAAACCCGGCGCGTGGCCGGGCTTTCGTGTCCTGATGACAAGTTTGACGTGAGTGGTCACGTCCTACTCATAGGAGGCATGGAGCCGATTATTCGGCCGCCATGGCGCCCACCTTGGCGACGCTTGCGGCGTAGATCTGCTCGATCGTCGAGGCGATGCTGCTGTTGAATTCCGCGTCGCTCATAGAGACACGCAGCTTTTCGGCGAGCGCGCGCGAGAAGCTCGCGATCATGCCGTGGTTCTGTCGCAGCTTTTCGCAGGCGTCGACCGTCGAATAGCCACCAGAGAGGGCGACGACACGGACGACCGAAGCGTGGTTCATCAGCGGAGCGTAGAAGTCGGCAACGGTCGGAATGGTCAGCTTGAGCATGACCTTGTCGCCTGATGGCAGCTTGTCGAGCTCGGCGGCGATTGCGTCGCGCAGGATGGCTTCGGCTTCCGCCTTGCTCGGGCTCTTGATCGAGACTTCCGGTTCAACGATTGGCACAAGGCCCTGGGCGATGATCTGGCGGGCAACCTCGAACTGCTGGCGCACGACGGCGGTGATGCCGGCCTTGTCAGCATGGGCGATGACAGAGCGCATCTTGGTGCCGAAGATACCCTTTTCGCGGCCACGGATCAGCAGCGCGTCGAGATCGGGCATGGGCTTCATCAGTTGAACGCCGTTTTCTTCCTCAAGCAGACCCTTGTCGATCTTGAGGAACGGGACAACGCCCCGCTTTTCCCAGAGGAAGGAGGGGACGGGCTCGCCGTCGACATCGCCGTCCATGGTCCGTTCAAAGAGGATGGCGCCGATGACCTTGTCGCCGGTAAAGGCAGGCGCCTTCATGATGCGCACGCGCATGGCGTGGATCAGGCGGTACATTTCGTCGTCGCCCTGGTAGTCGCTCTCGGAGATGCCATAGAGACGCAGTGCGCCCGGTGTTGAACCGCCGCTCTGATCCAGCGCGGCGATGAAGCCGGGTGCCGAGGTCATTTTGTCCAACATCTTCGCGTCCACCATATCTCACTCCTATCCCTGAACATGGCGCCGTCGCGCCGGACTATTCTCTTGCTCTTTCGACGGACCGCCGTGGTCGTCCGGGTCATTCCCCCCGAGCCTTTCGGCCTTTGAAGACCGAGATGAGTTTGCCGATAACAGAACTTCAGCAATGGGAAAATGGGCGGCTAACCTATTGAAACGATTGAAATCATTTCAATCGTTTGAAAATTCAAAAATTTTTAAATCCGTTTCAATCGGCACACAGATTGCTGACGTCATACCGCCTGACTGCAGTCGGGCTACAGTTGAAACAACCCGCCTGACGGACCGAGGTTCCCTTTGCGGGCACGCTAGCACCAAAGGCCTTACGGCCAAATGACATGGCGCACGAAAAAACCGCGTGCCCTGGGCCACGCGGTTCACTGTGTTTCCGATCGGTGGGTCGGCGTGATCAGCCCTTGGTCAGGACCGCGACGCCCGGCAATTCCTTGCCTTCCATCCATTCGAGGAAGGCGCCGCCTGCCGTCGAGACATAGGAGAAGTCATCGGCAACGCCCGCGTGGTTGAGTGCCGAGACGGTATCGCCGCCGCCGGCAACGGAGACGAGCTTGCCGGCCTTGGTCTGTTCGGCGGCATGCTCAGCGGCCGATACGGTCGCCTTGTCGAAGGGAGCGATTTCGAAGGCGCCGAGCGGACCGTTCCAGACCAGGGTCGCGGCCTTGCCGATCCAGTCGTTGATCAGTTCAACGGACTTCGGGCCGACGTCCAGCATCATGGCATCCGCGGGGATCGCGTTGATGTCGACGGTTTCGTTGGCGGCATTCGCCTTGAACTCGCGGGCAACGACGCCGTCCACGGGCAGCACGATGGCGCAGCCGGCGGTCTTCGCCGTTTCCATGATCGAACGCGCGGTGTCGGCGAGATCATGCTCGCAGAGCGACTTGCCGACATCGATGCCCTGGGCGGCGATGAAGGTGTTTGCCATGCCGCCGCCGATGACGAGGGCGTCGACCTTGGTCACGAGGTTGGAAAGCAGGTCGATCTTGGTCGAGACCTTGGCGCCGCCGACGATGGCAACGACGGGCCGGGTCGGCTGTCCCAGACCCTTTTCCAGCGCTTCCAGTTCAGCCTGCATGGTGCGGCCAGCATAGGCGGGCAGGTGATGGGCAAGGCCTTCGGTCGAGGCATGCGCGCGGTGTGCGGCCGAGAAGGCGTCGTTGACGTAGATGTCGCCGTTCTTGGCGAGTTCGGCGGTAAACTCCGGGGTGTTCTTCTCTTCACCCTTGTGGAAGCGGGTGTTTTCGAGAAGCAGGATGTCGCCGTTTTCCATCTTGGCGATGGCGTCGGCAGCCGGGGCGCCGATGCAATCAGAGGCGAAGGCGACGCGCTGGTCGAGCACTTCCTCGACGGCAGGCGCGATCAGCGACAGCGACTGGTCTGCGACCGGTTCACCCTTCGGACGACCGAAATGGGCGAGCAGGATGACCTTGGCGCCCTTTTCCGACAGTTCCAGGATCGTCGGCGCAACGCGCTCGATGCGGGTCGTGTCGGAGACCTTGCCGTTGGTCACGGGGACGTTGAGGTCAACGCGGACAAGCACACGCTTGCCTGCGATGTCGGTGAGATCGTCGAGTGTCTTGAAAGCCGGCATGGGTCTACCCGTCTTGAATGCTGTTGGAATTGGGCTTGCGGGCCGGACCTTACACCGCTCGTGTGACGGCGCAAGGCGCGCCGGCTCATTTTTCGGCGCTGTGATCGATGGGGGCCGAACCGCGTTTGCGACGCAGGTAATCCCGTGTCGCATGAGCGAGTTCGCGGATGTTGAGGAAGATCGGCCAGGTGGTTGCCGGCTCGACCGGTTCCATCGACACCCCGACGGAGGCGATGTGGCCGTGCTCGTCGATGTCGCGCACGATCAGAACAATGGTGCCGAGGCGAACGCGGTCGGCATAGTCCGGCCGGCCGCCGACACGCTGCGTGATCATCTCCGCGACCGTCTTGCCGCGCTCGCTGTCGGAGATCGACAGCGGCCCATAGGCCTCATCGATATCGCGCACATGGGTGGCGGGCGCGATGGCGAAGGTACCGAAGAATTCGCCGTCGTCCTCGGCCACAGGAGCCTCGGTGGCGAAGAGGCGGTCGAGCAGCTTGGAGTAGCTCGGCGCGATGAAGAGGTAGACCTGGTCATTCTCGCGCAGACGGCCCGCATATTGATAGCGCATCGACTTGCCATCACGGATAACGAGTGACGGCATGGCCCAGCGCGGAATGCGCTCGCCGCGGAGCACGGGGCTGCCGGCGACGACGCGGTAGGCAAGGAGTTCATGATTTGCGGTCCCCGGCAGGTCTAGTTCGACCTTGTCGATGGCCCCGATGCGCGGCGGGATGATAAGGCCCAGACGCTTGGCGAGCGGCTTGATGGTCCAGCCTTGCAGCACGAGAGAGATCATCACGACGATGAAGGCCGTGTTGAAGAAGGCCTCGCCGTTTTCCATGCTGCCGATGACCGGGACGATCCCGAGCAGGATGGAGACCGCACCGCGCAAGCCCACCCAGGCGATGAAGCCCGTTTCACGCTGGGTGAAATCGAACGGCAGCAGGCAGAGCCAGACGGCGAGCGGACGCGCGATGAAGACGAGGAAGAGGGCGAGCAGAACAGCCGGCAGCAGGATCTGCGGAAACTGCGACGGGGTCGCGAGCAGGCCGAGCACCAGGAACATGATGATCTGGGAGAGCCAGGTCATGCCGTCCTGGAAGCGCTTGATCGACACCGTCGAGGGCAGCTTGCGCGAACCCGCATAGATCCCTGCGACATAAACGGCGAGGAAGCCGCTGCCGCCGATCAGGCCGGTGAAGGAGAAGATCATCAGGGCGATCGCCAGCATGAAGATCGGCGCCAGACCCTGCTCTATCTGCAGCTTGCGCAGGATGAAGGCGATCATGGCGCCGCCGACAAGGCCGAGGATCAGGCCGATGCCCATCTGCTCGACGAAGAGGCGCAGGAGTTCGATAGACAGACCGTCCGAGCCGCTGCCATTGGAAATGAGTTCGACCAGGGCGATGGCGAGGAAGATCGCCATCGGGTCGTTGGTGCCGGATTCGACTTCGAGCGTCGAGCGGACGCGATCGCGGATGTTGATGCCGCCGATGCGCAGCAGGAAGAAGACGGCAGCCGCATCTGTTGACGCGAGGATCGCGCCGAGGAGCAGGCCTTCGAGATAGCTGAAGCCGAAGAGGAAATGGGCTGCCACGCCGAGCAGGACAGTCGTCAGCAGCACGCCGAAGGTCGCGAGCGTCAAGGCGGGGGCGGCTGACAAGCGGAAGGATTGCAGCGATGTGCCGAAGCCTGAATCGAAAAGGACGACGGCAAGAGCAAGCGAGCCGATCACGTAGGCGAGGGGGAAATTGGAGAAGTCGATGCCGAGGCCGTCGACACCCGCGCCAAGGCCAATGGTCAGAAAGAGAAGAAGGAGAGGCGCGCCGAAGCGGAAAGCGATGAGGCTCGAAAAGGCGGCCAGGAAAACCAGCGCCGTTGCAACCAACGTGACCGCGTAAAACTCACTCAATCCTCTTCCCCTTTCCCGATGCCGGTCGACCGACAACACCCATCACTGTCCGGCCCCTCTCACCGGCTGTCAAACCGAAAGGTGGTGTCTTCCCGTCGTCATGACGGGCAATCCTTGCAAACCGGAAATTTAAATGCGTGCCGAGCGGCTTACGCAAAATGGAACAAGATCATGATCATAGTAGGGCGGATTTAAAAACTTTAATCCGCCCTGCGAAATTTTATCGGGGTTCGGAGAGCAGTCCGCGGATCAGGGCGTAGCTTGCTCCCAGAAGCACGATGGCAAAGGGCAGGCCGGTGGAAACCGCCATGGCCTGGAGGGCCACAAGTCCACCACCGAGCAGCAGCGCGATGGCGACGAGGCCCTCAAAGGTTGCCCAGAAGACACGCTGCGGAACGGGCGCATTGACCTTGCCGCCGGCCGAGATCGTGTCGATCACCAGCGAGCCGGAGTCGGACGAGGTGACGAAGAAGACCACCACGAGCACGATGCCGATAAAGGAGGTGACGGCGGTGAGCGGCAGATGCGCCAGCATCTCGAACAGCTGCAGTTCAAGTGCTGCGTCCTGGACGCTGGTCAGGCCGTCATTGACCACCTGGCTGATTGCCGTGCCGCCAAGCGCCGTCATCCAGAGGACGGAGACCAGCGAGGGAATGAGCAGCACAGCCGTCAGGAGACCACGGACCGTGCGGCCACGGCTGACGCGGGCGATGAACATACCGACAAAGGGCGACCAGCTGATCCACCAGGCCCAGTAGAAGGCTGTCCAGCCCTGGGCGAAGTTGGTGTCTTCACGACCGAAGGGATTGGACAAGGCCGGCAGATAGGTCGCATAGGCCTTCAAGTTCAGGAAGAAGCCCTGGACGATCTGCATGGTCGGGCCGACCGCGATGATGAAGACGAGCAGCAAGGCAGCGAGGCCGAGATTGATCTCGGAGAGCAGTTTGACGCCCTTGTCCATGCCCGCCACGACAGAGGCAATCGCGATGCAGGTAATGGCGAGCACGAGCAGGATCATCGTCGTCTCGGTCGAGGGAATGCCGAAGAGGAATTCGAGGCCCGCACTCGCCTGTTGGGCACCGATGCCGAGCGAGGTCGACAGGCCGAAGATGGTCGCGAAGACCGCAAGGATATCGATGACATGGCCCGGCCAGCCCCAGACGCGTTCGCTGAAGATCGGGTAGAAGATCGAGCGTAGGGTGAGAGGCAGGCCCTTGTTGAAGGAGAAGAGTGCGAGCGACAGTGCCACGACGGCATAGATCGCCCAGGGGTGTAGGCCCCAATGGAAGATGGTCGCGGCCATGGCGAGGCGACGAGCAGCTTCCGGGTCACCGACCGCACCATTGAGGGGTGCCCAGTCGGTCCGCACGCCATCTTCGAAGACCGGCCCGCCAAGGGCGGCGGTGAAGTGCCCCATGGGCTCGGAGACTCCGTAGAACATCAGGCCGATGCCCATGCCGGCGGCAAAGAGCATCGAGAACCAGGAGATGTTGCTGTAGTCCGGGCGCGCATCGGGGCCACCGAGGCGGATCCGCCCGAGCGGGGAGACGATCAGGCCGATGCAGACCAGCACGAAGATGTTGCCGGTCAGCAGGAAGAACCAGTCGAGATTGCCGGTGAGGAAGTCGCGGAGGCCAGTGAAAGCGGGTTCAAGCGTGGTCTGAAAGGCCAGCGTCAGGAAGGTGAAAACGACGATAGCAAGGGCCGAGACGCTGAAGACGACATTGTGGATGTCGAGTTCGAAGACAAAGCGGCGGCGGAAATTGATGTTGTCCTGACCGATCTCATAGGTCGTGTCGATGATCTCGGTGCGCCCTTCTGGCGCCGGGATCGCCTCTTCGGCGACAGCGGTATTGGGATCGGTGGTTGTTATGGCCAATGGTCCGGTATCCTTTCGAATGGGTGGGGCCAAGGCCCCGAAGACGGCGCGGAACGCGCGCCAGGAAGGGGCGCAGGTCTGCCAAAGCAGCCGCATTTGCGCCACAATTCGAAGGGTCAACCATTGACGTGCCGGATTGTTCCCGCGCAGCGCAGATTTTTTCCGACGCGACTTTCTGATCTCCGAAACGAAAGAAGGCGGGCCATTGCTGGCCCGCCTTCCTCAGAGATGAAGTCCGGATGATCAGATGAGCTTGGCGAGCGCCACAGCCGTGTCCGACATGCGGTTGGAGAAGCCCCACTCGTTGTCATACCAGGTCAGGATGCGGACGAAGTTGCCTTCGAGAACCTTGGTCTGGTCGAGCGCGAAGATCGAGGAGTGGCTGTCGTGGTTGAAGTCACGGCTGACCAGCGGCTCGTCGGTGTAACCGAGGATTCCCTTCAGCGCGCCGTTGGAGGCGGCGATGATGGCGTCGTTGATTTCCTGCGCGGTGGTGTTCTTCTTGGCGACGAACTTGAAGTCGACGACCGAGACGTTCGGGGTCGGCACGCGGATCGAGGTGCCGTCGAGACGGCCCTTGAGGTGCGGCAGGACAAGGCCAACGGCCTTGGCGGCACCGGTCGAGGTCGGGATCATGGAGAGCGCTGCAGCGCGGGCGCGGTACAGGTCCTTGTGCATGGTGTCGAGCGTCGGCTGGTCACCCGTGTAGGAGTGGATCGTGGTCATGAAGCCGTGGTCGATGCCGACGGCGTCATCCAGCGTCTTGACGACCGGAACCAGGCAGTTGGTCGTGCAGGAGGCGTTGGAGATGACCAGGTGGTCCTTGGTCAGCTGGTCGTGGTTGACGCCGAAGACGACCGTCAGGTCGGCGCCATCGGCCGGAGCCGAGACGATGACGCGCTTGGCGCCAGCCTGGAGGTGAAGGGCAGCCTTGTCACGCGAGGTGAAGATGCCCGTGCATTCCATGGCGATATCGACGCCGAGTTCCTTGTGGGGAAGCGTGGCCGGATCCTTGATCGCGGTGACCTTGATCGGCTTGCCGCCGCCGACGATGATCGTATCGCCTTCGACCTTGACCGTGGCCGGGAACTTGCCGTGGATCGAGTCGTAACGCAGCAGATGCGCGTTCGTCTCGACCGGGCCCAGATCGTTGATGGCGACGACTTCGATGTCGGTGCGGCCGGATTCGACGATGGCGCGGAGAACGTTACGTCCGATACGGCCGAAGCCGTTGATGGCAACTTTCACAGTCATTGGTGCACTCCCGATTGAATATTGAGCTCTTGGGCAATGTCAGGGCGCCCTGGGGGACGCCCTGGCGGGATTGTGTCAGGCAAGCTTGGCTTCGGCGGCGGCCACGACGGCGTCCGCCGTGATGCCGAAGTGCTTGTAGAGTTCCTTGGCAGGACCGGAGGCGCCGAAGGACTTCATGCCGATGAAGGTGCCGGTGGAACCGATGATGGCGTCCCAGCCCTGGCGAATGCCGGCTTCGACAGCGATCTTGACCGGCGCGTTGCCGATGATCGCTTCCTGGTAGTCGGCGTCCTGCTCGAAGAAGAGTTCGAAGCAGGGCACGGAGACGACGCGGGCGGAGATGCCCTTGGCTTCCAGCTGCTGCTGGGCCTTCATCGCGATCTCAACTTCCGAACCGGAGGCGAAGATCGAGACCTTGGCGTCGCTGGCCGAGATCAGCTCATAGGCGCCCTGGGCGCAGAGGTTGCGCTCTTCGTATTCGGTGCGGGCCGGGATCAGGTTCTGACGCGTCAGCGCGATGCCGGACGGACGATCCTTGGTTTCCAGCGCAACCTGCCAGCATTCCACCGTTTCCGTGGCATCAGCCGGGCGGAACATCATCAGGTTCGGAATGGCACGCAGGGCTGCCATGTGCTCGACCGGCTGGTGGGTCGGGCCGTCTTCGCCAAGACCGATGGAATCATGGGTCAGGACGTGGATGACGCGGATGCCCATGAGGGCAGCCAGACGGATCGACGGACGGCAATAGTCCGAGAAGATCAGGAAGCCGCCGGAATAGGGGATCAGGCCGCCATGCAGGGCGATGCCGTTCATGGCTGCGGCCATGCCGTGTTCGCGGATACCGTAGTGGATGTAGCGGCCGGAGAAGTCGGTCGGGGTGATCGACTTGGTCTGGCTCGTCTTGGTGTTGTTCGAACCGGTCAGGTCGGCAGAGCCGCCGAGCGTTTCGGTGACGACGCCGTTGATCACTTCGAGCGCATCTTCCGAAGCCTTGCGGGTTGCGACCGTCGGCTTGGTTTCAGCGAGCTTCTTCTTGTAGGCGTCGACGGCGCCGGCGAGCGTGCCGGGCAGTTCGCCAGCGAAGCGGCGGTTGAATTCGGCGCGCTTCTCGGCGTCGGCGCCAGCGAGCCGGGCTTCCCAGTCCTTGCGGGTCTTGGTCGAGCGCAGGCCGGCGAGGCGCCAGGCGTCGAGCACGTCAGCGGGGATCGAGAAGGCTTCCTCGTTCCAGCCGAGCGCCTTGCGGGTGGCGGCGATTTCGTCAGCGCCGAGCGGCGAACCGTGAACCTTGTGGGTGCCGGCCTTGTTCGGAGCGCCGAAGCCGATGACGGTCTTCGCAGCGATCATCGTCGGCTTGTCGGACTTCTTGGCCGTTTCAATGGCTGCAGCGATCGCTTCCGGATCGTGGCCGTCGATTGCAATCGTGTTCCAGTTGGCCGCGCGGAAGCGGGCGTGCTGGTCGGTCGAGTCGGCCAGCGAGATCGCGCCGTCGATCGAGATGCCGTTATCGTCCCAGAAGACGATCAGCTTGTTCAGCTTCAGGTGGCCGGCGAGCGTGATCGCTTCCTGGCTGATGCCTTCCATGAGGCAGCCGTCACCGGCAAGCACGTAGGTATAGTGGTTCTGCAGCTCGGAGCCGAACTCGTTCTCGAGCTTCTTTTCGGCGAGCGCCATACCGACGGCCGTCGCAATGCCCTGGCCGAGCGGACCGGTGGTTGTTTCGATGCCGGAGGCGTGGCCATATTCCGGGTGGCCGGCAGTCTTGGCACCGAGCTGACGGAAGGACTTGATGTCCTCGATCGTCATGTCCTCATAGCCGGTTAGATAGAGGAGCGAGTAGATCAGCATGGAGCCGTGGCCGGCCGACAGCACGAAGCGGTCGCGGTCAGGCCAGAGCGGGTTCTTCGGGTCGAAGCTCAGATAGCGGGTGAAAAGAACGGTCGCGACATCGGCGCAGCCCATGGGCATGCCTGGATGGCCGGAATTGGCCTTTTCCACTGCATCCATGGCGAGGAAACGGATCGCATTCGCCATCCGCTGATGTTTTTCGGGAGAAATCATGGCTTATCCGCTTGTTCCGGGGCTTCGAGATACGGCCTGCCGGGACGGGCCGTCTGAACGGGGGTGATCCTTATCAGGTGCATCGCGCAAGTCAACAAATGGGCCGGCTTCGGGCGTTTCTGGGATCAAGAAAACATCTCTTTGCCTCTTTCCTGTGCGAGTTCCGAAGATGACTTCGGGAGCAGCAAATCGGGACAGTCTTCCACAGAATTGGCTTCTTCCAACGGCCCGCGCTTTATTGACGCGCGGCAAGCCCGGGGCTTACTGTCCCGGCACACATGGTCGGGGCGGCCAAGACGATTCGTGTAGCGAACAGACATCACTGAGGCAGGGGCGAACGAATGCCGGCGGAAAATTCGGTTGATGCCGCGCTTGCAGCGCTACGTCAGGCTGTCGCCGGGCTGGAGAACGCTGTCGACATGCGTTTCGAAGCAGAGCGCGAGAGCACGGAGATCGACGGTGAGGTTCGGCGGGTTCATGCCGATCGGGCGCGGCTTGCCCAGGAGCTCGACCAGTCGGAGTTTCGGGCGAACCGCCTCGAAGAGGTCAACCGCGAGGTTTCGCGCCGTCTTGTCACGGCGATGGAGACGATCCGGGCGGTGCTCGACCGCTGAACGGTCGACAACAGCGTTAGTTGCTTCCGGCGCCAGAACGCCGCGTGTGAGAAAGAGTTGGAAGGCCGATGTCGCAGGTGACAGTCACGATCGACGGAAAAGCCTATCGCATGGCTTGCGAGGAGGGCCAGGAGGCTCATCTCACCGAGCTTGCGAGCCAGTTCGATCGCTATGTCGGCCATCTCAAGGGACAGTTCGGCGAAATCGGTGATCTCCGGATCACCGTCATGGCCGGGATCATGGTCATGGACGAGATGGCCGAGATCAATCGCCGTCTGGCGGCCGCCGAAGCCGAACTTGCCGGTTTCCGCGACGGGCGCGATACGGTCCTGTCAGGTGTGCATCACCGCGAAGAAGCCGTGGCGCATGCGATCTCAGACCTTGCAGAGCGTCTGAACGGCATTACCCGCAAACTCACCCAGCGGCCCGCGCCCCAGCCTCAGGCCTGAGGACTATTTGCCAAGGCCACTGGCGCATTGCCTGCGAAGCGCCTATATCTGAATTGCGGTCTGCGCCTCACGACAGGAACCACAATCCCTGGGGCCATACTCGATCCAAAGGGAGCTGTCCCTGGCCGGGCCCGTGGGCTCGGACATATGGCGCCCACCTACGTTTGTAGGCACCCAGGATCGTAAATCTCCATCGGTTGCCGTGGATCGCACCTTTTCATCTCATCGAAATTATAAAAAAAAGCCGCCGCGATTGCTCGCGACGGCTTTTTGTTGGTTGGGCGGCTGGGATCAGAATTCTTCCCAGTTGTCCTGCGATGCGGCTGCGGCCGTGTTGCCGCCGCCGAATGCCTTGGCGAGATTGCCGACCATCTTGCGGGCCGGGGAGGCAACGGGCCGGGTTTCGGCTGCAGCAGCAGCCGGGCGTGCGGCCGGCCGGTAGGCCGGTGCCGATGCCGGCGCAGAATAGCTCGGTGCGGCAGACGAGCGGGCGGCAGAGCTTGCCGTGCCGGCCATGCGGAACTGCGAGACGAGGCCTGCGAGGTTGCGGGCGCTGTCGGCCAGGCGGTGCGTGACCGCGGTTGCCTCTTCCACCATGGCGGCGTTCTTCTGGGTGAACTGGTCCATGTGGTTGACGGAGCCGTTGATCTCGTTGAGCGCGGTCGACTGTTCACGTGCGGCAGACGCGATGGACGTGATGTGGTCGTTGATGACGGCCACCTGGCTGGAGATCTCACCCAGCGCGTTGCCGGTCTGCTGGACCAGCGAGACGCCGCCGGCAACGGCTTCGCCCGACTTGTTGATCAGCGCCTTGATGTCCTTGGCGGCATTTGCGGAACGCTGAGCCAGTTCGCGGACTTCCTGAGCGACGACGGCAAAGCCCTTGCCGGCTTCACCGGCACGCGCGGCCTCAACACCGGCGTTGAGCGCCAAGAGGTTGGTCTGGAAGGCGATTTCGTCGATCACGTTGATGATCTTCGAGATTTCGCTGGATGCCTGCTCGATGCGGCTCATAGCCTCGATCGCGTTGGAGACGACCTTGCTGGAATTCTCGGTGCTCTGGCGCGCTTTGGTTGCCATGGTTGCCGCTTCGTCGGCCTTGGAAGACGAGCCACGGACGGTCGAGGTGATCTGTTCGAGAGCGGCGGAGGTTTCTTCCAGCGAAGCAGCCTGCTGCTCGGTACGCTTCGAGAGGTCGTCGGTGGCAGAGCGCATTTCGGCAGAGCTTGCCTCGATGCCGCTGGTTTCGACACGAATTTCAGCGAGCGTGCTGCTGAGCTTCTCGACGGAGGCGTTGAAGTCGACGCGCAGGCGATCAAGGTTGCCGGTGAAGGTGCGATCGATGCGGACCGTGAGGTCGCCGTCGCTGAGGCGGTTGAGACAGTCGGCGAGCACGTCGACGGCTTCCTGGACGATGCGCGAGTCTTCAGCCTTCGCCTTCTCGTTCTCGGCGCGGTCCCGTTCACCCTGGGCGGCTGCCTCGGCTGCGCGGCGCTCGATCTCGATTTTCTGGATGGCGCTTTCGCGGAAGACGTTGATCGAGCGCGCAAGCGCACCGACCTCGTTCTTCAGTTCCTGATCGGGAACCGAAGTTTCGAGCTGTCCGGAGGCGAGGCGGTCGGCAACGGCGGTCAGGCGGGGCAGCGAGCCAACGATGCGGCGAACGAGCAGTGACACGAGCGTGGCCGCGATCAGAAGCACGATCAGGGCTGTCGTGCCGATGGCATATGTCATCTCGGTGGCGATGCTGTTGATGTCGGCCTTGCGAACGCCGGCATAGAGGATGCCGAGAACGTCACCGGCCGGAGAGAAGATCGGCTGGTAGATGGTGTAGTAGGGCGTTTCCAGGATGACGGCTTCGCCGCGATAGACCTGACCCTTGACCGAGAAGGGATAGACGGCGCCGGTCTGGCCGAGAGCCGTGCCGACCGCGCGATTGCCGTCCGGCTTGATGATGTTCGTCGTGCGGCGCCAGAAGTCCTTGCTTTCGGCATCCCAGGCGAAGATCGTCGCGGTCTGGCCGGTCATGCGGCCGATCGTGTCGATCATGCCGTGCTCGGTGAACTCTGTCGGGATCGCTTCCATCACGATGCGTTCGACATTGCCGTCCTTGGCCCAGGTGATCTTGGTGCCGGGCAGGTCGCGTTCGATGATGGTGGCGGCTGTGCGAAGGCTCGCATCTTGGCCAGCGATTGCTTGCTGCTGGATACGGGATTCAATGCTGCCGGAGATGACCCATGCGACCGCACCGAGTGACGCGACGAGGATCAGGACCGTTGTTGCGGTGATTGTTTTCGTGATGCCGAAGCGCGAAAAGAACTGCATGAAATATGCCCCTTGAATGTTGCCTTGGTCCTTAGTCTAAGCGCTTTGAGTTAAGCCTTGGTTTTTCAGGGGAATCTCAAATCCAGTTGACGAAGGGCAAAAACGCGATTTTTTAGTGTTTCGCCTCCCCATATTTGGCGGGGCTGCAGAGAAAAGGCTCCAAGATGGTGGAAAAGCGGGAATTGAAGGCCGGAATCCGCAAGGCGCGACTGGCGGTCCGGGATGAGATCCCAGCCGAGCTGAGACTGGAGCATAGCCTTGCGATGGCAGAGCATGCCGGCGACGCTCTGGAGATGGAGCCGGGGCTCGTGGTCTCCGGCTTTTTCCCGATCCGCTCCGAAGCGGATATCCGCCCGCTGATGGCGCGGCTCAAGGCACGGGGCGCGCGCCTTTGCCTGCCCGTCGTCATGGACAAGGAGACGATCGTCTTTCGCGAACTCGTGGCCGGTGCAGAACTCGTGAATACCGGGTTCGGCACCCGTGGTCCGGGGCTGGAGGCAGCCGTTCTCGACCCTGATCTGCTTCTGGTTCCGCTCTCCGCCTTTGATGCCGGCGGCAACCGGATCGGCTATGGTGCGGGCCATTATGACCGCGCAATCGCCCGTCTGAGGGAAAAAGGCCGGCATCCGCGGCTGATCGGCATTGCATTCGACTGTCAGGAGGTGGCAGAAGTGCCCTTCGAGGCCCATGATGTCCGGCTAGAGGCCGTGCTGACCGAAAGCGGCCTCAAAAGATTCATGGAGTGATTGGACGAAAATGCGACTTCTGTTCCTCGGAGACATGGTGGGCAAGACCGGACGTACGGCTGTATGGGAGCGGTTGCCGGGCCTGATCTCCGACCTGAAGCTCGATTTCGTCATCGTCAACGGCGAGAACGCCGCGGGCGGCTTCGGCATTACCGAGGACATCTATCTCGAGACGATCAATGCCGGGGCCGACGTCGTTACCACCGGCAACCATGTGTGGGACCAGAAGGAGGCCGTCTCCTTCTGCACGCGTCACGACCAGTTCCTGCGGCCGGCCAATTATCCGGCCGGTACACCCGGCAAGGGCTCCGGTCTGTTTTATGCCCGCAATGGCGCGCGCGTGCTTGTTGCCAACATCATGGGCCGCGTCTTCATGCATCCCGAGCTCGACGATCCCTTCAAGTCGGCGGAGAGCATTCTTGCCGCCGCCCCGCTGAAGGAACAGGCCGATGTTATCGTCTTCGATTTCCACGCGGAGGCGACCAGCGAGAAGCAGTGCTTCGGCCATTTCGTCGACGGTCGGGCGAGCTTCGTCGTCGGCACGCATACGCATGTGCCGACCGCCGATCACCAGATCCTGAACGGCGGCACCGCCTATATGTCGGATGCCGGCATGTGCGGCGATTACGACTCCTCGCTCGGCATGGAGAAGGAGGAGCCGCTCAACCGCTTCATCTCCAAGATGCCGAAGGGGCGCTTCGAAGCCGCGAGCGGCCCGGCGACCATTTGTGGCGTCGGCGTGGAGATTTCCGACAGCACCGGTCTCGCGGAGAAGATCGCGCCATTGCGGATCGGACCTCGGCTCGCCGAGACGATCCCGTCGTTCTGGGTCTAAAAGGCCGCAATAACGCCATTGTGACGGCTTGAGACCGGGACGCCGCTTTACGGTTTCCCGATGCTCCCGCATGCTCTCCTCCACGATCTGGATACGGTGCAGGGAGCGGCATGATGCTGAGACTGGTATTGTCCACGATGGCGCTTGCAGCCGTGGCTGGCAGCGCATTCGCACAGGAAGCCGCGCGACCACAGGTGAGCCAGTGTCAGCTAATCGCCGAGAAGATCCCGCATGTGCAATATGCCAACTTCACATCACTGGGCTCGGGTGTGCCAGCGCTGACGCTGGCCCAGGTTCAGGAAGACGTGGTCATCACTTATGTCGGGCATTCCACCTTCCAGATCGATACGCCCGGCGGCATTTCTATTGCCACTGACTTCAACGGATGGCTGAGAACCTCGCGCACGCCTGATGTGGTGACGATGAACAAGGCGCATTCGAGCCATTACACGCTCAATCCGGATCCGGAAATCGGCGCCGTTTTGCAGGGGTGGAACGAAGCCGAGCCCGGTCAGCCGATCGAGCACAGGCTCGTCGTTGGTGACGCTTATGTGCGCAATGTCCCAACCGATATCCGCAGTTGGGGCGGAGAGATGGAGCCGAACGGCAATTCGATCTTCATCATCGAGGTTGCAGGCCTGTGCATCGGCCATCTCGGCCACCTGCATCACGAGTTGACCGATACGCATTACGGCGAGATCGGACGGCTGGATATCTTGATGGTGCCAGTTGATGGGGGGCTGACCCTGGGCGCCGACAGCATGAGCCGGATCGTTAAGCGGTTACGCTCCGCCGTGATCCTGCCCATGCATCGCCGGGGTCCGCCGATCGAAACCTTCCTGTCGATGTTCGACGACAGTTTCGACACGCAGATCTCGGAGAACCGCGGCTTCACCGTGTCCATGCGGACTTTGCCGAAGAAGCCGCTGATCCTCGTGCTTCAGGGGGTGTGACCCCATTTCGCCTCAGGCGAAGCGGACTTCGCGGTGTACGCCGACGTCAGGCATCTTTTCCGGGTTGAGGTTCGCCTTGGCGATTTCCCAGCCGAACTTCACGGTGCTGCCGGTCGAGGCCCAGATCTCTCCGTCATCCAGCTTGAGTTCCAGAAGGGTCAGCTTCGGGTCGGATTTGCCGCCCTCGTACCATGCGGCCACGACCGAGTTCCAGTACTCGTCGATCTTCGCCGGGTCCTTGTTTTCGGTCAGCGCGCCTGCGAGGCAGGCGTGGTAGTCGTGATCCTTGCCGACGACACAGAAATGCGCGCGGCTGCCCGGACGCAGGGCCTGCACCAGATGGCTGTCGGTCTTGGTGAAAAACCAGATGGCATTGCGCTTGCGATCCGCATTCGGAGCCATGGGCTGCATGTGCATGTTGCCACTCATCAGGCCAAGCATGCCGGCATGGATGTCGTCGATCTCGTCCCAGAGCTGTTCTACGGGATTTTCCTTGGCTTCAGTGAAGCTTGCCATCTTTTTGTCTCCTTGGGTTATGCCGTGGAGGCAACGAAGATCAAGGTCAGATGTTCCTCAGCCAGAGGCGCTTTGCAGAGGGCTGATGACCCTTGAACCGGGCGGATTTCGCCCGTATAAGGCGCCCATTCCCAACATACAGACCTGATCAGGGGTGCCATGGCTGGCCATTCACAGTTTAAAAACATCATGCACCGCAAGGGGAAGCAGGACGGTATCCGTTCCAAGATGTTCTCCAAGCTCGCGCGCGAAATCACCGTTGCTGCAAAGACCGGTCTGCCTGACCCGACCATGAACGCGGCCCTTCGCCTTGCCGTGCAGAACGCCAAGGCACAGTCGATGCCGAAGGACAACATCGAGCGCGCCATCAAGAAGGCGTCCGGTGCCGATGCCGAGACCTATGACGCGATCCGCTACGAGGGCTATGGTCCCGGCGGCGTCGCCGTCATCGTCGAGACGCTGACCGACAACCGTAACCGCACCGCCTCTGTCGTCCGCTCGACCTTCTCCAAGGCCGGTGGTGCACTCGGCGAAACCGGTTCGGTATCCTTCTCCTTCGACCATGTCGGCGAGATCACCTACAAGGCTGCCGTTGGCGATGCCGACAAGGTCATGGAAGCGGCGATCGAAGCCGGTGCCGAAGACGTCGTGTCCGATGAAGACGGTCACACGATCTACTGCGCCTTCGAAGACATGAACGAAGTGTCCAAGGCGCTCGAAGCCGTGCTCGGTGGTGCGGAATCGGTCAAGGCGATCTGGAAGCCGCAGAACACGATTGAAGTCGACGAAGAAAAGGCGACCTCGCTGATGAAGCTCATCGACACGCTGGAAGACGATGACGACGTGCAGAACGTCTATTCGAACTTCGAAGTCTCCGACGAAGTCATGGCGAAGCTGTCCGCCTGATCGTCAGACCAGATCGACAAACAAAAGCCCGGCTGCGATGCAGCCGGGCTTTTTGCTTTTCAGGGATTTCGCGTCGGCTCAGGCCGCAGCGCTGCGCACGCTGCCGATGACATCGACCAGTTCGTTGACGATGCGCTCGACCTGCTCGCGGTCGTCGCCTTCCGCCATGACGCGGATCAGGGGCTCGGTGCCGGAGGGGCGGATGACCAGACGGCCAGACTTTGCGAGTTCGGCTTCGGCGTCAGCGATCGCCTGCTTGACCACGGCGTCTTCCAGCGGCTTGCCGCCGGAGAAGCGGACATTGCGCAGGAGCTGCGGCACGGGCTCGAAGCGATGGCAGAGCTCGCTGACCGTCCGGCCGGTACGCTTGACGGCGGCCAGGATCTGCAGAGCGGCTACGAGGCCGTCGCCGGTGGTGCCGTGATCAGAAAGCACGATATGGCCGGACTGCTCGCCGCCGACGTTGAAGTCGTGGCTGCGCATGTGCTCGACGACATAGCGGTCGCCGACCTTGGTGCGGGCGAGCGTCAGGCCCTTGTCGCCGAGGAAGCGTTCCAAGCCAAGGTTCGACATGACGGTCGCGACGATGCCATTGCCGCGCAACAGTCCGTCCTGCGCCCAGGTTTCGGCAACGACCGCCATCAGCTGGTCGCCGTCGATGACGGTGCCGTTTTCATCGACGATGATGACGCGGTCGGCGTCGCCATCGAGCGCGATGCCGATGTCGGCGCGGGTTTCATGCACCTTCTTCTGCAGCGTTTCCGGGTGAGTCGAGCCGCATTCGAGGTTGATGTTGGTGCCGTTCGGCTCGTTGCCGATGGTGACGACTTCGGCGCCCAGTTCCCAAAGCGCTGCTGGGGCCACCTTGTAGGCGGCACCGTTGGCGCAGTCGATCGCGACGCGCAGGCCGTGCAAGGTGACGTCGCGGGGGAGCGTGCGCTTGGCGAACTCGACGTAGCGGTCATGCACGCCATCGATACGCTTGGCGCGGCCGATGTCGTTCGGCGCTGCGAGCTGGCCGTAGATGTCCTTTTCCAGCATGTCCTCGATCTGCAGCTCCAGCTCGTCCGAGAGCTTGTAGCCATCGGGGCCGAAGAGCTTGATGCCGTTGTCGGCAAAGGGATTGTGCGAGGCCGAGATCATCACGCCGAGGTCGCAGCGCAGCGAGCGTGTCAGCATGGCGACGGCAGGCGTCGGGATGGGGCCCAAAACGAAGGCGTCGAGGCCTGCTGCCGTGAAGCCGGCCACCATGGCGTTTTCGAGCATGTAGCCGGACAGGCGCGTATCCTTGCCGATCACGACACGGTGGCGATGGCCGCCGCGGCGGAAGATCGTACCGGCGGCGATGCCGACCCGCATGGCGAGATCCGGTGTCATGGGGAAGCGATTGGAGAGGCCGCGAATGCCGTCCGTGCCGAAGTAACGACGTGTCATCAAGTGTTCCTTCAAGTCCTATGGATCTCGGCCGCTGCGGAACGTCATCATTCGTGAGCGATCGCGCGGGGATCCCTTGTTGGCTGCTCATGCCACAGAACGCAGTAAAGGACACGTAAAATAGCGCTAAAAACGATTACACGGCGTTACCGAGTGCCCGGTCGTCCACTAAATTCTACTGATAGGAACATCTGAAACGAAAAAGGCCACCCGTTGGGGTGGCCTCGATCTTGAAGCGTTTTGGCGCTCAGTGCGGCTGTGGTTCCAGACCGCCTTCGGCTTCGCCACCCTTCGGGGCGTCCTTGCGGCCGGTCGAGGGCACGGCCGAACCACGGCTCGGGGTGCTGTCGTCACCGCTGTCGCGGGACGGCTTCTCGCCACGGATCAGCGCCTTGATCTCTTCGCCCGAGAGCGTTTCGTATTCAAGCAGGCCTTCCGCGATCGCGACGAAGGCGTCGTGGTGGTCGGTCAGGATGCGGCGGGCCTCGGTATAGGCCTCGTCGATCAGGCGACGGACTTCCATGTCGATCTTCTGGGCGGTCGATTCCGAGACGTTCTTCGACTGGGAGACCGAGTGACCGAGGAAGACTTCCTGCTGGTTTTCGCCGTAAGCGACCTGGCCGAGTACGTCGGAGAAGCCCCACTGGGTAACCATGGCGCGGGCAAGCTTGGTTGCCTGCTCGATGTCAGAGGATGCACCGGAGGTGATGTTCTCCTTGCCGAAGGTCAGCTCTTCGGCCACGCGGCCGCCCATCATGATGACGAGGCGCGAGACCATCCACTTGTAGCTCATCGAGTAGCGGTCGCCCTCTGGGAGCTGCATGACCATGCCGAGCGCACGGCCGCGCGGAATGATGGTTGCCTTGTGGAGCGGGTCGGCTGCCGGGACCTGCAGAGCAGTAATGGCGTGGCCGGCCTCGTGATAGGCAGTCAGCTTCTTCTCGGCTTCGGTCATGGCGGAGGAGCGGCGTTCCGCACCCATCATGATCTTGTCCTTGGCGTCTTCGAATTCGGCCATGGTGACGACGCGCTTGTTACGGCGGGCGGCCATCAGGGCTGCTTCATTGACGAGGTTCATCAGGTCCGCACCGGAGAAGCCGGGCGTGCCACGGGCGAGGACCTTGAGGTCGACGTTCGGAGCAAGCGGCACGTTGCGGGCGTGCACCTTGAGGATGCGCTCGCGGCCAATGATGTCAGGGTTCGGCACGACGACCTGGCGGTCGAAACGGCCCGGACGCAGAAGGGCAGGGTCGAGAACGTCTGGACGGTTGGTCGCGGCGATCAGGATGATGCCTTCGTTCGCTTCAAAGCCGTCCATCTCGACGAGCAGCTGGTTCAGCGTCTGCTCGCGTTCGTCGTTACCGCCGCCGAGGCCTGCGCCACGATGGCGACCGACGGCGTCGATTTCGTCGATGAAGATGATGCAAGGTGCATTCTTCTTCGCCTGCTCGAACATGTCGCGGACGCGGCTTGCACCGACACCGACGAACATTTCGACGAAGTCAGAACCCGAGATGGTGAAGAAGGGGACGTTTGCTTCGCCAGCAACCGAACGGGCGAGCAGCGTCTTACCCGTGCCCGGAGGGCCGACGAGCAGAACGCCGCGCGGGATCTTGCCGCCGAGGCGCTGGAACTTCTGCGGGTCGCGCAGGAATTCGACGATTTCTTCCAGGTCCTGTTTGGCTTCGTCGACGCCTGCGACGTCATCAAAGGTGACGCGGCCATGCGCTTCGGTGAGCAGCTTCGCCTTCGACTTGCCGAAGCCCATGGCGCCGCGCGAGCCACCCTGCATCTGGCGCATGAAGAACAGCCAGACACCAAGGATCAGCAGCATGGGGAGAAGCGTGCCGATATAGCTCAGGAAGCCGGAGGAGCCGTCGGTTTCCGGACGCGCGACGATCATGACGTTTTCCGCTTCCAGCTTGGAGAGCAGGTTGTCGTCGACGACGGGCGCATAGGTCTGGAAGGCGGTGCCGGATTCGGCATATTTGCCGAGAACGCGGTTGCCTGTGACCGTCACCTCACGAACGCGCCCAGCGTCCACTTCGCGCAGGAACTGCGAATAGGGGATCTCGCTCGAGGCCGTCTGCGACGGCGACGTCTGGAACATGCTGAACAGCGCGATCAGCAAAAGGGCGATGATCGCCCAGAGCGCGAAATTGCGAAAATTTGGGTTCATTGAACTCCCCGAACCTGTGGTGCGGGACGGAGCCCCGCAGAATTATCTCATAACATAGGATCGTGGCGCATCCTTGCCAAGGCAAACGCACCCTCGCAGATCGTTTTCCGTCAATAAGTCTTAAATGGGTGAGGGCGGGGCCGGTTCCGCGCCCAGAATGCGGGCGATAGCATCGGCGAGTGGCTGGTCGAAGCCGGGCATGAAGTTTGCGAAGAGCGAGAGGCGTGGAATGATGGTGATCTGGTCGCCGATCTCTCCCGAAAGCTCTTTTTCCACAATGGCTTGCGGGCAATTTGCGACGAGCGCAGAGCGCACTGCGCCGGGAAGTTCTGATGCGATTTCGCTCGCAGGTCCAGCGTCGACCGTCACTTCGCCCGCGCTACGGTTGTCAATCAGGTAGCGTCCATCCCAGACCATTGAGGCTTTTGGCGGCAGGGACAGCGGCAAAAAACCGCGCCTTTCCCGCAGCAGAAAGAGGGCCTTACCTCTGCGCAGCACCAGGCAGCCCGACATTGTGAGCCGAAAATCCTTGCCAGCGTCGAGTGCATCGGCCAGGCGCGCAAGGCTCGTTGCCGCCGGCCGGTGCGGTTTGCCGCCGAGATTGGCAGTCAGTGTAGAGAGTGCGTGATCGCGGATTTCGGCTGATGGTGTCGCGTCGCCCGAAAGCGCGATTTTCACAACGGGACCGGTGAACACCGCTGCCGATGCGTCAAGCCACTGCGCTGCGCCGAGCGACAGAGCCTCCCGTTTGCGAGCAGCCTCTTCGATTGCCGAGGGTGAGATCGTCGGTGCCGATTGGCGAATGCGGATGCGTTCGTAGCTGGGATCCTCGTTGCTGGGGTCGTCGATCCAGCTTTGGCCGAGATCAGCCAGATAGGTGCGGATCGCGCTGCGGCGGGTGCGCAGAAAAGGGCGGAGGATCCAAAGGCGGCTACCGTAGAGCGTAGCGGATGCCATACCGGCGAGGCCGAGGGCGCCTTCAGTCGAGCGATCGGCACGCATGGCAACGGTTTCGATCTGGTCGTCAAGCGTATGGCCGGTCACGATCGCATCGGCACCGAGTTCGTCGGCTACATCAGCGAGGAGCCGATAACGCGCCTGACGGGCAGCGGCGGGTAGACCCTGCTCGGGTTTCGCATCTGACCAGCGCGCAATGCGGTGGGGAATGCCAAGGGTTTCGCAAAGAGTGGCGACGGCGCGCGCTTCGTCGGCTGAACCGGGGCGCAGAGCATGGTCGACGGTTGCGGCCGTCAGAGTGTGGTGATGGGGAAAGCGCTGCGTTTCGATCGCGCGCTGCAGGGAAAGCAGGAGGCCGGTCGAATCACTGCCACCGGAGATGGCGACCAGCAGGCGCGTCGGGCGGCGGAGGGCATAGAGGAAATCTTCGATCGCCGCTTCGGGCGAGAGGTCGGGCACAGGGGACCCTGCCGCGCGGCGCGCGGCCATCAGCAGCCGAGGCGCTTCTGCTCGCTCGCGACCTTGGAAACGACGGCGCGGGAAGCCTTGGGATAGCGCTTGGAGACTTCGCGCAGCGTGGCGCAGGCGGTCTCTGTGTTGTCGAGGGCGGCCAGCGACATGCCGAGCTTCAGCAGCATTTCAGGCGCCTTGGGAGAGGTATTGTAGGTCTGGTGCGCGTTGAGGAAGGTCTTGGCCGCCTCGTTATAGTTGCCCTGGGAGTAGAGGGCCTCGCCCAGCCAGAAGTTGGCGTCTGCGATCTTGGCACTGCTCGGATAGGCGGCGATGAAATCGCGGAACTCGCTCTCGGCCAGCGAATAGTCGCCGGAGAGCACATGGGCATAGGCCACCTGGTAGACGTCGCTTTCGGAATTCAGCGAAGCGGTTTGCTGGGGAGCGGCCTGACCGGTGGTCGAGGGAGCCGTCACGCCGCTGTCGACGCCGGGCAGGGCGGTTGAGCCATTGTCGAGGGCGTCCTGATTGAGCGTTGCCGTGACCGGCATGCCGCTTTCGTCGAGAGCGATCGAACCGAGGGTCTGTTCGGCGGGCGCGGTACCCGGCGCCTGGCCGGCCGAGGAAGCGTCGGCGGTTGCGCCGACGTCCGGTGTTTCGGTGATGATCTCGGCAACGGAATCCTGTTGCTGGCCGCCCTGGACGGGACGGGTCAGAGATCCACTCTTCTTTTCGAGATCCTGGAAGCGGAACTCGTTGTCTTCCTGCTGCTTGCGGATGGTTTCCTGCATCTGGAGAAGCTGGAAGCTCATTTCCTCGATCCGGCCGTTCAAGGCGCGAATCTCTTCCTCAAGCTGCTGAACACGCAGCGTCGGGTCTGTCGCCTGGGCGAGATGCACCTCGGCCTTCGGCGAATGTTCGGGCGCAGTCTTCTGGCCGAACTGGACGTTTGGAAACAGCTGGAACGCGTTCGCGCTGCCATGCAGTCCCATGAGCGAGGCCGTCGCAAGCAGAGCGGCCATCACAAGTTTGTTCATGTTCCTTTTTCCTGTTTTCGCGGCGAATTGCGCCGAACCAGCGCCGACAGGAGTTTTCCCAATTGCCTGCAAAAAGCAACCAAGTTCGGCCAAAGTATGGAGAAAAGTAAAAGGCGGCCCAGGGGCCGCCTTCACGTGCTGGTGATTGCCGGGTGGACCGGATCACATGCCGGCGCCACCGAGAACGGTGACGGCGCGGCGGTTCTGCGACCAGCAGGAAATGTCGTCGCAGACGGCGACCGGACGTTCCTTGCCGTAGGAAATGGTCTTCAGGCGCTGAGCCGGTACACCGCGCTGCGCGAGGTAATCGCGGGTGGCCGCAGCACGGCGTGCGCCGAGGGCAAGGTTGTATTCGCGCGTGCCGCGTTCGTCGGCGTGGCCTTCGATCGTGATCGCGTAGTTCGGGTAGCGGGCCAGCCACTGAGCCTGACGGTCGAGCGTCTGGGCTGCATCGGCACGGATCGAGGTCGAGTCGGTGTCGAAGAAGATGCGGTCGCCGACGTTGACGGTGAAGTCCTGGGCCGAACCTGGGGTAGCTGCACCAGCGCCACCGGCGCCAAGGCCCAGTTCGCCAGCGCTGTTGGGCAGGTTCTTCTTGTTTGCGCAGCCTGCGAGGGCAAGAGCCACGGCAAATGCGATCATGGCCGGGTTGGTTGCCATTTTCTGCAGACGGCTCGTGGCCGGGGAATGAATGCGGCTCATCGCCGGTCTCCTTGAATTCTCTGTTAGGGTTGCCGGACCTTAACCAATCGCGGTTAACCGGCTTCCAACAATCATGGTTAACAAACTGTCAAATCACGTGTCGAAGATGGCGATTGCAGGTCGTTTACGGCGAGAAAGAGGCGCAAATGCGCCTCTTTCCGATCACTATTCCATCAGCGGCGACCAGGCCGGGTCAGACGCGAAGGACGGCGTCTTGACCAGCTGCTCGTTGTAACCGGTGAGGTCGATCGAGTAGAGCTGCGGTCCACCGGCGCCAGCGTTCTGGCGGAAGAACATCAACACGCGGCCGTTCGGTGCCCAGGTCGGGCCTTCATTGTGGAAGCCCGTCGTCAGGATGCGCTCGCCCGAACCGTCCGTCTTCATCACGCCGATCGAGAACTTGCCGCCCGACTGTTTGGTGAAGGCGATCAGATCGCCGCGGGGCGACCAGACCGGGGTCGAGTAGGAACCGTCGCCGAAGGAGATGCGGCGCTGGCCGGAGCCATCGGCACCCATGATGTAGAGCTGCTGGCGGCCGCCACGGTCGCTTTCGAAGACGATCTGGCTGCCATCAGGCGAGTAAGATGGCGAAGTGTCGATGGCCGCAGTCGAGGTCAGGCGGGTCGTTGTGCGCGAGCGCAGATCCATCGTGTAGATGTTGGCGTTGCCTTCCTGCTGCAGGCTCATGATGACCCGCTGCCCATCCGGCGAGAAGCGCGGCGCAAACGTCATGCCGGGGAAGTTGCCGACAACCTCACGAGAACCGGTTTCCAGCTGCAGCAGATAGACGCGCGGCTGGTCGCCCTCGAAGGACATGTAGGTGATTTCCTGGCGGTTCGGCGAGAAGCGCGGGGTGAGCACGAGGTCCTTCGAGCTCGTCAACGGACGCATGTTCTCGCCGTCCTGGTCCATGATCGCGAGCTGGCGCTTGCGGTCAGTCTTCGGACCGCTTTCGGAGACGAAAACGATGCGGGTGTCGAAATAGCCCTTTTCGCCGGTGATGCGCTCATAGATGGCGTCTGCGATCATATGGGCGACGCGGCGCCAGTTCTTCGGGTCGGTGAAGAACTGCTGGCCGGTCATCTGCTGGCCACCAAAGGTATCCCAGAGGCGGAATTCGGCGCGCAGACGACCATCCGGCTCGCGGACAATGCGGCCGACCACCAGGGCTTCTGCCTTCAGGACCTTCCAGTCCTCGAAGCGCGGAGGCTGGTCAGGATTGGAGATCTTTTCGATGAAGGCGGCGCGGCTGACCGGGGCGAAGAGGCCCGAACGCTTCAGGTCGGCTTCGACCACGGCGGAGATCTGGGCGCCGATGCCATCAGCAGAGATGAAGTCGGTAATCGCGATCGGCAGCGGCTGAACGTTGCCGCGGTTGATGTTGATTTCAACGGCTGCGTTTGCCGGTGCCACGAAGGCGCCTGCCATGCCGGCACAGACCAGCAGAATGCGGAGGAGGAGAGTTTTCATGCTTACCAAGCCTTTCAGCTCTTACATCAGTTCGCTGGGGTCGAAATTGACGACAACTTCAGACCAAGCGTCGTATTTGTCCGGGGGAAGATTGGTGAACGGGGCGGACTTGCGAACGGCGCGCACGGCACCGCTCATGAGAACCTGTTGAGCCGACGGTGAACCGCCGGTCGCGGTCGCTTCCGGCTCGCCGACGAGCTCGCCATTCTGGTCGAGGCGGAAGGTGACGCGGACGCGGACATCGGCGGCATCGGCCATTCCGGGCGTTATCAGCCAGTTGTTCTGGATGATGCCGCGCAACGCGTCGAGTTCACTCTGGCTCAGCGTCGAGCCGCCGGTGTTTGTGCTGCCGCCGAGAGCCTCAGGTGCTGTCGAGCGCTTCGCGCCGCCACCGGCTGCGTCGGTCTTGTTGAGAAGGGCCGCCACGTCATCGGCGTTGAAGTCGCTTTCCATCTGCGGCTTCGACTTTGCCGTTTCCTGAGCCTTGGTGTCCTTCTTGGCGTCAGGCTTCGGCGGCTTCTTTTCTGCCGGCTTGGCGATCTCTGGCTGCGGGCGGGCAGCCGGGATCGGCGCCTTCTCGGGCAGGGGGATCTCTTCGGCAACCGTCTCTTCGGGAACGGCCTCTTCGGTCGGCTTCGGTTCCGGCTCCGGTGGAGGTGCCGTCTCTTCGGGCACGACTTCCTTCACCTCGTTCACTTCCGGATCAGGCGTCGGTGCCGGCGTTTCCACCTTCTTCGGTGCAGCGGCGACTTCCTGCTCGACCGGACGCTGCGAAGGCGTCGGGGGCGACTTCAGGTCGACTTCATTGTCGCCGAAGTTTTCAGCCGGTTCGGCGATCGGCGGCTTCTTCGTCGGCACGGGTGCAGATGTCTCCGCCATCGGTGCCGTCTTGGAGCCTTGCTGGATCTGGGTGAATTCCGAGATCGGCACGATGTCGACGGGGAGGGTTTCCATCGGGGCGATCTCCAGCTTTTCAGGCGAGCCGAGGCTCACCAGGGCTGCAGAGAGCGCCAGTGTGTGCAGAAACGAGGATGTGAAGAGGCTGCCCTTCATGTCCGTCCGATCAATTCTGCTGTTCCTGCAAGGTCACAAGACCGATATTGGTGAAGCCGGCCGACGAAATCCGCGCCATGACCTGCATGACGATGCCATAGGTGGCGGCGGTATCGGCACGCACGAAAATACGTTCATTGTAGCCGGTGGTGGCGATCGCCTGCAGCTTCGGCACGACTTCCTCGATCGGGATCGCCGTTTCCTGCAGGTAGATCTCGCCCGCCGGATTGACCGAGACCGTGATCGGCTGGTTTTCGCTGCTCATCGCCTTGGCCTGCGTCTGCGGCAGGTCGATCGGCACGCCAACCGTCATCATCGGTGCGGCAACCATGAAGATGATCAGCAGCACGAGTACGACGTCGACGAAGGGCGTGACGTTGATTTCGCTGACGAGGGCTTTTTTGCCGCCGCGACGTCCGCGGCGTCCGCCACCCTTGCTACCCGATCCGACCGACATACCCATGATGCGTCTCCTGCCTTCCGGGCCTTACTGTGCCGCCTGGCGCGGCTGCAGCTTCTCGTCGATCTGACGCGACAGGATGGCCGAGAACTCGTCTGCAAAGCCTTCCATGCGCGACGAGAGCTTGCCCGCTTCGCCGGAGAACTTGTTGTAGGCAATAACCGCGGGGATAGCGGCGATCAGGCCGATTGCGGTTGCGAGCAGCGCTTCGGCGATACCCGGTGCGACGACCGCGAGGCTGGCATTGTTCGAGCCGGCGATGGCCTGGAACGAGGTCATGATGCCGATAACGGTACCGAAGAGACCGATGAAGGGACCGGCAGAGCCGATCGTAGCCAGCGACGACAGGCGCGATTCGAGCGTTTCGGATTCGCGTGCCATGGTCACGTCCATGGCGCGGTCGATACGCATCTGAAGGCCGATCGGCGAGCGGGCGCCGCGCTCGAAGCTCTTCTTCCACTCGCGCATGGCGGCGACGAAGATGGCGGCGAGGCCGGTGTTGTTACGCTCGGCGAGGGTGCGATAGAGCTCTTCCAGCGACTGGCCGGACCAGAAAACCTGCTCGAACTGGTCGAACTGGCGACGGGCGCGGGCGTAGCTCAAGTATTTGTCGATGACGATCGCCCAGGTCCAGACGGAGGCAGCCATCAGGCCGATCATGACGAGCTTGACGATCAGGCCCGCCTGCATGAAGAGGCCCCAAAGGCTCACGTCATGGGTCGCAGCAGCCATTCCAACTTGTTCCATCGCCTTCAATTCCCCGAAATCCAAACGCCCGGTGGGTTGGACCGGGCGGCGACATGAGCTTTACTGGTGGAAAACTTGTGCGGTCGCAGCCGCCGAAACCCTTTTCCCGCCTTAGCTCCCACAGTGCTTCTGGGATGAAAATTTGGTCAAAGGAAGGCGTGCGCTGCACAAACTTCCAAGCGCCGAGTAAGACCCGATTAAGGTTAAAAAGGGGTTACCAAGGGCCTCGATCAGGGCTTTGTGAATTCAGGCGAGGAACTGTCTGGCGAGGGCATCCGGCAGGCGTCTGGGGCGACCGGCGCGGTTAACGACGGCGATCACCACCTTGGCCGCGATCAAGATCTGCTCGCCCCGGCGGATCTCCTGCTGGAGGATCATCTTCGCGCCGCCGGCCTTTTCGGTGACCGTCACGACCGTGATGATGTCGTCCATGCGGGCAGGGGCCTTGAAGTCGATCTCCATGCGATGGACCATGAAGGCGAGGCCTTCGTCCGAGGCCTGGAAGAGTGTCGACTGCTCGACGCCGAGGCAGCGGAGATAATCCGTGCGGGCGCGCTCCATGAAATGCAGGTAGCGGGCGTGATAGACGGCGCCGGAGAAGTCGGTGTCTTCGTAGTAGACGCGCTGGGTCAGGTGATGACCATCTGCTGTCAGCCTGCCGGAGAGCGATATTTCCATCGAAGACATTGCCGTCCCTGGTCCTGCATGGGCGGCACTGCTCGGTGCCTGGCCCGGTGATCTTGTCAGCAGGCGCATAGCAGAAAGTGGCGGAGCTTCGCAAACCGGGATCGCGTTTCAGGCCTCCCTCATAGACTGGATAGGAAGGCCGGCCCAGAAGCGCCGGCCTTCCGGTTCACTCTTGATCAGGCAAGCCCCATGACCGGCTCCGACCGATCGCGCAGGCTGGACTGCAGCTCAGAGCGCCGGTCGTCTCCCAGTGCCAGAAGGACGAGCTGCGTTGCCAGCAAGGCCAGAGTGAGCAGCAGGGCATAGGCAAGCAGGATCGTCGTCATCGGGACGACGAAATTGAGCTGCGGCATCGCGCCGAGAAGCAGTGGGACATACCAGGAGGTGGCCGACAGGGCGCCCGAGGCAAAGAACAGGCTGCGCTGTCCGGTCGACATGCCCTCAAGCAGCGAGCGTCCAATCTGCGCCTTCACCTTGGGGAGCACGGCCATGTGCAGGAAGACCCCGTTGATCGTCAGGATGAGGACAATTGTCATCTTGGCCCAGACCTTTTCATTGCCGAGCCGGATCGGATCAAAGGCGCTGTAATAGGCGAGAAAGCCAAGCCCTGTGATCCAGAGAAGGATCAAGCCGACATTGACGATGCGGGAGCCGAAATGGAAGACGTTCCACTGGTCGGACGTCACCTTGCCCCTGAGAAAGAACTTCAGGATCATCAGGTCGAGAACGGTTGCTGCCCCCAGGCCCAAGGCAAGGCCTATGAAGTGGACGATACGCAACCCCGTCTTGATGGATGCGACGGGATCGAGGCGTAATGTATCGATAAGGTACATGAGACCCATAACGGGAATCCTTTAGGTTGTGCGAGGCCCCCACTTCCTCCTTCTGTCCAGTTTTACAGACGTGCGGAACCATTTCCGCAAACGCCGGGCGTATGCTGACTGTGAAATCAGGAATTACTCATTGCGTCGACTTAAGGGGCCGCACTTAACCTTAGGTCCGCCGCCTCATTACTGGCGTATCTGGACGGAAAAGGGGCTGGCATGTGGCGTCATTATGATATGCAGATTATCTGATGAACGCGCTCCGCAAATACGGTGCGAGCGGCCTGTCAGGCTTGGTCCAGGTTCATGACCTGCGCTTCAGTCATCCCCAGCCGATGAACAACATCCGAACGACTTGCCGCGTCATCGGCGACGATGAACTCGTCGATCTGTGGTGGCTTGATGCTGGTTCCAGCCAGCATGGCATGTGCTTGGCCGCGATGATGGGTCTGGTGCTGGAAGAGGTGGGAGAGCACGTCGTCGCATCGCTCCACCTGGATGCGACCTGTCCGATGGATCCTCACAGGGCGGTCGAGGTTTTCGTCGTTTAGAGCCAGGCAAAAGGCGAGCAGGCGTCGGTCGGATGCCAATTGCGCTGCGCGAAGGTCGGCGCGGTCCGGAAAGGGGATCTGATTGGCCCAGGCCTTCGGGCCAAGATCACCGCCTTCGAGGGCGTCGACGTAGAACCAGTCGATGATCAGGATATGATTGAGTGTGGCGACGAGCGAAGGGAAAAAGCTCGTGCGGAGTGCCTTGAATTCTCCGGGCTCCAGCTGCGAGACGGCCTGGTGCAGGCGGTCGTTGGCCAGCATGTTGGCATAGGCGAGCTTGCGGACGAAGCGTGTGGCCTCTGTCATGGCGTGTCGAGGTCCCCATCGTGCCAGACCACGTGTTTCGGGGAGGCCGGCAGGTTCTCGATTTCTTCGGCGATGAAATAGGGCGGGATATCCAGAGCCTTCAGCGCTTGCCGCGTCGCCGGCACCCATTTGAATTCGAGAGAATTCTTGCCGTCCTCATTGCGGTGGATGATGTCGGTCGGGTGGAAGGGGAAGCTGTTCGGGATCTCCATGCGATAATAGAGACCCAGCTCGTGCCACGCCTTGCCTTCGTAGTCGAAGAAGTTCTCGACGATCCAGAGGAGTGGGCCGACGACGGCCTCGACGCCCAGTTCCTCCTGCATCTCTCGCACCAGCGTTTCCGTCGAGGTCTCGCCGATCTCGGCGCGGCCGCCGGGAAAGGTCCAGAAGGTCTCGTGGGTGGCGCGGTGGACCAGCACATGACCGTCGCGGAAGGCGAGGCCGGCGATGCGGTGGTTGAAGCGCCGCTTGCCGTCCTTGATGGTGATCAGGGTGCGTTTGGACACGGTCTCAATCATCCTCGAGCGTGAGCCGGAATTGCGCGGCTTCGAGATCCTTGGGCGGTGTCATGCCGAGGTGCTTCCAGGCGGTGGCCGTCAAAACACGGCCACGCGGGGTGCGCTGGATGAAGCCCTGCTGGATCATGTAGGGTTCGATGATGTCCTCGATGGCGTCGCGCGGTTCCGACAGGCCTGCGGCGATGGTCTCGATGCCAACAGGGCCACCGCCGAAGTTGACGGCGATCATCGAGAGGTAGCGCATATCGAGCTGGTCGAGGCCCATATTGTCGACATTGAGCCGCGTCAGGGCTTCGTCGGCGATCTGGCGAGTGACGGCCTCGGCACGGGCGACTTCGGCGAAGTCGCGGACACGTCGCAGCAGACGGCCGGCGATGCGGGGCGTGCCACGCGCGCGGCGGGCGACTTCACGGGCGCCGTCCTCGGTCATCGGCAGGTTCAAGAGGCGGGCGCCACGACGGACGATCGATTCCAGTTCCTCGACGGTGTAAAAATTCAGCCGCACCGGGATGCCGAAGCGGTCGCGCAGCGGCGTCGTCAGAAGCCCCAGGCGAGTGGTGGCGGCAACGAGCGTGAACTTCGACAGGTCGATCTTCACAGAGCGGGCGGCAGGGCCTTCGCCGATGATCAGATCGAGCTGAAAGTCCTCCATGGCCGGATAGAGGATTTCCTCGACCGCGGGGCTCAAGCGATGGATTTCGTCGATGAAGAGCACGTCGCGCTCTTCGAGATTGGTGAGAAGAGCCGCAAGATCGCCGGCCTTGGCGATCACAGGGCCTGACGTCGAGCGGAAGTTGACGCCGAGTTCCTTGGCCATGATCTGGGCAAGCGTCGTCTTGCCAAGACCTGGAGGGCCGACGAAGAGGACGTGGTCGAGCGCCTCGCCCCGGTTCTTGGCCGCCTCGATGAAGATCTTCAGATTGGCGCGCGCCTCGGCCTGGCCGGTAAAGTCGTCGAGCGTCTGCGGGCGCAGTGCTGCATCGAGGTCTTCGCCGCGCTTTTCCGGGGTCAGGATCGGGTTGTTGGTGATCATGCGAGAAGTTCCATGCCGGGTATCGCCTCAGCCGAGGTTCTGTCGAAAGTTACGGCCGCCTTGCAGCCGGCACGCTTGGCCGACCAGGCAATCAGGTAGTCGGCGATATCTGATTGTGGCGTGTTCTGAGAGAGGAGTGCGTCCAGTTCCTCGGTAAATTCCACCACGAGGCGATCCGCTGCCAACAAATTTTGAATGAGGTCGCACACGGTTGCCAAGGGCAGCTTCAAATTCCGACGTAAAACCCAAACAGTTTCTGCAAGAACAATCGCGCTGACAAAAGCTGGGTCTTCCGCGCTTCGTTTGGAGAAGAAATCTCGCGCAAGTGCGTTTTGCTTCGGATCGTCCTCGACAAGAAATCGGACGAGCACATTGGTATCGACGCCGATCATTTCAATCGCTCAGCCGTTTCGCGCAGAATGCGCTTATCGTCTTCCGCTACGGCGTCGGCCACAGACGCCTCCATGTCTTCCAGGCTCAAGCTTACCCCCGGAGGCAGTTTTACGATGCCGGCGAGATCCATCAGGTTCTTGTTTTTCGGGATCGCCACCACCTGGCCATTGCGAGCAGCGACATAGAACCTTGTGCCTGGTTCCAGCTTCAGCGCATCTCGCACTTCACTCGGGATCGTGATCTGACCCTTGGAGGTCATAGTGGTAAATGCACCCATGTCTTACCTCCTCAAGGAATTCTTGCGAGAAGCATATCAGTATTTCGTTCTTGCACCAATTCCTACCGCGACAGCTCCTTCAGCCCCAGCCGGATCAATTTGGCGCTGTCAGCCCCTTCGCCGCCGTTCTTCAAGGCTGCTGCGATCGCGTTTGCAGCCTGATCGCGGGAATAGCCGAGGTTGGTCAGTGCCGAGACGGCATCGGCGACCGGGGCGGAGGCGACGCCTTCGCCGAGTTCCTGCTTGAGGCCGATATTAGCGGAGGCTTCGCCGGCAAAGGCCGGGGCCTTGTTCTTCAGTTCGGTGACGAGGCGAAGTGCTACCTTCGGCCCGACGCCCGGGGCGCGGGAGATCGCGGCCTTGTCCTGAAGCGCGATGGCATTGGCGAGTTCCGACGGGGTGAGGGTCGAGAGGACGGCCAGCGCCACCTTCGCGCCAACACCTTGTACACTTTGCAAGAGGTTGAACCATTCCCGCTCCAACGCGCTCATGAAGCCGAAGAGCTTCAACTGGTCTTCGCGCACATAGGTCTCGATGAAGAGGATGACTGCCTCCCCTGCAGAGCCGATGCGGCCAAGCGTGCGCGAGGAGCAGTGGGCGACGTAGCAGACGCCGTGGACGTCGACGAGGACGTAGTCGTCGCCGATCTCGTCGATGGTGCCTTTGAGTTTGCCGATCATGGATAAGTCCGTCGCGTTACAGGGGATGGGTTTCGGGGGAGATCAGGGGCACGTCGGGAAAGTATGTCCGATAACCCTTCGGGTCCCGTGTCAGGATCTTGTGATTGCGGATCGCGGCATGCGCGCCGATGAGGAAATCCGGGAGAACCCGATCACGCCCGCCGCCAGCGCGGCGATAGATGCGAAAGGCCACGCCGGCTGCGAAAGCCGCTGCCCAGGGCAGGTTTTCCCGGTGAAAATCTGTCGGCGGAAGCAATTCCTCGACTTCATCGCGATCGGAATACCGCACCGAAAACTCCGAATAGATGATCGGGTTGATGACTAGTGGCTCGTCTTTTGCCAGGCGCATCAACTGGCCACGCGACCACGCGAGCCATTGTGGATCGCGGACGGCGACGTCGACCAGCACGTTGGTATCGACCAGCACAGCCATGCTTCAGCGATCCCTGGTCATCTGCATCAGGGCGTCTGCATCCAGTTCCGGATCGCCGGTCCCTTCCAGGCGCGCCAATGTTTCCATCAGACCTGCCAAGCGCGTCTTCTCTTGCTGGGCCTCGGCTCCATTTTTCGGCGCGAGCATCAAGCGACCGTCCTCGACGGTAAACACGACTTCGGAATTCGGCTCGATGCCGATGAGTTCACGCAGATCGCGGGGAATGGTCACCTGACCTTTTGATGTCACACGCATGGCTCGCCTCCGATCAGGTAAGAATAAATCTTACTTACGGAACAAGTCAAGAACAAATCAGGCTGAGGCCAGCAGTTGGCGCATCCGTTCGCCGCCGCGATTGTGGGCATGGCAGATGGCGATGGCCAGAGCGTCGGCGGCGTCATTGCCCTTGAATTCGGCCTTGGGCATCAGGATCTTCAGCATCATGTGGATCTGCTTCTTGTCGCCATGGCCGACGCCGATGACGGCTTTCTTGACGGCGTTTGGGGCGTATTCGGAGACACGCAAACCTGCACGGGCAGGGACCAGCATGGCGATGCCACGGGCCTGGCCGAGCTTGAGCGTCGCCACCGCATCCTTGTTGACGAAGGTCTGTTCGACGGCCGCCTCATCGGGCTTGTAGGCGTGCACCACTTCGGCCAGACCATCATGCAGCTGGCACAGGCGGGAGGCGAGATCCATGTCGCCGTCGGAGGTGACAGTGCCCGATCCGACGAAGCGCAGCGAGTTGCCGAGCGTCTCGATGACGCCCCAACCGCAGCGGCGGAGGCCCGGATCTATGCCGATGATGCGAATCGTGGATGTCATGCGAAACCCTAATGCAGATGCGGGTTGGTGTGCCAGCCAAAAGTGAACAAACCGAAAACAAGCGAAGTGATTATAATTTATTATCGTCACCTCTTGGGACTTCGGCGGGGCCTGACTACATGTGGGAGGTACATAGAACAGGGCCACCGCCATGATACCGTTTTCCATTCTCGATCTTTCTCCCATCTCCGAGGGACATTCGGTTCGCGAGGCGCTCGATGCGTCGCGAAAGCTTGCGCAGATGGCGGAAAATAACGGATATCGCCGCTTCTGGCTGGCCGAGCATCATGGCATGCCGGGCATTGCAAGTGCGGCCACGGCACTCGTGATCTCCCATGTCGCGGCCGGCACAGAGACGATCCGCGTCGGTTCCGGCGGCATCATGCTGCCCAACCACTCGCCGCTCGTGATTGCCGAGCAGTTTGGAACGCTGGAAGCGCTCTACCCTGGGCGTATTGAACTCGGTCTCGGCCGTGCGCCGGGAACGGACATGCGCACTGCGCGTGCCCTCAGGCGCAATATGGATGCCGGCGCCGAGAGCTTCCCACACGACATTCTCGAACTGCAGCGCCTGATGGGCGAGCCGGATGAAGAAGGCGGGCTGATCGCCGTTCCCGGCATGAACAGCCACGTGCCGATCTGGCTTCTCGGGTCGAGCCTCTACAGCGCCCATCTCGCTGCCGCGCTTGGGCTACCTTACGCGTTTGCCTCGCATTTTGCGCCGGATCAGCTTCTCGACGCGGTCGAAATCTACCGCGAGCGGTTCCAGCCGTCGGCTTCGTTGCAGAAGCCCTATGTGATGGTCGGCACCATGGCGGCGATCGCGGAGACGGATCGGGAGGCCGAACGCCTGTTCACGTCCGCCCAGCAGCAGTTCGTCAACCTCCGCCGCAACGTCCGCCGGCCGTTCCCGCGTCCTGTCGATACGATGGAAGGCTTCTGGTCGGATATCGAGCGCATCGGCGTTGAGCACACCCTGCGCTATGCGATCGTGGGTTCGCCGGAGACGGCCGCGGACAAGCTCGGCCGTTTTGTCGCCGAGGTCAGACCCGATGAAGTCATCGTCTCGACGCCGGTCCACGATCTGAACGCCCGTCTGCGTTCCGTCGAGCTCTTCGCGGGCCTCAGGCATCGCGTGGCACAGCCCGTCTGAACCCCTTAGTATTACGGGGTTTCGCCTAATATCTTTACGAGCGATTAAGGGCCGAGAGTGATTGTTCCTGGATAAAAGGGGAATCTGCTGTGTTTCGCAGCAGATCGAAATTCTGGCCGCGACCGGACTTGTCCGGCCGGCCAGCGGGAACAAAAACCATGACAGCTCGCATCCATTCGCTTTCGTTCAAAGTCATTGCCGTCTTTCTGCTGCTGACGCTCATCACCATCGCTCTGCTCAACGTCTTCGCCTATCGCAGCTCCAGCCAGTTGTTCGGCGAGCAGACGGAAAGGGCGATGGCCAGCACGCTGACCTTCCGCGGGGATCTTCTCACGGAGAAGCTGCAGGCGCTGGAAAACCAGGCGGCATCGATCGCCAAGATCGAGACACTGCAGCAATCGCTGACGGGCCTGAAGAGCGGCTGGAACACGATTGCCAAGAGCACAGGCGATGCAAAGGCGGAGCTGCAGCGCATCTTCGTCACCGAAAATCCGCATCCGGCAGGCGAGCGCGAGAAGCTGATCAAGCCGGAGGGGCCGAGCGGCTTCTACTATTCCACCCATGAGACGACCCAGGCCCAGATTGCCGCCTATCTCGCAGGCACCAGCTTCAGCGACATGCTGATCGCCGACCAGAACGGCAATGTCATCTATTCCTTCGAGAAGGGCCCAGCCTTCGGTGAGAACCTGAAGGAGGGGGGCTTCGCAGCGACCGGGCTCGGGCGCGTTTACCAGCAGTCCGCCGAGGCTGCGGCGAAGGCCGTCGACGATGTCGTCGGCGTCAATTTCTCAGGTCTTTCCGTCGGTGCCGATGCCGGTGCGCCGGATATCTATTTCGCCGTTCCCCTCGTGAAGCTCGGCGGCTTCAAGGGCAGCCTGATGTTCCAGGTGAAGGCGGAGGTCTTCGTCAATCTGTTGTCCAAGGGCATCATTGCCGGCAGCAGCCAGACGGCTGCCATTCTGTCGGGCAATGGGGCCGGCATTGCGCTCGACGCTTCGGGCAAGCTCACCGACGTCCGTGCCGATTTCGCGATCTCGGGCGATGGTATCGCCGTTCAGGACGGTGAGCGCCCCGAAGGGGTTGCGGTCATCTATGGCCGCCGGATCAGCTTTGCCGGTCAGGACTTCGTGGTGACCGAGAGCCTGACCAAGGCCGAACTGGAAGCCGGCTCGATCCGCATTGCGACGATCCTGATCATCACGGGTCTGATCGCTCTTGCCATTCTCGCTGCGGCCACCTGGGTCTTCACCCGCCGTCTGTTTGCGCCGCTTGACCGTCTCGTCGCTTTCACCGGTGCCGTTGCCGATGGCGCGATCGAGCAGCCGGTCGAAAACCAGGACCGTCGGGACGAAATCGGCAGCATGGCGCGGGCGCTTGAGCGCTTTCGCCAGGCGCTCATCGAGCAACAGAGGCAGTCTGCCGAGCGTCGTGACGAACGGGCCCGCGCCGAGGAGGAGCGTCGGCAGCGGATGGAAGAGCGGGACCTTGAAGCCCGGACCTTGCAAGAGGTCGTCGAGACCCTCGATACGGGGCTGGACCGGCTGGCTGCCGGCGATCTCGCCTTCCGGATCGAGCGCCGCTTCCCGGCTGATCTCGAAGGTCTGCGCTCCAACTTCAACAAGGCAATCGAGACACTGAGCACGACGCTTGGCGGGATCGGCGGCAATTCTGTTGCTGTCCGCGAAGGCTCTGAGGAGATGCGCGCGGGCGCCGACCAGCTTGCCGAGCGGACCGAGCGCCAGGCGGCTGCCATCTCGCAGGCCGCCACGGCGATCCAGGAGATCACCAGCGCCGTCAAGACGCAGATCGCGCGTGCCGAAGAAGCCGAGCGGATTGCCCGTGCAGCGAAGGACGATACCGCGATGTCGGGTCTCATCATGCGCGATACGATCGCTGCCATGGAGGCGATCCAGGGATCGTCGCAGTCGATCTCCAATATCATCGGTGTCATCGATGAGATCGCTTTCCAGACCAATCTTCTGGCGCTGAATGCCGGTGTCGAGGCGGCTCGGGCGGGCGAAAGTGGCAAGGGCTTTGCGGTGGTGGCACAGGAGGTGCGCGAACTTGCGCAGCGCTCGTCGAATGCCGCCAAGGAGATCGCCAACCTGCTGTCGAAGTCACGCGGGGAAGTGGATCACGGCGTCAAGCTGGTCGAGAGGGCCGGCAATGCGCTGGATGGCATCGGTTCACACGTGTTGTCGATCAACAGCCATATCGGCGAGATCATGGAATCCACCCGGGAAGAGGCGCAGACGCTCGTCGATATCAACACATCGGTGAACCAGCTCGACGCCATGACCCAGCAGAATGCGGCGATGGTCGAGGAAACGACCGCCGCCATCCACAGGCTCGCCGGCGAGGCTGCCGAGATGGATCAGCGGCTGGGCTTGTTCAATCTCGGTGCCATGCGCACCGGTCAGGGGCGCCACGCCGCCTGAGCGACGGTAAGGCGAGCCTATTCGATATAAGTCAGGGCGCGGTTCTCCAGGGAGCCGCGCCCTTTCTTTTTGCTCTCAATGTGGTTGCAAGTATCAAGGTAAGCAAATGGATAAGGGTTAGAGTTAAGATCTGTAGTTAATCGCAACTTAACCTTTCCACTCCATTATCCGTCCCAATTCAGGATGTCTGGCTTGGGACGCCCTGACGCGACAACGCTGGGATTTGGAGTATCCTGTCATGACGAAAACCATTTTTGCCGCGGTCACGGCAGCCCTGCTTGCCAGCTCGGCCGCCTATGCCGCTGATGTTTATCAGGCCGAACCACAGCCGGCCTATGTCGACGCGCCGGAAGTTGCGGTTGCGGAAGCGTCTGGCTGGTACCTGCGCGGCGATCTCGGCTACAATTTCAACAAGCTGCGTGGCGCCAAGTTTTTCCAGGGCTCCAATGCAGACGAAGCCAGCTTCACGACGTCCTCCATCAAGGACAGCTTCTGGGTCGGCGGTGGTGTCGGTTATCAGGTTAACAGCTATCTGCGCACCGACCTGACCTTCGACTACATGCTGAAGTCTGACTTCCGCGGCTCGACAGTTGGCGGCGGTGCGGGCGGCGGTGGCGCATGCGCGGTTGCTTGTACGTCTGAAGATCTCTCGGCTCTGCGTGCCTACACGCTCATGGCCAACGCTTATGTCGACCTCGGCACCTACGCTTACTTCACGCCATACATCGGCGGCGGTATCGGCGGCTCCTACGTCAAGTGGGACAAGCTGCGCAACACCTCTTGCGCCGATGACGGCTCGGGTTGCGATACCACTGTCGAACACGGCGGCAAGGGCAGCTGGCGCTTCGCCTATCAGCTCATGGCTGGTGCCTCGATCGACGTGACCTGCAACGTGAAGGCCGATCTCGGCTACCGCTTCCGCCACACCATGGGTGGCGACATGTTCGGCTACGCCTCGAACGGCGGTCCGGGCTACGACAAGGGCTTCTACAGCCACAGCGTCCATGCAGGCGCCCGTTATGTCTTCGGTGGTTGCGAAACCCCCGTCGCCTACGAGCCGCCGCCGGAACTGCCGGTCTACAAGTAAGCCGGACACGGACGTCCAATTACAGATCAGAAAGGGCCCCCTTCGGGCCCTTTCGCGCGTCTGGGACTAGAGAATTCCGGTTCTGCGCAGGATCCACCAGGACAGCATCACCGAGATCAGGATGAAGCCGAAGGCATAGGCGGTGCCGTGCAAACCTTCCGCAAAGGGGAGGGCGGTGGTGTTCATGCCGAAGAAGCCTGTGACCAGTGACGGCGGCAGGAGCAGCGCCGTCATCAGCGACAGAATGTAGAGATGCCGGTTCGTCTCGGCGCTCTGCTTGGAATCGAGTTCCTCATGCAGGAGCCTTGCCCGGTCCGCCAGCGCATAGACATCCTGATCGACGGCTTCGAGCCTTGCTGCGAGACGCGCGAGGCTGTCTTCCATCTCCTCTGGCAAGTCCTCGTCATCGGCAGCCGCAGCCCGGCGCATGACCAGCAGCATGGTGCGCAAGTGTCTGTGCAGCCTGACGATCAACCGCCGCACGGGTGTCAGTCGGCGACGCTCGTCGCGCATTTCCGTGCCGTAGACATGGTCTTCGATCTGGTTCAACTCTTCCGTCAGTTCCAGAACCACGGCGATCAGGCCACGTTGAAACTCGGCCACGAGAAGTTCGAAGATTTGAAGCGGCGAGGTGTAGCGGGCGGCGTTCTTTTCGACCGCCGCGCGGACCTTGTCGACCGAGCGGATCGGTTGCAGCCGGGTCGTGATGATGATGTTTCCGGACAGGGCGACATGCAGCCAGCCGATGTCCCTTGTGGTCGAATCGAACTCACGCTGAAAATCGATGAGCGTCCCGAACAGCAGGCCCTCGTCCACCGAAAGTGCTGCATGGGTGTCATGGGTGGTGAGCGCTGCGATCGCCGGGGCTGTCAGGGCCTGGAACTGTTCGAGAAACGCTGGCACACGTCCGTCCGCCAGATTGAGGTGGAGCCAGATGAAGCCATCCCCGGGCTGCGCCTGCTCGATGGAGCATTCCGCCGGCAGTCGTTCGCTTCGCATGCCGGGGGTGATCCGGTAGGCCCAGACGAGGCCCGGAATTGCGCTGCTCAGGGGAAACATCGTTGTTGGCTCCGTGGTGGCGGGACTGGAGACGGTGGGTCTTCAGGCAGATGCGCCCGATGGATGACGGATTGATGACAGTCGTTACTGCCGGGCTGCGCCACCTCTGGCGCGGACGGAACAAAAATTTTGCTCATCGCGACGCAAGCCCGCTTGACTGATATGGGCGACAGGAGTAGTTCCGACGGCGGGACACCTCTCCCCAACGAGAGGCTAATTACCTGGAAGGGTATCTATATGGCTGATGTGATCGCCCCCGCCGCGCGTCCGGCAAACTCTCATTTTTCGTCTGGCCCCTGCTCGAAGCGTCCCGGTTGGTCGCTCGATGCGCTTTCCGATGCCCCGCTCGGTCGTTCGCACCGCGCCAAGGTCGGCAAGGAAAAGCTGAAGCTGGCCATCGACCTTACCCGCGAAATTCTCAACGTTCCCGCTGACTACCGCATCGGCATCGTTCCGGCCTCCGACACGGGCGCCGTTGAAATGGCCATGTGGTCGCTGCTCGGCGAACGCGGCGTCGACATGCTCTCCTGGGAAAGCTTCGGCGCCGGCTGGGTCACCGATGTGGTGAAGCAGCTGAAGCTTGCCGATGTGCGCAAGTTCAATGCCGATTACGGTCTTCTGCCGGATCTCGCCGCCGTCGATTTCGACCGCGACGTCGTCTTCACCTGGAACGGCACGACCTCGGGCGTTCGCGTTCCGAATGCCGATTTCATCCCTGATGATCGCAAGGGCTTGACGATCTGCGACGCCACCTCGGCGGCTTTCGCGCAGGACCTCGACTTCTCCAAGCTCGATGTCACGACCTTCTCCTGGCAGAAGGTTCTGGGCGGCGAGGGCGGTCACGGCGTGATCATCCTGTCCCCGCGCGCTGTCGAGCGCCTGACGACTTATGTTCCGGCCTGGCCGCTGCCGAAGATCTTCCGCATGACCTCCGGCGGCAAGCTGATCGAAGGCATCTTCGTCGGCGAAACCATCAACACGCCGTCGATGCTCTGCGTCGAGGACTATGTCGATGCGCTGAAGTGGGCAAAGTCGATCGGTGGCCTCGATGCGCTGATCGCCCGTGCCGACGCCAATGCCAAGGTGATCTTCGACTTCATCGAGAAGAACGACTGGATCGCAAATCTGGCCGTTGACGATGCGACGCGCTCGAACACGTCCGTTTGCGTCAAGATCGTAGATCCCCAGGTCACCGCGCTCGACGCCGATGCCCAAGCGGCCTTTGCCAAGGGCATTGCCAGCACGCTCGAAAAGCAGGGTGTCGCCTTCGACATCGGCGCCTACCGTGATGCGCCGGCGGGCCTTCGCATCTGGGCAGGTGCCACGATCGAGACTGCCGATATGGCGGCTCTGATGCCGTGGCTCTCCTTCGCTTATGAGACGCAGAAGGCGACACTCGCCAAGGCTGCCGCCTGATCTGACGAATTCGGCTCCGCCACAGCGGCGGAGCCCAGACATTCCCTCATCCCATTCAAACGAACTCTCTGAAGGAGGCCTCGTCATGGCACCTCGCGTTCTCGTATCCGACGAATTGTCTGAAACCGCCGTCCAGATCTTCCGTGATCGCGGCGTTGAAGTGGATTTCCAGCCGAAGCTCGGCAAGGACAAGGAAAAGCTCGCCGAAATCATCGGCAATTATGATGGTCTCGCCATCCGCTCCGCCACCAAGGCGACAGAAAAGCTGATCGCCGCTGCGACCAACCTCAAGGTCATCGGCCGCGCCGGCATCGGCGTCGACAATGTCGACATTCCGGCCGCCTCCAAGCGCGGCATCATCGTGATGAACACGCCGTTCGGCAACTCGATTACGACCGCAGAACACGCCATCGCCCTGATGTTTGCCGTTGCCCGCCAGCTGCCGCAGGCCGATGCCTCGACCCAGGCCGGCAAGTGGGAAAAGTCGAAGTTCATGGGCGTTGAAATCACCGGCAAGACGCTCGGCGTCATCGGCGCCGGCAATATCGGCGGCATCGTCTGCAAGAAGGCGATCGGCCTTGGAATGCATGTCATCGCCTACGACCCCTTCCTGTCGACCGAACGTGCCCAGGAAATGGGCGTCGAGAAGGTCGAGCTCGACGAGCTTCTGCCGCGCGCAGACTTCATCACGCTGCACGTACCGATGACCGACAAGACCCGCGGCATCCTCGGCAAGGACAACATTGCCAAGACGAAGCCCGGCGTGCGCATCATCAACTGCGCCCGTGGTGGTCTCGTGGATGAGGCAGCCCTTGCCGACGCCATCAAGTCCGGTCATGTCGCCGGTGCCGGCTTCGACGTGTTCGAAGTCGAGCCCGCAACCGAAAGCCCGCTCTTCGGCCTGCCGAACGTCGTCTGCACGCCGCATCTCGGCGCCTCGACCACGGAAGCCCAGGAAAACGTCGCTCTGCAGGTCGCCGAGCAGATGTCCGACTATCTCATGAAGGGTGCCGTCTCGAACGCCATCAACATGCCGTCGATCACGGCTGAGGAAGCGCCGATCCTGAAGCCGTTCATCCGTCTCGCCGACGTGCTCGGTTCGTTTGCCGGCCAGATGACCGAGAACCCGATCAAGGAAATCGAGATCCTCTATGACGGCGTGACCTCCGGCATGAACACCAAGGCGCTGACATCTGCGCTGCTGGCCGGCCTCATCCGCCCGCAGGTTGCCGACGTCAATATGGTTTCGGCGCCGATCATGATCAAGGAAAAGGGCGTCATCGTCTCGGAAGTGAAGCGCGACAAGACCGGCGTCTATGACGGTTACATCAAGCTCACGGTCACCACCGAGAAGCAGACCCGCTCGGTTGCCGGCACCGTCTTCTCCGACGGCAAGCCGCGCTTCATCCAGATCAAGGGCATCAACATGGATGCCGATGTCGGTCCGAACATGATCTACATCTCGAACACCGACGTTCCCGGCATGATCGGCTTCATGGGCACCACGCTCGGCAACGCCAAGGTCAACATCGCGAACTTCCAGCTTGGCCGCGACAAGGAAGGTGGCGACGCGATCGCGCTTCTTTACGTTGATGGCCCGGTGGAGCAGGCGGTTCTCGACCAGCTCACCGCCAACCCGGCGGTCAAGCAGGCCAAGCCGCTGGTGTTCAACGTCGACTGATCGACGTTCTAGATATCATCGACACGGACGGCGCGGGATCAAACCCGCGCCGTTTGCGTTTGTCGCCGGGAGCAGGGTTAGATTAGAAACATATGAAAAATATTATGCGTTGAACTGACGCATGGCGGGTTGTCGCATTGCCTTGCCGGTGCGAGGGTATAGTTGATGTTTATCATCTCCGGGAGGAGAGAAGGAAAGGACATCCCATGTTCGAGCACTTCGACGCGCAACTCCTGGCACGCATACAGTTTGCCTTTACCGTATCGTTCCACATCATATTTCCCGCCTTTTCCATCGGGCTTGCGAGCTATCTCGCGGTGCTCGAGGGCCTCTATCTCTGGAAGAAGGACAAGGTCTATCTGGAGCTCTTCGACTTCTGGAAGACGATCTTTGCGGTCGCCTTCGGCATGGGGGTCGTGTCCGGGATCGTGATGTCCTACCAGTTCGGCACCAACTGGTCGGTGTTTTCCGACAAGGCTGGACCGGTGATCGGTCCTCTGATGGGCTATGAGGTGCTGACCGCCTTCTTCCTGGAAGCGGGCTTCCTCGGCGTGATGCTGTTTGGTCGCAACCGCGTTGGCCCGGGCCTGCACTTCTTCGCCACGCTGATGGTCGCTTTCGGGACCCTGATCTCGGCCACCTGGATCCTCTCGGTGAATTCCTGGATGCAGACGCCAGCAGGCTTCGCGATGAATGATGTCGGGCAGTTCGTGCCTGTTGATTGGTGGAAGATCGTCTTCAATCCATCCTTCCCCTATCGCCTTACCCATATGGTCATCGCCGCCTACCTGACGACCGCCTTTGTCGTCGGTGCGGTCGGCGCCTGGCATTTGCTTAAGGGCACCGCACCGCGCCGTGCAGGCGTGATGTTCTCGATGGCCATGTGGATGGCGGCCATCGTCGCGCCGATCCAGATTGCCGCCGGCGATGCGCATGGCCTCAACACGCTGGAGCATCAGCCGGTCAAGGTCATGGCCATGGAGGGCCATTTCGACAGCCATCCGGAGGGTGCGCCGCTGATCCTGTTCGGCATTCCGAACACGGAAGAAAAACGGATCGACTACGCGCTTGAAATCCCGAAGCTTTCGAGCCTCATCCTCAAGCATGACCTGAACGCGCCGCTGGCCGGTCTGGACACGATCCCCGACGACAAGGAGCCGCCAGTCGCGATCGTCTTCTGGTCGTTCCGTGTGATGGTGGCAATCGGCTTTGCCATGCTCGGCGTCGGCGTCTTCAGCCTGTGGTGTCGCTTCAAGGGCACGCTGCATTCCAATCACTGGCTGCATCGTGTCGCTCTGGTCATGGGACCTTCCGGCTTCGTTGCGGTGCTGGCGGGGTGGATCACGACCGAGGTTGGCCGCCAGCCCTACACCGTCTATGGCCATCTCCTGACCGCCGACTCGATCTCACCGATCGCAGCCCCGGCCGTCGCCGCGTCGCTGATCGCCTTTATCGTCGTCTATTTCATCGTCTTCGGTGCCGGCACCTTCTATATCCTGCGCCTGATGGGCCGGTTGCCGCGTGACCCGATGCCGGATCTCGACGATGGCCCGATCCGCTCGTCTGGCATCACGCCGGCTGCCCAGCCCGGTCACCATGGAGGCAAGCATGCCCTTTGATCTTCCCTTCATCTGGGCCGGCATCATTGCCTTTGCGGTGCTCGCCTATGTCATCCTTGACGGCTTCGACTTGGGCGTCGGGATCCTCTTTCCCTTCTTTCCGGAGAAGCACGAGAAGGACCTGATGATGAACTCGGTGGCGCCCGTCTGGGATGGCAACGAGACCTGGCTGGTGCTCGGCGGGGGAGGGCTGCTTGCCGTCTTCCCGCTCGCCTATGCGACCATCCTGCCGGCGCTCTATGCGCCAATCATCCTGATGCTCTTGGGCCTGATCTTCCGTGGCGTCGCCTTCGAATATCGCTGGCGCACGCAAAGGGCGGAGCATCTGTGGAACTGGGCCTTCACCGGCGGCTCGGTGGTTGCGGCCTTCTTCCAGGGCGTGGCGCTCGGGGCGCTGGTTCAAGGCATCCCGGTCACCGATCGCGCCTATTCGGGCGGCTGGTGGGACTGGCTGACGCCGTTTTCGGTGGCGACGGGCGTGGCACTGGTCATCGGCTATGCCCTGCTCGGGGCGACATGGATCGTCATGAAGACGGAGGGTGACATACGCAGGCGCGCCCGCTCTCTTGCGCTTCCCCTGTCCTTTGCGACCGTCGGGGCCATGGGGATCTTCAGCCTCTGGACGCCGTTCCTGGAAACGCCCTATTTCGAGCGCTGGTTCGGCTATCCGACGATGATCTTCTCCGTCATCGTGCCGGCTCTGGTGCTGGGCTGTCTCTACCTGATCGTCACGGGGCTGAAGGCGGGACATGACGCGCGGCCATTCATCGCGGCGCTCGGGCTCTTCGTGCTCGGTTATGCCGGGATCGGCATCAGCTTCTATCCCTATATCGTACCGTCCTCGCTGACGATCTGGGAGGCTGCCGCACCCGATGAGAGCCTTGCTTTCCTGCTCTACGGTGCGGTCATCCTGGTGCCGATGATCCTGGGCTACACGGCCTATGCCTATTGGGTTTTCCGCGGCAAGCTCAATCCGGACGAGGGCTATCACTGATGGACAAGCGCCTGATTGCGAGCCGTCTTTTGTGGTTTGTCGGCCTCTGGGCCGGCGGGGTCCTTGCGATCACGATCGTCGGCCTGATCATCAAGTTCTGGCTCAACGGCTGATCCCGATCACTTGAAATTCAATGGAAATTGCGGGGCTCACTCTTCAAAAGAGGGTGAGCTCTCTCCATATGGGAGCCAAGCCCTCAAAAGGGCATAGAGACTGTTTCGAGGAGGACAGGAAACACCCATGCGGCAATACGGAAAGATATTCGCGACGCTCGCGCTCGGCATGATGGTCACGCTTGTGGCCGTCGATTTCGCTGAAGCCCGTCGCGCTTCAGGCGGCTTCGGCAGCCGTGGCACGCGCACCTTCAATCAGCCGGCGGTCACCCGCACGGCGCCGGCACCGGCTGCTCCGATCGAGCGGACGATGACGCCGCGCACCAATGCGACCCAGCCGGGTGCGGCCCAGTCGACGGCGGCCAACCAGGCGGCGCGTCCGGGTGGCCTGTTCGGCGGTCTCGCCGGTGGTCTGATGGGCGGCCTGCTGCTCGGTGGTCTGTTCGGCATGCTGATGGGCACAGGCTTCGGCGGCGGCTTCGGCTTCCTCGGCCTGCTCCTGCAGGGCCTGCTGATCTTCTTCCTGATCCGCTTTGCGATGCGCATGTTCGCCAATCGCCAGGCGCCGGCATCAGGCCCGAGCGGCGGCCCCGGTTTCGGCGGCTTTGGCGGGATGGCGCGCGACAATCAGAGTGGTGACCAGCCGCGCCCGAGCTTCCAGATCCCGAAGATCGGTGGCGGTGGTGCTGCCAGCGCCTCGGCCGCCCGTTCGGGGCCGGCCGATGAACTCGGCATCACGCCGAAGGACCTGGAGCGCTTCGAACAGCTCCTGCAGGAAATGCAGCGCGCCTATGCCGAGGAAGATTACGGCGCGCTCCGTCGCATCACCACGCCGGAAGCCATGTCCTATCTCGCCGAAGAGCTTAGCGAGAACGCGACCAAGGGTGTGAAGAACACGGTGCGTGACATTCATCTCGTCCAGGGCGACGTGGCCGAAAGCTGGGCCGAGGACAAGATGGAATACGCGACGGTGGCGATGCGCTACGAAGCGATCGACTATGTGGTCGACCGCCAGAGCGGAGACGTTGTCGAAGGCGATCCGAATACGCCGGTCGAATCGGTCGAGATCTGGACCTTCGCCCGCCGCCCCAACACCCAGTGGCAGATCTCGGCGATCCAGAGCGCCAACTGATCTGGTCAGTGTTGTCTGAATTCAACCTCCCCGTCGGGTTCGGCGGGGAGTTTTTTTGTTTGGGTATCGACGTTGGTGCGTGGGGTACCCCCCTCTGTCACTTCGTGACATCTCCCCCACACGGGGGGAGAGTATCGGCCACCGATGTGGCCGCATCACCAGCAGGACGGAAACCAAGAGCAGAACGGGTTTGGGGTGCGGGCACGCCGCAGCGCTCCGCTCTCCCCCCATGTGGGGGAGATGCCCGGCAGGGCAGAGGGGGGTACCCCTTGCTCAGAAATCTACCGACCCGAAATTCAGCCCGGGCACTGCTGCAACTGCTTGGCGTAAGTATAGGTAATGTCGGTGAATCTCTTCGCGCCCCGCAGAGCCTCCGGGCGCTTGTTGTAGGCGCCGCGCAGATAGCCGGTGTGGCCGGAGTGGTAGGCGAGATAGAGCTTGTAGGGGTCGTTCAAGGGGATGTTGACCTTCTCAGCACTCTCGCGGTGATACCAGCCGATGAAGCGGATGGCGTCGGCGAAATCGGTGCGGCGGGCGCCCCAGCGGCCGGTTTCGCGTTGGTAGCGTTCCCAGGTGCCGTCGAGGGCCTGGGAGTAGCCATAGGCCGAAGAGGCGCGCTTGCCGGGGATGAAGCCGAGGATCATCTTGCGCGGCGGCTTGGCGTTGTGGCGGAAACTCGATTCCGTATAGATCGTCGCCATCAGGATCGGGACCGGCACGCCGTATTCGCGTTCGGCATCGACAGCGGCGCGGCGCCAGTTGTTGAACAGCCCGTCGCGCTGCTCGAAAATCGCGCAGGCATTGCGGGTCTGGGATGGCGGCTTGGCACAGGCCGTCAGCATCAGCATGACGCCGAGGGTGGAAATAAGAGCGGTACGCATGACAAAACCTCGCTACAGGCCGTCCATTCTATTCATTAAAATTTAACGAAAGGTTTTCTTAACCGCCCCCGGATCTAGCACCCCCCGATCGGGGGTGGGGATGCCGGTGGAGGGCGGCCCCCGCATGCTCGCCTCGCGAGAAACAGGCGTTGACGACGGTTCGATTTGCCACCAGTCTGCCTGCCGATCGCAAGTGAACAAGGGGCATCAGTTCCTTGCCGTGCGGTCGCAGGTGGACGTTGGTTCGGGAGCGAGGATTCCTAGAGCATGCAGCAGGTTGGCATCGGCATCATTGGTTGCGGCAATATTTCAGGCGCTTATCTCAAGGCGCTCCAGCATTTTCCGATCCTCAAGGTCTGCGGCATCGCCGATCTCAATGCGGAGCTCGCACAGGCGCGGGCCGCGGAATTCGGCGTCCCTGCGCGCTCGATCGATGAGCTTCACAGCGACCCCGAGGTTGCCATCATCGTCAACCTGACGATCCCCAAGGCGCATGTCGAGGTGGGGCTGAATGCGCTGGCCGCCGGCAAGCATGTCTATTCGGAGAAGCCGCTCGGCGTGACCTTTGCCGAGGGCAAGCGGCTCGTGGAGACAGCAAAATCGCTCAACCTCAGGGTCGGTTCCGCCCCCGACACCTTTCTGGGCGGCGCGCATCAGACGGCGCGCGGGCTGATCGACCAGGGCGTGATCGGCCAGCCGATCGGCGGCACGGCTTACTTCATGTGCCCCGGCCATGAGCGATGGCATCCCAATCCGGATTTCTACTACGAGGCTGGTGGCGGGCCGATGCTCGACATGGGGCCTTACTACATCACCGATCTCGTCAATCTCTTCGGCGCAGTCGAAAAGGTGACGGGTTTTGCCACCAAGGTGCGGGACACCAGAAAGATCGGCAGCACACCGCGTCGCGGTGAGACGATCCCCGTGCATGTGCCGACGCATGTCGCGGGTCTCATGTCCTTTGCCAATGGCGCCGTGGTGCAGATTTCGATGAGCTTCGATGTCGCGGCCCACTGGCACAAGCCGCTTGAGGTCTATGGCACCGATGGCACGCTGATCGTGCCGGATCCCAATCATTTCGGCGGCGATCTCTTCGTCCTGCCGCTGACCGGCGAGGCACAAGGCAAGCCGGTGACGCTGCCTTACTCCGACGGCAATTGGCGCTCGCTTGGCGTTGCCGACATGGCGCATGCCATCCTCTCCAATCGCCCTCATCGGGCAAACGGCGATCTGGCGCTGCATGTGCTCGAAGTCATGGAGGCCTTTCAGACGGCCTCTGATCGGGGCGAGACCGTCAAGATCACCACCAGCCTGGAACGGCCGGCGCCGCTCGAACAGTCGCTCGTCGATGGCCTGATTGGCCGCTGAAACACCAACAGGGAAGTCCACATGCGTCAGGTTCTGATTTGCTGGGGCGGCTGGGACGGACATCAGCCCGAACAATGCGCCGCCGTCGTCTCCGACATGCTGAAGGCGGAGGGCTTTTCCGTCCGCGTCGAGCCAGGCACTGAGGCCTTTGCCGACCCTGCAATCCGCGACTACAGCCTCATCGTGCCGATGCTGACTATGACCAAGATCGAAAAGCCCGAAATCGAGAACCTGGAACTCGCCATTCGCGGCGGCGTCGGCCTCGGCGGCTTCCACGGCCAGGCCGGCGACAGCTTTCGCGACTGCGTTCAGTATCAATACATGATCGGCGGCCAATGGGTCGCCCATCCCGGCAATATCTATGATTACACGGTCAATATCGTGAAGCCCGAAGACCCGCTCGTGACAGGCATCGGCGATTTCCCCTATCGCTCCGAGCAGTATTACATGCATGTCGACCCCAACAACGAGGTGCTGGCAACGACGACGTTTACCGGCGAGCACGATGCCTGGATCGACGGGCATGGGATGCCGGTCGTCTGGAAGCGCCGCCACGGGCAGGGGCGGGTGTTCTACTCCTCCCTCGGCCATCAGGCGGCGGAGTTCGAGGTGCCGCAGATGCGGGAGATTGTGCGGAGAGGGTTGGTCTGGGCGGCGCGGTGAGGGCGGATTAGCCGACGAGCCAAGAGCGCACGGCCGTCCAGTTGTTGAGGATGACAATGACGGCGGTCGCGATCGACAGCATGGCGGCTGCCTTGCCCATGGTCGGCAGGCTGTTGACGCGGCCTTTCAGCTCGCCGAACTCGATCGCGGAGGGTGCTGCGCGCAGCATGCCCTTGATCTCGGCGGTGTCCTGCAGGACCCGCTTCATGTCGTCTTCGAGAGCTTTGACGCGCTGTTCCATGGCTTCAAATGTGCCACCGCCATCACTGTCTTTCAAGGCTGCTGCCATCGGAACGCGGCGCTTCGGCGTATTGTTGGCCATGTCACATCATCCAATCGCGTATCCACAATGACTGGTGCAATCTTTGCGGGAAATCGGTTGGGCGTCAAGAATGGCATAGGATGACCAGCGATCTGCTGCAGCGCTGATTCAATTGGTCATCTCGAGCATCAGGAAAATAGGAGGATTTTGGTAGCGGGAGGCGGACTTGAACCGCCGACCTTGGGGTTATGAATCCCACGCTCTAACCACCTGAGCTATCCCGCCACACATTCGGAAACCTGATGGGCCGTGGCAGCCCGTCCGAAGCGATGGGCGGCTTATAAGGCGAGGCTCCGATCAAAGTCAAGCGCGGTTTGGCCAAAAACAGTGTGGCTTTCCACCGGCTTGAGCCAAGACCTTGCACGCGGCCCGAAAGCTTAGGCTTCAGGCCGCGACAGGGCTTGCCAGAAGTGCCTTCAGCGAGGCTTCTGCGGTGCCGGAGCGCTCCGAGCGCTCGATGAAGCCGCCGCCATAAACGCGGGCATCGGCGCCGGTGGCCGAATAGAGCACGCAGGCCTGGCCGGGGGCCACGCCGGCTTCGCCGATTTCGAGATCAACATAGACGCCACGTTCGTCGGCATGCAGCACGGCAGGCGTCGGCGGGCGGGTGGAGCGGACCTTGGCGAAGCAGGGCATGCCGCTGGCGGCATCTTCCGCCAGCGTGCGGTCGCCGAGCCAGTTGATGTCGCGCAGGTAGACGCGGTGGGTCTCCAGCGCTTCCTTCGGGCCGACGATGACGCGGCGCGAGCGGGCGTCGAGATAGATGACGTAAAGCGGCTCGCCGGTGGCTACCCCTAAACCCTTCCGCTGGCCGATCGTGTAATGCAGGATGCCTTCGTGATTGCCGAGTACGCGGCCATCGAGGTGGACGATGTCGCCAGCAAGCGCCGCATTCGGCTTCAGCTTGTTGATCACGTCGGCATACTTGCCCTGGGGCACGAAACAGATGTCCTGGCTGTCGGCCTTCTGGGCAACGACGAGGCCCATGTCTTCGGCGAGCACGCGGACTTCCGCCTTCGACATGGCACCCAGCGGGAAGCGCAGATAGTCGATCTGCTCCTGCGTGGTGGCAAACAGGAAGTAGCTCTGGTCGCGTTCGCTGTCGATCGGGCGGAAGAGGGCGCGGTGGCCGGGGTCATTGGCGAGCGGCACGGACTTCGAGCGGATGTAATGGCCGGTCGCCAGTGCATCGGCGCCGAGTTCCTTGGCGGTCGCAAGCAGATCGGCGAACTTGACTGTCTGGTTGCAGGCCACGCAGGGGATCGGCGTTTCGCCGGCGACATAGCTTTCCATGAACGGGTTAATCACGGTGTCGCGAAAACGCTGTTCGTAGTCGAGCACGTAATGGGGAATGCCGAGCGTTTCGCAGACACGGCGGGCATCGTCGATGTCCTGGCCGGCGCAGCAGGAGCCGGCACGGTGGACGGCGGCGCCGTGGTCGTAGAGCTGCAATGTGATGCCGAGGACGTCATAGCCCTCGCGCTTCAGGATCCCGGCAACGACGGAGGAATCCACGCCGCCCGACATGGCGACGACAACGCGCGTATCTTCCGGTCTCTTGTCAAAATCCAGCGTGTTCACGGGCTTCGTCTCTGTGCTTCATGCGACCGTTCATCCCGCCCATTGCGGGGATCTAAGTCAGGCTTTGCGGGGTTTTTGGCCCGCTGCCGGTACCGGTCCTTTAGTTGACGGATATAGAAAGGATTGCATCTTCGTGCAAGAGCAGCGATTCGCGGGGATTGCCCGCGAGAGGAGATTCCCTATGCCCGTCCAGATGACAGTCACGCCGGAGAGCTTTCCGATTGCGGGCAGCTTCACCATTTCGCGCGGCTCGAAGACCGAGGCGAAGGTGGTCACTGTGCGGCTGACGGATGGCGTGCATGTGGGGCAGGGCGAATGCGTGCCCTATGCGCGCTACGGCGAGACGGTGGAGAGTGTCGTCGAGTTGCTCTCGGCGCTTGTGCCTGAGGTGGCCCAGGGGCTGGACCGGGCAGTGCTGCAGAGCAGGCTGAAGCCGGGGGCGGCGCGCAATGCGCTTGACTGCGCTTTCTGGGATCTGGAAGCCAAGCGGGCGGGGCTGCCGGTCTGGCAACTTCTCAAGTTACAAGAGCCGAAGCCGCTATCGGTCACCTATACGCTGTCGCTCGGCACGCCTGAGAGCATGCAGGCGGCGGCGGAGAGGGAGGCGGCGCGGCCGCTCTTGAAGGTCAAGCTCGGTGGCGCTGATGATATCGAGCGCATCCGGGCTGTCAGGGCGGGTGCGCCGAATGCTGCAATCATCGTCGATGCCAACGAGGGATGGAGCCTTGATCAATACAAGGCGCTGGCGCCTGTGTTTCTCGATCTCGGGGTGAAGCTCGTCGAGCAGCCGTTTCCGGCAGGGGATGACGAGGCGCTTCTCGGCCTGGACCGCGTTCTGCCCGTGTGTGCCGACGAGAGCTGCCATGACACGGCATCGCTCGCTGCGCTCAAGGGCAAGTATGATGCCGTCAACATCAAGCTCGACAAGACGGGCGGGATGACCGAGGCGCTTCTGATGCGCGATGCGGCTGTTGAAGCCGGTTTCGAAATCATGGTCGGCTGCATGGTCGGCACTTCGCTTGCCATGGCTCCGGCATTTCTGATCGGGCAGGGGGCAGCGTTTGTCGATCTCGACGGGCCGCTGCTTCTGGCGCGGGATCGCGAGCCGGCGATCGCCTATGACGGTGCGGTGATGCCGCTGCCGCCGCGTGGGTTGTGGGGGTAGGGCGGAAGTAAGTCCCCTCCCAAACCCTCCCCACAAGGGGGAGGGCTTAACCCGGCCTCGCCGTCTGCGCCTCAAACGGCCCTTCAGCGAATGGGTTGAGTTTTGAGTGGCGGTTCTTGCTCAACTTCAATGCGGGACGGGGCGCAAAAGCCCCTCCCCCTTGTGGGGAGGGGTTGGGGAGGGGACTTCTTGTCTAGAAGAGTCGCAACCTCAGGCCTTCGCCATCCAGATCACATGCTTCTTGCCGCGACCGGTTCTCCCGGCGCGGACCGGAATCTCTTCCACCCCATAGCCGCAGTCCTTCAAGCGGCGCGTGAAGTAGGGATCCGGACCCTGCGACCACACACCAAGCACGCCGCCGCGGGTGAGTGCTGCCTTGGATTTGCGCAAGCCATCATGGGAGTAGAGGCCGTCGTTCGCTTCGCGCGTGAGGCCGTCGGGGCCATTGTCGACGTCGAGCAGGATCGCGTCGAATTGGCCCTTCGACTTGGCGATCAGGGCGCCGACGTCGCCGACGTGGATCGCCACGCGCGGGTCGTCGAGGCTGCCGGCATAGATCTCGGCCATGGGGCCGCGTGCCCAGTCGACGACGGCGGGTACGAGTTCGGCGACGGTCACCTTCGCATCCTGAGGCAGGACGGCCAACGCGGCTCGCAGCGTGAAGCCCATGCCGAGGCCGCCGATCAGGATATGCGGGCGCTTGTGGCCGCTGATCCGCTCGAAGGCGAGGGTGGCGAGCGCTTCCTCGGAGCCGCTCAGGCGGCTGTTCATCAGCTCGTTGGTGCCGAGCATGATGGAGTATTCCGTGCCGCGTTGCTTCAGGCGCAATTCGCCGCCGCCGGGTATCTTGGCCGTGTCGAGCTGGATCCAGGGGAGCATCGGACAGTTCCTGCGTGTTGGTTAGGGGCTGCCCCGTATCACGGCGACGCCCTCGGGTTCAATGTCGCGGGCGTACCGGAGACAGAGAACGAGACTTGCGGTCTCCATCGCTTCCGGGGATAGCTTGTGGTCTCCGGCCACATGGCCGGTTGGTGATTGCCTGAGGAGAACCCGCATGCCCGCCCCCGTGAACCCGTTCAAGAAAGCGCTGCGCGAAGACACCGGTCTCCTGACCGGGCTTTGGGTGGCGCTTGCCAATCCGCATTCGGCGGAAATCTGCGCCGGGGCTGGCTTCGACTGGATCCTCATCGATGCAGAGCACGGGCCGAACGACATTCCGCTGATCGCAGCCCAGCTTGCCGCCGTCACGCGCCATGCCGCCCATCCGGTGGTGCGGCTTCCGGTTGGCGAGCCCTGGATGATCAAGCAGGCGCTCGACATCGGGGCGCAGACGCTGATGATCCCGATGGTCGAGACGCCAGAACAAGCCACGATGCTGGCCAAGGCGCTGCGTTATCCGCCTTTCGGCATTCGCGGCATGGGCGCGAGCCTCGGTCGTGCGTCCGATTTCGGCCGCGTGAGCGACTATGCCGATACGGCCAATGATGAGGTCTGCCTGATCGCGCAGATCGAGAGCCGGCTGGGCGTCGAGAATGCCGAGGCGATCCTGGCTGTCGAAGGCGTCGATGCCGTGCTGATCGGCCCCGCCGATCTCTCCGCCGACATGGGCTATCGCGGCAAGGCGACGGTGCCGGAAGTGATGGAGACGGTCGAGGCGCTGATCGGCAAGATCAAGGCTTCCGGCAAGCCGGCTGGCATCATGACGGGCGACGCGGAGATGATCGCGCTCGCGCGCCGCGCCGGTGTGCGCTTCATGGCCAATGGCACGGATACGGGGCTGCTGGCGCGCGCTGCCGCCTCCATGGCGGCCGAGATGCGTAATGCAGGCGGCGACGCTGCTACCCCTGCCAAGGGTGCTGGCGGCTATTCGTAATCGGCGCGGTTGATGCCGTGGCGCTGGAGCTTGTCGTAGAAGGTCTTGCGCGGAATGCCGAGGGCCTCGATCGTCGAGCGCACGTCGCCCTTGTTGGCAGTCAGCGCTTCGCGGATGAGGGCGGCTTCGTGGCTCTCCATCTGCTCGGGCAGGTTGGGGCCGGGTCCCGCAGCCTGTGAGGCCGGCTTCGGCGGCGGGGTGATGCCGAGCACGACGCGTTCGGCGAAATGCGCGAGCTCGCGCACATTGCCCGGCCAGTCGTGGCTTTCCAGATGGCGCCGCACATCGGTGGTCATGCTGGGGATTTCGCGACGGAAGCGCTCTGCAGCCCGGGTGGCGAAATGGGCAAAGAGCAGCGGGATATCGGCCCGGCGTTCCCTGAGCGGCGGGATCGAGATCGTCACGACGTTCAGGCGATAATAGAGGTCCTCGCGAAAGGTGCCGCGCGCGTCCGGGTCGCCGAGATCGATCTTCGCGGCCGCGACGACGCGGAGATCTACGGACCTGATGTCGTTGGTGCCGAGCGGGCTTACCTCGCGCATTTCCAGCACGCGCAGCATCTTCACCTGGGTAGCAAGCGGCATGCTCTCGATCTCGTCGAGAAACAGTGTGCCGCCGCTGGCATGTTCGATGCGGCCGATGCGCTTCTTCTGGGCGCCGGTGAAAGCGCCGGCTTCGTGGCCGAAGAGTTCGCTTTCGATGACTGTCTCGGGGAGCGCGCCGCAGTTCAGGGCGACGAAGTTGCCTTTCGTGCGCCGGCTCCAGCGATGCAGGAGTGTGGCGACCACTTCCTTGCCGCTGCCGGTTTCGCCGGCGATCAGCACATCGACATCGGTGTCCGCGATTTGCCGCAGTGTCTGACGCAGATGCTCCATGGCCGGCGTCTGGCCGATGAGTGGCAGGTCGTCCGGCGTGGTGGTGGCCGCCTCGCGCAGGCGGCGGTTTTCGAGAACCAGCCGGCGCTTCTCGGTGGCGCGTGCGACGCTCTGGACGAGGCGGTCGGCGGGGAAGGGTTTGGCGATGAAGTCATAGGCGCCGTCGTGGAGAGCCCGGACCGCCATGTCGACATCGCCATGACCGGTGATCAGAAGCACCGGCAGGTCCGGGTCGAGGCTGCGGAGGCGGGCGAAGAGTTCCAGCCCGTCCATGCCGGCCATGCGGATGTCGGTGACGACGACAGCCTCGCTTTCCCGCGACAGCTGGGCGAGCGCCTGCGGGGCGGCACCGAAATCACGCACGGCATAACCGGCAAGCTCCAGCGTCTGGCGGGTGGCGCGGCGCAGCGCCTGATCGTCGTCAACGAGGATGATGTCGATGCTCATGCGCTGGCCCTCTTCAGGGTGATGGTGAAGGTGGTGCCGTCCTGGCTCGTATCGACCGAGAGCCGGCCTCCATATTCGGTGACGATGTCGCGGGCGATCACGAGGCCAAGGCCCAGGCCTCCCTCCTTGGAGGTGGTGAAGGGGATGAAGAGGTTGTCCCTGACGTGATCCGGCAGGCCGGGACCGGTGTCGCTGACCGAGAGATCCACTTCGTCGTCCGTCATGCGGGAAAGCCCGATGGTGATGGTGGCATCCGCTTTGCCTTCAATGGCTTCGAGCGCGTTCTGCAGGAGGTTGATCAGCACCTGTTCAAGACGGATACGTTGGCCGAGCACGGCGAGGCCTGAGGGTATGTCGGTGATAGCAAGCCGGTCGAAGCTGCCGGCGAAACGGCTCTTCAAGAGGAACAGCGCGCCGTCGATTGCAGCCTTGAGGTCAACGGGCTCGGCCGCCTGGCGACCCTTGCGGGCAAGGCCCTTCAGCTCTCCGGTGATCGCGCCGATGCGGTCGGTGAGCTTGGCGATCAGGCCAAGGTTCTCCTTTGCAGTCTCCCCGTTGCCGCGATCCAGGAAGGCTTTGGCATTGTCGGCGTAAGCGCGAATGGTGGCGACCGGCTGGTTGATCTCATGCGCCACGCCGGCTGCGACCTGACCCAGGATCGCCAGGCGATTGGCCTGGACGAGATCCTGCTGCACGCCCTGAAGGCGGCTGTCGGTTGCCCGGTGTTCGGTGATTTCGGCCTGGAGGCGGTCGCGCGCTTCGGTCAGTTCGACGGTGCGGAGCGTGACCTGCCGCTCCAGTTCGGCCTGGGCGGCTTTCGCTTCGGCCTCGCGACGGGCGGCGCGGCCGAAGCGATGGAGCAGCAGACCGGTAGCTGCAAGCAAGGGCAGGGCGATGGCTACGAATGCAAGCCGCTCCTGCAGGATGCCGGCATCCATGGCGGGGGCGGCGGGGGTTAGGATGTGAAGCGTCCACGGCGTGCCCGGCAGAGGCAGCGCCTGGGCGAAATGCGGCTGGCCCGGGACCGTGCCGGATGTGTCTGTCGCCACCATCTTATGTCCCGCGAGATCGTCCATTGCCCAGATCGGGATGGGCAGGAGCGGCGCTTCCCCGAACTGCAGGCTCTCCCGGATTGCGATCCGCTCCTCCTGGGGGATGTCCGTCACGGTCAGGAAGCGCCATTCGGGACGGCTGGTGATCAGCACGATGCCTTTGGGATCTGTCACATAGGTGATGCGGCCGGAGCGCTGCCAGTTCTGCTCGAGTGCCTCGAACTCGACCTTGACGACCACCACGCCCAGCGCTCCTCCGGTCTGGTCTTCGACGCGGCGGGACAGGTAGAGGCCGGGCCTGCGGCTGACATTGCCCAGGGCATAATGTTCGGCGGTGCCTCGTGTCAGGGCGCCGGTGAAATACTCCCGGAAGGCGTAGTTGCTGCCGACGAAGCTGTCGGGCTGGCGAAAGTTGCTCGCCGCAATGGCGGTACCGTCGAGGCCGACGACATAGATTACCGAGGCTCCGGTGCCGGGGATCAGCGCTTCGAGCTTTTCGTTAAGTTGCACGATGGCGCCCGGCGCCGGTGTCTCAAGCGCTTCCGCAAGGTCGGCGTCGCTTGCCAGCACCAGCGGCAAGGTGCGCGACCGGTCGAGGGCGGTGAGCAGCAGCGCCTGCTTCAAGGCGGCATCGGAGCCCGCATCCTCCGCTAGGGCGTCGAGTGCCGAGGCCTGCCCGCGCTCGCCGGCATAGAAGAGGCCGGCAACCAGTACGGTGATCGCAAAGGCCGCATAGGCGAGCCAGAGAATGCGTCCGTTGCGGCGGGGTTTCAGCATGGGTGTATGGCCTCGATCGGGTCGGTGATTGTGCGTGAACTCGCACTATAGCACAGGATGACTGTGCGGAAAATCGCACTACTTCATGTGATGAATCAAGTGTAATCGGCAAGAGAGCCTCTGAAAATCAATGGGTTGGTTGGATTTTCTCGAATTGGCACGCGCCTTGCTGACCTTTTTCCCAAGCGGCCGCGCCGCTCCCCATTCAGATCAGCAACCGCCCGGGAGGCCGGAACTCGTTCCGTCAGGGCGATCATGGAGGAAAGCATGCATATCGATACCGCAGGGCACGCGCCCGAGGGCCGGCAGCCCTTCTACAAGCATCTCTATGTCCAGGTCCTGGCGGCCATCATCGCGGGCATTCTGCTCGGCCATTTCTATCCCGAGATCGGCGCGCAGTTGAAGCCGCTGGGCGATGCCTTCATCAAGCTCGTCAAGATGATCATCGCGCCGGTGATCTTCCTGACGGTCGCGACCGGCATTGCCGGCATGAGCGACATGAAGAAGGTCGGCCGTGTTGCCGGCAAGGCGATGCTCTACTTCTTCACCTTCTCGACGCTGGCACTTATCGTCGGCCTCGTCGTTGCCAATGTCGTTCAGCCCGGTGCGGGCATGCATATCGATCCGGCGACGCTCGATGCGGCAGCTGTGGCGACCTATACCGAAAAGGCGCATGACTCGTCGATCGTCGGCTTCCTGATGAACATCATCCCGACGACGATCGTCGGAGCGTTTGCAGATGGCGACATCCTGCAGGTGCTGTTCTTCTCGATCCTGTTCGGCATTTCGCTGGCGCTCGTCGGCGAACGCGGCAAGCCGGTCACCGACTTCCTGCAGGCCGTCATCGCGCCCGTCTTCAAGCTCGTCGCCATCCTGATGAAGGCCGCACCCATCGGTGCCTTTGGTGCCATGGCGTTCACCATCGGCAAATACGGCATCGGTTCGGTCACGAACCTCGCCATGCTGATCGGCACCTTCTACCTCACGTCCTTCCTGTTCGTGGCGGTCATCCTCGGTGCCGTCTGCCGTTACAACGGCTTCTCGATCCTGGCCCTCATCCGCTACATCAAGGAAGAGCTTCTGCTCGTTCTCGGCACGTCGTCTTCGGAAGCAGCGCTTCCGGGCCTGATGAACAAGATGGAAAAGGCCGGCTGCAAGCGTTCGGTCGTCGGCCTGGTCATCCCGACCGGCTATTCCTTCAACCTCGACGGTACGAATATCTACATGACGCTGGCGGCACTCTTCATCGCCCAGGCAACGGATATCCACCTGCCGCTCGGCGACCAGATCCTGCTGCTCGCCGTTGCCATGCTAAGCTCGAAGGGTGCTGCCGGCATCACAGGCGCGGGCTTCATCACGCTGGCTGCGACCCTTTCGGTCGTGCCCTCGGTGCCGGTTGCCGGCATGGCGCTGATCCTCGGCATCGACCGCTTCATGTCGGAATGCCGGGCGCTCACCAACTTCATCGGCAATGCGGTGGCAACGGTCGTCGTCGCGCGCTGGGAAGGCGAACTCGACCAGACGCTCTTCCATGCCGCGCTCGGTGGCAAGGTTCTCGAAGAGGACGACATCCAGCCGGAACTGCAGCCGGCGGAGTAATACTTCCGCGCCGACCCAAGACGGCGATCGGAACTGAAGCGCGGCCCGGCATTTGTCGGGCCGCGCTTTTTGTTTGGCGTTACTCGGCGGCGATGATGTGGAATTCCTGAGGTGTGCCCGGATTTTGCGCCTTGCTCATAAGATAGATGAGACAGCTCGTTCTCAAAAGAGATGCAAAGTTCGAGACGGAGCCGTTGATCTGCAGGGCTTCGTCGTAGAGCGTCGACAGAAAGCGGGATGTCGAGAAATTCTGGCTGGCTGCGATCTCGTCGATCAGCACCCAGAAGGCGGCTTCGAGCTGAATGCTGGTGGAATGACCACCGATGCGGACGGAGCGGTTGACCGCGCGATAGCGGCCCGGATCCTGTCCTGCGAAGACTTCACACATGGCATGCTCCTCCCTGATTTTAAGTTTTTTCGGTCTGCAGTCTTTTGCGGCATTATGTTGCGCGCCGATGCTCTGGTCAATTTCCGTCTTTTCTAAACTGCCTCGCCCGGGTGCGAAGAATGGACACATCCGTCGGCGAAAAAAATCGGCTGCGGTAATGGGCTGCTACCAGCCTTCCGGCAAATCGCGACATCCTCTCTCCATGACATCTGTCAGCATGCGAGGAGCAGCCCGTTGGCGAAAATGATCCATTCCATGATCCGCGTCCTGGAGGAGCAGCGCTCGCTGTCCTTCTACACCGAGGCCTTCGGGCTGGAGATCGCGGAACGTCTCGATTTCGAAACCTTCACCCTGATCTATCTCAGCAATTCGGAGAGCGAATTCGAGCTGGAGTTGACGGTCAACAAGGGCCGTGAAGAGGCTTACGACCTTGGCAATGGCTACGGCCATCTGGCGTTCAGCGTTTCGGATCTCGATGCCGAGCACAAGCGGCTGACCGATCTCGGCTTGAACCCGAACAAGATCGTCGAATTCAACCGGGATGGAGCGCTGCTCGCCCGCTTCTTCTTCATCACCGATCCCGATGGCTACAAGATCGAGGTCCTGCAGCGGCACGGTCGGTACAAATAATCAGGAGGCCGGGGAAGAGGAGTTCCCGGCCTTTCCTGTTTCGCAGACGGTCGGCGCGATCATCGCGCCTGCCTGGGGTGGCGGCCAAAGCCGTCGCACTTCATCTCATGGGAGGAGAATGACGTGGTTACGATACTCGACAAGACCGGGGGCATGTCCCGTCGCCAGCTTCTGAAGACCGGTGCGGCGAGTGCCGTGCTGATGGTCACCGGGACTGCGGTGATCTGTCCCGACCAGGCCTGGGGCCTGGAGGCGACTGCCCTGAAGCCGGACACGCTTGCGACGCTCATCAAGATGGCGCGCGACATCTACCCGCATGACCAGCTCGCCGAGCGCTTCTATGCGGCAGCCGTCAAGGGGCAGGACACGATGGCTGCTAAGGACGAGAAGCACAAGGCGCTGATCGAGGACGGCATCGCCGATCTCGACAAGCGCGCCGGTGCCGGCGGTTATCGTGGCCTCGGCTGGGAGGACGATCGCGTGGCGATCCTGCGCGACATCGAGACGACACCCTTCTTCCAGGCTGTGCGCGGCGACCTCGTGGTCAGCCTCTATAACCAGAAGGAGATCTGGCCGATCTTCGGCTACGAGGGCGAGTCCTATTCCAAGGGCGGCTATATCGAGCGCGGGTTCGACGACATTACCTGGCTCTGAGCTACCCCAGACACGCATTCATCGTCGCCGGAAGGAGGCCCATCGCGGATGGGAACGGCGGCGCTTACCCAAATTGACCGATTTCCCGGGAGGAAAACATGGCAGCGCCCTATGATCTCAACGACGACAGCGTGGTCGTCATCATCGGTTCCGGTGCAGGCGGCGGCACACTCGCCAACGAGCTTGCCCAGAAGGGCATCGACGTGGTCGTGCTCGAAGCCGGCGCCCGCATCGAATACGAGGACTTCATCAATGACGAATGGGAGAGCTTTTCCCAGCTCGCCTGGCTCGACAACCGCACCACCGGCGGCGGCTGGCGGGTGTCGAAGGATTTTCCCAACCTGCCGGCCTGGATCGTCAAGGCGGTCGGCGGCACCACCACCCACTGGGCGGGTGCCTCGCTGCGCATCCAGGAGCACGAATTCAAGACGCTCACCCACTACGGCAAGGTTGAGGGTGCAAACCTTCTCGACTGGCCGATCACGCTGGCCGATCTGGAGCCCTATTACGCCAAGGCCGAGGACAAGATGGGCGTGACCCGCACCAACGGGATCGAGGGCCTGCCCGGCAACAACAACTTCAAAATCCTGAAGGCCGGTGCCGACAAGCTCGGCTACAAGGACTGTCACACCGGCAACATGGCGATCAACTCGGCCGATCGCGATGATCGCATGAGCTGTCAGCAGACCGGCTTCTGTTTCCAGGGCTGCAAATGGGGCGCCAAATGGTCGACGCTTTATACCGAGATCCCCAAAGGCGAGGCGACGGGCAAGCTCGAAGTCCGGCCGAACGCGCATGTCGTCAAGATTGAGCATGATGACACGGGCAAGGTGACCGCCGTCGTCTATGCCGACAAGGATGGCAATCTGCAGAGCCAGAAGGCCCGCATCATCTGTGTTGCCGGCAATTCGATCGAAAGCCCGCGCCTGCTGCTCAACTCGGCCTCGTCGAAGTATCCGGACGGGTTGGCCAACTCGTCGGGCCAGGTCGGCAAGAACTACATGCGCCACACGACCGGCTCGGTCTATGCGGTCTTCGAAAAGCCGGTGCATTTCTACCGTGGCACGACCATGGCCGGCATCATCCGCGACGAGGCGCGGCACGATCCGTCGCGCGGCTTCGTCGGCGGCTATGAGCTGGAGACACTGGCGCTCGGCATACCCTTCATGGCGGCCTTCCTCGATCCGGGCGGCTGGGGTCGCTCGTTTGCTTCTGCCATGGACCAGTATGCCAATATGGCGGGTCTCTGGATCGTCGGTGAAGACATGCCGCAGGAGCAGAATGCGGTGAAGCTGCATGCCGAGCTCAAGGACAAATACGGCATGCCGATCCCGGATGTCTGGTTCACCGATCACCCGAACGACGAGGCGATGCGCAATCATGCCTACAAGCAGGGTGTGGCAATATACGAGGCTGTCGGGGCAACCCGTGCCTTCCCGACGCCGCCTTATCCGTCGACCCACAATCTCGGCACAAACCGCATGAGCGAGAAGGCGCAGGATGGTGTGGTCAACAAGTGGGGCCAGACACACGACATCAGCAACCTCTTCGTCTCCGATGGCAGCCAGTTCACCACCGGAGCAGCCGAGAATCCGACCCTGACGATCGTTTCTCTTGCGATCCGCCAGGCGGATTACATCGCCGAACAGATGGGCCAAGGCACGATCTGAGCGGCAAGACTACCTCCCTCCTGCGGGCAGCGATCGCGACGAGCGGTTCTGCCCGCTTTTTCGTGGGAAGGCGAGGCTCAGTGGCTGCGGGCGGCGACCAGCGCACGGGCCTTGTCGCGGGCCTTATCGCGTGTCCGCAAGACGGCCTGGCGCAGACGGGCGGTGCGGCCGTTGTCGTTGTCCGCCACCGTCATGGCATTGCCACGCCATTCGAAGCCGCTGCCGAACCAGGCGGCGATGAAGAGGACTGGCAAAAGCAGGTCGCGGGCGATCATGGCCGGCAGGATGCGCCAGCCGCTTGGCCAGCCATAGGCGCGGGCGAGCACGAGTTCGCCGGCATACCAGATGGCAAGATAGGCGAGAGGAGCGAGCGGTGGCAGTGTGCCCGTCGCAGAAAGCGCAATCATCGCGGCTGCGGGCAGGGCGGCACCGGTGAAGATCTCCGGCAGGAAATAAAGCGGGAAGGAGGCACGGCGCAGGCGCGCCCAGCGGAGCTGGCGCTTCCAGACGGCCGTGATCTTGCGGGCGCCCAGCGGCTGCGGGAAGGGCTCGTGGACGAGCCGGACCTTGAGACCCGCGCCGCGGATCAGAAGCGTGGCTGCGGCGTCTTCGGCCACTTCGTCGCCGAGGCGCTCAAAGCCTCCGAGCTTGGTGATCAGCTGCCGATTGAAGAGCATCGATTTGCCCTGGGCAAAGCCGAAACCGACAGCATCGGCGAAGAGCTGCCAGCGGGCCTGGAAACTGTCGAGCCAGGCGCTTTCGAGGCAGGCGCCGAAGTTTTCCGGCTCGGTGCCGGCCGGTGGCGAGCAGACGAGGCCGGTCTGGCCGTCCCAGCGCGCCATCATCTGCTCGAAAATGTCTGGTGGCATCAGCACGTTGCTGTCGGTCATGACGATCCAGTCGTGGCGGGCGGAGCGCCAGCCCTTGACCACATTGTTCAGCTTCGGATTGGCGCTGAACAGGTCTTCGCCGACCAGGAGGCGCGCCTGTGTCTGCGGATGTTCGGCCATCAGGCGGCGCACGAGCGACGCTGCGGGATCATCGGATTTGGCAACGCAGAAGAGGATTTCGTATGTCGGCCAGTCGAGCCTGAAGGATGAGGCGAGGCAGCGCTCGAGATTGTTTTCCAGGCCGCAGACCGGGCGGATCAGCGTGACCGGCGGACGGGGCGCAGGTGTCTTCTCGCCACTGCGGTGGCGCTGCTTGACGGAGATGACGAAGGCGATGCTTGCAAGTTGAACCAGAAGCGCGATCGCTGCGAACCAGATCAGAAAAGTCATGGCGAGTCTCCGGATTTTCCGTTCCGGATAGCACCGCTGTGTGACAGTTCGGCGAAGCCCAGTATTCGGACGGCGCGGGGTCGTCAGTCCTTGGCTCTGAAGGCCTGAAGCAGCTTGTAGCCGAGGATCGCCGCGACTGCGCCGGCCGCCAGAAAACCGCTGATGCTGCCGCTGATCTCGGCGATCTGCGTGACGCTGTCGCTGAAGGTGGCGCCAAGCCCTGTATAGAGCCCGACCCAGACGGCTTCCCCCAGGATGCTGGCCAGCGTGAAGCGCGGCCAGGAAAAACCGGAGGCACCCGCCATCAGGTTGAGATAGGGGCCGAGCGGCGACAGCAGCCAGCGCGTGAGAAAGACGGCGACATTGCCGCGCTCGTCCATCTCCCGTTCCGCCCGCTCGATCGCCTTTCGGCGCGCAGGGTTGCGGGCGACGATCGGCACCAGCCGCCGCCCGGCTGTGCGTCCGAGGATGTAGCCGAGCTGGTCGCCGCCGACGGCGCAGGCCAGTGCCACGGCGATGACGATCCAGAGGGTGAAGTCGCCGGCGGCGGCAAGCGCGCCCATCAGCATCATGACGATGGAGGCGGGTAGCGGCGCGCCAAGGCAGCTCACGCAGACGACAATGCCGAGCAGCGAGAGCCCATAGGATGGAAGCGACGCGAGCAGCGTCTCGGTCAGGGTCATTTCGGCGGACCCAGACGGCGGAGTTCCGCAAGGGAGGCCTCTATCTCCGCCTTGAACTCCTCGAAGTCCTGGCCACGGTCTTCGGCCAGTCGCTCCAGTGAGGGGCGCGGGCCATCCTTTGGCGGCGGTGGCAGGTCGAGGTCGCGGGCGAGCTTCTCGACGGGCACATGCCAGGAATGGGCGACGTAGCCGATCGTCATCCAGGGTTCGGGTGGGAGGTCCTGGCGGGCCGGATCGCTCCAGTAGGCGACGAAGAAGATCGTCCGCCCGGCAAAGAAGAGCGCAAGGGCCATGGCCAGCACGAAGGCGGAGGTGAGGATGCGGTGACGGCGCCACAGTCTGAGGAAGGGCTTCACGGTTCTCTTGTGTGCTCCGTTTGTCTCAAGGTTGACAGATCCCGGCCTGCAGCTTCTATCGTCCGCATCCATGTAAGCGAGAACGCGGAGCGGCGGCAATGGCGGACGCGGAAGTCAGGCTCGAAGACAGCTGGAAAGCAGTGCTGGGTGCGGAGTTCAGCCGCCCCTATATGGGCGAGCTCAAGGCCTTCCTGCAGCGGGAAAAAGCTGACGGCAAGCAGATATTTCCGAAGGGGTCGGAGTATTTCCGGGCGCTCGACCTGACACCGCTCGATGAGGTGAAGGTCGTTATCCTCGGTCAGGATCCCTATCACGGGGCGGGACAGGCGCATGGTCTTTGCTTCAGCGTGCAGCCCGGCGTGCGCATTCCGCCGTCGCTGGTGAACATCTACAAGGAGATGCAGAGCGATCTGGGCATTCCGCCGGCGAGGCATGGCTTTCTCGAGCATTGGGCAAGGCAGGGCGTGCTGCTGCTCAACAGCGTTCTGACGGTGGAAGAGGCGCGGGCCGCCTCGCATCAGGGGCAGGGCTGGGAGCAGTTCACCGATGCGGTGATCCGCGCGGTCAACGAGGAGTGCGAGCATGTCGTCTTCATGCTCTGGGGTTCCTATGCGCAGAAGAAGGCGGCCTTTGTCGACCGGTCGCGGCATCTGGTGCTCAAGGCGCCGCATCCTTCGCCTCTGTCAGCACATAACGGCTTCTTTGGCTCCCGGCATTTCTCCCAGGCGAATGATTATCTCACTGCGCAGGGCAGAAACTCCATTGAATGGCAATTGCCCGAAGTGCCTTAATCTCTCGTCGCGATGTTTCTTTCGCGTTCTTCTTAAGTAAGAAGATCGTCACTCTACCGTCCCGTCAAAATACAGCCTGACGTTTATTGTCTCTTTTGTTCACGCCATGCAGATTGCGCGCCGATCTTTCCAATCGCGACGCAGGTCTAAGCTTCATGCAGCCCCCAATAGCGGATTCGCCTGTTTGGCGACGGCCCGTTTCACCGATCCTCTGTCGGTTTGCCGATGACACCGTCGACCTGGTGGTCATCGGTGCGGGCTATCAGGGGCTTTCGACTGCACTTCATGCTGCACGCGCGGGCTTGTCGGTTCAGGTGATCGAGGCTGGAGACATCGGCGCAGGCGCGTCGGGCCTCAATGGCGGTCAGGTGATCCCGGGGATGAAGCAAGACCCCGAGACGCTCATCTCCCTGTTCGGTGAGGAGGCGGGGCAGAAGCTGACGCGCTTTGCGGCGAAGACCGCCGACGTCGTCTTCGACCTGATTGCGCGGGAAGGGCTCGACGTCGAGCACATGCGCTGCGGCTGGATCCAGGCAGCGCATACCGAGACCGCCATGCAGGCGGCCATGCAGCGCAATCGCCAATGGCGCGCACAAGGGGCTGATGTCGCGCTGCTCAATCCGGCGGAGATCGCACTGCTCACCGGTGCCGAAGGTTATCGTGGCGGCTTTCTCGATCGACGGGCAGGCGTCGTCAATCCGCTTGCTCTCGTGCATGAACTGGCGAGGATCGCGACGGAGGCTGGCGCGCGGCTTGTCACCCATGATCCGGTGACCGAGCTTGTCCGTGACGGGACGTTGTGGCGCGTGGAGACCGAGAGCGGTCGCATGCTTCGGGCGAGGAAGGTACTCGTCGCGACGAATGCCTATTCCGGTCGGCTGGTGCCCAAGCTTGCCCAAAGTCTCGTCTGGCTTCACTCGTTCCAGATCGCCACCGAGCCGCTGCCGGCGGAGTTCGACCTCGTTCTGCCGAGTGGCCAGGCGGTTTCGGATAGCCGCCGGATACTCGTCTATTATCGCCGCAGTCCGGATGGGCGTCTGGTGCTGGGCGGTCGCGGTCCGATGCGTCCGCCCCGCTCCGAGGACGACTGGGCGCATCTGGAGCGGGCACTGCACCGGCTCTATCCGATGCTTTCAGGCGTCCGGATTTCGCATCGCTGGTTTGGTCGGGTCGCCATGACGCCGGATCATCTGCCGCATCTGCACGAGCCCGAGCCCGGCCTGGTGATCGCCGCCGGTTGCCAGGGGCGGGGTATCGGGCTGATGGTGTCGCTCGGTGAGCGGCTTGCGCGATACCTTGCTTGTCGCGATCTCGCCGACCTTCCGCTGCCGATCACACCCCTCAATGCCATACCGTTGCATCAATTCAGGCGATTGGGCGTGGCGGCCCATGTGGCCTGGTACCGGTTGCTCGATGGTCTGGAACGCTGATCTCCCCATTCTGGTTGGGGAAAGGCGCTCCGCATCCCCTTGCGTGCTTGCCGAGTTCCTGCATGTGGCGAATAGTGCCGAAACATCATCCCTTTCTCCGTCGGAGCCCGCATGTCCAAGTATCTGAAGTTCTTCATCGGCGGTGCATGGGTCGACCCGGTGGAGCCGGCGCTTCTCGATGTGATCGATCCCTCCACCGAAGAAGCCTTCACGACGATCTCGATCGGCAGCCGGGGCGATGTTGATCGGGCCGTCGCTGCCGCCAAGCGTGCGTTTGCGACTTTCTCCGTCACCGACCGGGACGAGCGGTTGGCGCTGCTCGAGCGCATCCTTGCTGCCTATAACGAGCGTTTCGAGGATATCGCCCAAGCGGTGAGCCGCGAGATGGGCGCGCCACTATCCTTTGCCCGGGAATCGCAGGCCTGGGCCGGGCGGGCGCATCTCGAAGCGACCATCGCTGCGTTCAAATCCTTCGAATTCTCCGAGCAGCGCGGTACGACCCGCATCGTCCGGGAGCCGATCGGGGTCTGTGCCCTGATCACGCCGTGGAACTGGCCGCTCAACCAGATCGTCTGCAAGGTTGCGCCGGCAATTGCCGCGGGCTGCACCGTGGTTCTGAAGCCCTCCGAGATCGCGCCGATTTCCGGCCTGATCTTTGCGGAGGTCATGGAAGCGGCGGGCACACCGGAGGGCGTCTTCAACCTCGTCAATGGCCGGGGTCCGGAGGTGGGCCAGGTGATGGCGGGGCATCCCGATGTCGACATGGTCTCCTTCACCGGCTCGACGCGCGCCGGCATCGTCGTCGCCAAGACGGCGGCGGATACGGTCAAGCGCGTGGCGCAGGAACTCGGTGGAAAGTCCGCCAACATCATCCTGCCGGATGCGGATCTCGTCACGGCTGTCAGCAAGGGCGTCGAGGGTTGCTTCGGCAATTCCGGTCAGTCCTGCGATGCGCCGACGCGCATGCTGGTGCCAGCCGATCGCCATGACGAGGCCTTGCAGATCGCAAGGCAGGCGGCAGAGACGCACAAGGTGGGTGCCCCCCAGGCCGAGGATACCGTGCTTGGACCTGTGGTCAGCGAGGTCCAGTACAACAAGATCCAGCGGCTGATTGAAATGGGTATCGAGGAGGGCGCGCTGCTGGTCACCGGCGGGCCGGGCAGGCCTGATGGCCTCAACCGTGGCTACTATATCCGCCCAACCGTGTTCGGCCATGTGACGCCCGATATGACGATTGCGCGGGAAGAGATCTTCGGACCTGTGTTGTCCATCATGCCCTACGAGACGGAAGAGCAGGCGATCGAGATCGCCAATGACACCGTGTATGGTCTGGCGGCTTATGTGCAGTCCGAGGATATCGAGCATGCGCGGCGGGTGGCCGCGCGGATGCGGGCGGGGTCCGTCTATCTCAACTACCCGGACTGGGATACTGCCGCACCCTTCGGTGGCTACAAGCAGTCAGGCAATGGTCGGGAATATGCCGATTGGGCCATTCACGATTTCCTCGAAATCAAGGGTATCGTCGGCTGGGGTTGAATACACCAGCCGGCCGCGCGGAACTGCGCTCGCAGGAGCAAGACTAGCGCTGACGTTGAGGCGCGAATTGTCCTTCGCTCTGCAAGTCTTCGTCTGCAGCTTGAAGTAAAGCGCAGGCCCCAAGCTGCGCGCCTGCCTCAATTTTGTCTATTTTTCCAGTCGCTTGCAGCACAAGGCCTCAAGGCGCTCGTGGAACAATTTCCTGTGATGCCCGTTCTTTCCGTCACTGGCAGACAACGGAAAGGATCCAGCCATGAAGACGAAGATCATTGCTCTTGGAGCCATTGTCATTGGTGCCGTGGCCTCGCCTGTTGTGGCACAGGAGGGCACTGTCACGGGCGCTGCAGGTGGTGCCGTTACGGGCGCCATTGTTGGTGGTCCTGTTGGTGCTGCCGTGGGCGGTGTTGTCGGCGCGATTGCCGGCACCGCAATCGATCCGCCGCCGCAGAAAGTCGTCACCTATGTTCAGCAGCAGCCGGTTCCGGCGCAGCCTGTCGTGATCGAACGTCAGGTGGTTGTCGGTGAACCCCTTCCGCAGGAAGTCGTCCTGACGACGATCCCTGACGATCCGACCTATGCCTATGCGGTGGTCAACAACCAGCGCGTGATCGTCGATCCCAAGACCTATGTGGTCGTCGGCATCGTCCAGTAATCAATCCGAAAACGGATTGTCCAAGACTTGCATGAAAACATGAACTCGCGGCCATCCGCATAGCGGTTGGCGGCCCACTAGGAGGAAATACCATGGACCAACGTCCCGATCCCCGCATTGACCAGCGTCCGAATGTAACCCAGCAGACCACGTCGAGTGGCGCAACCTGGGGCATCGCCGTCCTGCTGGTTGTCGTCATCGCTGCCGGTGCCTTCTTCGTGTTCGGCGGTGGCGCCGACACCGATACGGCGACGACGCCGGCGACCAGCACGACGGCGCCTGCAGAGCCCGCGACGCCGCCTGCCGCTCCGGTAACGCCGCCTGCGACCGATACGGCCCCGGCTGCTCCGGCAACGCCGCCGGCCACCGATACGGCTCCGACCACGCCGCCGGCTACGGACACTGCTCCGGCCGCCCCGGCTCCGGCTACGCCGCCGACGACCACGCCTTAATCTGAGAAAGCATATTCAAAGAGGCCAGCTCCCATTGGGGGCTGGCCTTTTTCGTTTGGCTGGGCTTTGCTCCGAGATGTTGGGCACCGAGGGGATTGATCATGATGGAAGAGCTCAGCTCCGCTGACGGGATACGGGTTGCACGTCTCATGGCGGAACCGTCGGACTATGCGGCAATCTATGCCATCGGCGATGTGCATGGCTGTCTCGATGCCCTGCTCGAACTCGAGAAGCGGATTGTCGAAGATGCCGACGCCATCGAGGGGCGCAAGCTGATCGTGATGTTGGGCGATTATGTCGATCGCGGACCGAAGTCAGCCACCGTCCTTTATCACCTGATCGCTGCACCGCCGGCCGGGTTTGAGCGGGTCTGCCTGCGTGGCAACCATGATGACGCGTTCCTCGCCTTCCTCGAAGGAGATCCGGCCGGTGACTGGGTCCTCGATCATGGCGCTGCGGAGACGTTTCGATCTTACGGCGTTGAGATCGACAGCGATGGCCCTCGCGCAACTCATCCGCTGCGCACGGCGATTCGAGCCGCCGTTCCGGATAGCCATCTGACGTTTCTTCGGACACTGCCGGTCTTGCTGACCGTTGGAACGGATGTGTTCGCCCATGCCGGTATTCGGCCCGGGCGTCCACTTTCAGAGCAGAGCGACGACGATCTGATGTGGATCCGGCGATCTTTCCTCGATCTTGGACCCGGGCTGCCTGTGCGGGTTTTCCATGGCCACACGCCGATGCGGATCCCGCATGTCGGGCCGGATCGGGTGAGCCTCGACACCCATTGTTATCGCACGGGCCGCCTGACCGCAGCGCGGTTGCTGTCCGGCGAGGTCACGATCCTGTCGGTTGGCGGCGAGGCCGAGGCGGACGATTGATCCGGTCAGTTGGCCGGTTTGTCAGCGACCGGCTTGTCGGCTGCAGGCTTGCCCCATTCGGCGATCGCGATGCCGCCGAGGACCAGAATAAGCGCCACGATGTGGAAGACTTCCAGTGTCTCGCCCAGGATGGTGATCGAGAGCAGGGTGCCGAAGACGGGCACCAGGTTGATGAAGAGGCCGGCACGGTTCGCGCCGATGCCTTCGACGCCCTTGATGTAGAGGATCTGCGAGATCAGCGAGGGGAACAGGCCGGCATAAAGAATGATCAGCCAGCCGCGCGCATCGGGCAGGATCAACTCGCCGCGTCCGGCTTCCCACCAGAGAAGTGGCAGGCAGGTGAGGGCGGCGGCGAGTGCCGGCACGGCCATCAGGCTCTTCCAGTGCACCGGCGGCTTCCAGCGCAGCGAGACCGTGTAGATCGCATAGGAGATGCCGGCAAAGAGCATCAGCAGGTCGCCGTAGTTCAGGGTCAGCGTCAGCAGCGTCTGCAGGTCGCCATGCGAGGCGGTGACGGCCGCGCCGACGAAGCTGATCAGGAAGCCAAGGATCTGGATGGCCGAGACCTGGATGCGGAACAGCAGGAAGTTGATGACGAAGATCAGGACCGGGATCGCGCCCTGTTCGATCGCGCCGTTGACGGCGCTCGTGTATTTCAGTGCTGTGTAGAGGAAACCGTTGAAGGCGGCATAACCGACGGCACCGTAGAAAATCAGCAGCTTCCAGTTGGCTTTCAGGACAGCCCAGTCCTTGCGGATCTGCGGGATTGCAATCGACGCGATGACGAGGGTCGCGAGCGCCCAGCGTCCGAAGCTCAGCACCATGGGGCTGACATGGCCGAGCGCCAGCTTGCCGGCGATGGTGTTGCCGCCCCAGAGCAATGTGGTGATGACGAGAAAGCTGTATGCGCGAATGGGCAAAGGCGTCTCTTCCCTGCAGGCTGGCACCGGTCGTCGAACCCGTTTCCTTCCGGTCCGGCTCAGCGCGAATTGCCTCCGAAATAGGCGAGGGGGCATGCTTTGTCACGCAAAAAGCCAAATCGCCCGTCAAGACGGGTCGATTTCCCAAAAACAACACAGTATAGATGCGCGGGTTTGGGTAGGGCGCAGACGCTGCGCGATATACAGGATTATGTGATGACGAATGTCGTGGTGATTGGTTCGCAATGGGGTGACGAGGGCAAGGGCAAGATTGTCGACTGGCTCTCCGAACGTGCGGACATCGTGGTTCGCTTCCAGGGCGGACACAATGCCGGCCATACGCTCGTCATCGACGGCGTTTCCTACAAGCTCTCGCTTCTCCCTTCGGGTGTTGTGCGTCCCGGCAAGAAGGCTGTCATCGGCAATGGCGTGGTCGTCGATCCGCATGCGCTGATCGCTGAAATCGGCCGGCTGAAGGACCAGGGCGTTGAAGTGACGCCGGACAATCTACGCATCGCCGAGAACGCCACGCTGATTCTCTCACTGCACCGCGAACTGGACGGCATGCGCGAAGACGCAGCCTCCAACAGCGGCACCAAGATCGGCACGACCCGCCGCGGCATCGGCCCGGCTTACGAAGACAAGGTCGGTCGTCGCGCGATCCGCGTGATGGACTTGGCCGACCTCGACGCGCTGGAAGGCAAGGTCGAGCGGATCCTCACCCACCACAACGCGCTTCGTCGCGGCTTCGGCGTTGCCGAAATCGAGCACAAGACGATCATGGACGAGCTGACCTCGATCGCTGATCGCGTTCTGCCTTTCATGGATTCGGTCTGGGTGCTGCTGGACAAGGAGCGCCGCAAGGGCTCGCGCATCCTGTTCGAGGGTGCGCAAGGCTCGCTGCTCGACATCGACCATGGCACCTATCCATTCGTCACCTCGTCGAACACGGTTGCCGGTCAGGCCGCTGCCGGTTCCGGCATGGGCCCGGGCTCGCTCGGTTATATCCTGGGGATCACCAAGGCCTACACGACCCGCGTCGGTGAAGGCCCGTTCCCGACCGAGCTGCATGACGAGATCGGCCAGTTCCTCGGCGAGAAGGGCCATGAGTTCGGCACGGTCACGGGCCGCAAGCGTCGCTGCGGCTGGTTTGATGCCGCTCTCGTGCGCCAGTCGGTGGCGACCAATGGAATCACCGGCATTGCTTTGACCAAACTCGACGTTCTCGACGGTCTGGAAGAGCTGAAGATCTGCGTCGGTTACAAGCTCGACGGACAGGAAATCGATTATCTGCCGGCCGCGCAGGCTGCGCAGGCGCGAGTCGAGCCTGTTTACATCACGCTCGAAGGCTGGAAGGAATCGACTGTCGGCGCCCGTAAATGGGCGGATTTGCCGGCTCAGGCGATCAAATACGTGCGTCAGGTGGAAGAGCTGATCGGTGCGCCGGTCGCCCTCCTGTCGACAAGTCCCGAACGCGACGACACAATACTTGTGACGGACCCCTTCGAGGACTAATCTTAAAATTTAATAAAGCTTTGCCGGCCCTCAGCGGGCCGGCACCTTAGAGAAAGTGCTGATGGCTGACTTTATCGCAGTGATTCGACGGGCCGTTGACGGGCTCTCGAACAATACCCCGGAGATGCGTGCGCGGGTCTATGAAAAGGCTCGCGCCGCTGTCGTTCGGCAGCTCGAGAACATGTCACCGCGCCCGCCCGAGCACATGCTTCAGCGCCAGCTGGACAAGCTCGACGCGGCTATCCTGGAGGTCGAGGCAGAGCATGCGGAAGCCTTGGCGCCGCTCGACGATGCGCCGCCGGTCGCCATGCCAACTGCTGTTGCTGCAACCACTGTTGCTGCTGCCGCCGCCGCACCCGCATGGGCCGAGCCCGCGCCGGAGCCTGAAGCACCGGTAGAGGCCGCTCATCAGGACGAAGTCCAGGCTGCCGAGATGGAGCCGGTCGAGGCTGCACCTGCCGTGACCGGGGACGACTGGGCCGATGCCCATATGTCGGAGCCCGTCGCGTCTGCGCCCGAGGCTGAGACCACCGACGCGTATCAGGAGGAGCCTGCTTCTGAGGCTCCCTACGCTGCCGAACAGGTAGATGAGGTCGACGCTGCACCGCAGGAAGATCTTGAGCCCATCGTGCCGGCCGCATCGGAGGAGACCTCTTGGCGGACCGAACCGACCTTCGGCCATGACGCTCCGGAAGCTGATTTCGCCCGTGTCTACGAAACGCGGACAGAGCCGGAGATGGCTGAGCTGCCGCAGGTCGAGCCTGAGGCCGCCGACGAACCGACTCCGCAGTCCGAAGACGCGTTTGAACCGGGCGTCGAACATGCGACCTTCAGCAACGCGCCGACGGCCGAGGAGAACTGGTCCCGGGACGAAGAGCCCGAGCCTGCTCAGCCCGCCTGGGATATCGCGCCTGACGTGGACCCCGCTCCGGTGGTTTTCGAGCCTGAAGCCGTCGAGGAGCCGAAGGTCGAGGCCCATCTTGAACCGGAAGCGCCAGCACTTGGCATCCGCGTCGATTCGGTCGAAGACTGGCTGCAAAGCCGTGCGCTCGATCCGGCACCCAGCATTCCCCAGGCGAGCTGGGATATGCCGGTCGCCACGGAAACCGCTGCGAACCGCGTGCCGGAACTGCCGGAAATTGAATCGGGCCCGACTGCCATTTCCTATACGCCGACGGATGAGTTCCCGGCCTATGAAGAACCGGTTCATGTCGAAGCCAGCCGCGACTATGTCGCGCCACAGGGCCTTGAGTTGCCTCCCGCCGACCCGGCGGTGCTGGGCGCGCTTGCCTCTACTCCGGCTGCGGCATCCGTCGATGCCGACGACTTCAGCCAGTGGTTCCAGGAGCATGCAGAGGGTACGCCTGCACGCGATGCCGAGGCTGGATCTGCTGCTGGCGCTTCGATCCCTTCGACAGAATGGGACGACCACATCAACAGCTTTGCGCCGAGTGCCAAGGGTGCACAGGTCGACCTGGGCAACCAGGCCGATGGCATGGAAGCCCTGGTTGGCGGCTACGGTCAGCAGCCGACCTATCGTCTGGAGCCGAAGAAGCGTCGCAATTTCGCGCCGTTGATCGTCGGCGCTCTGGTGCTTGTCGTGCTCGCCGGTGGTGGGTATCTGGCCTGGAGCATGCGGGACGATATCGGCAGCATGGTTGCCAATCTGACCGGCGAAATCGCACCCGCCGAAGAAGCCACCGCCCCGCCGGCCGCGACGCAGCCGTCGACCGAGGCGCCGGCTGTCGAAACAGCGACCGCTCCTGCCGCTGCCAATGGCGAGACCGAACAAAAATTTACCCAGCGGCTGCGCGCCGATGGCACGGAGATCGATGAAGGTGCGGGTTCCGCACCGATCACCGGTGCACCCGCCGAGGGACGCTCGGTCTCGGCCCAGACGGTTGCCTCGACGGTCGAGCCCACCGATGCTCCGCCGGCTGCAAGCGGCACTGCCACGACCCAGACACCGGGCACGGCTGCCAATACGGCGCCGGTTGCCGGTGGCGAGAAGCTCTTCCTCTACGAAGAGCGTATCGGCCAGGCGACGCCGGTTGCCGTCCCCGGTTCGATCAGCTGGAGTGCTGTGCGCGAGAACGGTGCTGATGGCCGGCCCGACCCGCAGATCCAGGGCCGCATCAATGTGCCGGAGCGCGGCATCTCGGCACTGCTGACCATCAAGCGCAACACCGACAACTCGCTGCCGGCGAGCCACATCATCGAAGTGGTTTTCTCCGTGCCCGCAGATTTCGAAGGCGGCGCCATCGAAAACCTGCAGCGGATCGCGATGAAGCGCACCGAGCAGGACCGCGGCGACCCGCTCGTGGCCGTCACGGCCAAGGTCACAGACGACACCTATCTCGTGGCGCTCAACGACTTTGAGGATGTGGTGAAGCGCAACATGGAGCTTCTCTCGACTCGCGGCTGGATCGACATTCCCGTCACCTATCGCAATGGTCGGCGCGCGCTGATCACGCTGGACAAGGGCACGACGGGCGGAAACGTCTTCGAGCAGGTGCTGCGCGAATGGGCGGCTCTGACGCCCGCCGCACCGGCGAACTGAGGCTCGTCCCTATCGCTTTTCCAAGGATCCGTCGGGTATGTCCCGGCGGATTTTTCTTATCACGTTGAGGGTTTGCGCCGGAAGTATCATCCGCCGGCGACCCATGCAGGATCAAGGGCAGGGAAGACGTCATGTCAGTACAGGCGCAGCGAGTTTCGACCATACCCTCTGCGGATCCGGGCGGGGATCCGGCCATTGCCTTTCTCTCCGTCAGCAAGGGTTTCGGGCGCGGTAGCGGTGCCGTCCAGGCGCTGGATGGGTTGAGCCTTTCCATCCCCCGGGGCGTGGTCTACGGGCTGCTCGGTCCGAACGGCGCGGGCAAGAGCACGCTTCTGCGCATTCTTGCCGGATTGCTGCGGCCTGACCGCGGCGAGATCCGGATCTTCGGCGAGGCTGCAGGCCCCGCCCAGCGCAGCCGTCTCGGCATGCTGATCGAATCGCCGAGCTTCTATCCCTTTCTGACGGCCCGCGAGCATCTGCAGATGCTGGCGCGCGCTACTGGCACCCTTGCGCTGGTCGAACCTGTCCTGCAGCGCATCGGGCTTGAGAAGGCGGCGGACAAGGCCGTGTCCGGCTTCTCGCTCGGCATGAAGCAGCGGCTCGGTATCGGCTGTGCGCTGATCGGGCAACCGGAGGCGCTCGTCCTGGACGAACCGACCAATGGGCTCGATCCCGATGGCATTCTGGAAATGCGTGCCCTCATCCACGATCTGGCGCATCGCGATGGGCTGACGGTGCTTCTCTCCAGCCATCTGCTGGACGAGGTGGAGCGGGTCTGCGACCGGGTGGCGATCCTCCAGCGGGGTAGGCTTGTGGCTGAAGGGGCGGTTGCCGATCTGCTCGATCGTGACGGACGCTTCTGGCTGAAGGTCGACGCGCCGGAGGCGCTTGTTTCTCGTCTCGGAGATGCGGCCGAGGAAGCGGATGGTGGCGTCTATGTGCGGGTCGAGCGGACGGAGGTGCCCAACCTTATCCTGTCGCTCGCCAATGCAGGCGTTCGCATTCACGAGGCCAAATGGATCAAGCCGGATCTCGAAACCGTCTTCCTGTCCGAAACGCGGGAGGTACGCTCATGAGGCCGCTTCTTTCTGCCGAAATGCTCAAGCTTGTCCGTCAGCCGGGGATCCTCTTCTGGGGTTTCCTGGCCGTGCCGCTGGCAGCGCTTCTGGTGAAGCTGGTCATCGCGGGCTTCGTCTATCTGCGTCTGGGGCGGCAGTCCGGTGATGTCGATGTTTTCCTGTCGGCGGCGAAGAGCCTCAGTCTCTCCGGCAACTCGCTGGGGCACCTACTCTTCGCACTCGGGATCGCCACCGTCTTCTTTCTTGAATATCGCTATGCGACCTGGAGGCTGCTGGTGCCGAGGCATGCGCGGGTGGAGCTCTTCGCCGCCAAGCTGCTCGTCTGCCTGGCGTGGCTCGCACTGGCCCTGCTGCTGGCTGCGGTCGGGGACATGCTGCTCAGTGTGCTGTTTGGTGTGTTGCAGGGGCAAGGTCTCGACCTCTCCGCATCCTCACTGGTTACGCTGGTTGCGGCGTTCGGCATCGCATTCCTTGAACTTGCGGTGCTGGCGGCGCTCGCTGGCCTGCTCGTGATTGCCTTCCGGTCGATGATCGCAGCCGTCATCCCGGCCTTTCTGCTGGCGATCGGCTCGACACTGCTGCAGCTCTATCTCGGCGCGGATGCGGACCGGCTGCCATTGCCGAGTTATGCGGCCCAGGCCCTCAGGGACTGGTTGCTGGCGGGAGGGGCGTCGATGGCAGCGTTGATCGGCGTCACTGTCCTGATCTGCTGGTTCTGCGTCCTGACGGGGCTTGGAGTTGCAGTCTTCTCGCGACAGCAACTGGCGGCGGAGTAACGCGCAGCCACTTCCATAAAGGAAAAGCCGCCCGGTTGCCCGGACGGCTTGAACAATTGTCAATGGTATCGACGGCTCTTAAGCCTCGACCACCCGGAGCGCCTTGGCCCGCTCGAGCGCGTCCTTCTGGACGGCCTCCTGGACCTTCTCGAAGGCGCGGACTTCGATCTGGCGCACGCGTTCGCGGCTGATGTCGAACTCGGCGGACAGCTCTTCGAGCGTCACAGGATCTTCTGCCAAACGGCGGGCCTCGAAGATGCGCTGCTCGCGTTCGTTCAGCACGCTCATGGCGCGCTTCAGCATGCTGCGGCGGGTCTCAAGTTCGTCCTGCTCGATCAGCACGGCTTCCTGGCTCTCGTGGTCGTCAACCAGCCAATCCTGCCACTGGCCGCTTTCGCCTTCGGAGGCGCGCAGCGGCGCATTTAGCGAGGCGTCGCCGGAGAGGCGACGGTTCATCGAGATAACCTCTTCCTCGGACACCTTGAGCTTGGTCGCGATCTCGGTGACCTGGTCGGGCTTCAGGTCGCCTTCTTCTATCGCCTGGATCTTCCCCTTGAGGCGACGCAGGTTGAAGAACAGGCGCTTCTGGTTGGCGGTCGTGCCCATCTTGACCAGCGACCAGGAGCGCAGGATGTATTCCTGGATCGAGGCCTTGATCCACCACATGGCGTAGGTCGCCAGGCGGAAGCCGCGCTCCGGGTCGAATTTCTTCACGGCCTGCATCAGGCCGACATTGCCTTCCGAGACGACTTCGCCGATCGGCAGGCCGTAGCCGCGATAACCCATGGCAATCTTCGCCACGAGGCGCAGATGGCTGGTTACGAGGCGGTGTGCGGCGTCGCGGTCACCATGCTCTGCGTAACGCTTCGCGAGCATGTATTCTTCCTGCGGCTCCAGCATCGGGAACTTGCGGATTTCATCGAGATAGCGATTGAGGCCGGCTTCGCCGGCTGTGATCGATGGCAAACTGCTGCGGGCCATAAAGCACCCCCTTTTCCTACTGGGCTCCCAAAGCAACGGCGAGCCCGATCTCCGTGGATCTCACTTCCCCACGGAAATCCATATGACAGATAAGTATGGCAAAACGGCGATACAAGCCTTGTGTTCCCTCACGAGACCGTGACGGAATGTTCGCGATTCAAAGACACGCTCATGCGCCGGGCAATGTCGGCTGATGACGATATGGTGTCAGTTGCGGAGTGTTATAAGCGTCTATCGTCGATTCTCCGAAGGTTCTCCCATGTCCCTGTCTGCCTATTCGCGCGGGCTTGTTGCCGTCAGTGCCGCCACCGTGGCGCTGTCCACGGCAGGGCTCATGACCCGGCTGGTGTCGATCGATGGACCCACGCTTCTCTTCCTGCGCGGCACGATCGCCGGGGTCTTCCTGCTTGCCGTGCTGGCCGTTACCGCACGACGCCGGATCATCGCCGATTTCGTCCGGCTCGGGTGGCCCGGCCTTCTGATTTGCGCGACATCGGCTGCCTGTGCCGTCCTGTTCATCGGAGCGCTCTACACAACGTCCGTCGCGCATGTGGCGATCATCTTTGCAACATGCCCGTTTCTCGCAGCCGGCCTTGGTTTCCTTCTGCTTGGCGAACGACCGGGCAGAGTGGCGCTGCTTGCCAGCGGGGTTGCGATGGCCGGCGTGATCTTGATGATCGGCAGTGGCGAGGAAGGCACGCTGTTTGGCGATCTGCTGGCCTTTGCCATGACCGCCATGGTCGCACTCTGGACCGTGCTTGTGCGCCGGTATCCGGACAAGCCTGCACTGCCCTGCACCGTGGTATCCTGCTTCCTCAGCGCGACGGTGGCGCTGCCCTTCGCGACGCCGTTGGCTGCCTCGTCGCACGACCTCCTGGTCGTTCTCGGCTTCGGTGTGCTTGCCTTCTCGCTGGGCTTCCTGCTGCTGACCATTGGTGCCCGGGACGTTCCGCCCGTGGAATCGGCACTCATCGGCGCGCTGGATGCGCCGCTTGCACCGTTCTGGGTATGGCTGTTCCTCGGCGACGTGCCGGCATCGACGACGCTGATCGGCGGCATGGTCGTGCTTTCGGCCGTCGTCGGTCACGTCCTGCTGGCTCGCAATGCGCCAGCGGTGGTGGCCGTGCCGTCGATCGACCGGTAGCGCCGGATAGGGGTTGGGTTACATCACCTTCAGCGCGTCAATGACCTTCTGAAGATCCGCCGGGATGGGGGCTTCGAAACGCATGGTCTTGCCCGTGGTCGGATGTTCGAAGGCGAGCAGATAGGCGTGCAGCGCCTGGCGGTGGAACTTGTTGACGGCGCGCTTGGCGTCCTCGGGCAGGAGGTTCGACTTGGTCTTGAAGGCGGCACCGTATTCCTGGTCGCCGACTAGCGGATTGCCGATATGGGCCATGTGGACGCGGATCTGATGGGTGCGGCCCGTCTCCAGGCGGCACTCGACCAGCGAGGCGAGGCAGGTGGCGTCAGGCTTTTCGCCGTAACGCTCAAGCACCGTGTAATGCGTGATTGCCTCGCGGGCGTCGTCGGTGTCCTCGCGCTTGACCGTGCGCTTGGTGCGGTCGGCGCCGGAGCGGCCCAGCGCCGCATCGATCGTGCCGGCGAGCGCGCGCGGGCGGCCCCAGACCACGGCGCGGTAGGCGCGCTCCAGCGGGCCGGTGCGGCCATGATCGGCGAACTGGTCGGAGAGATGGCGGTGGGCGATGTCGTTCTTGGCGACAACCATCACGCCCGACGTATCCTTGTCGAGGCGATGCACGATGCCGGGGCGCTTGACCCCGCCGATTCCAGAAAGGCTTTCGCCGCAGTGATAGATGAGCGCGTTGACCAGCGTGCCGTTCCAGTTACCGGCCCCGGGATGCACGACAAGCCCCGGAGGCTTGGCAATGACGATCAGGTCAGAATCCTCATAGAGAACCTCCAGCGGGATATCCTCGCCCTTCGGCTGCGGATCTTCCGGCGCCGGCAGGTCAATGACTACGGTGTCGCCCGGCTTAATCTTGCGATTGGGGCTGTCGAGCGGCGCGCCGTTCAGCTGCACCGCGCCCTGTTCGATCAGCGCCTTGACGCGATTGCGCGAGAACTCGGCCCCGAGTGCTGCCGTCAGCCAGGCGTCGATGCGGCCCGAGGCATCGTCCTCGGCAATCAGCTCTTTCCTTGATGCGGCGGCTTCGTTAAAGGGGTCGGTCATCATGTCATCCCGTCTTACGGCGGCCGATGCTGCGGCCTTTGTCGCTGCCATTTGGCACAGACCGGGGGCTTCGACAATCGACAGCCGGTTCGCCCGGCGATTTTCTCCGGTTCGTTCGCCTCGGGGAAAGCGTCGGGATCAGCGCGAACACGATGGGAAACGGCAGCAGCGATGGCGCATATCGACGACGATAACCAGGAAGACAAGCCGCTCGATCCGGTCATGGAAGGCGTTCGCCGCAAGATGGTCAAGCTGCAGCTGATCTCGGGCGGTATCATGGCGGTGCTCTTCCTCGCCGTGCTGGTGTCGATCTTCTACAAGCTGACCCGCGATGAGGGTGGCACCGAACCTGTGGCCGCGACGTCGTCGTCGACCTTCGCCGTTCCGTCCGACCAGCCGCTCAGCCTGACCGCCAATCTGCCGGCCGGCTTCCGTGTCGCCCAGACCTCGCTCTCGGGTAGCCAGATGCTGATCTACGGCGAAACGGCCGCCGGTGAACGCAAGGCCTTTATCTTCGATCTCGCGCTCGGCCGCATTATCGCCGACGTGACGCTTGCCGGCGACTGAGGACGGCGTGGGGCCGGATCGCTTCATCGAGATTACCGATCCCGGCGATTTGAGGATCGCCGAGTTCACGGCGATCCGCGAGCGCGATCTGACGGGCCGCCAGGGCCAGTTCATTGCCGAAGGCACGGTTGTCTTGTCGATGCTCGCCAAGGCGCATGGCGGATCCGGCCCGGTGCGGGCGGAAAAGCTGCTGCTGCTCAAGAACCGGGTGGCGGGGCTTTCCGATCTGATCGGGCAGTTTCCGGAGGATGTCCCCGTCTATGTGGCAGAGGCCGCGGTGCTCGACGCTATTGCCGGCTTTCATCTGCACCGCGGTGTGCTGGCGCTCGGCAGCCGTGCTACCCCGCCCGATCTCGGGCACCTGATCGCCGAGTTACCGGAAAGCGCGCTTGTGCTGGTCGGCTGTGGCATTTCCAATCACGACAACATCGGCGCGCTGTTCCGCAATGCCGCTGGCTTCACGGCCGATGCGGTCCTGCTCGACGAGACGTGCTGCGACCCGCTTTATCGCAAAGCCTTGCGTGTGTCCGTCGGCGCGGTGCTGGCTGTGCCCTATGCGCGCCACGGCAGCGCGGAGGAAGTTCTCGGCACCCTCGCGGAGGCTGGTTTCGAGATCTGGGCGCTCTCGCCTTCAGGCACTGTCGAGATCGGCGCCATCGCTCCCGGGCGGCGCGTGGCTCTGGTGATGGGCACGGAAGGCGAGGGACTGCCGGCGACGATCCTCGATCGCTTCCGCTCGGCGCGCATCGCACAGGCGCCCGGGCTGGATAGTCTGAATGTCGGCACCGCGAGCGGGATCGCGCTCTACGCCATTGCGCGCGCCATGGGGCGGCTCGGCTGACGCACTGCGTCACACGCAGTTTCAAATCCTCGGAAGCTGATTGGCGGCCTTATTCGGCAGGCGTTGCCATGCCGGAGGCGCGGCCGATTGACGGATCCATGGCGAGAACCCGGTCGACGAGGCTCTTCTGTTTGTCGCCGCCCTTCGGCTGCGCGCCGATCAGGTCGGTGATGACAGACCGTTCGTCCTCACGGGCTGCGGTCAAGACGATCATCTTGGCGGCAATGTCGCCCAGTTCTTCGCGCAGCGCATCGTCTTCGGTCGATGCCTTGGCTTTGAGCAGGCGTTCGGTCAGAACCGTCTGGCTGCGGCGGATGTCGTTTTCAAGGACGACGGGGTCGGCAGCAAGGTTGGAATTCGCGATCTCGTCTTCGACCATGGACGGCTCTTTCGTGTCGGGCAGGGCGATACCGGCTTCCCGCAGCGCGCGTTGCGCATTGCGCAGCTGGGCATTGGCCGTCTTCAACTTGGCGCGCAGATCGGTCAGTTCCCGGGTGCGGCGCTCCACGAGCGAGCTTGCATCGGCCCGCTCGGCGGCGTCGCGGGCGAGGATGTCCTCAAGCCGCAGGACCTTGTGCTCTTCCTGGGCCAGGCGCAGCTCGGCGTCCTTGGCGCGCTTGCCGAGCAGCTTGGTCTCACGGCGCAGTTCTTCGCGCTCGTCGCGCATGCCCTGAATGCGGGTCTTCAGTGTGTCGATCTCGGTGTCGCGGCTCATCGCTTCGATGCGCATCGTGTCCATGTCGCTGATGACGCGGGCAATCCGATGGGCACGTTCTTCGAGTTCGACATCCTTGGCGGCTGCGGCGATCTCGACGCGCTTCAGCGTCTCGCGGATGGAACCCATCTCGACGTCGCTGCGGCGCAGCCTGGAGCGAAGATCAGCCGCTTCCGTGCTCATCTCCTCGATCTGAATCTTGAGGTCCTTGCTGTCGGACAGAAGTCTGGCAGCGTCGCCGCTCAGGGTTTCGTTCTGCAGCTTGAGGCCGATCGACTTTTCCCGTTCGCGGGTGAGCTCGTGCTGGGTCCTCGCATTTTCTGCGGCATAGAGGGCGCGCACCATGTCCTTCTGGGCGCGGATCTCCTGCGGGCTCAGCGGCATGGTCGCCTTCAGCCGGTTCTCTGTGTAGAGCACGACGCGTTGATGGATTGCCGGTGCGACAAGCATCACCAGCAGCGCCGCAGCCATAAATCCCATTGCGAAAATCAGGGCATATTCAATCACGGTCGCGCCACGGAACTCTTGAAGAATTAGCAGTTAGTTAAGCATGGCCGCCGTCAGGCGGCAAGCGGAACGACGGACCCGGCCGGTACCTTCCACGAATATGCCTAACGACAGACCAGATCGAGCTTGCGTGAGCCTGAGCCCCGCAACCTGTGGGCTCAGAAAGGGTTCCAGGTGGGCGCGCGGGTCAGCTTGAGATAGCCAACGTTCACGCCGAGACGTGCCCCGAGGCCGGTGCGAATCGGCACCAGGATCACATCGCGGCTTTTCAGCACCGTCATGCCGACGCCGGCGACAATATAGGCCGAGCCGCTTACGCCGCCGTAGCGGGCATAGAGCGTGTCGACATCGGGTAAGTCATAGACGAGCATCATCGCGCGCGTGCCATTGCCGCCGTAGTCGATGCCGAGGGATGGGCCCTGCCAGAACACGTCGTGCTGGCCAACATTCTTGGTGTAGAGTGTGCCTTCGCCATAGGTGAGGCCAGCGATCAGGGCACCGGAGCCTTCCTGGCCCAGGATATAGCCGTTCGGCAGGCCATACTGTTCGAAGGCCTGTTCAATCACCTTTGCCAGGGCGCCGCTCGTTTCGCCGAAGAAGCCGTGACCGGCATCGACCACTTCCTGGATCGTGTATTCTCCGGCAGCCGCGGCTGGCCGTTCGCTGATCGCAATGCCGATGATAACCATGGTGGCCAGGAACAGCGATCGCAGAACCGGCAGGGAGCGAATGGACGAGGGAATCATGGTGCCTCCTGAATGCGAAGCCGACGGATTCGGCGTCTTCCTTGGGGGTAATTAAACCTAGCGGGCATCGTCTTAATAATCGGTTTACCAAATATGGTGTCATTATGGCCGAACGGCATCCGACCAAGTCGCGGCCTGCGGACGTGTGTCCGCCTGTTGCGCTCAGGGTCCACATCTTCTGGAGACGACCATGGCGAAGAACCCAAACCTCACGCTTGCAGGTCCCGACCTCGCGGCGCTGCTCTGCAGCCGCGTCTGCCACGACGTCATCTCGCCGGTCGGCGCGATCAACAACGGCCTCGAACTGCTCGACGAGGGTGGTGCCGACGCCGATGCGATGGATCTGATCCGCACCAGCGCGCTCAATGCCTCGGTTCGTCTGAAGTTTGCCCGTCTTGCCTTTGGTGCCTCAGGCTCTGTCGGCGCCTCGATCGACACCGGTGAGGCCGAAAAGGCTGCCAAGGACTTCGCTCAGGCCGAGAAGAAGACCGAGGTGACCTGGAGCGGTCCGCGCGCCATCATCGCCAAGAACCGCGTCAAGCTGCTGCTCAACCTCTTCCTCGTCGCCTATGGCGCCATCCCGCGCGGCGGCTCGCTCGATATCTCGCTCGAGAACCCGGAGACGGACGCTAAGTTCAAGATCGTCGCCAAGGGCCGCATGCTGCGCGTGCCGCCGAAGTATCAGGAAATCCTGTCCGGCCACCTGGAAGAGGCGGTGGATGCCCATACCATCCAGCCCTATTACACGGTGCTGCTCGCGGATGAATGCGGCATGGAACTCAAATGCGTGCCGAGCGAGGGCGAGATCGCTTTCACCGCAGAACTGATCGCCTGAACCGTCCCGATCCGGGACGATGGGCAGTTACAACCGGTAACCTTTCCTTAGGTCAGGCCCGGTATCATGGCGGTTAAAATTGTATTCCCGGGTTTTGAGGGGAGGGGAGTTGACCATGAAGCGCTTGATGATCGCAGACGGCTCGGACATCGTTCGCAAGGTCGGCAAAAAGATCCTGTCGGAGCTTGGCTACCAGGTGACGGAAGCTGGTTCCGGGCGTGAGGGTCTGACGCGCTGCGAACGGGAGCTTCCCGATGTCATGATCGTCGATGCCGGCATGGACGACGCGCTCGACCTGATTTCCAACGTCCGCGCACTTCCCGACGGCAAGGCAGTCAAGATCTACTATTGCGTCGTCGAGGCCGAGTTGAAGGTGATGATGGCCGGCAAGCGTGCGGGTGCCAACGACTTCCTGCTCAAGCCCTTCGATCGCGAGATCCTGACCAAGACATTCGGCGACAAGGCGATCGCTGCCTGATCTGCCAGGAACTGAAGCCAATATCTGAAAGGCGGTGCCATCGGCGCCGCCTTTTTTCTTGGCCGCAATCCGGGAGGCCCGAGTGGGGCGGGTAAAGCCCCAAACGCAAAAGGCCCGCGTCATGAACGCGGGCCTCCGGCAAGGGGATTGGGAAAAGGCTTATGCCGTTTCCATGTATTCTGCGCCATCCGGCTCACGCAGCACGTAGCCGCGGCCCCAGACGGTTTCGATGTAGTTTGCGCCACCGGCGGCATTTGCGAGCTTCTTGCGCAGCTTGCAGATGAACACGTCGATGATCTTCAGTTCAGGCTCGTCCATGCCACCATAGAGATGGTTCAGGAACATTTCCTTGGTCAGTGTCGTACCCTTGCGGAGCGAGAGAAGCTCCAGCATCTGGTATTCCTTGCCCGTCAGGTGAACGCGCTGGCCACCGACTTCGACCGTCTTGGCATCCAGGTTCACGATCAGCTCGCCCGTGATGATGATCGACTGGGCGTGGCCCTTGGAACGGCGGACGATCGCATGAATGCGGGCAACCAGCTCGTCCTTGTGGAACGGCTTTGTCATGTAGTCGTCGGCGCCGAAGCCGAGGCCCCGCACCTTGTCTTCAATGCCTGCCATGCCGGACAGGATCAAGATCGGCGTCTTCACCTTCGACAGGCGAAGGGTACGCAGCACCTCGTAACCGGACATGTCGGGCAGGTTCAGGTCGAGCAGAATGATGTCGTAGTCGTAGAGCTTACCGAGGTCGACACCTTCTTCGCCGAGATCGGTGGTGTAGACGTTGAAGCTCTCGGACTTGAGCATCAGTTCGATGCTCTGCGCCGTCGCGCTATCGTCTTCAATGAGTAGAACCCGCATATTTATCCCCTTTACCGCCGCCGAAAGGTCAAGATGGCCCCCTACGCGATACGGATCCAGTCGTTGCCTGATTTGAAGGCTGCCACCAATTGGTTAACAAATTCTGATTCCCTCTGGCAAGGTGTATCGAATTTATTAAGCAAAGATTTCAGCCTCCTGATTCTTCATGTGTTTCGGTCATCGCCACACCTGAATCTGCGCCTCAGGAAAACCCTGTAACCGATTCATTTGACTCATCATTGTCGGGAGCTCTTTTCGGGCTCTGGCATTTACTGACCCTTAAGTGATCGGGCTTATCATTAACGATGCCCGTAAACGAAAGGTTACCAAAGGTAGCTTTTTGTTAACGCCGCGGACTTTTTTTGGACGAATCGGTGGCGGGCGTGTTGAGTAGCAAGTGTGGCGGGGGATCTCGCATCACGGGAGTATTGCGTATGAAGTCGCGTGAGAGCCTGGTACGCCTGAAAGGTTTTCAGGTTACCGAAAAGCGTCGGCAATTGCAGCAGTTGCAGTCGATGATGTCCGAGTTCGAACGGATGGCGAAGGAGCTCGAAGCTCAGATCGGCATCGAGGAAAAGAAGTCGGGTATCTCTGATCCCAATCATTTCGCCTATCCCACCTTCGCCAAGGCAGCTCGCCAGCGCGCGGACAATCTTCAGGTCTCCATTCGGGAGCTGAAGGTCCAGCAGGAAGCAGCAGAACTGGCGTTGGAAGAGGCAGAAGCGGAATACCAGAAGGCGGCGGCTCTCGAAGAGCGCGATGGCCAGATGCGTGTCCGGGCCTGAATAGCGCTATTCAGTCTGGTTGAGATTTCGAAAAGGAAGGCGGTCGCGGGTTACCCTCGCGTCCGCCTTTGTTCGTTTATAGCCTAGGGATCACCCCTGTCGAACGTCATTCCAGTCCGGGTGGCGGTCCATCTGCGCCTTCATGAAGGGGCAGAGCGGGATGATCTTCCAGCCGCCCTTGCGCGCCTCGGCAACCGCATGCTCGGCAAGCGCCTGACCGGCGCCGGTTCCGCGGATTTCGCCCGGCACCTCGGTATGATCGATGATGATCAGAGTGGGGGAGGCGCGGGAGAAGGCCATGAGTGCCGGTTCCGCTATGCCATCGACGCGCCCCATATAGCGTCCGCCGGACCCTGCTTCCTCACTGGTGATGTGCATCCTGGCCTCCTGTTGCCGTCGTTTCCTGCTTCTGCTTAACATCGGCGCTTGCGAACCGGCAACGATGGAGCCGGACACGCAGTGTTCGACATTGCAAGGGGAACCTCGTTGCTGGTCTGGTTTAAGGCGCTACTCCTTGTCGGTGCCCCGGCATTTTTTGCCCTTGGGGTGACGCTGCCGCTGATGCGCTTCGAGAGCTTTTACGTTTTTTCGACCGATGCCTCCTTGATTGAGGTCATTGCCTCGCTGTGGAGTGGCGGCGATGCGGCACTCGCCGTGCTTGTGGGCCTGGTTTCCATCGTCTTTCCGCTCGCCAAGCTTCTGCTTGTCGCCGCCGAACAGGTGGTCGAAGATAGCCTTCAGCAGATCGGGTTTCTCGATCGTCTGGTGCCGGTGCTATCGAAGTGGTCGATGATGGATGTGCTGCTCGTCGCCATCGTCATCTTTGCGACAAAAACGAGCGGGCTGGCGCAGGCTTTTACCCAGCCGGGCCTCTGGTTTTATGCGGGATCTAGCCTGGCGGTGGTTGCCTTGAGTGCTCTTGGCCGGAGGGCTGTGCCCCAGAAAGCATGAAACCGGCAGGCTGGGCCGTGCCGGTTCAGGATGGGTCTTGTCAAAAAACTTAGTGTGCCGGCGAACCGGCACCAAAGGTACTAATGGCGATACTGCTGGATTCGGGTGGTGCGCAGGCCCGGCAGGCCGTGGTCGCTGATCGAAGACTGCCAGGAGAGGAACTCCTCGACCGTCAGCGTATAGCGTTCACAGGCCTCTTCCAGGCTCAACAGGCCGCCGCGCACTGCCGCGACAACCTCAGCCTTGCGGCGGATCACCCAGCGGCGTGTATTGGCCGGCGGAAGATCGGCAATCGTCAGGGGGCTGCCATCGGGGCCGATGACATATTTCACTCGTGGGCGGATCATTTCGGTCATTGGACTCTCTATACAAACTCAAGACCACACACCCTCATACTAGGACCGATGCTTTAAAATTTGCCTAAGCCCATTGTAAGCATTTGATAATAATTTTCGCGACGCAGCCAAGCCGGGATTCGCCATTTTTGCTGCAACTTGAGTAAACTTGCGGCAATTGCATAGGAGTTATGCGAGCGGTGCGACTGGTGCGCGCCGCGCATCTGTGGCATTTGGCGCTCATCAATATCCATGCCGAGGGCGATCCGTCGTCCAGAAGGGCAGCTGTCGCGCAAATCGGCTCTTTTGGGGGCCGCAAGATCGGCGACAGGCCCAGCTGATACCCGTTCCTTCATGGAACGACTCAATGTCCATAAATATTCGGATCCCGATCGGACGAAACGTTCGGTCGAAAGGAGTTGTATGTTCAGGCCAACCGATGTGACGCACAGTCACAATCTTGGTGACGGCGATGCCGTTTTTCAGAGTGAAGCGCTTTCCACGGGCTCGTGGGGGCGTGATCTCTTTGCGTTGGGTCGTGCTCATGGGTTTCGGCACTGTCTTCTTGCCAGGTTTCCGAAGGCTGACAGCCCGGAATTTGCGGCCAATCTGATCGTCTGCACCTGGCCAGATGAGCTCCGCCTTGCCTATGAGGCAGCGGAAGTTTACGCCGGAAGCCAGCTCGTTGCGCGCATCAAGCAGTCGATCCTGCCGATCTACACGGAGGACAACCTCTTTCTCGGCACGCCCGGTTCGGAAGCGCGGCAACCCGTCGCGCCGATCTTCCAGGAGTTCGATCTCGGTTCGCTGCTGGTCTATAGCCTCAACGACCGGAACCAGACCCAGTATGTGCTGGTTCTTTCCGGGCGAGCCGGCGCGCCTGACCGCAGAGAGATTGCGGAGCTGCAGTTGAGCCTAATGGAATTGCTCGATGCGGGCGTTGAAGCGCTCGTGCCTCGGCTTGGCCCCAAGGAAAGGCTTTCGGCGCGCGAAATCGAATGTCTGCGCTGGTCGGCGGCGGGCAAGAGCAGTGACGAGATCGCGATCATTCTCGACATTTCCAGCCATACGGTCGTCAGCTACCTGAAGAGCGCCATGCGCAAGCTCGAAGCGGTCAACCGCATGCAGGCGGTGGCCCGTGCCTGTCGTTACAGGCTGCTCTGAGAGCGGATCTCTGCATTTGACAAAAAGGCGCCACACGACCTGTGGCGCCTTTTGTCGTTTATGGTCTCAAAGCAAGGTCAGGCTGAGCTCTGTCTTCCCGTAGCCGAAGTCATATTGGATGGTGCCAAGGTGGCGGAGTGAGAGGGTGTCGCCTGCGTCGAGCCAAACCAGAGCCACTGTGCTTGAGACACCTGCACCGCCGATGTGGCTTGCAACATCGATCGAGCCATTGCGGCTGACATGGACGGTGTGGGTGCCGGTGCTGTTGGCGTCTACGGTCAGCGACAGAAGATAGAGGCCAGACGCGGATACCACGAGCGGCCGCCCATTGCCGGAGGCAAGCGGAGAGCCGAGTGCGACATCGCCGCCCGAGAGATGCAGGACATCGAAGCCGGTGAAGCTACCGGCCGCCGGGGTGAGTGTGGCAGTATTGAGCGAGGCGCGGGCGTGAGGGCGCTGGTCGTGGCGGACATAACCTTCCGGCGTGATGCTCACGGCCTGACGCCATCCGGTCACGTCGCCATTCACCTTGAGCGAGAAACGATCTTCCCCCGCAAGCCCCATTTCGGCACGACCCTGCCAGTTCGACTGGAAGATCAGGCTCGCGGTCTCAGCCGTGCCCGACTTGTTGATGGTCAGCCGGTGGCTGTCGCCGGCATGGTTGAAGAGGCTGGCGGGCGAGGACAGCGAGAGCCGGTTATAGCTGTCCGGCGTGGCGGCGATGCCCAGCCGCTCAAACTGAGCCTCAGAAGGGAGGGGCTGCTCGATCCAGTCAGTGCCGTCGAAAAGTTTCAGTCTCTCTTCATCCAGGAAGACGGCGGTCCAGCCCGCACGCGGTGTGATGAAAATCCAGATGCCGTCCTGGAAGAGTGCGAGCATGCCTTCCCGGCCGCTCCAGGCGCCGGTTCCGGGAATGGTGACCCAATGGATCTGGCCGTCGAGGGGGTCTGTGGGAGGGCTTGAGAGGCCGCTGGTGATGACGAGCTGCACGAGCGCGTCGAGGCGCTGCAGCGCTTCATTGTGGGTCACATGCTTCTGCGCCTGTGCCGGCATGATGAAGGGCAAAGCGAGCTTGGTGGTTGTGTCGGGCATGGTCTCTCCTTCTCGTTTGGCTGCCAGGTGCAGCGCGGGTTTGAAGGAAGAAGTCTCGGGCATGCCTGACGGTGGGGGATGAAAATCGCATGCCCCCGTTGAATTTGCTCACTCTTTCTTGGAAGTCATCCCCGCTCTTGCGGGCGCCCAGTTGCGATGAAGGCCGGGTTTTCAAAGGCGCGTAGGCCAATCAGGCGCTTGCCGTAGGTGAGCGGCGCGCCGTCTTCGGTCGCCACCATGCCGCCTGCGGCGCGCAAGACTGCATCGCCGGCTGCCGTATCCCATTCCATGGTGGGGCTGAAGCGGGGATAGATGTCGGCCACGCCTTCGGCGACGAGGCAGAACTTCAGCGAGGATCCAACCGCCTTGCGCTCCAGGATTTCCGCCTTCTTAATATAGGCGTCGGTCGCATCGCAATTGTGGGAGCGGGAGACCAGTGCCGAGGGCGAGGCGTGCTTTTGCCTCACCGCAATGGGATAGCGGGCGGTGACGCGGTCCAGATCGTCTATCACCAGTTTCTCGGCCTTGCCGGAGCCTCCGAGATAGAGCGTGGAGAGCGCGGGCGCATGGACCACGCCGAGGGTCGGGGTGCCGTTTTCGATCAGCGCGATGTTGACCGTGAAGTCGTCATGGCCGCCGATGAATTCCCGTGTGCCGTCGAGCGGATCGACCAGGATGAAGCGGCCGCCGCTGACATCGGGGATACGGCCGGCGGCGACTTCTTCCTCTGCGACCACGGGCACATCAGGCAAATCGCGGGCGAGCGCTTCGAGGATCAGCCGTTCGGCGGCCTCGTCGGCTTCCGTCACCGGAGACTTGTCGCCCTTGATGCGCACCTTTGCGCCGGCGCGGTAGATGTCGAGAATGACGCGGCCAGCTGCAATCGCGCTTTCCTCGAACAGTCTCAGAATGTCTGTCGTCTGATGCACCTGAACCGGGCTCCCGATCATGTCACACTCCGGTTTACTGCCATGGCCCGCCGTTTGGAAGTGCGCCTTGCCGCAGCATGGGAATGCCGGCTGATGTTTCTGTGCTGCACTGCGAGCAAACCTGTGTTGCATGTCTCAAACAGCATAGATTTTGTCCTGATCGCGCTTGCTCTTTGTGACGCCTATGCGAATGTGACGCGACATTTGCAGAGGTTGTTCGATGCGTTATTCCGCCCTTTCGATCTTCCGCCAGGCGCTTTCCGGCAACCGGAACTGGGCGCCGATGTGGCGTGAGCCGCAGCCGAAACCGCATTACGATGTCATCATCGTCGGGGGCGGCGGCCATGGTCTTTCCACCGCCTATTACCTCGCCAAGGAATTCGGCATCACCAATGTCGCTGTCATCGAGAAGGGCTATCTCGGCGGCGGCAATGTCGGGCGAAACACCACGATCATCCGCTCGAACTACATGCTGGAGGGCAACGAGCCCTTCTACGAGCTGTCAATGAAGCTGTGGGAAGGCCTGGAGCAGGACTTCAACTACAATGCCATGGTCTCGCAGCGCGGGATCGTCAATCTCTTCCATACCGACGGCCAACGCGATGCCTATGCACGCCGCGGCAATGCGATGATGATGCATGGGGTGGCTGCCGAACTGCTCGACCGTGAGCAGGTGCGCCAGATGATGCCCTATCTCAACTTCGACCATGCGCGCTTCCCGATCCTGGGTGGTCTGTTGCAGAAGCGTGGCGGCACGGCCCGTCATGACGCCGTTGCCTGGGGTTATGGGCGCGGCGCTGACGAGCGTGGCGTGGATCTGATCCAGCATTGCGAAGTCACCGGCATCCGCCGCGACGAGCTCGGCCAAGTGACCGGCGTCGAGACGACCAAGGGTTTCATCGGCTGCAACAAGCTGGCGCTCGCCACGGCCGGGCACACATCCGTCACCGGCAAGATGGCGGGGCTGGACCTGCCGATCGAGACGCATGTGCTGCAGGCCTTCGTGTCTGAGGGCATCAAGCCCGTGATCGACAACGTCATCACCTATGGTGCCGGGCACTTCTATATTTCGCAGTCCGACAAGGGCGGCTTGGTCTTCGGCGCTGACATCGACTACTATTCTTCTTACGCCCAGCGCGGCAATCTAGCGACTGTCGAGCATACGATCGAGGAGGGCGTGTCGCTGATCCCCGGTCTCTCTCGCGTTCGGGTGCTGCGGTCCTGGGGTGGCGCCATGGACATGTCGATGGACGGGTCGCCGATCATCGACCGCACGCCGATCGACAATCTCTACCTGAACTGCGGCTGGTGTTACGGCGGCTTCAAGGCAACGCCGGCGTCCGGCTTCTGCTTTGCCCATCTGATCGCCAAGAACGAGGCCCATGCCGTGGCCCGCCTCTTGCGCCTTGATCGCTTCGAACGCGGCTTTGCCGTCGACGAAGGCGGCAAGGGTCCCCAACCGAACCTGCATTGAGACATCGCCATGGCAAGCCTGATCACCTGTCCGCATTGCGGCGTTCGTCCCAAGGAAGAGTTCAGCATTCGCGGTGATGCCAGCCCGGTCCGCCCGGCCGCCGGCGCGCCCGACGATGCCTGGTATCGTTATGTTTTCATCCGCGACAACCCGAAGGGCCGGATCATCGAGCACTGGCACCATTCGGCCGGTTGCCGCCGCTGGCTGGTGGTCGAGCGCGACAATGCTGCAAGCCACGAGGTCTATAGCGTGACCGATGCGAGCACTCACGCGAAGGAGGCCGCGCGATGAGTGGTTACCGGCTTTCCTCCGGCGGGCTCGTCAACCGCGCTCGTACGCTCTCCTTCTCGTTCGATGGTCAGACTTACACGGGCTATGAAGGCGATACGCTGGCCTCGGCCCTGATCGCCAACGACCAGCTGCTGGTCGGGCGCTCCTTCAAGTATCACCGCCCGCGCGGCATCGTGACGGCGGGTGCGGCGGAGCCGAATGCGCTGGTAACCATCGGGCGCGAGGGCCGCACCGAGCCGAATACGCGGGCTACCGTGGCCGAGCTCTACCAGGGGCTGGAAGCCAATAGCCAGAACCGCTGGCCGTCGCTGAAATACGATATCGGTGCGGTCAACAGCCTGTTGTCGCCGTTCCTGTCCGCCGGCTTCTACTACAAAACTTTTATGTGGCCGAAAGCCTTCTGGGAAAAGCTCTACGAGCCGATCATCCGCAAAGCCGCTGGCCTCGGCAAGACGCCGTTCATCGCCGATCCCGATCGCTACGAAAAGGCCTGGGCGCATTGCGACCTCCTGGTGATCGGCGCAGGCCCGGCCGGCCTGATGGCAGCGCGGGCTGCGGCGCGGGCCGGGCTGCGCGTCATCCTGGCGGACGAAGGGTTCCGGCTGGGTGGTTCGCTGCTTTCCGAGCGTGTCACCGTCGGCGGCTTGCCGGCGGCTGACTATGCTGCCTCCGTCGTCGAGGAGCTGAAGAGCCTTTCCAACGTCACGCTGATGCCGCGCACTACCGTGTTCGGCTGGTATGACGACAATGTGTTTGGCGCTGTCGAAAAGGTGCAGAAGCATGTCGCGCAACCCTCTGGCGATCTGCCGGTCGAGCGCGTCTGGCGCATCGTCGCCAAGCGGGCGATCCTCGCTTCCGGTGCGGAAGAGCGGCCGCTGGTGTTCGGCGGCAATGACAAGCCGGGCGTCATGACCTCAGGCGCTGTCAGGACCTATGTCAATCGCTACGGTGTGGCCGCCGGCCAGAACGTCGCGATTTTCACCAATGGCGGTGCGGGTTATCGCACGGCGGCCGATCTGGTCGCTGCCGGGGTTGGCGTTGCGGCCATCATCGACGGGCGGACACAGTCTTCGGATGTTGCTCCATCAGGTGTGCGGGTCATCCGCGGCGGTTCCGTCATCGACACCAAGGGCACTTACCGGATCAAGGGGGTGATCGCCGAACGCGTCGGCCATCAGGAAGAGATTGCCTGCGATGCGCTGGCGATGAGCGGCGGCTATAGCCCGATCGTGCATCTCGCCTGCCAGCGCGGGGCCAAGCCTATCTGGTCTGAAGACCATCAGGCGTTTCTGGCGCCCGATGTGGGGCAGGGGCTTCGGATCGCTGGGTCGGCTGCCGGTCATGCCTCGCTCGCCGCCGTCTTGCGCGATGGTGCGGATAAGGCGCATGAGGCGATCGGCGATCTCGGTCGGCTCGTCGGCACGGTCGACGTGCCGGAAGTCGAGGGTGAGTTCGACGCGAGTTTTGCGCCGCTATGGTATGTGCCGGGCGCCAAGTCCAAGGCCTTTGTCGACTTCCAGAACGACGTGCATGTGAAGGACCTCAGCCTTGCCCAGCGCGAGGCCATGGGGCATGTCGAGCACACCAAGCGCTACACGACCGGCGGCATGGCGACCGACCAAGGCAAGCTCGGCAATATAGCTACCATCGGCATCATGGCCGGCATGCGTGGCGTGTCGCCTGCCGAGATCGGAACCACGACTTTCCGGCCGTTCTATACACCCGTCTCCTTCGGCGCGATGGCGGGCACCTCGCGCGGCGAACATTCGCGGCCCGTGCGCACCTCGCCGCTGCATGGCTGGGCGAAGAAAAACGGCGCCGTCTTCGTCGAATCCGGCCTCTGGTATCGCTCCTCCTGGTTCCCGCGTGATGGCGAGAAGACCTGGCGCGAGTCGGTCGACCGCGAAGTCTTGAATATCCGCGCCAATGCCGGCATCTGCGATGTCTCGACCCTCGGCAAGATCGAGATCTTCGGCAAGGATGCGGCGGAATTCCTCAACCGGGTTTATTCCAATGCGTTCCTGAAGCTGCCGGTCGGCAAGGCGCGCTACGGGTTGATGCTGCGCGAAGACGGTATAATCTATGACGACGGCACGACGAGCCGCTTGTCGGACGAGCATTTCTTCATGACCACGACGACGGCCTATGCCGGCGAGGTGATGACGCATCTGGAATTCTGCGCCCAGGTTCTCTGGCCGGATCTCGATGTGCGCTTCGTCTCCTCCAGCGATCAGTGGGCGCAGATGTCGGTTGCTGGGCCGAAGGCGCGGATCATCCTCGAGCAGATCATCGAGGACGATATCTCCGACGAGGCCTTCCCGTTCCTTTCAGCACGTGAAGTGCTGCTCAGGGGTGGCTTAAAGGCGCGGCTCTTCCGCATCTCCTTCTCCGGCGAGCTCGCCTATGAAGTGGCGGTACCCGCCAATTCCGGCGAAGCGGTCGCCGATGCGATCATGGCGGCCGGCAAGCCGCATGGCATCTGCGCTTACGGCGTCGAGGCGCTCAACGTGCTGCGCATCGAGAAGGGCTTCATTACCCATAGTGAAATCGACGGTCGCACGACGCCCGACGATGTGGGCCTGGGCCGAATGTTCTCGACGCAGAAGGCTGACTTCATCGGTAAGCGGCTGTCGAGCCGCTTCGGCCTCACCGCTGCCGATCGGCCGCAGCTTGTGGGCCTGAAGCCTGTCGATCGCGACAAGAGCTTCGCTGCCGGCGCGCATCTGCTGAAGGAGAACGTCAAGCCGTCGACGTTGAACGATCAGGGCTGGGTCTCCTCCGTCTGCCATTCGCCGACGCTCGGGCATGCCATCGGCCTCGCCTTCCTCAAATCCGGCCGCGAGCGGCTGGGCGAGAAGATCGTGGTCTGGGATGGATTGCGCGGCTCGGAAGTGCTGGCCGAGGTCGTCAGCCCCGTCTTCTACGACCCCGACAACAAGAAACTGAACCTGTGAGGATCCGATCATGCCGGTGACCTATGCCATCAGTCACGTGCTCGAGGACCACATTTCCGGTTTCGAAGCGACGCCCAATCCGCATCATCTCGCGATCCTTCGCGCCGTGTCGGTCTTCTCCGTGCTCGCCCATCCGGGCCATGAGGCCGATATCGATGAGGCGCTGACCAATCTCGAAGATGTGCATGTTCGCGTCTGCGGGCCCGGCGAGTGGCTCGTGCTCAGCGAGACGGTCGCAACTGACACGATTGCCCGGCAGTTGGCAGACCTCGGGGCAAGCCGCGCGTCATTCGTCGACCAGAGCGACGGGCGCGTGGTGCTGCGCATCCAGGGGCCGAAGGTCCGGGCGATCCTCGCCAAATGCACGGCGCTCGATCTGCATCCGGATCTCTTCGAAATCGGCCAGTCGAGCAATTGCCAGATCTGCCATGTCGCCGCCAATCTCGCCCGCACCGGGCAGGACGCGTTCGAGATTATCGTGATGCGCAGTTTTGCGGGATTTGTGTTTGACGAGATGCGCGAGATGGGCCGGGAGTTTGCGCTGACGGCGGGGTTTGCGTGACTGTTTTTCCTTGGCCGAGATTTGAAGCCAAGATCACTCGTAAATGTCTGAATCGATGCTGATTGAAATTAGATCTTCAGAGGCAGAGATTCGGATTTCTGGAGCTTTGTCCTCAAAGCATTTAAAATAGTTTTCTTTCGAATTGGGAACAGAGATACGGTAACGCCGGTCGTTGAGATTCCATATGATTGCGTCGCCCTGTGAGTTAATCCAATACATCCGGTAGTAGTTTTCCAGCGGAAACGTCTCAATTTCGCGACCGCTGACGATGCTGTGCATTTCGAAGCCGTCTATTTTTATCAGTGAGCTTCCTTTGAATTCGTTATTCGGGAGTAGGCAGAAAATGCGGAATCCTGCTTCGTAGTATTGATGCATCAAGGCATTCACGCGCTCGGTTGCATTTGCGAGATCTGACCTTAGCGAAAGCTCAAGCGGATTTTCCTCGATGTAGTCATCGCCGTCGACGCACGAGACGAGGAGCGATGTCCCAACGAGGCACACAGCGCGTGCAATAATCCGCCAGGTGAGCGGCCAATGGGAGGTGGCAGGCCCAAGGTAGGAGTTGTGGAGCATGCTGGACACGAATTTTCTCCAAGAGTGTGGCCGTAGCTTACCATGCCTAAGGTCTGTTGATACCTAAAGCGGAGCGTTCACTTGCGCGCGGCGTCGGTGCCGTAATGCTGCCACGGCGTATCACTTAACCTGAGAAAACATCCCCATCCTGTTTGACGAAGTGCTCAACATGCAACAACAATTTGCGCGGGCGACCGGCTATGCATGGGCGCGTCGAACGCTCACACTGCGATATGAACCGCCGGGGCTGTTTCAGCGTTTACGGCACAAAGGATCCCCCGCCCGCATGTTTCATCTGATGTTTTCCCTGCCATGGCTCATCGTGGCAACCCGCTTCATCGCCCCCTTGCCATGGCCTTGGATGGTGAAGCTCTTGCTTGCCGCCTTCCTGCTTTTGGCCTCGCAGTATCATCTGTTCAGCCGTTTCACGTCCGGATCGGTTTTCGCGCCGGAGTTCCCGCGTCCGCTGGTGATCGGGTTCAATCTGTTCTTCGGGGCGATTGTGCTCTTGGCCGCAATGCAGGTGGTGCTGGATCTCATCAGCATTCTCATCCTCGCCGTCAAATGGTCGTTTCCGGTGGTGCCGGCCGAAGTGCGGTATACGATGGGCGTTGCGGCTCTGGTCCTCGCCGCTTTCGGCATCAGCCAGGCGATCCGCGTGCCGCCGGTCAAAAAGATCGAGGTGGCAATCCCCGGGCTCGCGCCTGAATTCGACGGTTACCGTATGGTGCAACTGACGGACCTGCATATCAGCCGTCTATTCACCGGTCGCTGGGCGAGCGCCGTGGTGGAGAAAACCAATGCGCTCGATGCCGACCTCATTGTCATTACCGGTGACCTGATCGACGGCAGTCTGGACATACGGCGCGAGGACGTCGCGCCGCTTGCGGGTCTGAGCGCCCGGGACGGCGTGCTCACCGTGCCCGGCAATCACGAATATTTCTTCGAGGTCGATCGGTGGCTCGCGCATTTTCCTGAACTCAACATGCGGATCCTCGCCAATGATCATGCGGTGATCGAACGTGGGGCGGGCAGGCTGGTGATTGCGGGTGTCACCGATCTGTCGGCGCGGTTCACGGGAGCGGTCGAGCCGGATCTGGGGCGGGCGCTGCATGGCGCGCCTGCCGATGTCCCCGTCATCCTTCTCGACCACCAGCCGCAGATGGCAGAGCGGGCCGCCAGGCATGGCGTTGCCCTGCAACTCTCCGGCCATACCCATGGTGGCATGGTGCGCGGCCTCGACCAGATCGTCGCCCGGGCGAACAATGGTTATGTCTCCGGCTTCTACCAGGTCGGGGAGATGCAACTCTACGTCAACAATGGCACGGGCCTTTGGCCGGGCTTTGCGCTCAGGATCGGGGTGCCGGCGGAGTTGACAGAGTTCACGTTGCGGGCGGTGCCGGGGAATGCGGGCGGGCGGTGAGGCTGGCCGGGGATCGCCGGTCTTCCCCGTTCAGGAGGCCAAAGCCGGGTGGTCCGAGGCGTCTCGAACTGAAAACGTCAGACCCACTTTTACCCCGGGTGCCAGCCGGTTGTGGATGCGCAGCAGCCTATCAAGGGTGAACTTTGCCAGATCGGCATTGCGCACGCGGGATATGTCAGCTGCGGCCACGCCCGTCATGCGCTCTGCTTCCCGGACGCTGATCTTGCGCTCCTCGAGCACGCCGATGATTTCTGCTGCAAGCCTTGCTTTCAGGAGTTTGGTTTCGGCTTCCGGATCGCCGAAGTCTGCAAAGATGTTGCCGCTGCTGCGCACGACTTCGAAATCGTCTTCACTCATGACATCATTTCCTTCAAGCGTTTCAAGCGGGTTTTTATCAGCTCCACCTCCTTCTGGGTTGTGGCTATTCCCTTGGTCGATTTCTTTTGAAATGCATGGATCACCCAAATCGCGTCGCCAATCTGGACCGCATAAACGACGCGATAGGCATCGGAGCGGTAAGGCAGCGCAATTTCCATGACGCCTGAGCCCAGGCCCTTCATTGGTTTTGCGATATCGGCCTTTCGGCTCTCCGCTGCGATCACAAGCGCCGTCGCTATGATGTCGCGGGCGCCTGCTGGAAACGCCTCGAAGTCTTTGCGGGCAGGCTTCAACCACAAGATCTCTTTCATGGCTTATGTTGTCATATTTGACAACGCCTCGCAAGCTTCCCGACGGAGTTGTCAGCAGTGCCTGTCGGCCGGATAGCACGCCGCCGAGAGAACACTGCCTGTCACTCATGCGACATGTTTCGTCGCAGCATGGTCTTCTGGCTTTCATGCGGGCAATCTAGCTTTGTCGGATCAATCTTTGCCGCCAAGGGAGCGTTTTCCAATGAAGAGCCATGCGCGTGTCGTCGTCATCGGCGGGGGTGTCGTCGGGTGTTCGGTCCTCTATCACCTGACCAAGTTCGGCTGGACCGATGTCGTGCTTCTGGAGCGTTCGGAGCTCACCTCCGGCTCCACCTGGCATGCGGCCGGCGGCATGCACACGATCAATGGCGATCCGAATGTTGCCAAGCTGCAGAAATACACGGTCGAGCTCTACAAGGAGATCGAGGAGTATTCCGGTCAGGACATCGGCTTGCACATGACATCGGGCCTGATGCTGGCGGCCACCAAGGAGCGCTTCGACTGGATGAAGTCGCTGCTGGCCAAGGGCAAGTATGCGAATGGCGAGGCGACGCTGATTTCGGCGCAGGAAGCCTATGAGATGATGCCGCTGCTTGATCCCAAGCAGTTCGTCGGTGCGGTCTTCGATCCGCATGAAGGCCATCTCGACCCTTATGGCACGACCCATGCCTATGCGAAGTCGGCCAAGAAGAATGGCGCCGAGATCTATCTGCACACCAAGGTCGAGGATCTGGTGCAGCTGGAAGACGGCACCTGGCGGGTGATCACCGACAAGGGCGAGATCCGGGCCGAGCATGTCGTCAACGCCGCCGGTCTCTGGGCGCGCGAAGTCGGTCGCATGGTCGGGCTTGAGCTGCCGGTTCTCGCCATGGAGCACATGTATCTGATCACCGAGGACATGCCGGAGGTCATCGAGTTCAACAAGACCACCGGCAAGGAACTCATGCACTGCGTCGACTTCGACGGCGAGATCTATATCCGTCAGGAGCGCAACGGCATGCTGATGGGCACCTATGAAAAGGATTGCCGCCCCTGGTCGCCGATCGAGACGCCCTGGACCTTCGGCCACGAACTGCTGGCGGAAGACCTGGAGCGCATCACCAATGAGCTCGAAATCGGTTTCCGGCATTTCCCGGCCTTCAACAATGCCGGGATCAAGAAGATCATCAACGGCCCCTTCACCTTCTCGCCTGACGGTAACCCGCTCGTCGGTCCGGTGCGCGGCATGACGAACTACTGGTCGGCCTGCGCCGTCATGGCGGGCTTCTCCCAGGGTGGCGGCGTGGGCCTCGCGCTCGCCAACTGGATCATCGAGGGCGATCCGGGCTTCGATGTCTTCGCCATGGATGTCTGCCGCTACGGCGACTATGCGACGCTTGCCTACACCAATGCCAAGGTGCGCGAAAACTATTCCCGCCGCTTCTCGATCCGCTATCCGAACGAAGAGCTTCCGGGCGCGCGTCCGCTGCTGACCACGCCTGTCTATGACAAGCTGAAGGCGGCCGGTGCCGTGTTCGGCGCCTCCTATGGCCTGGAAACGCCGCTCTGGTTTGCGCCTGAAGGTGTCGAAGACGCCTTTTCCTGGCGCCGGTCGACGGATTTCGAGGCGGTCGGTCGGGAAGCCAAGGCCGTGCGCGAGAGCGTCGGTCTGATGGAGACCTCCGGCTTTGCCAAATACATGGTGAGCGGGGAGGGGTCTCGGGCCTGGCTCGACCGGATGCTCGCCTGCAAGCTGCCGGAAGTCGGGCGCATGGCGCTGGCACCGATGCTGAATGAGGCCGGCAAGCTGATCGGTGACTTCACGGTCGCCAATCTTGATGACGAGGATTTCTTGATCATCGGTTCTGGCATTGCCGAGGACTATCACATGCGCTGGTTCGAGAGCCATCTGCCGGAGGATGGTTCTGTCGATGTCGAGGCCCTCAACCTCAGCCTTGTCGGCTTGTCGATTGCCGGGCCGAAGTCCCGCGAGGTGCTTGCCAAGCTGACGCATCTCGATGTCTCGGACGAGGCTCTGCCCTTCATGGCGATCCGCGAGATGGATCTCGGCATGGCACCCGTCATGCTCGGTCGCGTCAGCTATACCGGCGATCTCGGCTATGAGATCTGGATGCGGCCCGAATACCAGCGCTATGTGTTCGACACGCTGATGGAGGCGGGTGCCGAATTCAACATCTCGCTCTTCGGTCTGCGGGCCCTCAATGCGCTCCGACTGGAGAAGAGCTTCGGCAGCTGGTCGCGCGAATATCGCCCGCTCTACGGGCCGCTTGAGGCAGGGCTGTCGCGTTTCGTCGCGCTCAAGAAAGAGGCGAGCTTCATCGGCAAGCAGGCGGCTCTGGAAGAGAAGCTTTCGGGCGGCACGCTTCGGCTTCGCACCTTCATCGTCGAGGCCAAGGATGCCGACGTCATCGGCGACGAACCGATCTCGTTCAATGGCGAGGTGCGCGGCTGGGTTACCTCGGGCGGCTTTGCCCATCCAAGCGGCGTGTCGGTTGCCATCGGCTATGTTCCGAAGGAAATTGCCGACGAAATCGAGGGCTGGGGTGTGGAAATTCTTGGGGAAATCCTGCCCGCCCGTCTGCAGCCTCAGTCGCTTTTTGACGCGAATGGGTCGCGAATGAGAAACTGAACTGTTTTTCACAAAAATGGGCTTGCATTAGTTCGCGAGAATGAACGGCGGGTGGCCTTGCGCTACCTGCTGATTTCCTAAGCTTTTTCTGCTGCTTTTTTGTGTGGCCTGTCATTTCCCGCGTCAAAGCGCCTGTTAACAGTAACATTTTGTCTGATGGATGCCTTTTTGGCTTCACATTTTCGGACAAAGCGATATGGAATCCTCCGACGCCTATGCCCGAAAGGGACAACAAAATGAGACGCAACAATCAGGCGCGTCCGGGGGATAATATATGGAGTACTTCATCCAGCAGCTCATCAACGGGCTGACTCTTGGATCCATCTATGGCCTCGTGGCTATCGGCTATACGATGGTCTACGGCATCATCGGCATGATCAACTTCGCCCATGGCGATATCTTCATGCTTGGCGGCTTCGCCGCTCTTATCGTCTTCCTCATCCTGACATCCTTCTTTGCCGGCATTCCGGTGGCGCTCGCGCTGCTGATCATGCTGATCATTGCCATGCTGATGACGGGTCTGTGGAACTGGACGATCGAGCGGGTTGCCTATCGGCCGTTGCGCGGTTCGTTCCGCCTCGCGCCGCTGATCACCGCGATCGGCATGTCGATCGTTCTGTCCAACTTCATCCAGATCTCGCAGGGTCCGCGCAACAAGCCGATCCCGCCGCTGGTCAGCGACGTCCTGCATTTCGGCAATGTCACCATCGCCGTGAAACAGGTCATCATCGTCGTCATCACGGCCATCCTGCTTGCCGCCTTCTGGTACCTCGTCAACAAGACGCCGCTCGGACGCGCTCAGCGCGCGACCGAACAGGACCGCAAGATGGCAGCTCTGCTCGGCGTCGACGTCGACCGCACGATCTCCATCACCTTCGTGATGGGTGCAGCACTCGCCGCTGTCGCTGGTACGATGTACCTGATGTATTACGGTGTTGCCTCGTTCCACGACGGGTTCATCCCGGGCGTCAAGGCTTTCACGGCCGCGGTTCTCGGTGGTATCGGCTCGCTCCCGGGCGCTGTTCTCGGTGGCCTGTTGATCGGCCTCATCGAGTCGCTCTGGTCCGCTTATTTCAGCATCGCCTACAAGGATGTTGCGACTTTCGGCATCCTGGCCTTCGTGCTGATCTTCAAGCCCACCGGCATCCTCGGACGTCCGGAAGTCGAGAAGGTTTGATCCCATGACCACTCATGCAAACGTAAACGGTGCCGCGTCGTCCGGCACGCTCGCGCGCGCCATCAAGGAAGGCATCTTCGCAGGTGTCATCTCGCTCGGTCTCTTCGTGCTCTACATCGGCATCAAGACCGATCAGAACATGGCGAACGAGCTCGTGTGGTACACGCGTCCCGGCCTGCTGGCGATTTTCGTTCTCATCGCCGCCTTCGGTCGCTTCGCCATGGTCGCCTTCATTGCGCCGTGGTTCGCTGCCCGCAAGGAGAAGAAGTCGGCGGCCGTGCCGGTGCACGACATCGATGCCAAGCCGTCCTTCTTCAAGGCGCATTTCCTGAAGATCGCGCTTTTGGCGCTCATTCTATACCCGCCGGTCATTCTCGCTCTGACAGGCGTTCAGGGTTCGCTGAAATATGTCGACAACTTCGGCATCCAGATCCTGATCTACGTCATGCTGGCCTGGGGTCTGAACATCGTCGTCGGTCTCGCCGGCCTGCTCGACCTCGGTTACGTCGCCTTCTATGCGGTCGGTGCCTATTCCTACGCGCTGCTCGCCCAGAACTTCGGCCTGTCCTTCTGGCTGCTTCTGCCGCTCGCCGGCATTCTGGCTGCCTTCTGGGGCATCATCCTCGGTTTCCCGGTCTTGCGGCTCAGGGGTGACTATCTTGCCATCGTGACGCTCGCCTTCGGGGAAATCATCCGACTGGTGCTGATCAACTGGCAGGATGTCACCAAGGGTACCTTCGGTATCTCGAGCATTCCGAAGGCCACCTTCTTCGGCATCGAGTTCAATGCCTCGGCTGACGGCTTTGCCAAGACATTCGGCCTGCCGATGTCGTCCGCCTACTACAAGATCTACCTCTTCTACGTGATCCTGGCGCTGTGCTGCCTGACGGCCTATGTCACGATCAAGCTTCGCCGCATGCCGATCGGCCGTGCGTGGGAAGCGCTGCGTGAAGACGAGATCGCCTGCCGTTCGCTCGGCATCAACACCGTGACGACCAAGCTGACCGCCTTTGCGATCGGTGCGATGTTCGGTGGTTTCGCCGGCTCGTTCTTCGCTGCCCGCCAGGGCTTCGTCTCGCCGGAAAGCTTCGTCTTCCTCGAGTCCGCGGTCATCCTCGCCATCGTCGTTCTCGGCGGCATGGGTTCGCTGACGGGTATTGCGATTGCGGCGATTGTCATGATCGGCGGCACGGAAGCGCTGCGCGAAATGGAGTTCCTCAAGCACATCTTCGGCCCCGACTTCACGCCGGAACTGTACCGCATGATCCTCTTCGGCCTCGCCATGGTCGTTGTCATGCTGTTCAAGCCGCGCGGCTTCGTCGGCAGCAGAGAGCCGACGGCCTTCCTCAAGGAACGCAAGGCCGTCTCGGGCAGCTTTACCAAGGAAGGTCACGGCTGATGACTTCCGGGAACACGACAATGAGCAATGACACCATCCTGAAGGTCGAGCATCTGTCGATGCGATTTGGTGGCCTGATGGCCATCAACGACTTCTCTTTCGAAGCCAAGCGCGGCGAAATCACCGCGCTGATCGGGCCAAACGGTGCCGGCAAGACCACCGTCTTCAACTGCATCACCGGCTTCTACAGGCCGACGATGGGCATGATCACGCTGACCCAGAAGTCCGGCGATCAGTTCCTGTTGGAACGCCTGCCGGACTTCGAAATCCCGAAGAAGGCAAAGGTTGCGCGTACCTTCCAGAACATCCGGCTCTTCTCGGGTCTGACCGTTCTGGAAAACCTGCTGGTTGCCCAGCACAATGCGCTGATGAAGGCGTCGGGCTACACCGTTCTCGGTCTCCTCGGCCTGCCGGCCTACAAGAAGGCGGCAAACGAAGCGATCGAGAAGGCCCGCTACTGGCTCGACAAGGCAGATCTCACCGATCGCGCCGACGATCCGGCCGGCGACCTGCCTTACGGCGCACAGCGTCGTCTGGAAATCTGCCGCGCCATGTGCACGGGGCCGGAACTCCTGTGCCTCGACGAGCCGGCAGCCGGTCTGAACCCGAAGGAATCCCTGGCGCTCAACACGTTGTTGCGCAGCATTCGCGATGAAGGCACGTCGCTGCTCCTGATCGAGCACGACATGTCCGTCGTCATGCAGATTTCCGACCACGTCGTGGTTCTGGAATATGGCCAGAAGATCTCCGATGGCTCGCCTGATCACGTGAAGAACGACCCGAAGGTCATCGCGGCCTATCTGGGTGTCGAGGATGAAGAATTGGAAGAAGTGATCCACGAAGTCGAAGCGATTGCCGGAGGGGAAGCCTGATGTCCTCTGAACCGCTTCTCAAGGTTTCCAATGTCGAAACCTACTACGGCAATATCCGTGCGCTCGCCGGTGTCGACGTCGAGGTCCACAAGGGCGAGATCGTATCGCTGATTGGTGCCAACGGTGCCGGCAAGTCGACGCTGATGATGACCATCTGCGGCAGCCCACAGGCACGCTCCGGGCAGGTCATCTTCGACGGTGAAGACATCACCAAGATCCCGACCCATCTGATCGCCCGTCGCCGCATCGCCCAGTCGCCGGAAGGTCGCCGCATCTTCCCACGCATGACGGTGCTTGAAAACCTGCAGATGGGTGCCGGCCTTGATGACCTGAAATACTTCAAGGAAGACGTGGAGAAGATCTTCACGATGTTCCCACGCTTGAAGGAGCGCCAGAGCCAGCGCGGCGGCACGCTGTCGGGTGGCGAGCAGCAGATGCTCTCCATCGGTCGTGCGCTGATGTCGCGCCCGAAGCTGCTTCTCCTCGACGAGCCTTCACTCGGCCTGGCGCCGCTGATCGTCAAGGGCATCTTCGAACAGATCAAGCGGCTCAACCAGGAAGAGGGGCTGACCGTCTTCCTCGTCGAGCAGAACGCTTTCGCCGCACTGAAACTGTCCGACCGTGCCTATGTCATGGTCAACGGCAAGGTGACGATGAGTGGCACGGGTAAGGAACTGCTGGCCGATCCGTCGGTCCGCGCGGCCTATCTCGAAGGCGGCCATCACTGAGCGCGGGGAGAATTTGACATGCAAGGTTTGTTTTTCGAAAGCGACACAACCGTTCGGCTCGTGCTGCGGTTCCTCGTGATGCTGCTGGGCTTCTGGACCGCATGGCGGACCGGCAAGGCCGCAGCCGAGGGCTGGAACGGCTATGGCACGGTGTTCGTCTACGTGCTGGGCTTGGGGTTCGCGATGCGTTTCCTGCATTATTCGCTGTTTGCAGGACCGTTCGTCAGCCCCTTCTTCTACGTCCTCGACGTGGTCATCCTGATGGTGTTTGCCGTGGCTGGTTTCCAGTCCCGCCGCACCACGCAGATGGTCGATAACTACTACTGGCTCTATGAGAGAACCTCGTATTTCTCGTGGAAGAACAAAGATTGACAAGCTGTTGTTTTCTGTCGCAGATTGGCGACAGAGGGCGTCGACTTGCAATAAGACAAGGCCTCGGCCGTATACAAAGAGTGGAACAGTTTTCCGGCGCAGTCACAGCGGGTATTGCGCAGGGTTTTTAATCCTAACCCGCATAAAAAACTTGGGAGTCACAATATGAAGAAGTCTCTTCTTTCGGCAGTTGCGCTGACGGCCATGGTTGCCTTCAGCGGCAACGCTTACGCCGAAATCCTCGTCGGCGTTGCCGGCCCGCTGACTGGCCCGAACGCTGCGTTCGGCGCTCAGCTCCAGAAGGGTGCCGAGCAGGCTGCTGCCGACATCAACGCCGCCGGTGGCATCAACGGCGAAATGATCAAGGTCGTTCTCGGTGACGACGTCTCGGACGCCAAGCAGGGCGTTTCGGTCGCCAACAAGTTCGTCGCTGACGGCGTCAAGTTCGTCGTCGGTCACTTCAACTCGGGCGTTTCGATCCCGGCTTCTGAAGTCTATGCCGAAAACGGCATCCTGCAGATCACGCCTGCTTCGACCAACCCGAACTTCACCGAGCGCGGCCTGTGGAACACCTTCCGCACCTGCGGTCGTGACGACCAGCAGGGCGCAGTTGCCGGCAAGTACATCTCCGACAACTTCAAGGACGCCAAGGTTGCTGTCGTTCATGACAAGACGCCTTACGGCCAGGGTCTTGCCGACGAAACCAAGAAGGCAATGAACGAACTCGGCGTTACCGAAGTCATCTACGAAGGCATCACTGCCGGCGAAAAGGACTACTCGGCCCTCATCGCCAAGATGAAGGAAGCCGGCGTATCGGTCGTCTACTTCGGCGGTCTGCACACCGAAGCTGGCCTGATCATGCGTCAGATGGACAGCCAGGGTCTGGAAGCAACCCTGATGTCTGGCGACGGCATCACCTCGAACGAACTTGCTTCGATCGCCGGTGACGCAGTTGACGGCACGCTGATGACCTTCCCGCCGGATCCGCGCCAGAACCCGAACGCTGCCGACGCCGTGAAGAAGTTCCGCGACGCTGGCTTCGAGCCGGAAGCCTACACGCTGTACTCCTACGCTGCTCTGCAGGTCATCGCAGAAGCTGCCAAGGCTGCTGCTTCTTCCGACCCGGAAACCATTGCTACGGCTCTGAAGGAAAAGGGTCCGTACACGACCGTAATCGGCGAACTCGGCTTCGACGCCAAGGGTGACATCACCCGTCCGGACTACGTCATGTACACCTGGAAGAAGGGCGAGGACGGCAAGTACTCGTACTTCCAGAACAAGTAATCGATCCGCATCGCGGTTTGACGGAAAGCCCGGCCTCGTGCCGGGTTTTCTGCGTTTAGGGGGAATGGTTAAGTCGGCAAGACCTGCAGGATGAAGTCGACACGTGCCTCAACCGGTAACTTGGGCACAATGATCCACTCATAGCCAAGCCTCGGATAGAGACTGGCCAGGCGATCGTACTCCTCCATCGCTTGCTCGATGCCATGCCGGCGCTCTGCGTCCCTGACGTATATCTCGGGCCATGGTTCGAGAGCGAACACACGCGGATGATATCGGTGCTCCTTGATCAGGCGATCAAGCGGTCCTTCATCCCCGGTCGCGACTGCATAGGCGGATGCCGCATCGACCAAGCCTCGGTCGAAGAAGACCCAGTCCAGCTTGGCGGCCATCCGGACACGGTCTTCGGTCGCGAGTTGGATTGCCTCTTCGGCGAAAGCGGCAAGGTCGATCCATGGCAGAGCCTTGCCGCCATCGGACAATTGCTGTGCCACCATTCTGCGCCCCGGCTCCTCGACGATGTTGCAGCCTCGGCGCCGCAGTTCCCGAACAAGCGTTGACTTGCCGCCACCGGAACATCCGGTGATGACAACGAAGTTGTCCATGGTAATACCTCCTCTGGTTTCCAAGTTTTGTGATTGGCCGGCAACGGCCTTCACCGGTGTCGTCACCGTATGGTCACCCGTCTGTGGAGCGCAGGTGACAGGTCAGGTTCTGTGTTGAGGGTATGGCGGGGCAGTGCTTTGGACGGTCACGTCTCGCGCAGCACATTTGCTGCCTTCACGGCGGCCGAGGCGCGGTTTTCGACGCCGAGCTTGGAGTAGATCTGCTCCAGATGCTTGTTCACCGTGCGTGACGACAGTCCGAGGATTTCGCCAATATCGCGGTTGGCCTTGCCCTTGGCGATCCACAAGAGGACTTCGCTTTCGCGGTGCGTGAGGCCGAAACGTTCGCGCAGCATCTCGTCTTCGCTCTGGCGGTTGGCGGAGGTGAGGCGGAAGAGATATTCGTCTGCACCGATCGTGCCGAGCAGGGAGAGCGTCAGCGGCAGACCGGTGGCGCCGGGGAATGGGAAGCTGGTTTCAGGCGTGGTCGCGGTGCCTGCGCGGCGCGCGGACAACCAGGCCGCTGCGGCTTTTGCCACCTCCCCGATACCGTCGGCATGGCCGATCGCCGTCTCGATCAGGCGGTTGGCCTGAGGCGTGGTCCAATGGACCTGTCCGTCGCCACGGATGGCGAGCAGGTGGCGGCCGGCGGCATCGAGCGCCACACGGGCGCTCTGGGCCGAACGGGCATTGGACAGATGAACCCGGATGCGGGCGCGCAGCTCGTCGATGTTGATCGGCTTGGTGAGATAGTCGACGCCGCCGGATTCCAGGGCTTTGACGACGTGTTCGGTTTCCGTCAGGCCGGTCATGAAGATCACAGGCACCTGGGCGACGACCGGATCAGCCTTCAATGTACGGCAGGTCTCGAAGCCGTCCATGCCTGGCATGACGGCATCGAGCAGGATGAGATCCGGGCTGATGCGGGCGACGATCGAGAGGGCGCCGTGGCCGGATGTGGCAATGAGGACCGAATAGCCGGATGCTTCCAGGGCTTCGGTGAGGAAGCCGAGCGCATCGGGACTGTCGTCGACCAGAAGCACGATGTCGCGGCGGTTCGCCTCAGCCATGGATCGGCTCCCTGCCGGTTTCGAAGGAGGTCAGGAAACCGCGAAGCCCTGCGAGGTCGAAAGCCTGCACATGAGCGCGGGCTGCGTCGACGAAGGCCGTGTTGTTCCCCAACCCGCCGAGTTCGGCGAGTTTTGCCTCGATGCCGCGCACATAGCCGATATCGCAAAGGCTGATCAACTCCTCGATATGGCGGGGGCCCGGAGATACCGGTTTGTCGGGCAGCGTTGCCGGCAGCAGCAGGCGCGGATCGTCGGCATAGATCCAGTCCAGCCCGAGGAAGCGGGCGAGCTTGTCGCGCAGCCGGGTGATGTCGACGGGTTTGGTGATTGCGTCGTCATGACCTTCGCCGCCTGGGGCCGGGGCATCGCCGACATTGGCAGACAGCATCAGGATCGGTGCCTTCTGGCCGGCATCGCGGAGCTTCTCGACCAGTTGCCAGCCATTCATGCCTGGCATGGAGATATCGACGAGGAAAAGGTCCGCCTTCACACCTTCGACGAGGGTCAGGCATTCCGGCCCGCCGGCGGCGGTCAGCACGACGAAATCGAGCGGTGCCAGAACCTCCCGCATCAGTTCGCGGTGATCCTCGTTGTCGTCGACGACCATGATGGTGCGACGCGGGCCGGTGTAGGAGACGATCTTCCGCTCCGGGGCCGGCGCCGTGTTCGGACGGTCGATGGTCGAGAGCATCAGGCGGATCTTGAAGGTCGAGCCCTTGTCGCGCTCGCTGGTGACCGAGATCTCGCCACCAAGCGTGTTGGTGAGGAGCTTGGTGATCGTCAGCCCGAGGCCCAGTCCCGGCATTGGCCGAACATTGTCGGCCTCACCACGCTGGAAGGGTTCGTAGATGCGGTTCAGGTCCTTTTCCGAAATGCCGCGACCGGTGTCGCTGACCGTAAAGGTGGCGACCTGGCTGCGATAGTCGACCCCAAAGCGGATTGTGCCTTCATCGGTGAACTTGATCGCATTGGAGAGCAGGTTGACGAGGATCTGTCGCAGCCGTCGTTCGTCGGTGCGGACATAAAGCGGCAGGTTTCGGGAGCGCTGGTGCTCGAACAGAATGCCCTTCGCCGCAGCCTGGGGCGCGAACATATCGATCAACTGGTCGAGGAAGTCCTGAATGTTGACCTCGTTGGAGAAGACCTGCAGGCGGCCGGCTTCGATCTTGGAGATATCGAGGAGCCCGTCGATCAGACCCGACAAATGGTCGGCGGAGCGGCGGATGACCTTGATCGCCGACTGGCGTGGCACCGGGATCGTCTCGTCGCGCTCGAGGATCTGGGCGTAACCGAGCACGGCATTCAGCGGCGTGCGGAGCTCGTGGCTCAAGCCCACGACATAGCGGCTCTTGGCGCGGTTGGCGGCCTCGGCGGTCTCCTTGGCGTTCTGCAGTGCTGCGTCGGTCTTGCGGTGGGCAGCGATTTCCTTGAGCAGCAGCGTGTTCTGACGGGAGGATTCCTCCTCGGCGACGACGCGGCTGTCATGGGCGAGCACGTAGAACCAGGAGACGATGCCGGCGATGATGGCGAAGATGAAGAAGACGACGGTCACCGTGCGGTTGACCACGTCGGTCATGTCGGGCGTCGCGGCGTTTACCTGATGGGCGATCAGCGCCAGGATGCCGCCGATGACGGAGATTGAGACCATGGCGGTCAGCGCATAGCGGCCGAGACGGGTCGAGAAGGTTTCGAGCATCGCCTCGGGCAAGAAGGCGCGCGCCACGGTCGCGGCTTGTGCGTTGATCTTCGCATGCGGCTTGCACATGTCGTGGCAGCGGCTGTCGAGCGTGCAGCAGAGCGAACAGATCGGTGCTGCATAGGCGGGGCACCAGGCCATGTCCTCCGGCTCGAAAGGATGTTCGCAGATCGAGCAGGTGATGCCGGTCTGGTTCTTCCAGCTGTGGCGCGGTTTGCGGGCGAGGTAGAATTTGCCCTCCGTCCACCAGGCAATGAGCGGCGAAATGAGGAAGGCAACCAGGGTGACATAGGTCGAGAGCGACGCCATGAGGTCGCCGAAGGCGCCGAAATGGGCGGCGAGCGCAAGGCCAGCCGAAAGCGCCATGGTGCCGCAGCCGACCGGGTTGATGTCGTAAAGATGGGCCCGCTTGAACTCGATGCCGGGTGGTGAAAGACCGAGCTTCTTGTTGATGAAGAGATCGGCCGAGATGGCGCAGAGCCAGCTCATGGCGATGATCGAGAAGATGCCGAGCGTCTCTTCGAGCAGGCCGTAGATGCCGAGTTCCATCAACAAAAGCGCGATCGCCACGTTGAAGACGAGCCAGACGACACGGCCTGGGTGGCTGTGGGTCAGGCGCGAGAAGAAGTTCGACCAGGCGAGCGAGCCCGCATAGGCGTTCATCACATTGATCTTGAGCTGCGAGATCACCACGAAGCCAGCCATCAACAGCATGGCTGCAGTCTCGTTCGGCAGCATATAGCCGAAGGCTGCGACATACATGTGGGCGGGGTCTGCCGCTTCGCTGATGGGCACGCCGGTCGAGAGCGTCAGGACCGCGAGGAATGAACCGGCGAGCAGTTTCGGCACACCGAGCACGACCCAGCCGGAGCCGGCCAGGAAGATCGCGATGCGGTGATGCAGCTTGCGGGCACCTTCGGGCGGCAGGAAGCGCAGGAAGTCGACCTGCTCGCCGATCTGCGGCATGAGCGCCAGGATGACGGCGGAGGCGGCGCCGAATTCCAGGAGGTCGAAGGGTGCTGCCTGGCCAAGATGGGCGTTGGAATGGTTGATGCCGGCAAAGGCGCGCCAGAGATCGATCTTTTCCCAGTCGAGAAAGGCGATGAAGACGAAGGGCAGGATGTTCAGTACGATCCAGAAAGGCTGGGTGAGCAGCTGGAACTTCGAGATCATCCGGATGCCGTAAGTGACCAGCGGCAGAACGACGATCGCGGAGATGATGTAGCCAAGCCAGAGCGGAATGCCGAAGGCGAGCTCCAGCGCCTTGGTCATGATCGAGGCCTCAATGGCAAAGAGCATGAAGGTGAAGGCGGCATAGATCAGCGAGGTGATGGTCGAGCCGATATAGCCGAAGCCGGCGCCCCGGGTCAGAAGGTCGATGTCGACGCCGTGGCGGATCGCGTATTTGCTGATCGGGATCCCGACCAGCAGCATCAGGATGGCGGCGACGATGATGGCGAAGAAGGCGTTGGTCGTGCCATAGGCAATGGTGATCGTGCCGCCGATCGCCTCCAGCGCCAAAAACGAGATGGCGCCGATCGCGGTCTGGGAGATCCGGCTGGAGGAAAACTTGCGGGCGCTCTTGGCGGTAAAGCGCAGCGCATAGTCTTCCAGCGTCTGGTTCGCGACCCAGCGATTGTATTCGCGACGGACGGGGATGATGCGTTGGCGTGCCGGCATGCCTAAAATCTAGCGCCTTTTTTGGATTGGCTTTCCTTTAGGCATTTTCACGGGATTGTCCAGAATAGCAAGGCCCGTCAGGGCTTGATCAGGCCTCCCTGATAGTCGAGCTGATAGACGACCCGGTCGTTGACCAGAATGCGCTCGACACCGAGGAAACTGCTGTAGTCGCCCACGGATTGATCGACATATTCCCCGAGAGCATGCTGGTAGGCGAAGCCGCCGAGGAAGCGCTTTTCCTGATAAAGGGCGCTGAGCGCCTGCTTTATAACGGTGCCGGCGCGTTCGCCATCGAAGTTTTGCGGATCGAGGATGCGGCCGTAATAGTTCATAGCCCAGACCGGGGTCGTGTCTTCCCAAATGACTTCCTGGCCGAGAAAGTCCGTTCCGCCGAAATAGCTGTCGAGATAGCGAAACCGGCCCCGCTCATAGGCGATGTCGCAGGCACCGGGACGGGTGGATACGGAGGCCTGATGCTTGCCGCTCACATAGGTGACGGCTTTGGCCTCGACGATGAAGATCTCCAACGCCTCCATGTTTCCCTCCTGTTTTGGAACGTAAAGAGAACGTAGGGTTTATGTTGGTTGGTGACAACCCTGTCAATCCAAGGGTTTAACGTCGAGTGCATGCTTTCAGTGCGCGGGGTCTGTTGCCGCCAAGCGGTCCGACAGCGCCTTGACGAGGGCGCTTGCATCATAGGGCTTGCGGACGACCGGGACCGACAAAAGCTCGTCGGGCACCACCGATCTGTCATCGTAGCCGGTGGCGAAGACGAAGGGGATGCCGCGTCGCACCAGTTCCTCGGCCACCGGGACCGAGGTGTCTCGTCCGAGATTGATGTCGAGAATGGCAATCGAGGGCGTGAAGGTCTTCAGGCGGTTCAGCGCATCGGTGCTTGAACTTGCCGTCACGATGACATCGATGCCAGCGTCGGCGAGCATCATTTCCGCATCCATGGCGATCAGCACCTGATCTTCCACGAGCAGGACCGGCAGTCCGGCAATGCTGGCGGGTTCAACCGCTGACTGGATATCCATGGCCTGACCCTTCTCCGAACGCGTCGGTTCGCTTTCCCAAGTCAAAAACCGGCCGGGCAGGCGAAACTCTGCATATAGGCCTTCCGGTCGGTAGTCGAGGCTGCTCGTGCCGCCCAGATCGTAAGGGATGCTTCTTTCAATCAGTGCAGTGCCGAAACCCTTGCGTCCGGTCGGCCCAATCGTTGGACCGCCATTTTCGCGCCAATGCAAGATGCAATCGCCATCCTCGACCTCTTGCCAGGTCACGTCGAGGGCGCCGCCATCGCGCGACAGGGCGCCATACTTGGCAGCGTTGGTGCACAATTCGTGGATCACGAGTGCTGCCACCGCATGGGCACGGGCATCGAGCGTGGCCGCGGGGCCGGCAATCGTGATTGTGCTTCGGCCAGCGCGATAGGGCAGGAGCTCCGCGTCGAGAAGGTCGCCGAGCGTGCCGCCGCCGCCGCCACGGGTCAACTGATCGTGGGCGTGGGAGAGCGCATGAATGCGTCCCCGCAGCGAGCCGATATAGTCGTCGATCGGAACCTGATCCTGTGACGGCCAGGTGACGAGCGACTTGATGACCGCCAGAATGTTCTTCACGCGGTGGTTCAGTTCTTCGTTCAGCATGCGCTGACGAACGTCCGACTTGCTGCGTTCCTCTTCCATCAGCTCGTTGTGGCGCAGCACGATCTCGACGGTTGCCGACCGGATCGCTTCGGCGATCTCAAGGTCGGAATCGCGCCATGGCGTCGCCTGCCGCTGAACGGTTTCCTTCCACAGAGCGAAGCTCTTGCGCGGGGTCAGCCGGTCCCCGAGGGGGCCGGTCTCATAGGTCTTTTCCGGATTGCCCGCCCAGTTCAGCGTCTGCAGGCGTTCCTTGCGGAAGAAGAAGAGGTAATCGCGTGGGATTTGCGACAGCGGAACCGCCATGACGCCGGAGACATCCTCGAAATAGTCGGCCGCCGGCGGATAGTCGTGCGAGAGTGTCTTCGTCGACCAGATCCGGCCGTCGGCAACATCGCGGATGAAGTGGGCAAGATCCACCTCGCGCCCCGGCGGTGGGCCCGCGCCGATCGCCGTCCAGCGTCCGTTCATCCACATGCCCACGCCATCGCAGGCAAAGAGCGTCTGGAACTCGGGCAGGGCGGCCATCAGGATGTCATCAAGGTCAACGTGGTGCGACGCGGCCTGCAGGAAGCGATCCAGCGATCGGCGTGCTTCATTCGCGATGTCGAGCTTGCGCTTCTGCTTCAGCGCCAGCAGATGCAGCGAAAAGAACTCGCCGAACATTTCGGCCGCGATCCGCTCCGACATGGTGAGCGTCTTCGGTACGTAGTGATGGCAGGCAATCAGGCCCCAAAGCCGGTCATCGACGATGACGGAAATCGACATGGAAGCCGCGACACCCATGTTGCGCAGATATTCGCAGTGGATCGGCGAGACGCTGCGCAGATGGGCAAAGGACAAATCGAGCGGTGCCGCCTGTTCGTCTGCGGTGGGAAGCAGGTCCACCCGCAGGCCCCGGGCATCCGAAATGACGCGGATCGGGTTCTGCATGTAGAGGATGCGGGCCTGGCGCGGGATGTCGGTCGCCGGAAAGTACTGGCCGAGGAAGCTCTCCAGGTCGTGGCGCTTGGCCTCGCTCGCGACCTTGCCCGAACCATCGTCCTCGAAGCGGTAAATCATCACGCGGTCGTAGCCGAGCACCGTGCGCACGAGTTTCGCGGATGAGGAGATCAGAAGGTCGATGTCATTGATGTCCTTGATCCGACCGATCATCTCGCGTGCGAGCTGAAGCGGCTGGGTCCGTCTCAGGGACGGCTCGAATTCCAGGATAGCGCCCTGCTTCTGGCGATGGACGGCAACGTCGAAATACCGTCCGTTCGGCAAGGGCAAATGCGCAATGACGGCCGGGCGGCTCGCATCGGGTGCCGCCGCGATCGCATTGCGGATGTCATGCGTGACGTCTTCGCCGAGAAGCTCAACGATCGTCAGGCCGTCTAAACGGCTAGGCCCGCCCAGCATCTCGGACGCATTGGCCGAGTGGCGACGAATGGTCGTGATGGGCAAGTCGCAGGCGAGGAGACAGCCGTGCGGTTGGATCGACCCGGGAATATGGATCGGCTCGCGATCGCAATTAGTTAGATCAACGGCAGGCGTGGTCAACATTCATCGCGCTTTCGAAAGCATCACGGGCATAGTCGAAAGCGGTGTTTGCCCAGTGCGCGGCTGCGCGGGCGTCGTATCCACGCACGTTCTCCATACGCTCCGAAAACGCACGCCAGTTCGAAAAGTTCCGTGCCTGAGAAAAAAGATGTCGGGCGCCGAAGTCTTCAGAGAAACCAAGCGCCTCGGCCCGTTTTGCGAGAAGTCGGGCGCCGAGCGATGAGCCTTCCAGCACATAGAGCAGGCCCACCACACCTTCGCCTTCAGGTGGAGCAAAGGGGCGTGTCGCAACAGGTTCCGGGGTGTCGAGGTCGGACAGGTCGGCCTTCAGTTCGTCGTGGACGAGGCCTGGCTGCCAGTCGTCAAAGGCTTGAGGCAGGGCGTTTGTCGAAAGCCAGGCCTCCACGGGCAACCGGAAGGCGGCGATACCCTGAAGATATCGGCGGTAGTCGGCGACCGTCGCGAAGCCGCCCACCATCTCATCAAGTGCGGCATGGGCACTTGCTGTCGCCTGTTTCAGGGCGTCTCGACGGGGTGGCAGCTGCATAGGAATTCCTTTGTTCGGTCGTCCCTTATATATACGACGTCGCCACGGCGCCGAACAAGCCGTCATCGTATCGGCCCTTGGCGATGCTGGGCCGAACGTGCCCGGCTGCCGTCCTGTTCCCACTTTTACCCCCCGACCTACGTCAAACGACGTATACGGTTTTGCACTGCGGCATCGGATAGTCCCCTTCAGCAACGGTTAACACTCATTAACCGACCGGTTGCGACCAAGAAGAGGGGATCACAACAATGTCCATGAAGATGAAACTGACAGGCGCGCTGCTCGGCGCCATGCTGTCGACGACGGCCTTCCACGGCGCCTTCGCCCAGGAAGACACCATCAAGATCGGCGTTCTGCATTCGCTGTCCGGCACGATGGCGATCTCTGAAACGACGCTGAAAGACGCGATGCTGATGCTCGTCGAAGAGCAGAACAAGAAGGGTGGCGTTCTCGGCAAGAAGCTCGAAGCCGTTGTCGTCGACCCGGCCTCCGACTGGCCGCTGTTTGCCGAAAAGGCCCGCGAACTGATCGAGAAGGACAAGGTTGCGGCTGTCTTCGGTTGCTGGACCTCGTCCTCGCGCAAGTCCGTTCTGCCTGTTTTCGAAGAGCTGAACTCCATCCTCTTCTACCCGGTCCAGTACGAGGGTGAAGAATCCTCGCGCAACATCTTCTACACGGGTGCTGCTCCGAACCAGCAGGCCATCCCGGCCGTCGACTACCTCGCCGAAAACGAAGGCGTCGAGCGCTGGGTTCTCGCAGGTACCGACTACGTCTATCCGCAGACGACCAACAAGATCCTCAAAGCCTATCTGATGTCCAAGGGCGTTGCCGAAGAAGACATCATGATCAACTACACGCCGTTCGGTCATTCCGACTGGCAGACCATCGTTTCCGACATCAAGAAGTTCGGCTCGGAAGGCAAGAAGACCGCCGTTGTCTCGACCATCAACGGTGACGCGAACGTTCCCTTCTACAAGGAACTGGGCAACCAGGGCATCAAGGCCGAAGACATTCCGGTCGTCGCCTTCTCCGTCGGTGAAGAAGAACTCGCCGGCCTCGACACGGCTCCGCTGGTCGGCCATCTGGCTGCCTGGAACTACTTCCAGTCCGTCGACGCACCCGTCAATGCCGAGTTCATCAAGACCTGGCATGCCTTCACCAAGAACGACAAGCGCGTGACCAACGACCCGATGGAAGCGGCCTATATCGGCTTCCAGGCCTGGGTTGCTGCCGTCGAAGCTGCCGGCACGACCGAAACCGACGCCGTTCTCGATAGCATCATCGGCGTTGCCGTTCCGAACCTGTCTGGCGGCACCTCGACCGTCATGCCGAACCACCACATCACCAAGCCGGTCCTGATCGGTGAAATCCAGGCCGATGGCCAGTTCGAAATCGTGCAGCAGACCCCGTCTGTCGTCGGTGACGAATGGTCGGATTATCTGCCCGACTCCAAGGACCTGATCTCCGATTGGCGCAAGCCGATGGAGTGCGGCAACTTCAACGTCGCCACCGGCAAGTGCGGCGGCAAGGGTAGCTGATCGGCTTTCTCCTACCTCCGCCTTCAGGGGGGAGGTCATCGCGCAGCGATGGGTGGGGGCGATCTTGTCTTTGGTATCTCCCCACCCCGAACCTTCGGTTCGACCCTCCCCCTCAAGGGGAGGGTGTTCGCAAACCGCCCATAGCGGAACTACCCCTTCTACTCGTTCGCGGGGAGGAGGTGCCGGCAGGCGGATGAGGGGCTTTTCGAGCTCCGCCGCCCCGCCAACCGGGGGACAACAGAATGCTTATCCGTTTCATCACACTCGCCTTCCTATTCCTTTCCTTCGCCGCGCCTTCCTTCGCGCAGAGCGATCCCAAAGATCTCATCAACGCTCTCGGAAAAGCCAATTTCAAGCAGGCCGAAGAATTGCTCGGGCAGATCGCGGCAACCGCGGATCCCCGTGTCGTGCCGGCGCTCGAGGCTTTTGCGGAGGGTGATCTCTATGTCCGCAAGTCGGACAATCAGGTGTTCATCACCAAGCCTGCCGGTAGCAATCTTGCCGCGATCGATCCGCTGACGGGCGAGACTGTTGGGGAGGAGCCGAAGGGCGCCTTCACCAAGGTAAAGGTCAACAACAGTCTTCGCCGCGCCATCCGTTCGGCGCTGGGCGGCTTGACGCTGCTCAGCCCGGATCGCAGCGTTCGGCTTGCGGCCGCACAGGCGGTGCTTCAATCGCCGAGCGCCGAAAATCTCGACCTCGTCGAGGCGGCCCTTGCCACCGAACAGGACCGGGAAGTCAAGGCGCGCATGGAAGAAGCACGCGCCGTCTCTGTGCTCGCGTCCGACCGTTCCGCCGATGAGAAGCGTGCCGCCATCGACACCGTCGCCTCGCTTGGCGGGCGCGAAGCGATCGGCATCCTGATGTCGGTCTCCTCCACCATCGACGGAAGCCTGAAGCCCGATCTCGACGCGGCAATTACCGGCCTTGAGGGGCAGTTGCTGTTCTGGGATGGCGCGCAGAATGTCTGGTACGGCATCTCGCTCGGCTCGGTGCTGCTGCTGGCGGCCATCGGCCTTGCGATCACCTTCGGCGTCATGGGCATCATCAACATGGCGCATGGCGAGATGGTGATGATCGGCGCCTATTCCACCTTCATGGTGCAGCAGGTGATCCGCACCAGCTATCCCGATCTCTTCGACTGGTCGCTCGCCATCGCCTTGCCGGTCGCCTTCCTGGTGACGGCCGCGATCGGCCTCGTCATCGAGCGCGGGGTGATCCGCTTCCTCTATGGCCGGCCGCTTGAGACACTGCTCGCCACCTGGGGCATTTCGCTCATCCTCCAGCAGACGATCCGCACGATCTTCGGACCCACCAACCAGGAAGTCGGTAACCCGTCCTGGATGTCTGGCTCGTTCGCACTGGGCGGCATGACGATCACCTGGAACCGCATGTGGATCGTGCTCTTCTCGCTCACCATTTTCTTTGCGCTGCTGGCGCTGATGAAGAAGTCCGCCTTCGGTCTGCAGATGCGCGCCGTCACCCAGAACCGCCGCATGGCCTCGTCCATGGGCATTCGCACCCCCTGGGTCGATGCCTTCACCTTCGCGCTGGGCTCCGGCATTGCCGGCATTGCCGGGGTGGCACTCAGCCAGATCGACAACGTCTCTCCGAACCTCGGCCAGGCCTATATCATCGACAGTTTCATGGTCGTGGTCTTCGGCGGCGTCGGCAATCTCTGGGGCACGCTGGTTGGCGCCTTGTCGCTCGGCATCCTCAACAAGTTCCTCGAACCCTCGGTCGGCGCCGTGCTCGGCAAGATCCTCGTGCTCGTGCTGATCATCCTCTTCATCCAGAAACGACCGCGCGGCCTGTTCGCGCTCAAGGGAAGGGCGGTGGAAGCATGATTACCGGCTTCATCTTACGCGCACTCGAAGGCAAGATCCTCATTGCCGCCGGCGTCCTCATCGCCTTCGCATTGCTTATTCCGGCGCTCAACCTGCTCACCCCGCCCGATAGCGCTCTGCATGTGCCGACCTATGTCATGTCGCTGCTCGGCAAGTATCTCTGCTACGCGCTGCTGGCGCTCGCGCTTGATCTCGTCTGGGGCTATTGTGGCATCCTGTCGCTCGGCCACGGCGCCTTCTTCGCGCTCGGCGGATATGCCATGGGCATGTATCTGATGCGCCAGATCGGCTCCCGCGGTGTCTATGGTGATCCCATTCTGCCCGACTTCATGGTCTTCCTGAACTGGAAGGAACTGCCCTGGTTCTGGTACGGAATGGACATGTTCCCCGTCGCGATGGCGATGGTGCTGATCGTGCCCGGTCTGCTCGCCTTCGTTTTCGGCTGGTTTGCCTTCCGCTCCCGCGTCAACGGCGTCTATCTCTCGATCATCACCCAGGCGATGACCTATGCCCTGTTGCTCGCCTTCTTCCGCAACGACATGGGTTTCGGCGGCAATAACGGCCTCACCGACTACAAGGAAATCCTCGGCTTCTCCGTCCAGGCGGATGGCACGCGTGCGGTGCTCTTTGCGCTTTCGGCGATCTTCCTGGCGCTCTGCCTCGTTATTGCCTCCGGCATTACCCGGTCGAAATTCGGCAAGGTGCTGGTCGGCGTGCGTGATGCGGAAAGCCGCGTGCGCTTCCTCGGCTACCGGGTCGAGAACATCAAGCTCTTCACCTTTGTCGTCTCGGCGATGATGGCGGGCATTGCCGGTGCGCTCTTCGTACCGCAGGTCGGCATTATCAATCCTGGTGAATTCGATCCGGCCAACTCGATCGAAGTCGTGGTCTGGGCGGCTGTCGGCGGACGCGGCACGTTGATCGGGCCGATCATCGGGGCGATCCTCGTCAATGTCGGCAAGAGCTATTTCACCGGTGCCTTCCCAGACCTCTGGCTGTTTGCGCTGGGTGGCCTCTTCATCTTCGTCACGCTGTTCCTGCCCAAGGGTATTGTCGGCACCGTCCAGGCTTACCTCGCAAAGCGCAAGGACTATGCCCGCGAGGCGGACAAGGATGCGGCCAACAGCGACGTGAAACCCCAATCGGCCCCTGTTGCTGCGGAGTGAAGTGATGAGCGACCAGACCACGTCCAGCCTGCTCTATCTCAACGGCGTCTCCGTTTCCTTCGACGGCTTCAAGGCGCTGAACTCGCTGTCCTTCATCGTCGAACCCGGCGAGCTTCGCGCGATCATCGGCCCGAACGGCGCCGGCAAGACGACGATGATGGACATCATCACGGGGAAGACCCGGCCCGATAGCGGCGAGGTTTTCTTCGACGGCGGGAAGATCGACCTCACCAAGAAGGATGAGGCCGAGATTGCCCAGCTCGGGATCGGCCGAAAGTTCCAGAAGCCGACGGTGTTCGAAAGCCATACCGTCTGGGACAATCTGGAACTGGCACTCAACCGGAAGCGCGGTGTCTTTGCCACGCTGTTCTACAGCCTGTCGTCCGAAGACAAGGCACGCATCGAGGAGATCCTCGAGACGGTGCGCCTGACGCATCGCAAGGACGAGCTGGCCGCCAATCTCTCCCATGGCCAGAAGCAATGGCTGGAGATCGGCATGCTGCTTGCCCAGGAACCGAAGCTTCTGCTCGTCGACGAACCGGTTGCCGGCATGACCGATGCCGAGACGGCGGAGACGGCCATTCTGCTCAAGGAAATCGCCAAGACCCGCTCGGTCGTCGTCGTCGAACACGACATGGGCTTCATCCGTGATCTCGGCGTCAAGGTGACGTGTCTGGCAGAAGGCTCGGTGTTGGCGGAAGGGTCGATCGATTTCGTCTCGAACGACCAGAAGGTCATCGAGAATTATCTGGGGCGGTGATGATGGACATTTTGCCGAGCACACCCCCCTCTGCCCTGCCGGGCATCTCCCCCACAAGGGGGGAGAGCGGCGCGGCGCTGACCGCTCGCCTCGCCGCAAGCATTCAAAATTTCACGAGGCCGGCCGTCTGGCTCCACTCTCCCCCCGTGTGGGGGAGATGTCACGCAGTGACAGAGGGGGGTAACCCCTCGCACCAACCGAGCGAGGAGCTCGCATCATGCTGACAGTCGAAAACGTCAATCTCCACTACGGTGCCGCCCAAGCTCTCCGCGGCGTGTCCATTAATGCCGAGATGGGCAAGATCACCTGCGTGCTCGGTCGCAACGGGGTCGGAAAGTCGTCGCTTCTGCGGGCGATCACGGGCCAGCATGCGGTGTCGGCGGGCACGATCACCTTCAACGGCCAAAAGCTCAACGGCATGGCGCCGTTCAACCGGGCGCGGACCGGCGTCGGCTATGTGCCGCAGGGCCGCGAGATCTTTCCGCTTTTGACCGTCCGGGAAAACCTCGAGACCGGCTATGCGCCGCTCGACCGCAAGGACCGCTTCATTCCGGATGATATCTTCGCGCTCTTCCCGGTGCTGGATACGATGCTGTCGCGGCGCGGTGGTGACCTCTCCGGTGGGCAGCAGCAGCAGCTAGCGATCGGCCGGGCCATGGTGACGCGGCCGAAGATCCTGGTGCTGGACGAGCCGACCGAGGGCATCCAGCCGTCGATCATCAAGGATATTGGCCGGGCGATCCGTTATTTGCGCGACACGACCGGCATGGCGATCCTGCTGGTCGAGCAGTATCTCGATTTCTGCCGGGAGCTCGCCGATCACGTTTACATCATGGATCGCGGCGAGATCGTGCATCAGGGGGCGGCCGAGACGCTCGATACGCCGGAAGCGCGGCGTCACCTGACCGTGTGATTTTGCAAGACAGGGTTGATGATTTATTAGCGAAGTCGGGTTGATGCTGGAGACACGCGTGGTATTGAACGCGCATCTGCAAACAGAAGGCACATCCATGACATCCAGCACGGTATTCCCACACGTGCGGGCACGCGGCGTATTGCGCGTGGTCGCGGGGCTCTTTCTCTTTGGTATCTCGACCGCTGCCGCTCAGGCTGCCACTTGCGGCAGCCCGATCGAGCCTGGCCAATACGGTCTCACTTTCCAGTCCGGTGGCGTGGAGCGCGAGGCAGTCTATGTCATCCCCTCGAGCTATACGGGCAGGAAGAAGGTTCCGCTTGTTCTCGATTTCCATGGCTCGAACAGCAATCCCAAGGTCCAGCTTGGCCGCAGCCATTGGAACGAGGTCGCCGAGCGCGAGGGCTTCGTGGTCATGGCGCTTGCCGGCAGCCTGAAGGGGGAGCTGCCCAATACGCATGCCTGGAATGTGCCCGGTGTCACCGCAGGTGACGGGGCGGATGAATCCGCCGCTATCCGTGAGCTTCTGAAGCTTGCCAAGGATACGCTCTGCATCGATGCCACCAAGGTTTATGCCTCGGGCTATTCCGGCGGTGGGCGCATGCTGTCGCAGTATATCTGCAATGGCTTCGGTGACTTTGCCGCCGCCGGCTTCGTCATGGGCCTGCGCGCCGGCACGCCGGTCGAGGAAAACGGTGTCTGGCAGCCGCGGCGGGAAAGCTGCCAGCCGAGCCGGCCGGTGTCGATCATCGCCTTTTCCGGCAAGAAGGATCACGTCAATCCGTTCGAAGGCGGTGGCCGGGCCTATTGGCGCTATGGTGGCGAAGTGGCGCTCAACCGTTGGGCCGAGCTGAATGGCTGCGAGACACGGGCTAATCTTGAAACCGGCGAGAATGCCGACGTGGCGACCTATGCCGGCTGCCGTGCCGGCACCAGCGTCGTTTCCTATGTGATTGCCAGCGCCGACCACGCCTGGCCGGCCCGCACGGTCCGCTTCCGCCTCGCCTCCAATGGCGACAAGGCGATCCGCGAGGTTGATGCGACCGATAGAATGTGGGAATTCTTCAAGGCCTCGGGCGGCGAGATGATTGCGACAGTCACGGTCGAGAATGCCTGCGGCGACAAACAGAAGACCGCCGCGATCAGCGATGGCGGGCAGGGGACAAAGTGCAGCCCATCCAGCAAACCAGACAGCAACGCGCCGTTGGTGTCGGACGACTTGTGACGAAGTCGCTCGGCGGGCGCACGCGCATCGCCGAGCTTTATCAGGAAGGGGCGGCGAAGATCCGCCTTCCCGAAACCTTCAGCGACGAGCTTGAGGCCGTCATCATCAACACCGCTGGCGGCATCACCGGTGGTGACCAGTTCGACTGGAATTTCAGGGCCGGTCCCGGTTGCTTTTTGACCGCGACCACGCAGGCCTGCGAGAAGATCTACAAGGCCTCTGCCGGTACCGGCCAGATCACCACACGCATCGAGGTGGGCGAGGGCGCCCGCATGCACTGGCTGCCGCAGGAAAGCATTCTCTTCGAAAACGCATCGCTGACGCGCCGGCTGGAGGTCGACCTCGCCGAGGACGCCGAATTCCTGGCTGTCGAGGCGATCCTGCTCGGGCGCAAAGCCATGGGCGAGGCGATGAATGCTGGCCTCGTTCGCGACCGCTGGCGGATCCGCCGTGGGGGTGAGCTTTTGCATGCCGAAGAGCTGAAGCTTGAGGGGGATGTCGCAAACCTCGTGGCGTCTCCGGCGGTCTTGGCCGGGCGCGTTGCCTTTGCCACGCTGATCCTCGTGAGCCCACGTGCCGAAGCGCTGATCCGCCCAATTCGTGAGCATATCGGTGAAGAAATGGGCGGCGTAAGTCATTGGCAAGGCAAGCTTGTTGCTCGTGTGGCCGCCCCTGACGGCTTTGCCTTGAGAAAAATCCTGTTGCCCGTCATTTCGGCCTTGCGCGGGGGCGCGTCTGTGCCAAAAGTCTGGAATCTCTGACGATCACGCCATTGGAGCACGCATGAATCTGACGCCGCGGGAAAAGGACAAACTGCTGATCGCGATGGCCGCCATGGTGGCCCGTCGTCGGCTGGAACGGGGCGTGAAGCTCAACTATCCGGAAGCGATCGCGCTGATCACCGACTTCGTCGTCGAAGGTGCGCGTGACGGCCGCATGGTGGCGGATCTGATGGAGGCGGGCGCCCATGTCATCACCCGCGACCAGGTGATGGAGGGCATTGCCGAGATGATCCACGACGTACAGATCGAAGCGACCTTCCCCGATGGCACGAAGCTCGTGACCGTGCACGAACCCATCCGCTGAGGACCTGAACATGGCGCTGGAACTTCGACCCAATTGCGAGTGCTGCGACAAGGATTTGCCGCCGGAGAGCCTGGCGATGATCTGCAGCTTCGAATGCACCTATTGCGCCGATTGCACAGAGACCACGCTTGCCGGCATCTGCCCGAATTGCGGTGGTGAACTGGTGCGCCGGCCGATCCGGCCTGCCGGAAAGCTCGCCAACAACCCTGCCTCGACGAAACGAATCCTCAAGGCCGAGGGCTGCCAGCCTTCGCGCGCCGCCTGAACCTGTTCAAGGAGAGATCGATGATCCCCGGTGAAATCATTGCCGCGCCTGGCGAAATCGAACTGAATGCCGGCCATCCGACTGTGACGATCGAAGTCTCCAACAGCGGCGACCGCCCGGTGCAGGTCGGCAGTCACTATCATTTCTACGAGACCAATGCCGGGCTGATCTTCGAGCGCGAACAGGCGCGCGGCATGCGGCTCGACATTCCGGCAGGAACTGCCGTGCGCTTCGAGCCTGGGCAGACCCGGCAGGTGACGCTGATCCCGCTGTCGGGCAAGCGCGAAGTCTATGGTTTCCGCCAGCAGGTCATGGGCGGCCTCTGACATGCAGCGATCGGGGGCGTGGCCATGGGGCGAGCGATGAACTGGAGCATGATCCTGATGCTCTGTGGCTGCGTCTTGCTCAAGGACGCGCCGGCATCGAGCGAGGACGTGCGCGCCGTCGATTGCAGCAAGGCAATGACCCAGGCCGACATGAACCAGTGTGCTGGCGAGGACTACCGGACAGCCGATGCCGCGATGAATGCGCAATGGGCCGAGACACGTGCGGCCATGCTCGCATGGGACAAGGTATCGCCAGTCTCTGATGATAACGGCGCCGCCAAGCGGCTTCTGGCTTCGCAGCGCTCCTGGCTCGCCTATCGAGATGCCACCTGCGATGTCGAAGGCTACTCGGTCGAGGGCGGTTCGATGCAGCCGCTGATTATCTCGTCCTGTCTGGCTGAGCTGACACGGTCGCGCACGGAAGAACTGAAGAGCCTGGGCTCGATCTACGAAAACTGATTTCGCCAGCATGACCAGGGCGCTGATCCGTGCCCTTCCCAAGACAACCGCCCTCTCCCAAGGAGCCTGAGACCCATGTCCTTCAAGATGTCCCGCGCCGCCTATGCCTCGATGTTCGGTCCGACCACGGGCGACAAGGTGCGTCTTGCGGATACGGAGCTGTTCATCGAGGTGGAGAAGGATTTCACCACCTATGGCGAAGAGGTGAAGTTCGGTGGCGGAAAGGTCATCCGCGACGGCATGGGCCAGAGCCAGGTGACGCGCGCAAACGGCGCTGTCGACACCGTCATCACCAACGCGCTGATCCTCGACCATTGGGGCATCGTGAAGGCTGATATCGGGCTGAAGGACGGCCGGATCGTTGCGATCGGCAAGGCCGGCAATCCGGATACGCAGCCCGGCGTCAACATCATCGTTGGCCCCGGCACGGAAGCGATCGCCGGCGAGGGCAAGATCATCACCGCCGGCGGCATGGATGCGCATATCCACTTCATCTGCCCGCAGCAGATCGAGGAAGCGCTGATGTCGGGCCTCACCTGCATGCTGGGCGGCGGCACGGGGCCGGCGCATGGCACGCTTGCCACGACCTGTACGCCCGGTCCCTGGCATATCGCGCGAATGATCGAGGCGGCCGATGCCTTCCCGATGAACCTCGCCTTTGCTGGCAAGGGCAATGCTTCGCTGCCCGGCGCGCTCGAGGAAATGGTGCTCGGCGGCGCGACCTCGCTCAAGCTGCATGAGGACTGGGGCACAACGCCTGCTGCCATCGATTGCTGCCTGTCGGTTGCCGATCAATACGACGTGCAGGTGATGATCCACACGGACACGCTGAACGAAAGCGGCTTCGTCGAGGACACCGTCAATGCCATCCGTGGCCGCACCATCCATGCCTTCCACACGGAAGGGGCGGGCGGTGGCCATGCACCCGACATCATCAAGATCTGCGGCCAGATGAACGTCATCCCGTCTTCGACCAATCCGACGCGGCCATACACCGTAAACACGATTGCCGAGCATCTGGACATGCTGATGGTCTGCCACCACCTCTCGTCGTCGATCCCGGAAGATATCGCCTTTGCCGAAAGCCGTATCCGCAAGGAAACGATCGCGGCGGAAGACATCCTGCACGATATCGGTGCCTTCTCGATCATCTCGTCCGACAGCCAGGCCATGGGCCGCGTCGGCGAAGTGATCATTCGCACCTGGCAGACGGCCGACAAGATGAAGCGCCAGCGCGGTGCGTTGCCGTCGGAAACCGGCGACAACGACAATATGCGCGCCAAGCGCTATATCGCGAAATACACGATCAACCCGGCGATCGCCCATGGGGTGTCCCATGAGATCGGATCGGTCGAAGTCGGCAAGCGCGCCGATCTTGTCATCTGGAACCCGGCTTTCTTCGGCGTGAAGCCTGACATGATCCTGATGGGTGGCATGATTGCCGCCGCCCCGATGGGCGATCCGAACGCTTCGATCCCGACGCCGCAGCCGGTTCATTACCGCCCGATGTTCGGTGCCTATGGCAAGGCGCGCACCAATACGTCGGTCACCTTCGTCAGCCAGGCCGCGCTCGATGCCGGCCTCGGCAACCGTCTCGGTGTCGCCAAGCAGCTCGTGGCGGTCAAGAATACCCGTGGCGGCATTTCGAAGAAGTCGATGATCCACAACGACTTGACGCCGCATGTCGAAGTGGATCCGGAGACTTATGAAGTGCGCGCCGATGGCGAATTGCTGACCTGCGAGCCTGCAACGAAGCTGCCCATGGCGCAGCGGTATTTCCTGTTCTGACGATCCATGACGGCCTGCGCCGCTGGCGGCCAGGCTATCCATGGTTGCGGCTGGTCGAGGCTCGTGTATCCTTCGGCTTGACGGATCGGGAGCTATGCTGTGAGCGACGATGTGAACAACCTGGTGCCGGAGCATCTGAGGGCCATCCGCGCCGATTTGCGCGATATGCGTGACACGATGCAGGAGCAAGGCCATCGCCTGTCACGGATCGAAATCGGATTGGCAGGATTGCGCCGTGACCAGGGCTCGGATGCCGAAGGCGTTGCTGAAATGGGTTTGCGCATTGATCGCCTGGTGCAGCAAGTGCGCCGGATCGAACATAGGCTTGACCTTGCCGACTGAGATGCGCGTTCAATGAAGACTTTGCTGAAATGGCTGGCGGGCGTGGTGATCGCAGTGGCCGCACTTGTGTCGCTTGGCACTCTCGTGCCTCGCCCACTGACGTCGCCGGCGGCAGCCTCCGCCGGTTCCGGCAGCCAGATCCTGCTTCTCGCCAATCCGATCCATACGGATATCGCGCTGCCGCTCGATGACGAGGTGCGGGCGGCTTTCGCCGATCTCATTCTGGCGGGGCTGCCTATCGACATGCCCGGTGTTGAGTATCTGATCATCGGCTGGGGCGGTCGATCCTTCTACATCGAGACGCCGACCTGGGGCGATCTTCGACCGTTGCCGGTGTTGAAGGCGCTGACGGTTGATCGTTCGGTGCTGCATGCCTCGGTCGCTGGGGCGATCGATCCGTCGCATCCGGCGGTTCGTCCGCTTGACGTCACGGGGGAGGGCCGCAGCCGGATGATTGCTGCGATCCGGGCAAGCTTCGTTCGGAAGAATGGCGAACCCGTGCCAATTCCTGGGGCGGCCTACGGATTTGACGATGCCTTTTTCGAGGCGGAAGGATCATTCAACGCGTTTGTCGGCTGCAACACCTGGACGGCGTCCATGCTGCGCAGCGCCGGGGTTCGGACCGGCTGGTGGACGCCCTTGCCGCAGTTGCTGGACCTTTCCATCGATCTGCATCACGGCGCCTGAGGGGTGCGGATCGGCCTTCATTGGCCCTTGCGGTTGCGCTCCCAATTCCGTGATTGGGTTTCACTCGTCCTTTTTAGGTGGTTCCGCCTTCAATCCCAATATCGATCGCATTTGAGTGATTCCTTTAGGAATAGGCCAATAGACGCAGCCTAAGCCATGGGCATGTTCATGAAGGAGCAGGCGGTGATTCTCATCGGCAAACGGCCGTGGCAGCAGATCGATCTCAAGGGCTTAGACAGGCCTTATGGGATCTGGAGCTTTGCTCTCCGGGTCAGCTTCCGCTCCGTCATCATCAGCTGTCTTGCCGGCTTGGCCGCCTTGCCGCTCCTCTATGCGCTTGATCTCGTGGCGATCCCGTTCGAGGAGACGGTCAGGCTGATGGTCGCCTTTTCCTGGCTGTTTGGCGGCGTCTTATCCGGCGCTCTGGCCTTCGTCGCCGGGCATGTCATTCGTGACCTCATGCTGTCGCGCACAGAGTTCGAACGTCTGAGCCGGACAGACACGCTGTCGGGGCTCGCGAACCGGCGGGCGTTCAACGAAGCCCTGGCGGCGGTGGAAGAGGATGCTTCGCTCGCAATCATCGATATCGACCGGTTCAAGTCGATCAATGATCGCTTCGGACACCAGGCCGGCGATCGGGTGATCCAGGCGATTTCATCGGTGTTGAGAGAGGTGTTTTGCGATCGGCACCTCGTCGCCCGTCTGGGCGGTGAGGAGTTCGGGGTGATCCTTGAACGTGGCACGGTAGCTGAGCGCCTGGCGCTGGTCGAGCACGCGCGCCTGCGGGTGGCCGAGATGAGCGCGAGTTACCATCAGGCTCAACTCTGTGTGACCATCTCGGCTGGTGTCGCCGAATTTGAACCCGGCAAGCGGCCGGAAATCGTCTATGCCTGGGCGGACAAGGCGCTTTACCTTGCCAAGGATAGCGGTCGCAACCGGGTTTTCCACGAGCAATCGCTGTCGATCGGCGATCCCGTGCTGGCCGAGCATGCTCCTGATGATGCTCGACTTTTCGCTGCGATCGGACGGCGCGGCTGAAGAACGATCTTGCCGTATGCCTCATTCCTGTGCATGGTTCAAAAAACAGTCATGCCGGGAGTTTTCATGCAGCGCGCGACATCTTTCAAACCAGCCGGTTCGGTCGCCGATGCGCCGGAAGGCACCGTTGTCCTTCCCCATGACGGGCGTCATCTGCGACGCAAGCTCCTGCATCTCGACAATGGCGATATGGTCATGCTCGACCTCAAGGAGCCGGTACTTTTCCACCACGGCGACAGGCTTGTGCTCGATGATGGTACGACGATCGAGATCCAGGCGGCCGAGGAGCGGCTGTTCGAGATCCGTCCGCGTGACGGCCAGCACCTGATCGAGCTCGCCTGGCATCTCGGCAACCGGCATCTCGCCGCGCAGATCGAAACCGGCCGTATTCTGATCCAGCGTGATCACGTCATCCGCGAGATGCTGATCGGTCTCGGGGCCGAGGTCACTGACGTCGTCGAGCCGTTCCAGCCGGTGCGCGGAGCCTATCACGCGCATGGTGGTCACGGCTCCCACGGCGGCCATCACGAGGCCGGACATGGCCATGGCTGAGATGGCGGCAGACGGTCTTGCCGCCCGCCAGGCGCTGCTCCGGCTGATGGCCTGGCTTTCGCCTGCCTTTCCCATCGGCGGGTTTTCCTATTCTGCCGGCCTGGAGAGTGCCGTCGTCGAAGGTCACGTCTTCGGTGGTGATGATCTCGAGGCCTGGCTTCTGGTGCTGCTCGGCGATGGCGGGATGCGCAATGATGCGATCCTGCTTGGCGAGGCGCATCGGCTGCAGAGCGAGAGCCAGGCCCTCAACGAGATCGTGTCGCTCGCGACAGCGCTTGCCGGATCGGCGGAGCGATATGCGGAGATTACCCGGCTCGGCGAGGCCTTCGTACAGGCGGCGTCTGCCTGGCCGCATCCGGTGATCGATGCGCTTTCGGGGCCCGTGCCCTATAGTGTCGCCGTCGGTGCGGTGGCGGCGGCGCATGGCGTCGAAAGGGCCGATGCGATCGCTGCCTTTCTGCATGCGCAGATCTCGCACTATGTCTCGGTCGCGATCCGCCTCGGCGTGATCGGCCAGACCCGCGGTATCTCGATCCTCGCTGCATCGGAGGCGCCGATCCTTGCTGCGGCTTCGTCCTATGCGCGGCTCGGTCTCGATGATCTCGGTTCTGCGACGATCATTGCTGATACGCTCAGCATGCGGCACGAGATCCAGTATTCCCGACTTTTCCAATCCTAAGCGAAAGCGCTCACACAGGACGAACATCATGAAATCGAAGAATGGTCCCCTTCGCGTCGGTATCGGCGGACCGGTTGGATCCGGCAAGACGGCGCTGACCGAGAAGCTCTGCAAGGCCATGCGTGACGACTATTCCGTCGCGGTCGTCACCAACGACATCTACACGCGCGAGGACGCCGATGCGCTGATCCGCATGCAGGCGCTGACGTCGGACCGGGTGGTGGGCGTGGAGACCGGCGGCTGTCCGCATACGGCGATCCGCGAGGATGCCTCGATCAACCTGAAGGCCATCGCCGATCTCAATGCCCGGATCCCGGACCTCGACATCGTCTTCATCGAGTCGGGTGGCGACAATCTGGCAGCGACATTCTCGCCTGATCTCGCCGATATCACCCTTTATGTGATCTCGGTCTGCCAGGGTGAGGAGATCCCGCGCAAAGGCGGGCCGGGGATCACGCGATCGGATCTGCTAGTCATCAACAAGACCGACCTCGCTCCGCATGTCGGCGTCGATCTCGACGTCATGGAGCGGGATGCGGGCCGCATGCGCTCCGAGCGGCCCTTCGTCTTCACGGACCTGAAGCGCGGTGCCGGCGTCGACCGGATTGTCAGCTTCCTGCAGGAGAGCGGGGGGCTCTGAGCAGACGGCAGGCAGATCAGGGTCGACGCGCGCTCAGATCTGCTTGAGCGCGCTCACGTCGCTGATATGGATCGTCCGTCCACGGACGATGACGCCGACGCGGCGTAGCGTCGAGAAGGCCCGGGAGAGCGCCTCGGGTGCAAGGCCGAGCTTGCCGGCCAGCAGGCTCTTCTGGAAGGGCAGGCGGATGGCAGCTGGACCGCCCTCAGTTTCGCAATGGGTTAGAAGATAGTGTGCGACACGCTGTGGGGCCGTCTGCAGACGGTCATTGGCGATGCAATCCATCGTCGTGCGCAGATGGTCCGACAGGCAGCGGATGATCGATTTCGCCACATCCTTTTCGTGCTCGGCGAGCGCCCGGACACGCTGCAGATCGAAGCGCGCAAGCGTTACCGTCTCGGCGGCCTGGGCGTTGTAGAGATACTTGTCGCCAAGGGCGAGCAGGCATTCGGCGAAGGTGTCTCCCGGACCGCAGATGCGGATGTCGGCCTCGCGACCGTCCTTGTTCAGGCGGTAGAGCCGCACATAGCCGGTCAACACACTGTAAAAGCAATCGGCGGGCTCTCCCTCGCGGAACAGCACGTCCCGGGCTTCGTAATTGGAGATATTGGCGATCTCCATCATCGAGGCCATGGCGGTGGGGCCAAGTTGTGACAAGAAGGACGTCCGCAGGAGCGTATTCTTGTCTCGCGAGTTCAGTCTCAGCATCTTGTTCACGGTTTTCACGGCTCCCCATCCATCACGGTGTCCGGGCATGCAGCGCTGCAATCGTCGCACCTGCTTTCACCCGAATTGGGTCAAGGCCCCGCATCGGACCGGCGCATCTCCTGCAGGTCCCGATATCTTTGCCCTTCCCAGTCGATTCACATTATCGCGGTGCCAGCAAGTTCGGATTGATTTCGATCAAAGCCCCAGTGGCATATGACGATTGTCGAATGCAGACCCCTGACGTAGTGGCGGGCGCTTCGTTGCCGAGGCGCCCGCTCATGGAGAACTGTTGTTTTGCTGCTGGGTCTCAGAACTTCACGCCAAGACCGAATTTGACGGTGTGCTGAGTGAGGTCAGCACCGATCGAGGCTGCACCGAAGTCCAGTTCGCTGGTGCCGAAGTCGTTGTAGCGATAGTCGATACGGCCGAAAATCCGGTCTGTGACTGCATAGTCCATGCCGGCCCCGAGCGTATATCCGTGGAAGCTCGCGGTCGTGGTGGACACGCCGATATACTCCGCTTCCAGATGCGTGGCCGCCCAGCCGGCGGTCGTGTAGATCAGAAGGCGGTCGAAGGCATATCCAAGGCGCAGGCGGGCGGAGCCTTGCCAGTCCGCGCCGCCGGTGAAGGTGCCGAACGCCGCCGTCACGGTGACATCCTGAATGTTGTATTCGACGTCGCCTTCGATGCCGAGAACGAGGTTGTTGTCGAATTGCGCATTGACGCCGGCAAATGCCCCGAGGACTGTGCCGTTGAGCGGATCTTCTGTCGGCGGATAGCCTGCCGGAGGCTCAAAGTAGCCGTCCATCCAGCCGTAGCCGCCGGCAATGCCTGCGTAACGACCGCTCCAGTCATGAGGAGCGCTTTCGACGTCAGCGGCGACGGGATAGGCCGCCGGCGTGCTGATGGCTTCGCCAGCCGATGCTGTGCCGGCGAGTAGGGTAAAGGTGATCGTGATGAAAGGTCTCAAGGCAATCCTCAGAATCTGCAATAGCGATAATGCTTAGAGGTTGCATCATCAGGCTTGTGCGTGACTTGAGGATGTGCGGTGCCCTAGGGCACTCGAGACCGGCCGCCGATCTGCGGCGGCCGGTCTTGTCTGATCATTCCGCTGCGAGCGGCGGAAGGTTGATGACGTTGCCGTTGCCGTCACTCTTGCGGCTTACCGGCTGGCTGCGTTCGACGGCAGAGACCCGCTTTTCGACGGCTTCCAGCGCGGCCACGTTCTTGCGGGCGAGGAAGGACAGGACTTCCGGCGTCAGCGGCTCTTCCTCTTCTTCCTTCTTGCCGACAAAGCGGCTGAAAATCCAACCGAGCAGGCGGGAGACGTCGTCGAGGATCAGGAAGAAGGCCGGTACGACCACAAGGCTCAGCACCGTCGAGACGATGATGCCGCCGATGACGGCGATTGCCATCGGTGCGCGGAACGAGCCGCCTTCACCGACACCGAGTGCCGAGGGAAGCATGCCCGCCGACATGGCGATCGAGGTCATGATGATCGGACGGGCGCGCTTGCGGCCGGCCTCCACCATGGCTTCGAGGCGATGCATGCCCTGACGGCGCATTTCGATGGCGAAGTCGACCAGCAGGATGGCGTTCTTCGTCACAATACCCATCAGCATCAGGATGCCGATGAGAACGGGCATGGAGAGCGCGTTGTTCGTCAGGATCAGCGCCACTGCCACGCCGCCGATCGCAAGCGGCAGCGAGAACAGGATGGTGAAGGGCTGGATCACGTCCTTGAAGAGCAGGATCAGCACCGTCAACACCAGAAGCAGGCCGAGGATCATCGCGTTGACGAAGCTCTGCTGCATCTCGGCCTGGATCTTGGCGTCACCGCTTTCGGCCAGTCGCACGCTCTCCGGGATCTCAGCGCTTGCCACGGTATCGCGGAAGGCGTTGGTCGCGGTGTCGAGTGCGACGCCCTGCGGCAGGCCCGCACCAATCGAAACGACGCGGTTCCGGTCGTTGCGCTTGATCGACGATACGCCTTCCGCATAGTCGATGTCGGCGACGCTTGAGAGCGGCACGGTCGCACCACTTGCCGTGCGCACCTTGAGGGCACGAATGGCGGCCAGATCGGTGCGCAGATCGATCGAGGCCTGAACGCGGATCGGGATCTGCCGGTTGTCCAGCGAGATCTTCGGAAGTGCCGCATCCACATCACCAATGGTGGCAACGCGGACCGTCTGGGCGATCTGCTGGGCCGTGATCCCAAGGCGGGCTGCTTCATCGGCACGCGGGCGGATCTGCAGTTCCGGTCGGGGCAGGGCACCATCGGCGCTGACATTGGCGAGTTCCGGCACCTGGCGCAGCTTGGCTTCAAGGATGCCGACGGCCTGGTTCAGTTCTTCCTCGTTCTTCGACAGGAAGTTGAAGGTGATGTCGCGTTCACCACGGTCGTTGAGCTTGGTCACCCGGATGTCGGGGATGGAAGCAAGCTTGGCGAAGACCTCGTCCTCAATGTCCCACTGCGGACGCGTGCGGCCGTTCTCCGGCAGCTTCGGAAGGTAGTCGCCGATCAGCGGCAGACCGCCGAGACCCTTGTTGACGACCGTCTTTGCCAGGGAGTGCTCGATGCGATCAAGGTTCATCGTGACGCTGGCGCGGCGAAGCTCCAGATCGCCGCGCGGCGAGGAGCCGCCGAGGATGAAGATGCTGGCGACATCGGGCACATCCTGGATCGCGGCATAGATCGCATCCGTCTTGCGCTCGGTTTCTTCGAGCGTGGCGTTCGGCGGAAGCTCGACGGAGAGCACGATACGGCCTGCGTCTTCCGGCGGGATGAAGCTGCCGGGAACGCCCGACAGGAGAATGATCGAGCCGATCAGGAAAGCGATGGCGGCGGCAAGCGTCAGCAGGCGAGACACCCAGCCAAAGCCGACGCGGGCGAACATGAAATGCACGAACCTGCCGGCGGGGGTCTCGGATGTTTCGCTCTGGCGCTCGACCCGCTCACCCCAGTTCCGCAGGACCTGCGGTGCCCATCCACCCGTCGTTGCCCGGACGATGCGGGTGTAAATCTTGAGCGGCAGGCTGTCGTTGTCGTGATGGTCGTCCATCGCGTCTTCCGCCCGCATCAGGTAGGCGGCCATCATCGGCGTGATGAGGCGTGCCACAAGCAGCGAGAAGAAGACGGAGAAGGCGACCGTCAGGCCGAACTGGATGAAGTACTGGCCCGGAATGCCCGGCATGAAGGACACCGGCACGAAGACCGCGATGATCGTGAAGGTGGTCGCGATGACGGCCAGACCGATTTCGTCGGCGGCTTCGATCGCTGCCCGATAGGGTGTCTTGCCCATCTTGATGTGTCGGGCGATGTTTTCCACCTCGACGATCGCGTCGTCGACGAGAATACCGGTCGCCAGCGTCAGCGCCAGGAACGAGACGAGGTTCAGCGAGAAGCCCATCAGGTCCATGACCCAGAAGGTCGGGATGGCCGAAAGCGGCAAGGCAACGGCCGAGATCAGCGTCGCGCGCCAGTTGCGCAGGAAGAGAAGCACGACGATGACGGCGAGGATCGCACCCTCGACGAGGGTGTGCATGGCCGCTTCGTAGTTGCCGTAGGTGAAGTAGACCGAGTCGTCGATCATCTCGATCTGGACGTCGGGATTCTCGGCACGAACGGTAGCAAGGCTTTCGGCCACGGTTTCGGCAACCGTCACTTCACTCGCACCCTTGGCGCGGAATACGGCGAAGGAAACGACGGGCTTGCCATCGTGACGGGCAAAGGACTTCTGTTCCTGATAGGTGTCTACAACACGGCCGAGGTCGGACAGCTTGACGAAGCGGCCACCGGGAAGGGCGATCGTGGTGTTGGCGAGGCTCTCGACATCGCGGTTGTCGCCGAGCGTGCGGATCGACTGCTCGGCGCCGGCCACCTGGCCGCGGCCGGAGCCCAGATCGATATTGGTGCCCTGGAGCTGGCTTGAGATATCCGACGCGGTCACGCCCAAGGCGTCGAGGCGGTTGGGGTCGAGCTCGACGCGGACTTCGCGGTCGGCGCCGCCATAGCGGTCGACCTTGCCGATGCCCGGCTGGCCCTGCAGCGCGCGCTTGACGGTGTCGTCGACGAACCAGGACAGTTCGGCGAGATTCATGTTGGGCGAGGAGACGGCGAAGCTCTGGATCGCCTGACCTTCGACATCGATCTTGGTGACGATGGGTTCATCGACAGAGGCGGGCAGGTCGCCGCGGATCTGGTCGATCGCGTCCTTGACGTCCTGGACAGCCTGTTCGGTCGGCACTTCCATACGGAACATGACGACGGTCTGGGACTGGCCGTCCGTGACGGTCGAGTTGATCTCGTCGACGCCGGTGATCGAGGCCACCGCGTCTTCGACTTCCTTCGTCACCTGGCTTTCAAGCTCAGCCGGGGAGGCGCCGCTCTGGCCGACGGTGATCGCCACCAGGGGAACGTCGATGTTCGGAAACCGGGTGATCGGCAGCGCATAAAACGACTGGATGCCAACGACCATCAAAAGGAAGAAGGCCAGAATCGGCGCAATCGGATTGCGGATGGACCATGCAGAGAAATTCATGGCGTCGTCGCCCTTCAGTTGGAAACGCTGCTGGTGTCTTCCACGGGGTTGATTTTATCCCCGTCGCGGACAAACACGCCCGCCTTTGCGACGACCTTGTCGCCTTCATCGAGGCCCTCGGTCACCTGAATGTAGGACCCGTCCTGGATGCCTGTCTTGATCTCGACCATCTGCACGGTTCCGTCGAGAACCTTGCGGACTGTCGACTTGCCGCTTTCGGTGGTGATCGCGGATAGCGGCAGGGCGATGCCCTTTGCTTCGCTGACAATGATCGCGGCGCTGCCATACATGCCCGACCGGGCGGCCAGGTCGTCGTCGAGTGCGATGTGAACCGCGCCCAGACGGGTGACCGGATCGACGACCGGGGAGATGAGGCGCACAGACCCTGTCAGGGGTTGCGTGCTGCCGGCAATCGTGACGGTCGCCTTCTGGCCCTGCTTGAGGCGCAGGATATCATTTTCAGGGACATCCGCCACCAGTTCGATCTGTCCGTCGCGGATCACCGTGAAGAGCGGCTGGCCGGCGCCGGTTGCGATGGCGCCAATCCGGGCGTTGCGCACCGAAATGGTGCCTGTGACCGGCGACTTGATGTCGGTGCGGGCGAGGCGAAGGTCGGTATCGGCAATCTGCGTGTCAACGACCTTGATGTCGGCTTCGGCGACGGTGATCGCCTGGCGAGCGGTCTCGACCCGGGCGGTCGCGCTGGCGAGCGACGTTTCAGCCTGCTCTTTTTGTGAGGTGGAGACGGAACCTGATGAGACCAGACGCGTCGCACGTTCAAACTGACGCTGGGCGTCGTTGAGGCTCGCTTCGGCTTCCACCAACTGCGCCTGATACTGGGCAAGGGCAGCTTCCGCCTTCGCCCGGTTGGCGAGATACTGGCTGCGCTGAAGCAGGAGCGTGTCTTCGCTCAGCTTCGCGACCACCGCGTCGGCCTGGACCGTGTCGCCGACATCGGCGTTCAGGGACTGGATCTGCAGACCCTCGACCTGAGGCTGGATCTGCACCTCTTCCTCGGCGCGCAATGTGCCCGTGGAAACGACCCTGTCGACAAGATCGCGGCTCTCAGCCGCTGTGACGATAATGGCCGGGAGGTTCTGCGCTGGTGCCACCGGCTGTTCCTGGGCAATGGCGACTGAGGCCGCCAGCGACAGAGTGGCAGCCATCAGCGCAGACTTCGCATTGGCGTTTCGAAACATGAGACCCTTCCCAGAGAATGATAAAATCAGTTTTGAAAGCATTACGTCTTGTCAGCCGGATCGGCTCACAGCGTCGAAGCTAACGACACTCATACGCTGTTTTCAACTTTTCGGCATCTGAACCCAGATGAAGAGGTGGGGGATCGCAAAACCCCTTGCAAGAGGCTTAACGGCCATTTGCGATGCGCTCGTGAAAATAGTTCAATATAGAACGATGGTGTTGCCGATTTGCCAGTCCCGGCGACAGAAAATGATCAGTAAAACCTACAAAAAAACACGGGGATTCCTCCCCGTGTCTTTCATTCGCAGTGGTCCGCCAAGACTATTTCAGGGCCGCGTCGGTGATCTCGGTCGTGAAGGCGCCGGTCGGCTCCTTGGTGATCACCGGATCCGAACCGCCGCCGAGCAGGGTCTTCACCGTGCGGTCGTAGTCGGCCTTGTCGAGCGCGCCGTTTGAGCCAGCGGTCAGCTTGGCGACTTCGCTCATCATGCGCTTCTGATGGGCTTCCGTCTGGGCGCCGGAGGCGTCGTTCTCAAGCACGATTTCAGCAGCTTCGTCGGAGTTTTCCTCGGCATACTTCCAGCCCTTCATCGAAGCGCGGACGAACTTGACCATCTTTTCCTTGAAGGCCGGGTCAGCGAGCTTGTCTTCGAGCACGTAGAGACCATCTTCGAGGGTCGCCACGCCTTCGTCTTCATACTTGAAGGTCACGAGGTCTTCGGCCTTGATGCCGGCATCGATGACCTGCCAGTATTCGTTGTAGGTCATGGTGGAGATGCAGGCGGCCTGCTTCTGGAGAAGCGGGTCGACGTTGAAGCCCTGCTTGAGAACGGTCACGCCACCTTCCGAACCGTCGGTCTTGATGCCGAGCGTGCTCATCCAGGACAGGAAGGGATATTCGTTGCCGAAGAACCAGACGCCGAGGGTCTTGCCCTTGAAATCTTCCGGCTTGGTGATGCCGGTTTCCTTGAGGCAGGTCAGCATCATGCCCGAGGACTTGAAGGGCTGGGCGATGTTGACGAGGGCGACGCCCTTTTCGCGGGTGGCAAGCGCCGACGGCATCCAGTCGACGATGACGTCAGCGCCGCCACCGGCCAGAACCTGGGGAGGTGCGATGTCAGGGCCGCCCGGCTTGATCTCGACGTCGAGGCCTTCTTCTTCGTAAAAGCCCTTGTCTTTCGCGACGTAATAGCCGGCGAACTGGGCCTGGGTTACCCATTTCAGCTGGAGGGTGACCTTGTCGGCAGCGGCGGCCTGCATGGCGGTCAAGGAGACCGCGGCAGCCAGCAGCAGGGATGCGAGTTTGATTGTCATTTCAGTTCCCTCTTTTTGTTTTGGTTCAGTTCACGACCGTCCACCACGGACGGACGGATGCCAGAAGGTGACCCGGCGTTCTGCCAGTGCCACCAATCCGTAGAAGACCGAGCCGGCGAGTGCGGCAACCGCAATCTCGGCCCAGACCATGTCGACATTTGAGCGTCCAACCTCGGTCGAGATCCGGAAGCCCATGCCGACAATCGGGGTGCCGAAGAATTCTGCCACGATCGCACCGATCAGCGCGAGGGTGGAATTGATCTTCAGCGCATTGAAGATGAAAGGCCAGGCGGCGGGAAGTCTTAAGCGCACCAGCGTCTGCCACCAGGAGGCGGCATAGGTGTGCATCAGGTCGCGCTCCATGTGGCTGGCGGCGGCGAGGCCCTGGACCGTGTTCACCAGCATCGGGAAGAAGGTCATGATGACGACGACCGCGACCTTGGACTGCCAGTCGAAGCCGAACCACATGACCATGATCGGCGCGATGCCGACGACGGGCAGCGCCGACACGAAATTGCCGACCGGCAGCAGGCCCTTCTGCAGGAAGGGCGAGCGGTCGATCAGGATCGCGACGAGGAAGCCGAGCCCGCAGCCGGCGACATAACCCGTGATGACAGACTTCAGGAAGGTCTGCTGGAAATCCGCCCAGAGGATATGGGTGGAGGTGAGGATCCTGGCCCAGATCATCGATGGGGCGGGCAGCAGGATCGAGGGGATTTCGAAGCCGCGCACCATGCATTCCCAGATGACGAGCAGTGTGATGCCGAAGATCAGGGGAATAGCGAGGCCGATCGCGCGACGGGTGGACGGGTCCTTAGGACGCTGAGCCACCAGCCACTGGTTCAGACCCCAGGCACCGAGCCAGAAGAGGAAGGCGAAGACGAGGTAACCGTTCATGGCTTGACCCCCATGCGTGCGAGAACCCGTGTATGGGCCATGCCGACGATTGAAACGAGGAGGGCAGCCAAGCCTGCCGCCATAAAGAGGGCGGCCCAGATCTGGATGGTCTGGCCGTAATAGGAGCCGGACAGCAGGCGGGCGCCGAGACCGGCAACGGCCCCCGTCGGTAGCTCACCGACGATGGCCCCGACCAGCGAGATCGCGATCGCCACCTTCAGAGAGGTGAAGAGATAGGGCATCGAGGCCGGCCAGCGCAGTTTCCAGAAGGTCTGGGCGGAGCTGGCATTGTAGGTGTGCATCAGGTCGAGCAGCAGGATATCGGGGCTGCGCAGGCCCTTCACCATGCCGACAACGATTGGGAAGAAGGAAAGATAGGTCGATATCAGGGCCTTGGGCAGCAATCCGGAGATGCCGATCGAATTCAGAACCACGATGATCATCGGCGCTATCGCGAGGATCGGGATGGTCTGGGAGGCGATCACCCAGGGCATCAGCGACTTGTCCATGGCCCTGTTATGGACGATGGCGATGGCGAGCACGATGCCAAGCACGGTGCCCATGGCAAAGCCCGCCAGCGTCGCCGAGAGCGTAATCCAGGCGTGGTAGACGAGGCTGCGCTTGGAGGTGATGGCCTTGTTGAACACGGTGTCCCAGAGTTCGGCGACGATCTGGTGCGGTGCCGGCAGGATTGGGCGTTCCTGGGCGAAGGTCCGCTCGACGACCTGGGAGAAGGTGATCTCTTCATTGGCGCGGGCGGCCTGATCACGGACGAAGGGCGCGTTCAGATAGACGACGAAGACATGCCAGATGACCAAGATCGCAAACAGCACGGTCAGGACTGGGAGGATGCGGTCACGGAAGGGGGAAGGGGGCGCCTTCATCAGGCACCTCCTTTCGCGGGATAGAGCATGAGGGCCATGGACACGACACCGAGTGCAACGCCCGCCGTCTGAACGGCGCTCAGGCGCTCGCCGAAGAGGAAGAAGGCGATAACATTGATGAGGACCAGTTGGGCGATGGCCGAGGCGGAGATAGCCAACCCCAAGCCACCCTCGCGCATCAGCTTCACCATCATCAGATTGCCGAGGCAGTAGAGTGCGAGCGAGGCGAGCAGCACCCAGAGCTTGCCATTGTCGACATAGGCGCGTGAGACGGTGGCGGCCCCAAGGAAGGTCGCCATGGCAGCACCGAGCCAGAGGAGGAAGGTGGGGTTCATGGGGTGGACCCTGCTTCCGTTGCGCGGGTGTTACCCCCCTCTGTCACTCCGTGACATCTCCCCCACAAGGGGGGAGAGTAGAGGTCCGCGTTGTGCAACAGGAGCGAGACGGCGGCCGCATACCGTTCTCCCCCCTTGTGGGGGAGATGCCCGGCAGGGCAGAGGGGGGTTAGCAGGTTCTCCATGTGAATGTTATTCCTCATAACTATGCCCCGCCTTCAGACCCTCGCGCACCCGGTGCGCAATCTCGAGAAACTCCGGCGTTTCGCGGATGTCGAGCGGGCGTTCCTTCGGCAGCGTCGACTCGATGATATCGGTCACCCGGCCAGGCCTAGGGCTCATGACCACGATCTTGGTCGAGAGATAGACGGCCTCGGGGATCGAGTGGGTGACGAAGCAGATCGTCTTGTTGGTGCGGTCCCAGAGCTTCAGGAGCTCTGAGTTCAGGTGGTCACGGACGATTTCGTCGAGCGCGCCGAAGGGTTCGTCCATCAGCAGCAGGTCGGCGTCGAAGGCGAGCGCGCGGGCGATCGAGGCGCGTTGCTGCATGCCGCCCGACAGCTGCCAAGGATATTTCTTCGCAAAGCCCGACAGGTTGACCAGTTCCAGCGTCTGTTCGATCCGTTTCTTCTTTTCGGCCGCACTGTAGCCCATGATTTCGAGCGGCAGCGCGATGTTGTTCTCGATCGTCCGCCAGGGATAAAGGGCGGCCGCCTGGAAGACATAGCCGTAGGAGCGCGCCTTGCGGGCATTCTCCGGTGTCATGCCGTTGACGGTGATCTCACCGGCGGTGTGCTTTTCGAGATCGGCAATGACGCGCAGGAAAGTGGTCTTGCCGCAGCCGGAGGGTCCGATGAAGGAGACGAAATCGCCCTTCTTCACCTCGAGATCGACATTCGCCAGGGCGTGGACGGGGCCGTCATTGGTCTCGAAGGTGAGGCTGAGGTTCTTGGCCGAGACGACGGAGTAGGGTGCATTCATGCGCTAGGACCAATCGGGTTTGTTGCAAAGGCAGTCTGCCTCTTGCATTCTTTTGACATGCGGCCGCTCGGGAGCAGCGGGCCGGGAGAGGCGGGCCTGCCGCCGGTGAGAAGAGGACGGGACAATGGACGCATCAGCAAAGCCCACCTGCCGGATCGTGAAGCCCGGCCACACCTATGAGGGCAAGCAGGGGCTGAGTTACTTTGAGGGCATCGCCGCCGAGACCGTGGGCGCCAAGGGTATCTGCATGCATGTGCTGACCATGCCGCCCGGTGCGCGCGCCAAGGCGCATCTGCACGAGAGCCACGAGACCGCGATCTACATGCTCTCTGGCCAGGCGCATACCTGGTACGGCGACCGGCTGGAGAACCACGTCGTCGTGCATGCCGGCGAGCTGTTCTACATTCCAGCCGGCGTGCCGCATCTGCCGGCGAACTTGTCGAACGCGCCCTGTACGGCGATCATAGCGCGCACCGATCCGAACGAGCAGGAGAGCGTGGTTTTGCTGCCGGAGCTGGATGGGTTGGTCGAGGTGTGAGTGACCTCTTCTCCCCAGCGGGGAGAAGGTGGCGCGCAGTGCCGGATGAGTGGGCGTGGAGCGCGCTGGTTTGCTGGTGTCTCTGACGTCGGCGCGCGTTGTACCCCCCTCTGCCCTGCCGGGCATCTCCCCCACAAGGGGGGAGAGCGGAATGTGGCCGAACTCGCCGGCTCTGGCAGAAGCCGCAGAAGTTTGATGGCACAAGGCGCGACGGCCCACTCTCCCCCCTTGTGGGGGAGATGTCACGAAGTGACAGAGGGGGGTAAGACCGCGCGCCAAGGCCATGTAACCGCTTACACTCCCGTCGCCGGAATACCGGTGCGTTCCACCTTGCGCGGTGCCACGAGTTCCTTCCAGGTCGAGAGCGCCTTGTTGACTGCGGTGAACGGCTCGCGCTTGACGAACTTGCCGTGGCCCTCGCGGGTCTTCACCGCGCCTTCCTCGATCGCGACATAACCGCGGGTCAGCGTGTAGCGCGGCAGGCCGGTGACTTCCTTGCCCTCGAAGACATTGTAGTCGATCGAGGACTGCTGGGTCTTGGCGGAGATGGTCTTCGAGCGCTTGGGGTCCCAGACCACAAGGTCGGCATCGGCGCCCACGAGGACCGCGCCCTTCTTCGGGTAGATGTTGAGGATCTTGGCGATGTTGGTTGAGGTCACTGCGACGAATTCATTCATCGTCAGGCGACCGGTCGCCACACCATAGGTCCAGAGCATCGGCATGCGGTCTTCAAGCCCGCCGGTGCCGTTCGGGATCTTGGCGAAGTTGTCGACGCCGAAGCGCTTCTGTTCGCTGGTGAAGGCGCAGTGGTCGGTGGCGACGACCGAGAGCGAACCGGACTGCAGACCGGCCCAGAGTGAATCCTGGTGCTGCTTGTTGCGGAAGGGGGGCGACATGACGCGGCGAGCGGCATGGTCCCAGTCCTTGTTGAAATATTCGCTCTCGTCGAGCGTCAGGTGCTGGATCAGCGGCTCGCCATAGACGCGCATGCCCTTCTGGCGGGCGCGGCGGATGGCTTCATGCGCCTGTTCGCAGGAGGTGTGCACGACATAGAGCGGGACCCCGGCCATATCTGCCAGCATGATGGCGCGGTTTGTGGCTTCGCCCTCGACTTCTGGCGGACGGGAATAGGCATGGGCTTCGGGCCCGTTATTACCTTCAGCGAGGAGCTTGGCCGTCATCGAGGCGACGACGTCGCCATTTTCGGCATGCACCATCGGCAGGGCGCCAAGCTCGGCGCAGCGCTGGAAGGAGGCAAACATCTCGTCGTCATTCACCATCAGCGCGCCCTTGTAGGCCATGAAGTGCTTGAAGGTGTTGATGCCGCGATCCTGGACGACTGTCTTCATCTCGTCGAAGACGCGCTCGTTCCAGCCGGTGATCGCCATGTGGAAGGAATAGTCGGCGGTGGCGCGCGAGGTCTTGTTGTCCCACATCTGCAAGGCTTCGAGCAGCGACTGATCCGGGCCCGGCAGACAGAAATCGACAACCATGGTCGTGCCGCCGGAGAGGCCGGCGCGCGTGCCGCTTTCGAAGTCGTCGGCGGAATAAGTGCCCATGAAGGGCATTTCGAGATGCACATGCGGGTCGATACCACCAGGCATGATGTAACAACCTGCTGCGTCGAGCACGGTGTCGCCGGAAAGGTTCGGCCCGATCTCGACGATCACGCCGCCCTCGATCTTGACGTCGGCCTTATAGCTGAGATCGGCGGTGACGATGGTGCCGCCCTTGATGACTGTGGTGGTCATATGCTCTCTCCCTCGCTTTTTGTTCTCAAGACTGCGGTCTGAATTGCTGCAAGCCGGTGATGTTGATGATCGCCGTCTCCAGCAGCATCATTTCATCCTCGCTCAGATGGCCTATGATCTGGCGGAGCGCGGCTTTCTTCAGATGAGTCATTTTGTCGGCCATTACTTGCGATCGCTCTTTCAAGCCGTTGGCTTCCGAGGGCTCAAGCGTTGGCCGAAAATCTGCCGCATCCGATAGAAATGTCGACAGAGGGCAGAGCAGCAATGTGACGTGGTGTTCGATGTAATTGTCGGCCTGAATGATGACCGCAGGCCTTGGTTTGCCCAGATCACCTTGAAAAGCGGCTGTCACCATATCGCCCCGCGTGAATTTCACGGCTTGTCCCAGTCGTCAGCAAGATCTTCGCCTGTCAGTTCTAGAATACCTGCTTGGCGATCGGCTTCCACGGCGGCTTTGGTCTGCCTCGCTGCCTCCTCTTTGTAAGCCATGCTGGATACATCGGGCACCCAAATCTCAATCGGACGATAGCCACGCCGCAGCAGGTCAGCGCGCTCTTCCGGTGACAATTCTCTCGGTCGTCCCATGGTTCGCTCCCGTTCAGGACTGCTCGCAAGTCTCGATCCTACGCCACAATCTCCGCCGTCTCCAGCACCGCCCTGAGCAGCACGTCGCAGCCCGCAGATGCCCATTCCTTGGAAATCTCCTCCGCTTCGTTATGGCTCAAGCCGCCGACGCAAGGGCACATGATCATGGTCGAGGGCGCGACCTTGGCGGCCCAGCAGGCGTCGTGGCCGGCGCCGGAGATGATGTTCAAGTGGGAATAACCGAGGTCTTCTGCGGCCTTGCGGACGGAGGCGACGAGTTTTTCGTCGAAGGTCACCGGATCGAAATGGCCGACGGCCTCCACCGCACAGCCGACGCCGAGCGCTGCACAGATCTCGGCGGCCTTCGCCTCGATCGTCGCGCGCATGCGGTCGAGCTTGTCCTGGCTCGGCGTGCGGATGTCGACGGTGAAGACAACAGTGCCGGGCAGGACGTTGCGGGAATTGGGCGAGAATTTCACCTGGCCGACACCGCCGACGGCGCCGGGCTGCTCGCTCATCGCGACCTCCTGGACCATTTCCAGGATCCGGGCCATGGCAAGGCCGGCATTGACGCGCAAGTTCATCGGGGTGGAGCCGGTATGGGCTTCGCGACCGGTGAGGGTGAATTCCAGCCACCACAGGCCCTGGCAGTGGGTGACGACGCCGATCTGCTTTTCCTCGGCTTCGAGGATCGGGCCTTGTTCGATGTGGTATTCGAAATAGGCATGCATCTTTCGGGCGCCGACCTCTTCGTCGCCGACCCAGCCGATGCGCTTCAGTTCGTCGCCAAAGTTCTTGCCGTCCATGTCCTTGCGGGCATAGGCGTAGTCTTGGGTCAGCACGCCGGCAAAGACGCCGGAGGCGAGCATGGCGGGGGCGAAGCGGGCGCCTTCCTCATTGGTCCAGTTGGTGACAACGATCGGATGCTTGGTCTTGATGTTGAGGTCGTTCATCGAGCGCACGACTTCAAGACCGGCAAGCACGCCGAGCACGCCGTCATATTTGCCGCCGGTTGGCTGCGTGTCGAGATGGGAGCCGATATAGACGGGCAGCGCATCGGGATCAGTGCCGGCGCGGGTCATGAACATGTTGCCCATGGTGTCGACGCCCATGGTGAGCCCCGCATCCTCGCACCAGCGCTGGAAGAGGCGGCGGCCTTCGGCATCCTCGTCGGTCAGGGTCTGGCGATTGTTGCCGCCGGCAATCCCGGGACCAATCTTCGCCATGTCCATGAGCATGTCCCACAGCCGATCGCCGTTCACGCGAAGGTTCGTGCCGGGTTGCGCCGTCATTGCAGATCCTCACCTGTTTTTCGGGGATCCGGATCTTCCGCCCGTTCCCCTTGTTCCCGGGGTCAGCGACAGCGGCTTGTCATTGTCTTTTCCGCTGTCGTATCGGCAGTTGCCTTTATTTGACATCTGTCCAATAATTTGACCGACTGGTAAAACATTACAACTTCCATCACGGCACTCAAGACGAAATCGGCAAAATTCTGCGACAAAAATTAAAGCAGATGCCCAGATTTTGGGCTTCAATATTGCTGAGTGAGTTCAGTATCTTAGGCAGGGAACAACTCTAAGATGGCGATACCGAGAGCGGCGCAAACACAGAGGCGGACGCGGATCCAGGAGGAGAAGGAGGAGCTCATCCTGGAGGCGGCGCTGGAGGTGTTCTCGCAGCGGGGATTCCATGGCTCGACGATCGACCAGATCGCCGAGGTCGCAGGCATGTCGAAGCCGAACCTGCTCTATTATTTCCGCACCAAGGAGGCCATGCACCGGGCCCTGATCGACCGGGTGCTGGAGAACTGGCTCGAGCCCTTGCAGGCATTCGATGCCGAGGGTGATCCGGAGGAGGAGATCCGCTCCTATATCCGGCGCAAGCTGGAAATGGCGCGGGAGTTTCCGCGCGAAAGCCGGCTCTTTGCCAACGAGATCCTGCAGGGGGCGCCGCATATCGCGGGCGTGCTCGATGGCCCGCTCAAGGAACTTGTCGATGAGAAGGCTGAGGTCATCAGGGCCTGGATCGCGTCTGGCAAGGTGCGCGATTGCGATCCGCATCACATGATCTTCTCGATCTGGTCGACGACCCAGCACTATGCGGATTTCGATGTGCAGGTGAAGGCTGTGCTCGGAAGCGGCCGCGACGGGGCGGAGCGCTTCGAAGAAGCTGCGCGTTTCCTCGAAGGTCTCTTCGTCAGCGGCCTGATCGTCAAGCCGGCCATCAGTGCCGGCGTCAGTCCCTGAGCAGGCCCATTACCAGCAGCCCGGCCGCCGTGACCAGAGCGCCGATAAAGACAGCGGGGCTTGCCCAGCCATGGCCGAGCAGGCCTTCCAGCAGGATGATGAAGGTCGGCGTCAGGTAGCCGTAACCGAGCACCTTGGGGGCTGGCAGGCGCATGGATGCGTATTGCAGAAGCATGAAGGTGATCGCGGTCGTCACGATCGAGAGATAGGCGATCGTTGCCCAGACGGTGCCGGGCAGGTTGACGAAGTCCGTTTCGGCAAGCGGGATCGCGCCGGTCGGCAGCAACCAGGGGATGGTAAAGACCACGACCCAGAAGCCGAAGGCGACCGGGTTTTCGCCCAGGCCGAATCGCCGGATGAGCGGCACATAGGCGCCGTGGCAGATCACACCGACGAAATAGATGAGTTCTCCGCGACCGACGTCGAAGGAGAGGATGGCGCCGATATCGGCGCGAAAGATCACCCAGATCGCGCCAAGTGCGGCGATCACCAGGGCAGCCAGCACGTCGGGACGTGTCTTCTGGCCGATGAAGAGGAGCGCGAAGCCGGCTGAGATCAGCGGCATCAGGGTGAAGACCGCGCCCGTCTGCACCGGGCTCGTGAATTCGAGCGCCGCAAACATGGTCAGCATGTAGATGGCGATCAGGCCGCCCAGCAGCGCGTAGCGCCAGACGCGGCGTGGCTTGATGAAGGGGATGCGCAGGATGCCGAAGGTCATGATGCCCATGACCACCATGGTCATCAGGTAGCGCCAGAGGGTGAGGGGGCCGGCTTCCAGATGCTGGGCTGCCATGCCGCCGAAGGAGAAGGATCCGGCGATCAGGGCGGCAAAGAGCAGCATGGCCGCATGGGCCTTCAGCTTCTCGCGCCCCGTGGCGTGGATCGTGTGGCGATTGACTGGGGAAGCGGGGGGCTCGGCTTGGTCTGTCATGATCTGCCTTATGAGGACCGACCTCGACCGTCCTTAGGGGGCGTGACTTGACCGGGCCGGTATTCTCCTTCATCTGCGGCGGGTGGTTGTGCCGTTCGGCATGGCCCTTCACAGATCTTGCCACGGCAGTTAATCGAAAGCGGACCTGATGACAACGACGATCGGCTTTACCGACACGGACAAGAGCACAAGTGCTGTGCTGGAGGACGTGATCCGTTCCATGGACGCGGAGCATATCACGCTCCGCCAGATCCTCGAGAAGATGGGCGAAAGCGGGCTTCTCCTGCTCTGCGGTCTCCTGTCCCTTCCGTTTCTCGTGCCGGTTTCCATCCCGGGTGTCTCGACCGTATTCGGCGCCGGGATCGTGCTGATCGGCATTGCCGTCACATTCAATCGATTCCCCTGGCTGCCGTCCAAGCTTGCGGATCGCAAACTCGAGCGCAGCAAGCTCGTGCCGGTGCTGGAGCGTGGCCTGACAATCCTGCGCAAGGTTGACCGCTATGTGCGTCCACGTCTGCTGTCTTTGACGACTGGTGGCCTGGTCAGCCGGATCAACGGCCTCGTGCTGACCTTTGCCGGCGTGCTGTTAATGATGCCGTTGAGCTTCATCCCGTTTTCCAACACGCTGCCCGGTGTCGCGATCCTTTTGCTCTCGACGGGCATTTCGCAGCGCGACGGTGGCGTTGTGCTGGCAGGGCATCTGTTGGTGGTGCTGACGCTTCTCTATTTCGGCGGTCTTGCCTGGGCGGCTTATGCTGCCGGAAACAGCCTGCTGGGCTGACGCTCTTCAGGCCGTCCGCTGCCAGAGGGTTTCGCGTTCGCCCGCGTGTTTGCGCGCGAAATCCATCAATGCGTCGGCGCTCATCGGCCGGGCAAGGGCATAACCCTGCAGCGTATGGCAGCCGAGATCCCGCAGGATCGCGGCATGCTCCATGGTTTCGACGCCTTCCGCCACAATGCCGACGCCGAAAGACCGGCCGATATCGACGATCGAGCTGATCAGGCGGCGCTGGGCGGGGTTGTCGACGATCGGAGCCACCAGCTGCCGGTCGATCTTCAGGCGGCTTGGCGAGAGCTTGATCAAGGACAGGATCGAGGCGTAGCCGGTGCCGAAATCGTCGATTTCGACGGAGATGCCATGGGCGCGGATGCGCTCCAGGCTTTCAGCGACGGCGTCCACCTTGTCATCGAAGGAAATCGATTCGAGCAGTTCGAATGACAGGCTGCCAGGTTTCAGCGACAGCGTATCCAGATGGCCGATGAGGCGATCGTCGAACAGGCGCTGGGCGGAGATGTTCACCGAAACATGCTCGATATCGAGATTGGCGGCGCGCCAGCGGGCGAGCTGAAACAGCGCCTGGTCAAGGATGCTCGCATCGATCTGGGCGACGACATTCAGGCTTTCGGCGATTTCGAGGAAGGCAGCGGGCGGCAGAATGCCCTTCTTGGGGTGACGCCAACGGGCGAGCGCCTCCACACCATTGATTGCGAGCGTGCGGGCATCGAATTGCGGCTGGTACCAGGCGATGAAGTCGTCATCCCCGAGCGAGCGCAGAATGGCGTCGGCCGTATGCTTGATATTGATGGTTCGGGCGCGAAGCTGGTCGTTGAAGCGTTCAACGCGATTGCGGCCGCGTCGCTTGGCCTCGTAGAGGGCAATGTCGGCATTCACCAGCAACTGCTCTGACGACAAGCCGCGCTCGGTCTTGTCGGCGATGCCGATCGACGCTCCCACGCGGCATTCATGGCCCTCGTAGACAATCGGCGTGTTGACGGCGGTGATGAGTTTACGCCCGACGACATCATGATCCACGTCCAGGGTGCAGCCTTTGCAGGCGATCAGGAATTCGTCGCCGCCGATGCGGGCGACGAAATCTCCGGGCTTGACCAGGTTTCGCAGTTCGTGTGCCACATGGCGTAGGATGGCGTCGCCGGCACCATGGCCGAGCGTGTCGTTGATTTCCTTGAAGCGGTCGAGGTCCATGTGGAGCACAGTCAGGCGCTCACCGGACGCGTTGCTTTCCTGGACGAGTTCTTCGAGACGCTGGTCGAGATAGCGGCGGTTGGGCAGTCCGGTCAGGGCGTCATGCAGGGAGTTGTATTCCATCCGCTTTCGCGCCGATTCCAGCTCCTCGTTGCGCTGTGCCGTCTCTTTCTGGGCGCGGCCCAGTTGCTCCTGCAGGGTTACGTCAGCGCTGACATCCCAGTTGACGCCAAGCACGCTGATCTTCCCGTCCGGATCGCGGAAAATCGTACCGACAGCGCGGATATGGCGGATTTCGCCATTGTCGCGGAGAATGCGGAACTGGGTCTCATAGGTCTTGTCCAGAGCAATCGCGTCATCAAGCGCTTGGTCCGAAGGGACGATATCCTCGGGGTGGACACGCGATTTCCAGACCTCGTAACAGGCCTCAACGTCAGGCGGGAGCCCGTAGAGCTGATACATGCGCTCGTCCCACCGGATATTTCCGGTGGCGAAGTCGAGTTCCCAGATGCCGATGCTCGAGGCCTCGAGTGCCAGACCCAAGCGGTTCGACATTGCGGACAATTGTTCTTCGCGCTGGCGCAAGGCTGCATAATTGCGCTGCCGTTCGCGCATGAGCTGGGCCACCCAGATGACACTTCCGGCCATCAAGGCTGCCATGGCGAAGATCATGGTGCGAATGGGGACGTTCTGACTGTTGACGCCGTACCAGCCCTCCTTCGGGATCGCCGAGAGAAGCCATTGCTGGGTCCCGAAATTGACCACCATGGAGACGGGATCGTCTTTCAGAATATGGCCATCGCCGTAGATCACCGAGGATCTGGTTTCGTTCTGATTGGTGATAGCGATCGAAAGAGGCAGGTCCGGTGAGCGCAGTCCGCTGTCGTCATAAAGGCGGTCGACATCAACGATACCTGCAAGGCCACCCCAGAAGACGCTCTGGCCGACGTCGTTGGTCATGGTGACCGGGAGCGTGATGATCAGCCCCATGTCGCCGTTGTTGAGGGGGAGGGGGCCCCGAATGATGGTCTTGCCCTCTTCGCGCAATTGCCGGGCGGCGGCCTCGCCATTGGGCGGTGGCACTACCCAGCGGCCGATAATGCGCTTGTTCTCCTCATAGGGGTAAACGAAGGTGGTTATGAGGTTGGGTGCGGCTGCAATGTTGGTGATCTGCGAAGGGATCGCCATCAGTTTCGTTGCCAGCGCTTCAAAGCGCGGCTGCGTCACATGGGGTTCGGTGCCGATGACGGCCACCATGCCCTGCAGAAGTTTGATATTGGCATTGATATTGGCTTCGAGCTTCGTGCGGATCAGGCCGAGGCTCTCTTCGACCGTATTGCGGGCTGCCTCGCGGCTCAGGCGCTGCTGCTGCAGGTCTGCATAGAATGCCGATGATGCGATGCCTGTCAGGACGATCACGCTGGGAATCAGAATCTGAAGGCGCGACCTCAGAGAAGAAACGCCATCTGCACTCTTTTTCTTGCTAGCCATGGTCTCCTTGCCCGGTCTGCCTGGCTCGAGGCCAACGGAGGGCACGGCCGACGGGGGCGATCGTGGAGTATAGCGCTGAATAATTTCTGAATCGATTGACGATATGTTGGAGATTTGTTGGGCGCTAATGTATCCGGCCCGCTTGCGGGCCGGATTTGCTTGGCAGACGTTATTCTGCTGCCTGGACGGCCATCGGATTGTTCGGATGGGTCGTCCAGTTGGCATAGTTCGGATCAACGGGCCGGCCGGTGCGCTGGTCAAGGGTGCCGGTCGGCAGTTCGACCATGGTGATGCAGTTCTCTACGGGACAGACGTTGACGCAGAGATTGCAGCCGACGCATTCGTCTTCCATCACCTCGAACTTTCTGATCCCATCGACCATGCTGGTGATCGCCTGGTGCGAGGTATCCTCGCAGGCGATGTGGCAACGACCGCATTTGATGCAGGCATCCTGGTCGATATGCGCTTTGGCAATGTAGTTGAGGTTCAAATACTGCCAGTCGGTGACGTTGGGGACCGCGCGACCACAGATGTCGTCGAGGCTCCTGTGCCCCTTGGCATCCATCCAGTCGTTGAGGCCCGAAATCATCTCCTGGACGATCTTGAAACCATAGGTCATGGCCGCCGTGCAGACCTGCACGTTGCCGGCGCCGAGCACAAGGAATTCGGCAGCATCGCGCCAGGTGGTGACGCCGCCGATGCCGGAGATCGGCAGGCCGTAGGTTTCCGGATCACGGGCGATCTCGGCGACCATGTTGAGCGCGATCGGCTTGACGGCCGGGCCGCAATAGCCGCCATGGGTGCCCTTGCCGCCGACGGTGGGCGAGGGGGCAAAGTTGTCGAGATCTACCGAGACGATCGAGTTGATCGTGTTGATTAGCGAGACGGCATCCGTGCCGCCGGCTTTTGCCGCGCGGGCGGGCTTGCGGATGTCGGCGATGTTGGGCGTCAGCTTGGTGATGACGGGCATGCGGGTGTATTGCTTGCACCAGCGCACGACCATTTCGATGTATTCCGGCACCTGACCGACGGCGGCGCCCATGCCGCGTTCGGACATGCCGTGCGGACAGCCGAAGTTGAGCTCGATGCCATCAGCGCCAGTTTCCTCGACGAGCGGCAGGATCGCCTTCCACTCCTCCTCGACGCAAGGGACCATGATCGAGGCGACGAGCGCCCGGTCCGGCCAATTCATCTTGACCTGCTTCATCTCCTGCAGGTTGATCTGGAGCGGACGGTCGGTGATCAGCTCGATGTTGTTCAAGCCGAGGAGACGGCGGTCAGCACCCCAGATCGCGCCGTAGCGGGGGCCGTTGACGTTGACGACCGGCGGGCCTTCCGAGCCCAGCGTCTTCCAGACGACGCCGCCCCAGCCCGCCTTGAAGGCGCGCTCGACATTGTAGGCCTTGTCGGTCGGCGGGGCAGAGGCCAGCCAGAAGGGGTTGGGCGACTTGATGCCGACGAAGTTATTCCTGAGATCAGCCATTGTTCAAATCCTCTCTGAGCGGTGCGTCATGCGACTGCGGATGCGTCCGCCGTCATGACGGCGAGAGAGCGGTTGATGCTTTCGGCCGCATCGCGACCCATGGCGACGGCAGAGACCGTCAGGTCCTGACCTCCGAAGGCGCAGTCGCCGCCGGCCCAGACGCCCACGAGCGAGGTCCGACCTTCGGCGTCGATGGCGATCTTGCCACCTTCGATCTTGAGGCCGTCCAGCCCCTGGGCGTCGAGCTTCTGGCCGATCGCGACCAGGATCTGGTCAGCCTTGATCTCGGTCGTGTGGCCGGTGCCTTTCATTATGCCGTTTTCGAGGTGGGTGTATTCGAACGTGATCGCCGAACAGTGGCCACTGTGGTGGGCCACTTCCTTCGGCTGCAGCCAGTGGCGGATGTGGACGCCCTTGGAGGTTGCCAGATCCTGCTCGAATTCCGAGGCGTTCATGTGCTCCTTGCCGCGGCGGTAGCAGATCGTCACGTTCTCGGCCCCGAGCAGCTTGGCCTGGACGGCAGCGTCGATCGCGGTCATGCCGCCGCCGATGACGACGACGTCGCGACCGACCGGCACGTCGGCCTTGTCATCCGCCTGGCGCAGCCTTTCGATGAAGTCTACGGCATCCGTCACGCCATTGATCTGGGCGCCGGGGATGTTCAGGCCGTTGACGTTGCCGAGGCCGGCACCGACGAAAACGGCGTCGTGCTTGGCTTGGAGATCGGCGAGCTTGAAGTCGATGCCCATTTCCTGGCCGTCCAGCACGTCGATATTGCCGAGCGACAGGATGTAATCGACTTCCTTCTGGGCGAAGTCGTTGGGCGTCTTGTAGGCGGCAATGCCGTATTCGTTCAGGCCGCCTGCCTTTTCACGGGCTTCGTAGATCGTCACCTGGTGGCCGTGCAGGGCCAGCCGATGGGCTGCTGCGAGGCCGGCAGGACCTGCGCCAACGATACCGACCGTTTTGCCGGTAGAGGCTGCCGGGGAATAGAACTGGCGGCCTTCTTCGATCGCGATGTCGGTGGCGTAACGTTGCAGGCGGCCGATTTCGACCGGGCGCTCTTCGGCCGTGTTGCGCACACAGGCCTCCTCGCAGAGTGTCTCGGTGGGACAGACGCGGGCGCACATGCCGCCGAGGATGTTCTGGTCGAAGATGGTCTTGGCGGCGCCGAGCGGATTGCCAGTCGATATCTGCCGGATGAACATCGGGATATCGATGGCGGTGGGACAGGCCGTCATGCAAGGCGCGTCATGACAGAAGTAACATCTGTCGGAGGCGACAAGGGCCTCATGGCCGCCGAGGCGAGGATGCAGGTCGGAGAAATTCTTCGCATAATCGGCAGCGTCAAGCCGCCCGGCCTTCAGGCCTGGTTCCAGTCTTCGCATCGCAGTTCCCTCTTTTATATTCGAAGCGATGCAGGGAAGCGTAACGCAGGTTCAAACTTTTATCAAACGGTAAAAATTTCGATTCCTCTGCCAGAAACCCTGCTGCGCAACGCCTGTAGCGCCGCAAGCCCTGCGGCCCGTGGCCCGTGTCCGCCGGTGACGCGGGACGCAGTTTGTGACGCTGACGAGGCACCCCACTCCGCGTCGTCCACATCCGGGCTGCAGCAGGCGGTTGCAATTCATGGTGCCAGGGACTATGTATTAAGTCATTGTTAACCATGTATTTTAGGCATACGTTAATGCTTGAACAGCGACGCCGCCATTATCTGGCGCAATTCTACGGTGCGAATGATAACCCGCATGCTCTCTACCGGAAGGCCAATCTGGTCGTGCGGGCGATCTATCCGCGTGCCGGGGTCAAGTCCTATTGCAGCCTACAGGTGCGGATCGTCGGATTGCACGAGCATGGCGCCATCCTCCAGTCGAGCGCCATCGAGTTCCTGCCGGATCATTTCTACCTCTGTCTCGGGGAAGAGGAGATCTTCCTCACCTGCGCCAAGAAGTCCGTGCTGAAGACGGACATGTTCGTCACCTTCGCGCGGCGGGAGAACCCGGAACTGATCGAATCACTGACCCAGCTGCATTTCCCGCTCGGCACTCTGCGCAGGCTGAGCGGCCGCTGTGGACCGGTGATCGAGGCACGAATCGCGCGCGGCAAGCGGCTGAACTGACCCGTTCGCGGGCAGGTCCTGTGGATTTTTACCGTCCATCAACCTTAACAAGGGATTGGCGGCAAAGGGTCTGCGAATCCCTCTACCTCTGGATGTCGCGGATTAAATCCGCATATACTAAAAGAGGTATTTATCATGGGTGATGGTTTCGATCAGCTCACGCCCTCCGAAAACGCTCCGTCGCCTGGGCGGCCGGCCGCCAGTGGCCCCTTGCGGGGACCTGCGCCTGCCATTGACTGGCCCGCCATTTCCATCGATGCAGCCGAAAAACACACCGTCCGCCTTCGTGGCGGTGATGTGCAGGTCGGTGACATTCCGGTAGAGATTTCGGCCGTCCTCGGTCGCACCAAGATCCCCGTTGCCAAGCTGATGGGTGCAAGCGAAGGCGAGGAGTTGCGGCTCGACACGCAGTTCGGTCAGCCTTTGGAACTGCAGGTGAACGGCGTGGTCATCGGCTATGGGGAGATCGTGGCGGGCGCATTCGATAATTTCATCGGCATCCGGCTCCTCTCACTCAACTCCGCCAGTGACTGAATGCGCGGGATCGGCGGCGGCGGTGCGAGCGCCCCGCCGCCTTCGGTGGACCGGCGGGGACCGCCGCGATCAAATATGAGCGCATATCTCATGTTTTAAACTTGCCTCCTTTTCTCAAGTTAAATATGGTCCGCAGCAGTGTGGACCTAAAGCCTGCAACGACGGGCTTCGCCTGAGGAGAGATCATGGCCAAGAAGTGCAAGAATACACGGCACAAGAAGGCTGCCGTTTCGACGGCGCCGGATGCGTCTGCGGCGACAGCCAAGCGGGAGGCCATCCGCAGTTTCCTCTATGTCGGGGGACGAGATTGCCAGGTTGCACATCTGCGCCAGATCGCAACTATACATGGTGCGGAACTTATTCACCATGATGGGGGTTTAAGGGAAGCGGTTTCGCGGATCGACACGGTGCTACCCTCCGTCGACTGCGTCTTCTGCCCCATCGACTGTATCAGTCACGATGCGTGTCTGCGCGTGAAGAGCGGTTGCAAGAAGTTCGGTAAGACTTTCATTCCGCTGCGGAATGGCTCGAAATCTAGCCTCGAGCGCGCACTGCAGACCCTGAATGAAAGGAATACCGACGGATGAGCAGGGACGTTTTTGAAAAGGGTGGCATGGGCTCGTTTCACGAGCTTGCACGACAGCGCGGCGAGGGACTCCTTCCGGAGCTTGCCGAGGCAATCTTGCAACGCTCGCAGGAAAGTGAAGTGACGAATTGCGAAATCGTCACTTTGCCGGGCTTGCACGAACGCAAATCGGCTACCATGTACGCAGCATTGAACCGGGCCCCCGCCCTTATCATCGATTTTCCCGCGCCAAGGTGGCAGCGGAACGCCAACGCCAGGTCGTAGTCGTTTCGCCGGTCAGTTTCATGCGGGGAGCAGAGGAACTTTCCGCATGAACGCTCAGCAACCGGTTGCGAAGACGATCCTCAACGCCGTGCCTATCCTGCCTTCCCTCAACTTGTCAGAAACCCGCCACTTCTATGTCGAATATCTCGGCTTTGAAGAAATCGGTCTCGACTGCCTCGACTATCTCGTCGTTCGGCGTGGCGGGATGGAGCTGCATTTCTGGCTGAGCGACGACCCGATGCAGTGCCAGAACAGCTCGGTGTTCTTCCGGGCTGATACGCCGACCGAGATCTATCGTGATTTCTGTGACCGTGGGATCGAGGCAATCCGCCCGTCCGACGCCCAGGGTGAAGACATCCGCTTCCACGTGCGTGACCCGCACGGCAATCTTCTGATGTTCTCGGGCATGGGTTCCGCCGCCCTCGCTCACTGAGTCTTTTCGCTGTCTTAGCGAGGCCTGCTGGACTTCCAGTGGAGCCTCAGCTTCGCGGCGGCACGACCGCACCGATGGCAAGCACGAGCCATGATGCGATGAGCGTCATGCCACCTGTTGGGGCTGCCATCGGAAACAGGCCGGTGCCGAGGAAATGCCGGGCGACGAGATCGCCTGAAAACAGCAAAGTTCCAACTGACATTCCCAATGCAACGAGACCGGCAAGCCGGATCCTGCCCCCCGCAAGCCTCAGCGCCACGAGAGCCGGCGCATGGGCGAGGCAGATGGTCGAGGCCGGGCGCAGCAACGCTTCGCCGCCGGCATGACTTGCTGCGGCCGCAAGCCCCACGCCCGCTGCTCCGATCAGTCCGGCAGCGACTGCCGCCCATCTGTTGTCGCGCATCACGGCCATTCGGCTCACTCCTTGTTCTGCATGTGGTGGGCGAGCTTCTCGATCGGCGGCCAGATGATCTCCCGCAGTTTGGGATGCTCGACCGTCTCGTCCAGCGCGCGGCGGAAGCAGAGCAACCATTCGTCCCGCTCGACCGGACCGATCTCGGCGACGAAATGGCGACGCCGGAGCATCGGATGGCCGCGCTTCTGCATGTAGATCGGTGGGCCGCCCAGATAACCCGTCAGGTAGTCGTAGAACTTCTCTTCGCTGCCTGTCAGATCCGGCGGATGCACAGCGCGGCAGTGGGCCGCCTCGGGCAAGGTGTCCATCAGTTCGTAGAAGCGGCGCGTCAGCGCCTTCACGGTCGCATCGCCACCGATCGCTTCATAAAGGGTAATCGTCTCATCGCTCATGCTGTTGTCCTCAAGTGAGGTCTTTTCGCGCTTTCGACGGCGTGTTGCAACGGGGCAGAGCCTTGCGTGGCAATCCGGCGCAGTCGCGTTCCCGCCTTGCAACAAAAGCAGGGGACATGGGGCCCTGACCATGCCATAAGGGCGCCGATTTCCAGCAGGCGCCCTCATCCATGATCCGCATCGAAAACATCTCCAAGCAGCTCAGCCACCGCATCCTCTTCATCGAGGCGTCGGCAGCCCTCAATCGTGGCGAGAAGATCGGCCTTGTCGGGCCGAATGGTGCTGGCAAGACCTCGCTCTTCCGCATGATTATCGGCCACGAGCTGCCGGATGAGGGGCAAGTCTCCGTCGATAAGGGCGTGTCAATCGGTTATTTCAGCCAGGACGTCGGTGAAATGTCTGGCCGCTCGGCCGTCGCCGAGGTCATGGACGGGGCAGGGCCGGTGAGCGAGGTCGCGGCCGAACTGCGCGAACTTGAGGCGGCCATGGTCGATCCTGATCGCATGGACGAGATGGACGCGATCATCGAGCGCTACGGCGAGGTGCAGGCGCGCTACGAGGAACTCGACGGCTATGCGCTTGACGGCCGTGCTCGCGAAGTGCTGGCCGGTCTCTCCTTCTCGGAAGCCATGATGGACGGCGATGTCGGCGCGCTCTCGGGCGGCTGGAAAATGCGCGTGGCGCTCGCCCGCATTCTTCTCATGCGCCCCGACGTGATGCTGCTCGACGAACCGTCGAACCATCTGGATCTCGAAAGCCTGATCTGGCTTGAGCAGTTTCTCAAAGGTTACGAGGGCGCACTGCTGATGACCTCGCATGACCGCGAGTTCATGAACCGCATCGTCAACAAGATCATCGAGATCGATGCCGGCCAGCTCAACAGCTATTCCGGCGACTATGTCTTCTATGAGGGGCAGCGTGCGCTTAACGAGAAGCATCAGCAATCGCAGTTCGAGCGGCAGCAGGCGATGCTTGCCAAGGAAATCAAGTTCATCGAGCGCTTCAAGGCGCGCGCTTCCCATGCGTCCCAGGTGCAGAGCCGGGTGAAGAAGCTGGAAAAGATCGATCGCGTCGAGCCGCCGAAGCGTCGCCAGGTCGTGGCCTTCGAATTCCAGCCGGCGCCGCGTTCGGGTGAAGATGTCGTCAGCGTCAAGAACATCTGCAAGCGTTATGGGGACAAGGTCATCTATGACGGCTTCGACTTCATGGTCCGCCGCCGCGAGCGCTGGTGCATCATGGGCATCAACGGGGCTGGCAAGTCGACGCTTTTAAAGCTGGTGGCCGGCGATTCGAAGCCGGACGAGGGCACGGTGTCGATCGGCGCCAGCGTCAAGATGGGCTATTTCGCCCAGCATGCGATGGACGTGCTCGATGGCGACATGACAATCTTTGAAATGCTGGAGACGACCTTCCCGCGGGCAGGCCAGGCGCCGCTTCGGGCGCTGGCCGGCTGCTTCGGCTTCTCCGGCGATGACATCGACAAGCGCGTGCGGGTGCTCTCGGGCGGCGAGAAGGCGCGTCTGGTCATGGCGATCATGCTGTTCGATCCGCCGAACCTGCTTGTGCTCGACGAGCCCACCAACCACCTCGACCTCGACACCAAGGAAATGCTGATCAAGGCGCTGTCGCAATACGAAGGCACCATGCTCTTCGTCAGCCACGACCGCCACTTCCTCGCAGCGCTATCGAACCGTGTTCTCGAGATCACGCCCGAAGGCGTGTTCCAGTATGGCGGCGGCTACACGGAATATGTGGAGCGCACCGGCCACGAGGCGCCGGGCCTCAGGAGCTGAGGCTCAACAGCTATGACGACATAAAAAGCCCGAGGTTCGATTTTGACCCTCGGGCTTTTTTGATGTTCGGAAACGGAGTTTGCTCAGGTCGAGTGGCCGTTGAAGGTCGAATGCCACTTCCAGGCGGAGCGGATAATGTCGTCGATGCCGTGCTTGGGATCCCAGCCGAGGACTTCGCGGGCGAGCGTATTGCTCGCGACAAGGCCCGGTGGGTCGCCGGGGCGGCGCTCGGTGCGCTTGATCGGCATGGGGCGGCCGGAGACCGTCTCAATGGCCGTGATCAGTTCCTTGACGGTCGTGCCGTTGCCGGTGCCGAGATTGATGGCGATCGTCTCGCCGCCGTTCAGCAGATAGTCGACGGCGCGCACATGGGCGTCGGCGAGATCGTTGACGTGGATGTAGTCGCGAATGCAGGTGCCATCGCGGGTGTCATAGTCCTCGCCGAAGATCGAGAAGAACTCGCGGCGTCCAAGTGCGGTTTCGATCGCAAGCGGGATGGCATGGGTCTCGGGTGAATGCCACTCGCCGATGCGGCCTTCGAAGTCGGCACCGGCGGCGTTGAAGTAACGCAGCATGACGGAGCGCATGCGGCCGCAGAGGTTCAAGTCGCCGAGCGCCTGCTCAACGATATGCTTGGTGCGGCCGTAGGGGTTGATCGGCTTCTGGTCGTGCTTCTCGTCGAGCGGCAGATATTCCGGCGCGCCATAGGTGGCGCAGGTGGAGGAAAAGACGAAGTTGCGGATGTCGGCTTCGCTTAAGCATTGCAGCAGGCTGAGCGTGCCGGATACGTTGACGTCGTAGAAGTGCTCCGGCTCCTTGAACGACTGGCCGACCTCGATCAGGCCGGCAAAATGCATCGCCGCCTTCGGCTGGTATTTGGCGAGCACTTCCTTCAGCCGGGCCTTGTCCCGGATGTCCCCCTGTTCGGCCGGACCCCATTTGACGAATTCCGGATGACCCGAGGTGAAGTTGTCGTAGACGACAGGCAGATAACCGCGCTCGGAGAGGGCGAGGCAGGTGTGTGAGCCGATATAGCCGGCGCCGCCGACAACGAGGATGGGGGTGGCAGTCATGGTTGTTTCTCGATCAGAGCGGCGCGTGGACGAAAGCCGGCATCGCTGCCTGCTCTTTCGACTTCGAAAGGAATAGGCGGGCCGTGTCGAGCGCTTCGCGGATCGTTACATCCATGTCGAGGTAGCGGTAGGTCGCAAGGCGTCCAACGAAGGTGACGGCCTTCTCCTCGTTTGCGCGAGCGACGTAGTCGGCGAGCTGCGCTTTCTCCTCGACGAGACGGATCGGATAATAGGGTATGTCGTCCTCGCCGCAGGCGCGGGAGAATTCGCGGTAGCAGACCGAGCCCTCGTGGCTTTCCCAGGGGGAGAAATGCTTGTGTTCGGTGATGCGGGTATAGGGCACCGAGGCATCGCCGTAGTTCATAACGGCGCAGCCCTGATAGTCGCCCTGATAGCTGAAGCGCTCGAAATCCAGCGTGCGATAGCCGAGGCGGCCGAATTCATAGCCGAAATAGCCGTCGAGCGGGCCGGAATAGAAAAGGTGGGCATAGTCATGCGGCGCACGCGGATCAACGTGCTGGCCGAGCGTGACCTTGATCTTCGGGTGGTCGAAGATCTTTTCGATCATGTCGGTATAGCCGTTTTCCGGCATGCCCTGGAATTTGTGGAAGAAGTAGTTGTCGTCGTAGTTGAAGCGCACGGGAAGGCGCTTCAGGATCGAGGCCGGCAGGGCGGTCGGCGAGCAGCCCCACTGCTTTTCGGTATAGCCCTTGAAGAAGGCCTCGTAGAGATCGCGGCCAACAAAGCGCAGCGCCTGCTCCTCGAAGGTTTGCGGGTCGGTGATCGTCTTGTCGGCCTGTTCCTCGATAAAGGCGCGCGCCTCTTCCGGGCGGAAAGTCTTGCCGAAGAACTGGTTGATCGTGTGGAGATTGACCGGAAGGGAATAGACCTGGCCCTGGCTCGTGGTCTTTACCCGGTTCTTGTAGGGCAGGAAGGTCTGGTAGCTGTTCACGTAGTCCCAGACTTCCGCGTCGTCGGTGTGGAAGATGTGCGGGCCGTAGACGTGGACCATGACACCGGTGTCGGCATCGCGCTCGGTGTGGCAATTGCCGCCGATATGCGGACGCGTGTCAAAGACTTCGACCTCGAAGCCGGCTTCCGCCAGTTCGCGTGCGATGACGGCGCCAGACAGACCTGCGCCGACAATTCCGATTTTCTGACCCTGTGCCATGCGCTGGGTGTTCCTCGATTTTTCCCGGGCGGTGCGGTTCCAGCTTTCAGGCCTGCCGCGTCTCGCCCTGTTGTTGAAGACCGGCGGTTACCCGCCGGTCGATTCATGGTGTCCCTCGGCCGGCAGTTCCTGCAGCCGCGTATTCACCGGGTCAGGCGGGCTTTGCAGGCCAGAGGCGCGTGTCGTGCGGGACCGGATGGAAGGCATGCCAATCGGCGATCCGGTCCTGATAACGCTTGCGATAGGCGGCCTCATCTTCGAACTCGACTTCCGCCAGCACGACGTCCGTGCCGATCTCGTAATACATCTCCATGTTGGAGAGGTCCGGAACCGGGGTCTCGCCGCGTTCGCGCTCACCCTGCATCTGCCAGTAAAGCTCTTCGAGACGACGCACGAGGCGCGGAATGTCACGCAGGGCGCAGGTCTCGCGCTGGGCCTGGATGGAATTGCGGATCTGCGCGAGGGCTGCAGGGTCCCTGGCGAGCGCCACGGCCTTACGGACATATTCGTCCGGGGAGGCGCAGATGAGTTCTGGAACGCCGGCCGACTTGACGATGCTGCTGCAGAAACGCGAGGCGAAGCTCTTGCCCGGAACTGTGAGGACGGGGAGACCCATGGTCAAGGCATCCGATGCCGTCGAATGGGCGCCATAGGGGAAGGTGTCGAGGAACAGATCGGCGATCGCAATGCGGGCCAGATGGTTCGGGTTCGCCGCCTTCGGTGCGAAATAGATCCGGGCAGGGTCGACGCCGGCAGAGGTCGCCAGTTCGCGCAGGCGCTGGTTCACCACATCCGATCCGCCAAGCAGCCAGAGCACGCTGCCAGGCGTCGCCGTCAGGATCGCCATCCAGCGGGTGAAGACGCCGGCGGTGATCTTCTGCATGCCGTTGAAGCAGGCGAAGACGAAGGCGTCTTCAGGCAGACCGGCTTCCGTGCGTGTCGGGCGTGGGCCGATCAGACGCTTGCGGTCGACCGGCTGGTTGCACGGAATGTGGAGGACTTTCTCCGTGTAGTAGAGCTCGTTGCCCGGTGGAATGATCTGCTCGTCGGCGATGATGTACTGGTGCACCGGGCTCGCCATGGTGCCGGGGTAGCCGCAGAAGTTCACGATCACCGGGGCCGGGCGGTAGGAGAAGATCTTCGTGCGGGCAAGCTTGGTGTAGCCGTTGACGTCGATCAGGATATCGATCTCGTCGGCCATGATCAGCTTGGCGGCCTCAAGGTCCGACATCGCAGTAACATCACGCCAGACGTCGATCACAGCCTTCATCCGGTTCTGTGTCGCGTCATTGGTGCGGGCATCGCCGATATAATAGGCGTAGACTTCGACCGAAGACTTGTCATGCAGTTCCAGAACTTCGCTCAATGCGAAGCCGACGGCGTGATCGCGCAGGTCGGACGAAACGTAACCGATGCGCAGCCGCTGACCGGTACCGACCTTCTTGCGTGGTTCAGGCCTGTTGAGATGAGCAGGATCTGGGCGTCCTGCCAGCATCTTGAAGTAACGAGCGGCCTTGGCCATCTGGTAAAGCGGATCGTCGGCATAGCAGGCGAGGGGAAGCGGCGAGATCGAGTCCAGCATCTGCTTCTTGGTCACGTATTCCGATGCCTGGACGACGGGCCACTTGCATTGATGCTGGCGGACCGAAATCCAGTGCTGGCCGGCTTCGGGCTTGTCGGGGCGCAGCTCTATCGCTTGCCAGAGGGCCGTCTCCGCATCCGCGTAGAGGCTGGCGCCTTCCATCACGCGGCCGATGTGCTGCAGGGCCATCAGGCGATGCACGGACTTGTCCGGGGTGATTTCCGATGTCTGCTCGACATAGCTGCGCCACTGCTGGATCGCCAGTGCGCCGAGCCCGCAATCCTCGTAGGTGCGGCCAAGATTAATGTGAGCCTGGCCCATCATCGGGGCCGCTCGCAAGGCTGCCTTCAAGGCATTGATGGCGCCGGCCGTGTCGCCTAGCGCCTTCAGGACAACGGAATAGTTGAAGAAAGCAAGATGAAGCAGCGGGCTCTGGTCGTTGAATGCGGTCCAGGTCTTGTAGAGTTCTGCTGCCAGAGCCGACTGTCCCGAGGCGCCCCAGTGTTCTGCAAGCTGCAGCAACTCAATCAGGGAGAGCTTCTGGCTTCTGGCCTTGTCCATTGCGGCAGCGAGCTGGGCGTTCTGCTCCGGGGCGAATGCTGTATGTATCACCATCGACATCACATCTGTTGTCGGCCATGGGGCTGGCCAGGTTACGTTCCCGCGCGGAGGCGTCTAGGGAACACCTATTCGGCCTAGCTTGCTTTGGGCTTGCGTTCTGCCGCCCGCTCACATCTTGAAGCTTGCCAAATCACTTGGTCTTGGTGATAGCATCCAAGGAAAGTTGCATGTACGTAACTGGCCAACAAGAATAGACGGGTGACTTCCCGCATAGGCTGTTAATAGAAAATTAGAGTGTGCGGCCTAATCATTTGGGCAAGACTCGTCTCACCACATTCGTTTGTACACGAATCGGTGAGGCAAGGTGCGTGTCCGGATCGGGATGCGGACCTAGGTGGTGTGGGAAGCAGAGATCAGCTCTGCTGCATGATGCCCTCTCCAACGCCAGGCTCGGTCGAGCCATGTTTTCCAAAGACTTTCGTCCGTGAGGACACCGTTGTAGGGCGTCAACAGACAATCGCTTGAAGACGGATATCAGCCACTTAGGGAGCATTATGCTCCCGGGGTCGAGACGGTGATGCACAGGCTGTGCTCCCCCGATCGGTGGCAAGGAATGCAACGGCCAACCGCAAACGTTGAAGGCGCGCGTCACATGACTTCGATTATCTCTTCTTTGAGCATCAACCAGATCAAAACGCTGTCTACCGCGACGATCGCCAACTTCACGAGCTCCGACATTGCCGCACTGAGCACAGCTCAGGTTGCGGCTCTTTCTTCGACTCAGATCGGCGCGTTGCAGACCGACGAATTCGACGGGCTCAGCTCCAGCCAGCTCGGCGCGATCTCGAGCGTCGCCGCCCGCGGCCTGACGATCGACCAGCTCGCCGTCATCGACAGCGCCAAGATGTCTGGCCTCAACAGCCGCCAGCTCGGCACGCTGAATTCCGCGCAGGTCGGCGCACTGACCTCTGACCAGTTCGACGCGCTGTCCACCTCGCAGCTCAACGCCATCAGCAGCCTGGGTCTGGCCGGCCTCCAGACCGATGACATCGCGACGCTGACCTCCGCTGAACTCTCTATCCTCAGCACGCGCGCACTGGCTGGCCTCTCGACCGGCAGCTTCGCAGCCCTCAATAGCAGCCAGATGTCCGGACTGACCACCGGTCAGATCGCATCGCTCTCGACTGCTGTCATCGCCAATCTGACCTCCACACAGATCGACGGCCTGACCTCGACCCAGATCTCGGCGCTCACCTCGCGCCAGATTTCGGCTCTGTCGTCTGACAACCTTGCGACCTTCTCTACCGAACAGGTCGTTGCGCTGAACAGCCGCGCTGTTGCAGCCCTCTCCTCCGCGCAGGTTTCTGCTCTCTCGAGCACCCAGGTTGGTGTTCTGACCACGAGCCAGCTTGCAGTCCTTACCTCTTCGGCCGTTCGCGGCCTCGGCGCCGACGATATCGACAGCCTGTCCTCCGACAAGGTCGCCGCTCTCGCATCGAAGAGCCTCGCTGCTCTTTCGACCGACGCATTCGCTTCTCTCGACTCGACCCAGTTGGCTGCATTGACCTCTGCGAAGGTCGGCACTCTGACCACCACGCAGATTGCTTTGCTGACCTCCGCGCAGGCCGATGGCCTGACGTCCACCCAGTTGGCTGGCCTCACCAGCGCTCAGATGGGCGCAATGTCCTCCGACACGCTGGCGTCGCTGACGACCGATCAGATTGCAGGTCTCAGCAGCCGCGTTATCGGTTCGCTGACCTCTGCCAAGGTCGCCGCACTCAGCAGCGCTCAGATTGATGGTCTCTCGACCCTGCAGCTTGCTGCACTCAGCTCCACCGCGATCCGCGGTCTGGAAACCGCTGACATCGCGACCTTCACGTCTACCGAGCTTGCAGCACTGAACTCACGCGCCCTTGCTGCGCTCTCGACTGACAACATTGCAGCGCTCACCTCGGGCCAACTGACCGCGCTTTCTAGCGGCCAGGTTGCTTCGCTGACGACCCTGCAGGTCGCGGCTCTCGGCAGCGCACAGCTGACGGGCCTCAGCACGACGCAGGTGGCTGCCCTCAGCTCCGCACAGGTGGTAGCGCTCGGAACCGCCAATGTGGCATCCCTGTCGACCGGCCAGGTAGCGGCCCTGAGCAGCCGCGCAGTCGGCGCGCTGACAACGGCTCAGCTCGATGCCATGACAACCGGCCAGATCGACGCCCTGAGCTCCGCGCAGATTGCAGCTCTGTCCTCCAGTGACCTCGCTGCTCTCTCGTCTGACGATCTGAACACCTTCACGACCGCCGAATTCGCAAGCCTCAGCTCTGCTGCGATCCGCGGTATCACCTCCGCTGTCATCGGCAGCCTGACGACCGACCGAATCGCTGCCCTCAACACCAAAGCTGTGGCCGCTCTGGAAAGCAGCCAGGTTGCCGCGCTGACGTCCGCTCAGGTCTCTGTATTGAGCACCAGCCAGATCGGCGCAATGAGCTCTGCTGCGGTCCGCGCGCTCGAAACCGAAGATCTCGCGACCTTCGACTCGGCCGATATCGCCGCCCTGCAGTCTCGCTCACTCGCAGCGCTCACTACCGACAAGTTCGCAACACTGACCTCGACGCAGCTCATCGGCCTGACCTCGGCTCAGATCGCCGCTCTGTCGACAGCGATCATCGGTACGCTCGATAGCGACCAGCTCGATGGCTTCACCAGCACTCAGGTTGCTGCTCTGTCCTCTGTCCAGCTCGCTGCGCTGACGACCGCTGCAATCGCATCTCTCGACACCACCCAGCTCGCCGCGATCACTACCCGTGCCATCGGTGCGCTGAAGTCGGACCAGCTGAGCGCACTCAGCTCGGCACAGTTCGATGCTTTCTCGACCGGTCAGCTGGCTCAGCTCACCTCCACCGCCATCCGCGGGCTTGACACTTCTGCAGTCGGAACTCTCACCTCTTCCGAAATTGCGGTCCTGAGCAGCCGCGCAATTGCCGCTCTTTCGACCCAGAACGTCGCCCTGCTCGACTCGGCACAGATCTCTGGTCTCACCTCTGCACAGGTCACCGCGCTGACGACCGCGCAGGTTGGCATTCTCGATAGCGACCAGCTGGATGGTCTCGCCAGCGGTCTTGTCGGCCTGCTGTCCAGTGCCCAGGTCAGCGTTCTGAGCACCGACGCAGTGGCCTCGCTCTCGACCGATCAGGTCGCTGCCATCAGCAGCCGCGCAATCGGTGCTCTCAGCTCTGCTCAGGTTGGGGCGATGTCCACCGCCCAGGTGGCTGCACTCACGACCAACCAGATCGCAGCACTTTCGAGTGCCGCCGTTGCCGGCCTCGGTACCGACGACCTCGACACCTTCGCCTCAAGCGACCTTGCTGTACTGAACTCCAAGGCTCTTGCAGCCCTGTCGACGACAAACATCGCATCTCTCGACTCGACGCAGCTTGCAGGCCTGACCACTGGCCAGATGTCTGCAATGACCACTGCCCAGGTCGCGACCCTGGTCAGCACCCAGATCGACGGATTGACGACGGCCATCGTGGCCATGCTGTCGAGCTCGCAGATCCGGGCACTGACGACCGATGCCCTGGCCTCGCTGTCCACCGAACAGATCGCCGCGGTGAACACCCGCGCAATCGCTGCCCTCGGCTCTGACGCAGTGGCCGCCCTCAGCTCCACTCAGATCGGTGTTCTCACCACCGGGCAGCTGGCATCGCTGACCAGCGCTGCGGTCGCCGGTTTGACGAGCGAAGACCTCGATGGTCTGGACTCGGCGGATCTCGCAGTCATGAACTCCCGAGCCATCGCTGCCCTCTCGACGCAGAACATCGCGTCGCTGGACAGCGCGCAGCTGAGCGGTCTGACGACGGCGCAGGTTGCTTCTCTGACCACGGCACAGCTCGCGGCCCTCGGCTCCGCTCAGATCGACGGACTGACATCGACCCAGGTCGCAGTCCTCAGCTCTGTACAGATCCAGGCCCTGTCCACCGACAACATCGCCTCGCTCTCCACCGAGCAGGTAGCGGCCCTGAATTCGCGGGCGGTCGGCGCACTCTCCTCTGGCCAGCTCGATGCACTGAGCACGGCCCAGGTGGCGGCGCTGGTATCCGGTCAGATTGCAGCCCTGAGCTCTGCCGATCTGGCAGCCCTCTCGTCCGCTGACATCGCGACCTTCACCACCGACGAAATCGCAGTGATCTCCTCTGCGGCGATCAGCGGCCTGTCGACGGATGCCATTGCCGGACTGGGAACTGGTCAGGTCGCTGCCATCTCGAGCCGCGCTCTTGGCTCGCTGACCTCGGCGCAGGTCGGTGCCCTCACGACGGCTCAGTTTGCCGCCCTCTCTACCGCCCAGCTCTCGCAGCTGAGCTCGGCAGCAGTGGCCGGCATCGAGACTGGAGACCTTGCAACGCTCGACTCCGCTGAACTTGCAGTCCTGCAGACCCGCACGATTGCGGCTCTCAGCTCCGACAAGTTCGCAACTCTGGACTCTGCACAGCTGAGTGGCCTGACGACCGGCCAGGTGGCCGCGCTGACGACCGCCCAGCTTGCGACGCTCAACAGCGGTACGATCTCTGGTCTCAACTCGGCCCAGATTGCGGTCCTGAAGTCCAACCAGATCGCGGCCCTGTCGACCGACAGTCTCGCGGCTCTGACTTCGGCCCAGCTGCCTGGATTGGCAACGAGCGGTATCGCAAGCCTGTCTTCGGACAAGATCGCGGCACTGACATCCGCCCAGTTCGACTATCTCTCGACGGCTCAGCTCGGAGCAATCAGCTCCGCCGGTATCGCCGGTCTGACGACTGAGGACATTGCGACCTTCGCTCCGACGGATCTCGCAGCCCTCAGCCCGAAGGCACTGGCCGCCATGTCGACCACGAACTTTGCGGCTCTCGGGTCTGCACAGCTCGCCGGCATGACCACCAGCCAGATGGCTGCACTGACAACGGCCCAGATCGCGGTCCTGTCCACCGATGATATCGGCGGGCTCACCCCGGGCCAGATCGGCGCCATGACCAGCGCGCAGCTCGGGGCACTGTCGACCCAGAACCTGGCAACCTTCACGACCAGCCAGATTGGGGCGATCGGTACCCGCGTCCTGTCCAGCCTGAACTCAGGTCAGGTGACGGCGCTGACGTCCGCGCAGGTCGAGGCTCTCTCGAGCGGTCAGCTGACAGCCTTGAGCTCGGCAGCGATTGCCGGTCTTGAGACCGAGGACATGGCGACCTTCACGTCGACCGAACTCGGCCTGCTGAACACGAGGACGATTGCCGCTCTTTCGACAGGCAACTTCGCCCAGCTCACCTCGACGCAGCTTGCAGGCTTGACCCCGGGCCAGGTCGCTGGTCTCACATCGAGCCAGATTGGCGGTCTGACATCGACCCAGATCGACGGTCTCTCGACGACCCAGATCGCGGCCCTGACGACTGCCCAGGCGCAGAGCCTCACGACCGCCGGCCTGGTGTCCTTCTCGACCGAACAGGTTGCGTCCCTGAGCTCTAAGGTCGTCGGCTCGCTGTCGACCGATCAGCTGGTCGCCATGACGACGGACCAGATCGAAGCGCTCACCTCGACACAGGTCGCAGCCCTGAGCTCGGCAGCGATCAGCGCCCTGGAAAGTGCGGATCTGGCTCTGTTCTCGACGGACGACATCGCAGCGATCAAGACCTCCGCTATCGCAGGTCTCTCGACTGACGACATCGGCAACCTGACCACTGCCCAGTTGCAGGCGGTTACCACGGCCCAGGTCCAGGCGATGAACACCGACCAGGTTGCAGCCATCGTCGCTGCCTACCAGTCGATCTGATAGGAAGGGGGGCGCCTCGCGCCCCTAACCACCGACACGCTGAAGAGCCCCGCCCTTGCCGGCGGGGCTTTTCGTTTGTTCAAAGATTGCAACGATGTACTTTCGGGCTATGCCAGCCGCTTTCCTTCAGGCTAGCTACGCTGAGATAGGCTCTCGTAGTCCAGGGCTATGCCCCAACAAGAAACGCCGCCTCAGCTCTTGAGGCGGCGTCTTCAATTGCGTAGCCGTCTGGCTGTTGCGGACGATCCCGGGTCCTCAGACGCGAACCTTCGCCGCATCCCGTGCCAAGGCCTCTTCCGTCGCGCTGCGTCGATACCAGACGGTGATGATCGAGGAGGTGATGACGATGAAGAGGCTGTAGAGGATCGGAATGAACAGCACTTCCTGCTGTTGAATGCCGGTGAAGGACAGCGTCACGATCAGCGCGGCCAGCGGGCCGTTCTGGATGCCGGTTTCGAGGCTGATGGTGCGGGCGCGGTTGCTGTCCTGGCGCAGGCCGCGGGCAAGCCAGTAGCCGAGCAGCATGCCGGTCAGACCAATTCCGATTGCAGCGATATAGACGGGGAAGGGGGTGTCGAGCAGCATTTGATAGTTGCGCGGCACCCAGGAGCCGATCAGGAAGAGGATGACGACAACGCCGAGCAGCGAGCCGATCATCTCGATCGTCGCGCCGACATTGGCATTCATCTTGCGCAGGAACATGCCGAGCACGGTCGGTACGAGCAGGACCACCAGAACCTGGGCGACATTGCCGGCAGGGATCACGTAGTCACCGCCAAGTCCCGCCAGTCCGCTATAGAAGCTGAGCAGGAAGGGCACCGTGACGACGGCAACCAGCGTCGAGACCGTCGTCATCATGATCGACAGCGCCAGCACGCCCTTGGAGAAATAGGCGAAGATGTTGCTGGTCGTGCCGCCCGGCATGCAGGCGATCAGGATCAGGCCGGCCGCCATTCCAGCGGGAAGGCCGAGGATGACCGCCAGGGCATAGCCGAGGAATGGCATGATCATATACTGGCTCAAAAGGCCGACCAGAATGCCCTTCGGCTTACGGAAGGCGATGAAGAAGTCGCGCCAGGTCATCGAGGCGCCCATGCCGAGCATGATCACCATCATCATGATGCCGAGCAGGGTGGTTTCAAGTTCCGTCAACATGTGGTTTTGCCCTCGCTCACTTCTTGAATTCGACCAGCACTTCGGCCTTCAGATCCTTGCGCAGGATCTTGCCGATCGGCGTCTTGGGCAGGGCGTCTCGGAAGACGATGGATTTCGGCACCTTGTAGTTGCTGAGAACAGTCCGGCAGTGCGCGCGGATTGCCTCGTCGGTCAGGTCTCCTTCGTGATCGGGGTTCTTGACGACGTAGGCACGCACGGCCTCGCCGGTCTTGGCGTCGGGGATCGCGATGACGGCGGTTTCCAGCACCGCGTCCATCTTGGCGAGCGCGTCTTCCACCTCGTTGGGATAGACGTTGAAGCCCGATACGAGAACGAGGTCCTTCTTGCGGTCGACGATCTTGAGGAAGCCCTGATCGTCCATCACGGCGATGTCGCCTGTCGCAAACCAGCCGTTCTGCAGAGCGGTTGCGCTCTCCTCCGGACGTTGCCAGTAGCCGAGCATGACCTGACGTCCGCGGACCAGGAGCTCGCCGGGTTCGCCTGAGGCGACCTGTTTGCCATCGCCATCCACGAGGATGACGTCACAGCCCGGCACCGGAATGCCGATGCTGCCAGCCTTGGCACGGTCGTCGAGCGGGTTGAAACTGACGAGCGGCGAGGTTTCGCTGAGGCCATAGCCTTCGGCGATCGGCGTTCCCGTCATTACCCGCCAGCGGGTGGCGACCGCTTCATGCAGGGCCGTGCCGCCGGCGATCGCTGCGCGCAACTTCCTGGGCGGGTAGGCTGCAAACCATTCCTCGTTCATCAGGCCGTTGAACAGCGTGTTGACCCCGGTGATCCAGGTGATCGGATAGTTTTCGATGGCGCGCTGCAGGTTCTGTACCGGGCGCGGCGAGGGAATCAGGATGTTGCGCGCGCCGAGTTCGAAGAAGGTCATCAGGTTCGCGGTGAAGGCGAAGATGTGGTAGAGCGGCAGTGCCGTCAGCACCTGGTCCTCACGGGCCATGACGCCTCCTGATACGGCGCGTACCTGGTCGAGATTGGTGAGGATATTGCCATGGGTCAGCATGGCACCCTTGGCGACGCCGGTCGTTCCGCCCGTATATTGCAGCAGCGCGAGGTCATCGGGACCGGAGGCTGCCCACATCGCCTTCACGTCCGCACCATGCACGCGGCCCTTGGCAAGCGCCTCCTTGATCCTGAGCACGGGCACGCCGAGCGACGGGATCGGCGGCAGAACCTTGCTCCAGAGCTTCTGGACGCCCCTGATGATCACTTCCGGCAGCTTGGGGAAGAATTCCGGCACGCCTGCGAGCACCACGGTCTGGATGCCGGTCTTCGGCACGACCTCGGCCAGCTTGTCGGCAAACATGTCGACGATCACGAGCGCCTTGGCGCCAGAATCGTTGAACTGGTGGATCATCTCGCTCGGTGTGTAGAGCGGATTGGTATTGACCAGGATGCAGCCTGCCTTCAAGACGCCGAAGGCGACAACGGGGTAGGGCAGGCCGTTTGGCAGTTGCACCGCGACCCGGTCGCCGGCGCGCAGGCCGCAGTCATGATGCAGGAAGGCGGCAAAGGCATCCGACATTTCGCCGACCTCGGAATAGGTCAGGCTGCCGTTCATGCCGTTCGGCACGACGCAGGTGAAGGCCTTGCGCGGGCCGTTTGCAGCACAGGACTGATCGACCAGATCGGCGATGCTCTTGTAGCGCAGCTCCCCCAATTCCTGCGGAATGCTTGTGCCGTAGGCCGCCAGCCACGGCCGTGGCGGCGTGAAGATGTGTTCCATGTTTCCTCCCCCAGAGCGCTCTTCGGCGCTTCATCGTCCCGGTCCCCGGGCGCAATTGCGATTCCGGGAGCCGTTGAACGAGGGAAAGGATGGAATTGTCTTTGGTCAAAGTCCAGCGATTTCGGGGGCTTGCGAGGCCTCGAAGGCGTCCGAGGAGGGGGTGCCGGGGCGAAATCCCATCACGACCGCGTTATTGGATGAGGCGTGGTCGGAGATGCAGTAACGCGACCGCATGGTGCGTGACGAATAGCAACGGAGATCTGGAGAAATGTTGGCTTCCTCATATCCGTGAACCAGCGATGCTGAATTCCTTAGGCTTTTTCCCAGACCGACGCGCAACTTCGTGAACTAGCAACCCCATGCCCGTGAACCAAGGGGGCAGTTTAACCCCATACCCGTGAACTGATTTAGCTTTATTTTCGCGGAAGCCTACTCGGAAAACGAAAAAACACGCCTGCAGCAACAGGCGCGTTACAAAAAGGATTTGATTGGCTAGCGGTTCGGTGGCTGAATTACCGGATATCTGTCTTCAGAAGTAGCCAGTGATAGTCGCCGAGCGCCTTCGTAAGGCTGGCCATCACTTCCTCATCATCCAGGTAGCAGGCTCCGATGACGAGGTTCTTTGACGGCACCTTCTTAAAGTCGAAAGCTTCCATGAGCTTCAAGACTTCACCTTCGTGCTCTCTGAACCAGCGCCACTCTCGATTTGCCCGGGGATTGAACTTCTTTCTGAGAACGATGCGGTCACCGACGGCCGATGCAGTGAAGCGTGCCACCCTCGTGGAGTTGAAGATCGTCTGCTCGTATCTGGTGACGTCCGCAGGTAACAGGAAGGCTGGGCAATTGCTAGCCACGTAGGAAGAGAACAGCCGCCATTTATCTTGAACGGCATCGGAGACATCCTCGATGCCGAGCGCCTTCAGCAGAACCCGTTTCTCCACGATATGGTCGTGCATGCCCTCGATCTCTGTGAAGTGTCGTGAAACCCCGAGAACCTCAAGCCTTTCCGCGATCCGGTTCCGCTCCGCCCGCAGCTCCTTCCGGTATTTCGACGCCTCGACGTAGCGGTCAGCGAATGCATTTACCGTGTCCACGGAGAGGAAGTGAGACTTGCCGCTGCTCCGGGCGATTCTCAGAACGCCGGCATGAGCCAGCGGTGCCACGGACTGGTGACGCAAACCGAGAAGGGCCCTGGCGCGGCCGAACGTCATTTCCCCCTCTTTCGCGGTTGACCGAACCGCTGCCGAGGTTGGGGCGTTTGCCATGCGTAGCGCGCTGAAGCCTGGCCGGTCCTTTCGGATGGCGACTGGCCGGACCTCGCCGGACAGAAGCATTGTGACGAGTTTCCTGTGGCTGATGCCGTTCCATCGCGCATAGTTCCAGAGGGTGAGGCGCGTGCCCTTCTGCTCATGGAGCGGAAGCGAGGTGATCTTATTGGCAAGAGCGACGATGGATTCAGGCTCGACCTTGAACTCCGACGTCCTCGTCATCCCGAGATAGCCGACGAGATGTCCTGTCATGACGAGGAAACGAATCATCTTCTTGCTGCATCCGAGAAGAGCAGCACAATCCTTATGGGTGAGCAGCCTGTCGATTTCCGCTCTGATCTTCTCGACATCCTCGCGGGAGTATTTCAGGTCGGCGGGCTCGAGGCCTCGAAGCCTGAGGAACGCCCGGGCTTTCTTGTAGGAGATGCCCAGCTCCTTCTGCAGGGCCTGAGATGTGATATACCTGAAGTCGAAGTCCTTGAGTTCACGGAACTGCGTGACGCGACCGACCCTCGCGAATGCTTCCTTCTGGGCCAGATCAATGCGCTTCCACGTCTTGTGAAGGATGTTAACCCCGCGTCCTCCCTTCCTGATCCACCCCAACCCGCTCTCGATGCCGGACTTCAGCGCGTTCTCCGCATTCGAGACGAGCCAGGATTCGAACTTTTCGACAAGATCTTGGTGCGTCCCCGAAAGAGCCTCAAACCCTGTCTGGTAGGAGATGTCGAACTTCGGAGCACGCTGGGACCACGGGGTATCGAAGAACCGGCCGAGGAGTCCGCACAGATCGATGACCTGATACACCTCCACGTCGTCGAGCAGCGGACGTGGCCGGTCCGAGGTGCAACCGAGACGCTGAAGCAGGTAATGCTCGAAGAGGTCCCTGCAGTCGACAGGCTGCCAGGCCGCGACGAGGGATTCGCCGTTGGGGGCGTAGGTGAACTGAGGCCACCACCATAGAAGTGGCCGGTTGCCGCCGAAGGTATCTTCCAGCGGGCGTCCATGGATCGGGCACGTTCTAAATTGCACGACATCCCACCATACCCGGTGCGAATCCCGTTCATGAAGACATCCACGGCAGAAGCGGCGTCTTGACGTCGAGATCTGGGTCGTCCGAAGCCTTTGTCCCGCAACGACGTAGAAGTTGCCGCTCCTCCGCGGAGTCCAGTGCTCCATCGACTGCTTGGCTTGCTCCGGGAGCGGCAGCGAAAACACCTTCTCCGTCAGACGTGGCGAATGCGCCTGCTTCATAGTGATGCCGATCGAGTTCCCGTAGACCTCGGCGCTCTGGAATCCTTCCTCTCCAACGAGGCGGCAGAAGTACGCATACGCGGGCTCACCGTATGCTGGTTTTCGTCTCCAAGTAGAGAAGGAGCGGCTAAGCCGGTTCTGGACGCTCATCGGAAGCTCCCGAACCTGAAGTATTCGCGGCGGTTGTCCTGCCATGGGCTGCTCTTGCAGGTCTCATGCAACGTCTGCAGCTTTACTCGCCTATGTCCCTCGTTGATGGAGGTCCAGCACGCGTATCTGAGCATGGACATCGCCCTCCCAAGGTAGCCGTCGGAATAGGCCCACATCTCGTCGGCCATGTCGGGTTCTCCCAGATCCGATGGTTCGGCAAAGGGCAGAAGGTCATCGATCGCGCCCATCAGGAGCTGGAAGGAGTCTCTGCCGCCTTCCGACCTGTCGTAGCGGTCAAGATGCTCCTCGGTGTAGCTGCGGCTGCTGATGTCGGGGTGACTCATCACCCATTCCTGAACCTTGGGTTCCCCCACGAAGACGACGGCGAATTCCTTGTAGTCAATCAGTGTCCTGAGGAAGCTGTTGAACTTGGGCATCTCGTCTCTGCGGCGGTTGAACAGCAGGAACTGGACGTCGTCGACGATCACCAGTTCCGTCCGATGCATTACCAGGCGGTCGATCGCATTCCGGTCGCGGATGAACTGCGATGTCTTGGTCGCCTGCGCCCGGGAACCAGTCTGGAAGTAGAACTCGTCGCTTAGGGTGGAAGGCGTCATGCCCGCGGTAGCCGTGATGCGAACGATCGGATAGATTTCCCCGTCCTCATCCACCGTGGATGGGTGGTTTGCCCTGTAGGCATCGATGATCGAGGTCTTCCCGACCCTCGTGTCTCCGTAGATTGCTCCGAACGTACCCCTTCCGACGTCCCCGTCGAGCACGGGTCGGTGAACGCGCTCGAGCAGCTTCCAGCCTGCGTCGAACGTCTCGTAGCGGTGAAGGAGGTTGTCGATCATCCACTGACGCTTCCGGTTGGCAAGCCTGCTCGCCGCGAGGCGGGCCTCCGGCGTCGTGAACGGCGTCTCGTGGAACAGCCTTGCGCCGACTGTCGCCTTGGCCTGGTGTGTCATCTCAGTCCTCCTTGGACGTGTCCTGCCGGGCCTTCTTCTGCCGGAGTTCGGCCAGGCTCAGACGGTTGCTGGATTTCGGTTCTTTGGCGGGAGCGGCGACCTCGGAGGCCCCAGCTCTGGTTTTGGGATAGATGATCATCGACGGAGGGGCCGCCGAGGGCGCTGAGGAGGAGGCTCCCGGACGGCGAAAGGCACGCGGGCTGACGGGGTCGCGGATCTCGATGGTGGTAGGTTCCGCAAGGCTAGTGCGGCCGCCGCTGTCCACCCAGGTGAGATCGACGGTCTTCGCACGCTCGATCTTCAGGCCTTGCTTTTCGATGTGCCGGGCGATCTTCCGGGAATTCTCCGCCCGGCGGGTACTGGTGTGGAAATCGATTTGGATGTTGCGAAGACGTTCGTATGCCTGCTGGAACGACAAATCCTGTTGGTGCTGTGCGAGCTGTTCGTTCTTGAATTCCACCACTTTGCTATGCTGCTCGGCGTTGACCCCGTTTGCGTAGGAGGCGAGCGAGGGGTCGACAGGTACCCGAATAGGCTGGTTGCCGCGATGATGATCCATAAGCCAGATGTGGCCGATGTCATCGAACGGCCTCGACGCTACGTAGCTGGTCGAACGATGCACGCGCCCTCTGTCATCCCTGACACCACGCTGGTGCTGGGAATTGGTCGTAACCAGAAGCAGTTCCTCGGACTGATATGTCAGGTAATCGAACTGAATCCCGTCGTCCTGGATGGTGACATTCTTCGTTTCTCCCGCAAGCCACTCGAATGCCTGTGAATCGACCAGACCCCTTGGCGGCAGATTCCTGATCTGCTGATCCCAGATGTCGGCCGAGATAGCCTTCATTGCAGGAAGTTCGCCGATACCCCTTCTCGGAGTGCGGTTCATGTGGTTCGCGAAGAATTCATCGAGAATCCAACGAAGCTCGACGATAGAGATTTCAGCCTTGATCTGTTGCTCATCAAAATCGAGGCGCTTCCTCTTGGCCGGGCGCGGCATGTGACCAGGCACCGACTGAAGAACACCAAGATCAAGAACACTGAACAAGTGTTCCAAGGCACCTTTGTCCTCGGGCACCCGTGGTCGATATTCGGTGATTTCGAATTCGAGCATCGCGGACGCACGCTGCATCTGCTCTCCGGTCAGGTGTGCGGCCAGATCCACGCCGATACGTTTTGGCTTACCGAACCATGGCCACGACACGGCTGACGATAGATGATCCTTTGGGAAGATCGCATGGCGAAAGCCGGACACGAATGTTTCGAAGCTGGGAGCCGAGAAAGCGATCGAATAGCCAAGGACGATGCCACTGTAGCGGTCCCTGAAGATCAGGATGTCCGGTCGACCGTACGCGAGACTCGGAAAAATCGGATCGTAGACGTTGATCGGCAGAGTGGAGTGGTCCACGTCCACCACATCGAGAATGCCCGAAGGTCGCCAGGACCGGACGCTCCTCGAATGTTCGCGACCGGCGTACTCGTGACCGATCCGAAGGCTGTCCTTCGTGAATCTGTCGAGCTTAGCGATGCCCTTCTGGAACGAGGCCATCTTCATAACAGGCTGTCCGTCGCTATCCAGAACCTGGCTACGCGCCCATGCAAATTCTGCGCCTTCCTTGACCAGTTCCTTGACGCGGTTCCGCGCGTCTGCCGCTCCCATCTTGGATGTGAGGGCATCTACCATCGCCTTGCCCTTCACGATGTAGAGGACCGACGCGAATCGCGGTTCCGTGTTGCCTCGCGATCGCTCCGGCGCGAATTTGACGATACGGTTCAGCGCGGTGCCGTGCTTCTCGATCCTCATTAGCTTGCAAAGCCAGCCTTTCGACGGTTCAGGCTCGCCGCGCCGTTGGGCGACTTCGGCCGCCACGCGCGCCTTAATGACGTCAGGAAGCGTGTCCCTACGCCGGAGATCCTTTTCCCGGTTGAGAGCATCCACGTATTCGATGCGGCGCATTGCCTCCGCGATCTCATCGCTGGTCAGGCTATGTACGCCGCCTGGCATGTGCCGCGTCTCGTGACGCCTGCCGCCCATCGCAACGATGCGCCCGTGCTTCTCAAGTTCAATGACCTGACACTCGTACAGGAAAAGGCTTTCCGCTGTGCCCACCTGCCTAAGTTCACCGAGGCGGCGGCCGGAAACGTCATCCTGCCAGCGAAGAAAGGTGAAATCGCCGAAGCCGCGGCACTTCCTGTCGAACAGGTGATACCTGTCACCGCTGCGCATATCGACCGGTTGACCGCCCTTGAAATTTGGATCTGGTGGGGGCAATTCGAGTTCTGCTACGGTCTGGATCGGACGCTTGAATTGGTAGAAGGGATCCCCGAGGCTCATGATGATCCCCTTCCGTCTTCCCAAGATTGCGTCAGGAGCGACCTGTCGAGATCCGTCTCTCTACGCCGCCCAGTAAGCTCTGTGGGATGCACTACGGTATCGATGCTGAAAGCCAACGATTCATCGACCCAGAGTTCGCCATGGGCCACCATCTCCATGACGGTCTCGAACACGGGATTGATTTCCGACAGGATCCTCTGCTCCTCGTCGTCTTCGAACTTCCAGTACTGGGCGTTATAGGTGCTCGCTTGCATCATCTGACGCACGGTCATTGGCAACGCCATCCCCGCGATGTCCTCTCGGATCCGGGCGTACTTGGGCAAGCGTGCTCTAGCGCGGGCGAGTTCGCACATCTGCTTGGCATTAGTGAAAATCGGCTCCGGATAAATCTTCCGCTCGTCGTGCAGGATGTATCTGCTGCCGAATTGGTCACGATAGTATCGCTCACGGGCTTCGGCGCGGGTGGCGGCCATCCGATCGCCCACCATCTCCCAATACCTGCGGACATCTACAAATGTGATGCGGCCGTCCTTGTGACCCAGCGCGAGGTCGGAAATGTGAGATTTCGAGTATTCTCCACGCTCGCCGACGATCCAGTAGACGATTTCCATTGGATGATCGACGATCAGGACGATGTCAGGGTCAGTCTCGGCCAGGTACAGAAAGTCGTGGATCAGGTTGTCGCGCGTTCTAAGCAGCAGGGTCTTTCCCGGCCCCTTGCGCGTCGGGAACCAGCCCGGCCTCCTCTTATATTGTCTAAGGGCTTCGGTGTGGGGACGCTGGCGGTCGGGATCAAAGACGAACTCCCACAAGGCGCGTCCTCTTAGACTGAATGTCGACATGGCACAGTTCTCCTGTCGCTCTGATGGGGATCAGAGACGTTGTGACTGATCGATGAAGGATTTAACGCCCGATGTGGCTGCTACAGGCGCATCCGAAGATGCACTCCAAGGTAGAGCCGTTAATAAATGGCTAACGATATCTTAGGGCGCTGCGCAGGGCCGATCAGCGCGAATCCTTGCAGATGAGCGGTGCAGGATTCAGGCTCGAATCCATGATTAACAACTCTTGGTTGCGGCTTGCTGTGGCTGGAAGGATTCGATGGATCACAACGATGGATTCGACCGGTGTCCGCTACTACTTGCCCGGGCAGATGCAGCGGCCAGCGCAGGTAGAAATGATGTCAACAATGCCTGCTACGTTTTCCGGATAATCGGCGATGAATGCAAATTCGGCGCATTCGCGATGCGGTTACCGAAGGTCCGGGGGCGGAAAAGCGGACATTAGATGCGAATCACTTCCGTGCGGCAAGCCGCAGGAACTTTGTCAGGAGCGACGTATTTGTATTCGCATCATTCTGGATCTCCGTTTCCGGAAGCCCCCGAAGACATTTTCGGCGGCGAGGCAGGTCGCTTTATGTTCACATTACGTTCCGTCTGTCAACACCAATGGTTTCATTTATTTAGAGTGCCGGTCATGGTTGTGTTTTCTGTGGTTCGCTCCTGAAGCCACCTGCCGCTACCTTCGGAAGGTGCCTGCCTTCCAGTCGCCAGTGTGCCTATCTTCAGTTCCGCTATCAGTGTCCGAAATCCTCGAACGACTGGGTGCCCATCGTGCAGTCATGGTCGTCTGATCGAGGCCGGCATTAAGGCTAGTAGACTGGGATGCCGGCCGATTATAACATTTCATGATGTCCGAATTCCTCGGATGGCACGATGTTCCTCACGAGCGATGTTGCGAGCACGGCAATCACCGTCGACGAGTCCAATCGTGGGCGGCTGCCGATCAGGTCAAATGAGTTTTCGACGTCTGAATATCTTTCTTTCCAGCAGCGCGCCCTCTGGACGTTCAGCGGTCGCCACACGACCATCGCGCAGATGGAATGACAGCCACAGACCCTGCGGTGGATCATCTCTCCCAACGATACACATCAACATACCAGGAAGCTCGTGCGTGGATTCGCGAACCAAGTTTTCGATGCTTCGGTAATCTTGCCCGGAAGGGCGTGGGGCGTTCTCAGGATGGGTGTGCCAGTCACCAACGAAGTCGAGACCCTGTTTAAAATGCGCATTGATCTCGTCTTGCTCAGCCTTCCTGTTCGGCCAGAAGTGGAAGCGGCCACGCCTATCCCCGCGTCGAAGACCCGTGGCAATCTCAATACGCCATTTCCCTGGAGTTAGCCGAGCGAACATCTGACCACCCGCTTCACATGAAAAGAAGCCGTTCTGTCTGTGCGACGTCATCGTTTCCAACGCCTCTGGGGAGATCTCGACGTCGAGCCCCTTAAACTTGAAGATATACCCCGACATCAGAACTCCCAGCTTCCCTCGAAAACGCCGCCCAGCGTCGGCGGCTGCCCACGCTGCTCTAACCAGTATTCCGTCCAAGCTCCTTCGGCGTATAGGACAACAGAATCTTCTGCGATCCATGTCCTCCAGATGTCACTTTGATGTCTACCCGCGAGTGCTTCTAGCGCCAGCCTGCTGGCCACCGCCTGCGACTGCGCAAGTTCTATCGCACCGAAGGGCGACGTCGTATTTCCGCATTCAGGCGGTAACTTCAGGCCTGCAACAGAGGCCTTACCTTTAAAGTTGCCGACATCGTCAAAACCGTCGGTGAAACGACCCTTGCTTCCGTCGATGACGGCGAAGTGCCCAGCTAGGGCATAGGCTTCCATCCACGTGTAAAGCACTGGCAGTGGTGTCTCGCGCTGGGCAGCCACATCGCTGATGAAGACATCGGCCCCCCAATCCCCTGTCGCAGAAATTACAAGGTCAACACCATCAAGCAGATCTGGTTTGGACTTGAAAAGCGCCTGTATGTCGCACGCATGGAAATCCACCTGCTCGATATCCGGGATCGACTTTTCGAGGCGGGTCTTCAGTGCTCTGGTCTTCGCCACGCCGACCCACTCGGCACCCAATTCGTGACGTCTGATGTTCTCCCACCCTAAGACATCCTGGTCCACGAGGATGAGCCGGGACACCCCGGCCTTGGCGAGCATGACAGCGATCCCGGAACCGAGCGCGCCGCATCCGACGATCATAACCTTCCTTTGAACTGATGCCGATGCGGGATCTGGCAGGCGACTGAGGGCGGAATCGAGGTGTCTGGTGTTCAACGGGGCCACATCGTAAAGCGATAGGACATCATTGTCCGCAAGCTTCGCCTGTATGTGTGCCTTCTCAAGCGGTCGGCCCTTCAGGTCCCGCCGGCGAACAAGTTCTACACCTACTGCCACGCGGGTGCCATCCGGCTTCGTTCCGGCTAGAATGATCGGCACCCTCGATGGACATGCTCGTAGCAGAGCACCTGTGATCGCAACGCCGTCTGTTGTGTAGCGCTTTAGTAGCGTTGCCATGGACGCAACATCGGCTGGGTATCTGTCCGGCCTTGGGAAGCGCGTCAATTCGATAATGGGAAATCGCAGTGGGTCCCGTACGAATTTACCCGTCAGATGCGTGTGCCATCGTCGGAGCGATACCTTGTTCGGGAAGCAGTAGTAGGATTCGTCTCGGTAGCAGAAGAAGCCAAATCCAGCAGGAATGTCGGACAATCCGTGGAGTTTCGATTCTCGAAAGCCTGCAGGCAGGTAGTGCCTCCAATAGGCACCGAAGTCATCTTCGAAGTCGTGATCTTCTGCGCCTGTGTCATTTGCCTTCAAAAGTTCACGGGCATCCACAAATGCAGACTCTATGGCTGCCATGGGATTATTAGGAATCGCTGGAGTCTGCAAACATAGCCGAGCCATACCGCCAAGCTTCGGCATCGGCTCCACATGTGGCTGCGGGTGCTTTGGATCGTAATTTTCGATGAAGGCGAGCGGCTTTGAGTAAGGGAAGTCCCTGTCAACCAAGATGATGAGAACCTCTCCCATCGTCCGGCCCCGCCAGGCTATCCCATCATAGGCTCGAACGAGGGGGTGGTCGTCGGGAAGCCGACCCAGAAAGAACTCTTCCTGGGTCGCGAACCATGCATCAATTTCAGTCGTCGGAGATGCCATGAAGGATACTATGCAAACCGACCGTTCTCGGTTGCGTACCGAGTTTCACCACTCTTGACGACAGGTGCCGTCGTGCGAGCGTCGATTTTCTTCTCCGCATCGGGATCTGGCTGGTTTCCGAACCAGTCCGTATTGAACACCTTGTCCCACGCCTTCATCGCCTGTTCGTGCGTGCAATCTGGGTCATCGAGGATTTCGAGGTGCGCAAGATTATCCTCCAGGCATTCCTTGAAGAATGCGACCTTCGGGCTGCCCCCGTTGACAATGTTCTCTTCAGATAGGGTCGGATGACCGATCTCGTCGTTGTATTCCAGACGGTCGCGGATCTGCTGCATCAACTTTCTGAAAGCTTCGTCATTCCTTCCTTTGATTTCCAGATAGCATTCTTCTACGAGGCGAGAGATCGCAAATCCCGAAGTCGTCTTCGATTTCCAAGAAGATCGACTCTTGGCGAACTTCTTCATCAATCGGGTCATGCGTACGAACTGGCCACTGTTCCCGTCGGCACTGGCGTCCGAGCATCGTGTGATGTTGGCGGTCTTGAACCACTTCGTCACCGATCTTGCATCCGAGCGCTTCCAGTCAGGACCAGCAAGCTCCCATGCAGGCTTTTTCTCTCCCGAAATCGGATCCTCGATCTCAATTTTCCGATAGGAGGGCACATCGACGTGGTAGCCCTCGTTGTAGTAGACACGCACACAGTTTTTCCGAACTTCTGGAGCGGTCTTGAAGCGCTTGTCCTGCAAGGCGTCGCAGACCATTTTCCGAACGGCAAGCGCAGACATCTCGCCGCCGTTCGGTCCGACCAGATCCTCCTTCTTGAAGTAGACACCGTCGTCGATGTCGTAGTCGCCATCCTCCTCTTGGATCATCGTCTTCATCGAGAAGGAACCCTGGGTGTGCATGCCGATGGGCTTGGGTTTCCCGTCCACCGCAAGGCCGCCTTTCAACCTGTCGCGGTTGGTGTCAGCCTTGTCCTTGATGTCCAAGCGCTCATCATCAGAGAGCTTCACCATCTTGCGTTGATACTTCAGGACCTGGACGTCGCAATTTTTCATCGGAATTCCTCCATCGAGATTCCAGCCTTTGGCATCTCCGGCATCTCATTGAACAGTTTGTGGATTATTTGCCCCTCGGCGCTTCCGACGCGATCACAAAGGCTTTTCACCATATCCGCATCATCATATCCGTGGCGGATCAAGGCTTGGAGCGCGTCAGGGCGGGCCTCATCCAATCCGAGATATTTGAGCATGGATGTCGCAGCCTCCTGCTGAGGCAGCCTCACATGCGTAATTCTTCGGCCCAGCTTGGAGATCTGCTCCGCGAAGAACCGCGCCATATGGTCGTAGGCAAATTCTTGGACGTCGATCGCCAAAGGGCCGATTTCTGCGCCGAGTTTCCACGAAAACATGCCGCGGTGTACATCCCCAGGCTTGATCTGAGAACCAGCGGGACGGGAAACATTGCCAATGGAGTAAATCTCGATAGGTTGGTCCGGACCGGCGCATTTGAGCGCATCAATCATTGCTACCAAAACCGGATTGTTGGCCCATAACCCCCCATCCGCGAACACTCGGTAGGTATTGGAGGTAGAGTCCGGATCACGGATCGCGGCAAGTGATCTGTAAATTGGAGCGGCGCTCGACGCCAGGCAGACGTCGGCCAGCATATAGTTGTCGTCGCGAACCCCACTTTCAGTAGTCTTCTTAAAAACCCATGCGCGATGCTTCTCCATGGATACGGCAGGAACGGCTAGACCGATGCCTCGAACTTCGAGGACCTGTTTCATCGTGACAGACTGCATCTCGCAGCGTAGCGCCTTCGCGAGAGCGGCATCGCCAGCGCGGACAATTGAACCGCCCCTGAAGACTGCTCTCAGCAAAGGACTTAGGATGCCGTCCTTGATGCGATGGGGGAAGATAGCCGCGCCATGCCTTTCGTAAAGGGCAACAACCGACGACATGGGTCTGCCGATTGCCGCGGCGCATGCCAAGATCGCCCCCGTACTGGTTCCAGCGATCAGATCGAAGCCCTTACCAACATCGAGCGCTTCCACGTTCCGCGTGCGCGCATAGTAGTCGGTCAGTTTGTCGAGAAGTGCAGCGGTATAGATACCCCGCATGCCACCACCGTCGATGCATAACACCCTATAAGGACGCTGCATGGAGGCATTCTCCGCATCCGCCATTCACTCTTCCTTCTGGTATTGGACCCCTTTTGTTCAGTAACGGGTCGGCATTGATCGCACTGGTCCCTTGGTGTCTAAGCGACAAATGACACGGGGGGGCGGCGTGAGGCGCATTCTGGACGAAGAAGCAAGGCATCGCTAGTACCACTTGAAGTTATCATGAGAAATATTATTCGCGTGAAATAATTCTTGCTATGATCAAGCTCATGACCAGAAGGCTTGCTCGTTATCCGTTTTCTTGAATGGACTCTTAGAAGCCGCCACATCTGCGTACACTGATAGCCAGGTGCGTTCTTGCTTTGGAGGATCGCAGCTCGGCCTACGGGCTGTAATTCGATATTCGTTGACAGATTCAGTCTCATCAATGCATAGACGAACAATTCAATTTTTAAGCGTAAAAGCCGTCAGCGTCGTTCCGTCAGGTTATCCCTTATGTCCAGCCGCAGAAAAACCAAACCTGTGGTGTTCGTCTCGTCCAGCGTTTATGGCCGCGAACCCCTCCTGAAGCAGATCTGCGCTACCCTAGATGGATTTGGTTATGTAGCCTGGAATTCGCACGTCGGATCCATTCCCGTTGATCCCTATCTTAGTGCTTATGAAAGCTGCATGCTGGCCGTCGATCGCTGCGACATTTTTCTAGGCTTGATCTCACCGTACTACGGCTCCGGCTCAGACGGTTTCGGCGGAAACACCATTACCCACCGCGAACTCAGCAGAGCAATAGAACTTGAGAAGCCGCGGTATATGCTGGCCCATGAGCATGTTGTGAATGCCCGACGCTTTCTGTTGGACTTGACTTACGATAAGGCGCGCCGCGCAGCAGAGTTGAAACTGCGAAAGGGTGCGAGCTTTATCGACGATCTTCGCTTGATCGACATGTACGAAGAAGCCACGTTTGATCATATTCAGGTGGTGGAGCGCAAAGGCAACTGGGTTCAAAAGTATACCACGGATGCCGAGGCCTTGAAATTCGTGGAGAGCCAGTTTCAGCCGCTTAAGGATATGAAGGCTCGTGTTGATGACTGGCGCAAGAGAAATGGAACGGTGAAATGATAGATAAATCACTACTCGTTCGCTTTTCTGCCGGACGTACTCAGACTACAGAAGTGGTCCCGGAAGTAGATATCAAGTCAGTGGCTCAAATCGTGTGTGGCTTCTTGAACGGCGATGGTGGCACCGTGTACTGTGGTGTTGCCGCCGGTGGTCAGATTCCAGGCGTTGGTGAGGACGCCAACGAACAGGCGCGCTCGCTAGAGATCACCCTTAAGAAACATGTTTCGCCGATGCCTTTTCTAAGCACAGAGGTCATCGACCTGGATGAGGCGAAGGTGATTGCTATCGAAGTTCCTCAAGGTGTCGACCGTCCGTATGTGTTCGACGGGGGAATTTGGGTTCGATCTGAAGCTTCAACACGACTTGCCAACATCTCCGAATTGCGGCAACTGCTGAATATAGATGTCGAGACCGTGAGGTGGGAGCGGCGCAGCTCTCCACAGGTTACAGATGACGATCTTGATGCCGACGAAGTTCGTGCAGTTGTTCGAGACGCCCAGCGTGCCAGCCGATTTCCGTTCTCGGACCCGTCTGACGACCGATTGGTGCTGAATGATTTATCACTCTACACCAGGGGTAATTTTACGAACGCAGGCGATGCTCTGTTCACTCGCTTGCCGGCAAGACGTCACCCTCAGTGCCGAGCACAATTTCTTGTGGTTCAAGGCAACAAACTAGATTCGAGCTATGTCGACCAGCGTTCAATCGACGGTCCATTGGTCAGGGTTTGCACTGAACTCTATACGGCCATACAAGCGACAGTCGCGACGCGGACTACGTTCGACAACAAAGGTCTTCATCGCACAGATCAGCCTGCCTATGACTTCCCTGCAATTAGAGAAGGCGTGGTAAACGCGTTCGTCCATCGCGACTACAGTGTGTATAGCGGCGGACTGAAGGTAATCGTATACAGCGATCGTATCGAGATTTGGAACAGTGGCAGTCTGCCGGACGGCCTTAAACCCAGCGATCTAAAGCGTGACCATCCGTCGATATTGGTGAATCCGGATATCGCGCAGATATTCTACCTTCGTGGCTATATGGAGCGCATAGGCCGGGGAACGGAACTTATCGCCATCGCAAGCAAGAGGCTTGGGGCTGCGCCGCCAAAGTGGCAAATCTCGAAGACGGGCGTAACGCTTACGATATTCTCGGCTCATGCCGAGGAGACACGAAAGTCAGGGTTGAATGAGAGGCAAGCGGCCTTTCTGGAATATCTTGGTGAGAACGGCCCAGTCAGTGCGCGGGAGTATGCGGCGCGTTTCGGTGACGGCCTTACGGGTCGTCAAGCCCGCCGAGACCTCGACGAGTTGGTGAAGTTGCGGATCATCTCGGTCAGTGGAGGCGGGCGCTCCACTCTGTATGTGAAGCGCTAATCTGGACATCATGTGGACATTTTTAGTCCCTGTTGGGCAAGAGACATTTTGTCGAAAAAATTGGCTAACTTAAAGATATTGCTAGAAAATTTCAGCTACGCTTCTGATTGCTAATTTTAGCATCCTGTCTAATCTGGACATTAAATCAGTATTCTGGACATTTCCGTATTGTCATGGATTGGATCTTTAAAGTCGCACATTTTATGCGGCGATACAGCACATGACATGGAGTTATGTGAAAATGCCTGAATAGCTAGAAATTTCTATAAATTCTGCTATCAGTCTCGTCTTTCCAATTGAGAGGTACGTCCGTGGGGCAGCAAACAACATGGGGTCTCGCCCCCGAATTCATCAGTGACATAACCTCCACGTTCAATGATCCGGCGAGTATTTACAGGTGGCTCGAAACGCATAGCAACTACTGGGGCCCGAAGATTGTCGCGCAAAAAGGGGTCAAGAGAACAACTGCGACGAAGATTGCCCGGACATATCTGCGTGTTCTCAAGTCCGTCTACGATAACAAGTATACCGGGAATGGTATTGATCTCGAGACTGCTCGGAGGATGTACGTGAAGTACGAGCAGGCAGTGCTCACTGAAAACCTCGCCGATATAGTCATCGGAGTACGCTAAACACGTCGTTGTTGATTTCCACTGAGAGCTGGCTCTGACTCACATTTGCTGCGGTTGAGGATGATTCTTTCGCTGATTCATCGGAGGATCAGCTATGCAACAACGATCTCAACGGTCGAGGCCCGCTCCGTCCGGCTTTGCAGTCGATGAAGTGGCGGTTGTCGCAGATTGCGTTCAAGTTCGGCTGCGATCGCGCGCTCCCTCTGAACCGATTCCCGATCTAGGTGTTTGATCCCGGAGTTTGATGGTGCAATCTTTTCCTTGGAATGGAGGGAGTCGGACGCCGCAGCGAGCTTTTTGCTCTCAGTTCGCTTGTTCGTCGACTTGCTCATATATACTCCCCCATTTAACGCTGACGGTTATTCTTCCACGAATAGGTGCTGGCGGCGCGTATTATCTCGGCCTAGCCGTGCAAGATCACGGTTGACGCCCTCCCGCATGTTCTATATTCGTTCCCGCCCATGAACACCTCCGCGCATCCCTCGATACGAATACACTGACGTACGCCGGCTAGTCCGGTGCCGCCCTGTTCTGCGTTTCGTTTTCGAGGGATGCCATGAAGGTAGTCTCAGATGACCGAAGGGACGATGCCATCCCGCACAAGGTCACGCTTTCACCGATTTACACACCGATGGCGACCATCAAGTGCGATGGCCGTGCACAATTTCGATCGCAGCAGGCAAGGGACTTCGCCTGCCTGCTCGATCTCGACCCCGATGTCGCCCGATGGAGCACGGCACCGCCGCTGCTACGGAACGGCGACGACGAATACAAGGTCGATTTCGTCGTACTCACAGAGGGCGGATCCTTCCTGATCGACGTCGGTCAGGAGGAGCCGATGCCGCCGATCTGGCTGTCCGCCGAGATCGAATCCATGGGTCACCGATACCGATCCGTGGCCATGATCGACTTCGCCGACAGCGTCCGTCTCCGGAACGCGAAGGATCTTCTCCGGTACGGGTTCTATAGGCCGCCGCTCGGCGACAGGATTCGTCTGCTGGCCGGTCTCGAGGAGATGGGTTCGCTCACCATCGCGGAATGCCTGTCGGCGATCCAGGAAGGACGACCGATGCCGACACTGGCGTCGCTGATCCTTCAAGGATTCCTGGAGGTCGATCTCGATGCCGACCTGCTGAGCCCGGAGAGCCAGGTTCGCCGGATACGAGGATGAAGCAACGCGCCCATGAGCGCCGACCGCATCATCTTCAATCTAGGATCACACAATGAAAAACGTTCTTCGCGACAAGGCAGGCTTCTCGCTGCCGGAATTCCTCGCCTATGCAAGCATCAGCCGGGTCATGCGGCCCTACAGACGGGTTCCGCATTTCGCGATTGGCCTCGTTCTCGATAACTGGGAACGCAAGACCAGCTACGTGCAGGCGGCTGTCATGTTCATCGATAAGCGGTCGGACTACCGCTTCCAGGATCACGTCAAGATCTTCGACGAGAAGCGATCCGACACTCACATTGAAGCCGTGATGGACTTGCTGCAGCACAAGCAGACGATCATCTTCTTCCGATCCGAGGAAGCCATCCCGGAAGATCTCCGCTACGCCCTCGACATCGTCGTCAAAGTCGAGCCACCCGACATTCGCCAAGTGCGTGGGGTCGTCAGATGGGGCTACAAGACCACGGTCACCGACGACCAAGCAGATGCCTTGATCAACTGCGACTGGCGGCGGCTAAAGCTTGCGATGACGTGGGGCCGACCAATGCCGCGCGTTCTTGGCATCATCGAGAAGATGGTGCGGGCAGGCGCACCAAGTGTACCAAGCGCACCAACTCGGTCTGGTGAGGTCCTTGCCGATATCAGACTCGAAGATATGGAAGGCTACGGCGATGCCAAGGTCTGGGGCCTCGATCTCGCTCGGGATCTCGAAGACTGGCGAGCCGGAAAGATCACCTGGGACGACGTCGACCGCGGTGTGCTCCTGTCTGGGCCACCTGGCACGGGGAAAACGATCTTCGCGAAAGCCCTGGCAGCATCCTGCAACGCGACGCTCTTCGCCACATCTTACGCCCGATGGCAGGCGAAGGGTAATCTGGACGACTTCCTGAAAGCTATGCACAAGAGCTTCCGTGATGCGAAGAATGCGGCACCCTCAATCCTGTTCCTTGACGAGATCGATGCGTTTGGATCACGGGAGCGCACCAACAGCAGCAACGCGTCCTACGACATGAAGGCGGTCGGTGGACTGCTTGAGTCTCTGGATGGCCTTGAAGGGCGCGAAGGGGTCATCGTCGTGGCCGCTTCCAACCATCCTGACAATATCGATGAGGCGATCCTTCGTTCAGGCCGCCTTGATCGGCACGTGAGGATTCCGCTTCCGGATCTTCGCGCTCGCGCCGCCATCTTCAGAATGCACCTACGGGGCGCGTTCGAAGAAGGCCGCTGCGAGTCGTTTGCAGAACTATCGGAGGGAGCCTCCGGTGCCGACATCCAGAAGATCGTCCGCAACGCTCGCCGCCGGGCAAGGGGGCTTCGAAGGCCCGTCACGGTGGCCGACGTCCTCCTGCAGCTTCCGATCCCGGCGCCGATCCCTCCGGACACGATGAGGGTCAATGCCGTTCACGAGATCGGTCACGCCGTGGTCGGTGCCGTTCTTGGGATGGATCTCGTCAGCGTCGAGATTTCATCACGGATCCTTCTGACGACGCAGAACCAGCCCGTCGGCAAGGCGACATTCGGACGCCGTCCCTGGGCGCGTCGGACGAAGGCGCACTATCTCGATGCGATCACCATGGGCCTTGGCGGCATGGCGGCGGAGCAGTTGCTGCTGGGGTGTCACGATGATGGCGTGGCGGGAGGCCGTGGATCGGATCTGTACGACGCGACCCGCACCGCAATCTTGTTGGACAGGTCGTTCGGGATGGGCGACGGGTTGGCATCGCTCGGCGACATTTCAGACGCAACGATGATCGACATCAGTCGGATGGATCGAAGTGTCCTCGTCAGGGCAGACCAAATCCTGCGGGAGCAGCTTGAGCGCGCGACGGAGATCTTGGAGCGGCATCGCCCGGCATGCGAGAGACTGGTCGATGGATTGGTGGCAGGCCTCGAGCTGTCGGGGCAGGAGGTTCTGGATGCGCTCGACGGTGTGGAGGACACATCAGCAAATCCATTGGCCATGCTGCGATAGATTGAGGAGCTGCAGACTGACCTGGTCCGCTGACGCTGGCGCACGACACAAGCCGCGAGAGCTTCAACCATCAGCAGGAGTAGTACGGTCAGCAGCACGCCTGTTCGCAGTGGTCATGCCCTGCACCGCGCAATTCGTGACCATTACCAGGAACAGGGAGTTTTAGTAGGCGATTCCCATCGTCGATGTAATCAACAGCCCTTTCATTGATCGGCGTCATTCTCGGTCTGCTCGTTGCCGGGAGCACGCTCAACATGTTCTCCATGATCGGCCTTTCATGCTTCTGGGGCCGGTGACCAAGAGTGGCATTCTTCTCGTCGATTTCGCGAGCCAGGTGACGGATCCGGTGTGCTCCGGAAGGGCGGCGACGAGCTGACAGAGAGCGGGTTCCGGCGAAAAATCTGGGTATCGGGTGATTGCGACGAGCGCTTGGGCTGAGTGCCACGCCCGACAGCGAAACGGTGGACGGCCGTCACGGAAAAGCACTCGCTGAACTAGAACATTGTTTCCGATTGCATCCTTCTTGTGACGCGTGGGATAGTGATCGGAAACAATAGAGTGCTCGATGAAATCCAAGAATTCCCGATCCAAAGACCGTCCAGTCCAGACCCACGTTACCCCGCGTGCTGAAACGTTGACGCCGCCATCCAAGGCCCCGAACCTGGTGCTGCCTCTGGTGGAGGTCGGCAGCAAGGACTTCGAGGAACTCTGCATGCTGGTCCTTCGTGAACAGTTCCCCGGAGTGGGCAGGGCGAACCTCAAGCGACGCAGCGGATATGCTCAGTTCGGCGTCGATGTGGAAGGGTTCGACGGCCACCAGGATCCGTTCGTCGTCGTGTCGTGCAAGTGCTACAAGGCGGTCACCCCGTCGGAAGTGCGGACGTGGATCAACGACTTCGTCAAACACCTCGATGACCATTGGAAAGGAAAGAACGTCAGGTATTTCATCCTCGCGATGACCGTGGCGTTCAGTGTCGACGAGCTCAACGACGAGGCAAGGAAGCTGTCTTCAGTCCTCGCCGGGCGTGGCATCGAACTCATCATCTGGGATTTGATTGAGCTTTCTCCCCGTGTCACCAAAGACATAGAGAGGGTTTCGAAGTTCTTCAACAGATACTGGGTCGATGCGCTGACGGCGGATCTACCTTCCGAGGCGCCAACCGCAGCCACGTCCGCACCGTTCTCCGCGCAGGGGATTCTGAGCGGGCCGATCCTGGCCCAGATAGAAGCCATCTACACGCAGCCGCTCAACGACGTTCATGCGAAGACGCTGGAGAGCTGTGTTGCCGAAGTCCGAAAAGGGCGCCGCTCGCCATTCAAGGAATGGCTGATAACGGCCAGATCGAACCCCGTCGCGTGGGCTGCTATATCGAACGAAGTTAGGGCGAAAGGCCTTACCGTCGCGGCAATGATAGCCGTCACGGATATGAAACTCGCCGAAGCCCGTGATCTTCTCGACGAGGCGGAGCAATACGAGCATGCGTCCGACAGGACGGCGCGCGCGATGCTCATCCGCAACGTCGAAGGACTGGCCGCTGCCATCGCATACCTGGTGAACCCGGTCGACAGAAAGGAAAGAGAGGCACTCGCGGGATTTCGATTGGAAGGTGGCGAATTCACCCTCGCGCTTGAGACGCTCAAACCGGTTACCGGACAGGACGTGACTTCGGAGGTCATGCGCCTGCGGGCGATCGCCACCGCTTTCCTCGGGAAGAGAACCGAGGCCCTGAAGCTGATCAGATCCGCGGTAGCCAAGGACCCGCACTCGGCAATGACCATCCTCACACATGGTCAGATTCTTGTCGCGTCGGCACTGGCTCATGGCGTCCAACCTCAATTCGGGTCGGTCCCCAATCCCATCAGCCGAACCCTGGTCCTGCCGGGTACCGACGCGAAGTCGCTGCTCGTGGAAGCGGCAGCCGAGTTCGAGAAGCTGAGACTGGTGGTCGAGGGGAGTTTCCAGCGCGAGGTGGAAATCTGGAAGCTGGCCGCTCTGCTGCTCAATCCGGATTCCCGCACGAAGGCGCGCGACACAAGCAGGGCGCTTCTTTCCCGAAGCGACCTCGACCCATCCGCTGTGATCTGGTGCCTTCAGTACGGCATCTCCATGAAGAAAGGTCAGGTCCGGAAAATGCTGGGGGACGCGCTACGCAGAGGCGAAGGCACGCCCGCCCATGTCGCAGTGCTGGCGCTGATGGCCTCGTCTATGACCGAACCCGAGAAGGGCCGGGCCGTCATCGACAGGTTCGCCGATCTCTTCCCGCAGAACTCGGAATTCATGGATCACTGGCGCGACCAGTTCACAACCCCTGCAGAGGGAGAGCCGTTCGAATACCCATCGGCGGTCCGCTCCGCGATGGCGGGCGGCGACCGGGCTCCGCTGATGAGGGTTCTGCTGTCGGAAAAGACCGGACCTGAGAACCTGCTTTCCGGAGCCGAAGCGCTCCTGTCGATGGAAGCGTTCGACGATTTGAACAGGCTACGCTCCGGCCTTGTGTCGACGGGGACGCTGCGGGGGATCGAGCTTGCCGCCGTCGCCGCGCTCAACTCGAACGAGCCTTCGATCGCATTGGGACTGATGGACGATGCAGTCGCCGCCGGGATAGAGGAAAGCGGTCGCATGATGCAGGTGCGGCTGAAAGCGCATGAGGCGCTTGCCCAGCACGGCGCCCTCATCACGAGGCTCGAGGCGGAACTCAATAGAAGTAGCGATCCGCGGCTTCGCGACCAGCTCATGACCGCATATCTCAGGATCGGAGCGCTCGACCGCTTCAAGGCTCAGGCAGAGATCGTGATCAGGGACGGTCTGGCCAGCGAACAGCAGGCCGTCCGCATGGCCTATGTATTGCGCGACTTCTCTCCCGAGACTGCCAGGCTTGCACTGGGAACCGTCGCGACCGAAGAGATCCCTGACAACATGGCCCAGGCCCTGCTCAGCCTTTCCAGTCATCTCGGTCTGACGGAATTGCAGGACAAGGCGCTGCGGAAGCTCATCGCCAGCCCCGTCGGGCATAACCATCTGCGCCGTTTCGACAGCGTCGAGGAAGTGCTGGCATTCATTCAGCAGAACACCGCCGAATACCGAAAGAAGCTCGACGAATGGTTGCACGGGATCATGCCTGCCGCAGGTGCCATGAGCGGGGACGCCCGCGATTTCGCGATGCTGTTTCTGGCAGCGCCGAAGATGCGCACGGATCGCGCCGGCAACCTCTTTCCGATGCTTCTGCGTTCCGGGCTTCCGGGCCGGGAACCTCCCATGGCGTTGGGCGAGCGACCAGCATTGCACATCGACATGGGCGCACTCCTCATCGCAGATCGTCTGGATCTCGTGTCGCTCATCGAGCGGTGCTTCGTCCTGCATGTTCCGGAATCGCTGCCTGAGGCACTCATCGAAACCAAAGCGGCTCTGCGGGAGGTTTCCACCATGGCCGCCCAGGCCGTACGATCCATCCGGAGCAGCCAATCCGCGCTCACGGTCGTCGATGACGCCCATGTCGGCGGGGTGGAGATAGCTTCAGTGAACAGCGACATGCCGGACGAGAGCAAGGCGGCGCTCCTGCACGCCCTGGATCAGGCGCACTTCGAAGGCCATGTCACGAATGCACAGCGTGCCGATATCATCGCCAGGCTTGAGATTCAGAACGTGACCGCGGATGCGTCCGCAGGATCAGTTCTCCTATCAGGCAGTTCCGTTCGGGATCTCGCGCATCTAGGCATCCTCGATCCGCTATCCCGGGGATTTCCGCTCAACATCCGAAACTCCGAGGTGGATCGGCTCATCGAGAGCGTCGAAATCGCCGAGGACGAGCAGGGTGTCAGGGATCGGATCGACGCGCTTTCTTCCACTGTTGCGGCGAAGCTCTCCTCATCGGATTGGAAGACGATCGTTCCGGAGGGCAGCAGCGACGAGCGGAATCAGGCGGCGCGCCTGGCGCCGCACGCCCGCTGCCTGATCGAGGCACTCCCGCGCGGCGATACGGAAGGGACCTTGTTCTGGATCGAGGATCGGGTTTTCTCGCGGCAGACGCTTCCGGTCGGCCTCGACGTTCCAATGGTGGTCGCCCACCTCCTGCGGTCAGGCGAGATGACGGCCGAGAATGCGTCTGCCGTATTCAGCGAACTGCGGCGCATCGGGTACCTGTTCATTCCGATCGACACCGCTGAGCTGGGCGGCATCATTGCCGCTGCCTCCATAGTGAACGGCGAAGTCGTCGAGAACGACCAGATCGACGACATTCGGAGGTGGTTTGCGCGCGACGTGCTTCATCTTCGATATCTGGATCAAACGCTGCAGCTCGACCGCGACGGCATGATCACGGGTGAGGCGCGGCGCATGCTCGATCTCAGCCATCTCGCCACCGACCTGCTTGATCTAATCTGGCTGTCGGACGCGACCATGGAGGAGAAGGCCGCAAGATCCAAATGGGTATGGAGCAATCTCAGGCTCGACTACGTGCCTTCACCTCCGGCCGCGGACGTGCCCGAGGCCCGCAGGCACATAGCCTGCCTGAATGCGATGCAGGTTCTGACGTTGCCGATCCGGGCAGAGCTCGGATCCGCAAAGCTGCCAGTGGAAGTCCGGCAGCAATTCCTGGACTGGGCCATGCGCGCGGTCATAAGGCCGATGGCCGGGGCTGACAGCGTGGCGGAGGAAGACATCGCCGCCATGACTGCCTCGCTGATATCGAAAACCCTGGAAGTGCAACCCGAGGTGGGCGACGATCAGGACCCGGAACTCGACGCGGTCATGTCCCGGCAATTCAAGGCGATCTCGAATGATTTCGTGAACCTCCTTCCACCCGACTGGAGGAATTCCGTCACGGACCGGAACGGCATCGGGCGGGCGCTCGGGCGCGAGAACATCATGCTGCTCGAGCTGGCCCCGGACCGCAGCGTCGGAGTCCGAGACGTCTCCGAGGCGATGTCGAAGTGCCGTTCGTCAGGCGTGAGCGAAGCGGAAATCACCTTGGAGGGGCACGACGGCGCCGGGAAGCTATTGCTCGGGGAGGGCGATGACGGGTTCCCGACCACGACCATCCAGTCCGACGGCCAGACCTTCGATCTCCAGATCGCAACGCTGGCGCTCGTCGATCCCGATGAGGGGATCCGGCGGAGAATGCTCATGTCGCTGCCGAGGAATGGGAATGTCGGAGCCCCCCTGAACGACGAGTTCCTCCAGAGCATAGCTGCCGAAGAGGATGTCTGCCTGCGTGTGGAGCGTTTCAACGCCCGGCTCGGACAGGACTTCACGCGGCACCGCGAGGCCATGTGGGACAGGGTCGTGAACGGTGGGTCCATCCGGCTCACCGATCTTGCCTTGCCCGATCCGGGACAGCTCCTGAACTTCCTCGGACTCGAAGCAAGCTTTCGTGGTGGCGGAGCTGAACTCGTTCAGGCCTCGGCCAAGGTTCTCAAAGCCAGACTCGGAATCGAAAGAGCCGTCTCCCGCCTGTGCGGCGTGCCGATCACTCTGCCTGACGACCTGATCCTGGAGTTCGGTCAGTCCGTCGGCAAGGGTTGGAAGACGTGGCCATCCGAGAACGAATCCTTGCCGTCGACCGTCACGCGCATGCTCGCATTCGTGTCTGCTGGCGGTTCTCTCGGAGATATCGAGGAATGGATGTCGCGGACCTTCACCCACGATCGGGCGGAACTCTTCCTGTCTGTCCTCCGCTTCGATTTTAGGCAGGCTGTGCGCAGCGACGAATGGTCCGGACTGCCATCGGATCTTGCTCTGTGCCTCATGTGGATCCATGCCGACCAGATCACCCGCAATCTCGCGATCGATGAACTCAATCTCGACGGAATGACGAAGTGGCTGAAGAAGTACACTCCGTCGGCAATGCTCGACGACGAGCGGGAGAAAGCCTGGGACAGATGGGTCGTCTGGTCAGCCGCCGATCTCTCCGCGGACCGGCTCCTTGCAGCGGCCGTCGCCGAACTCGTCCGGCGGAACATCGCGATACCCGATAGTCTCAAGAACACGATCGGCCATGACGGCGAAAAGCAATGGATGCCGTCACCGAGCGTGCTGGCGCCTAACTCGGCGGCTCCTTCCGGCTACTGGCCATCGGTTGACCCGGTGCCGACGATCATCGCGCTGGGCTGGCTCGATTCAGAGAACCCGTTTGCAGTCCGCGGGCAGTGCGAACTGCTCGGCAAGATTCTTTCCGAGAAGGATTTGAGCGATCCCTCGCTTTTCGCGCCGATGGTCGGGCTCTTCATCGACCTCGATCAGATCGGAAGCGATCAGCTTGCAGAACTCCGCTCGCACCTCGAAGCACTGGAATCCACAAATCCGGGCGCAGCCGGAGGGCAGGCCTACGGAGCATTTGCCGACCTGGTCGCGAAGGTTCATCGGCGCGCGGACGACGAGGCAGGGTTTTCCGAATGGGTCATGCGGGCCGCGAAGGCCAATCAGACCAGATGGCCTTTCCGGTATCCGAGGTTCGACGGCAAGGAGGAATTCGATCGCGCCGCTTCTGCACTGTTCAACGCTTGCTACGTATTCGCATGGTCCGGCGACTTCCCATTGGAGGACCGGATAGCGACATTGTGCAGGCTTCTCGATGGACTGACGCAGAAATGGCCGAGGACGATCAGGCTTGCGCTGGCCAGTCTCGATGGACTAGCGCGTCAGTTAGATATCCCGACAGCATCGAAACATCTGCTGCCATCGCTGCTTGAGATGCGATGCCGCTGACTTTGGGACGGACGGCTCTTTTGCGAGCCTCGTCATCGGCGATGCCGGAGGAGCCGTTCCCGATTGCGCCGCTCTCCGACCGCGATCCTCGCGGTGTCGGCTGGTCGGAAACCAGATTTCGCGAGAGCTTCCGCGAACGTCGGCTTTCTCCGGCGGAAGAGACCGACAATGCGCGCGAGCGAGATGGCCATAGTGCGGCTCCGGTAACGACGGTGCGAAGCGGACGTTCGTCAGTCCGAGGGTCCAACAATATCCTGGTGGAGAACTCGTTCAAAGCCCCGATGCCCTCTCATTTCTGTGTCAATGAAATTTTCTTCAATAAAGCCGATCACTTACCGGAGCGTCCTAGCAGGCTGATTCAAAAGGAAAATCTGCGAAATCACTAACTGAACGTACTGTATTAAGGGAGCATCACGCACGCAACGCCACCATCTCGGCGATGTCGGAGAGCGATCCCAGTTCGATGTTGAACGCTGCAGCGGGCATCTGGCTGGCGGTGGGAAAGGCGCAAAGCCGCCACTCCCGCTGATAAGCGAATTGGAAATGCTTGAGATGAACTGGTTTCTCCTTCCTGTGAATGAAAGAGCAGGGATCATAGTATTGGATGGGCCCCACCTTGATTTTCACGCCGGGCCACAGCTTCTTCAATCCACTACCGAACCGCGATGCGAAGATAGCAGGCTTGCGTATGATGAGCGCCGCATCGGCACCGAAGTCATCCGGCATTCGGCGGTCTATGTCGCGGCAAGCGCACCAGAGAACGTACTCGGGGCAACGAACCGTCTCCTTGATGAAGCCATCCTCAATCGGCCCTTCGAACCCAGTCGTCGTCCTTGAGCGAGTTCTTCCAGCCCGGACGGCGTCGAAGGCGGGGTGGTGAAACTGGCGCTCGCTCTCCAGATCATGCATCGCTTTCGATAGGCTCGCCTGGGAGTAGAAGGTAGACGGAGTGACACGTACTTCGCCCCTATTGAGCATCTTCTCGATGTGCTCTCGTTGCCCAAACTTCACGATCACGCCTCCGAGGGTTTCGGGATAGCCATCGAAAAGGCGCACACCTGTCGGTTCGCCTTTCGCGAAATACTTGCCGATCATCTCGTTGCCATCGGAGATAAGTTTGATAGGAGTTCCACCTCGCGTCCCGAATTCCATTATGAGGTGGGTGAACAGGGGGCCGAACATTCCCTTCTCATCCGTGAAGTCCTCACGCGGTGCGATCTGCCCCGCCGCCGTCAGGCGAACGTTATTGTGGTTCTGGTCAAGCCAGCGCTGGCTGAGATACTCATCGCTCGCAAGCATTAGGTAGGGTGTCTGGCAGTACTCGTAGCGCCACCAGTCACTCCGAGGCAACGCGCCCTTCTTGTCGATGGTGGCCTTGTAGCTGGCTGCGGAATCCTTCCAATAGGCCACTTTCTGTTCGAGTGTACTACTCCAAGTCATCGTGAAAATCCTGTCGGCTGCGCTTATCTGTCGATACTTCAGGCGACGTCACCTCGCAACGAAAACGGCCGCGAACGTGAGTGGACAACTGCTTGACTCTCGCACTGGCTGATATCGAATTCCATTCATGGACAGGAGGTGAGTCGTGGAGCAGGAATTATCTTACCGGCAGAAGGCGGATGCAGCCGTGCGGGATCTCCTTCTGGAATTCGAGTGCCAGCCTATCCTGTTCGTCGGCAGTGGCCTGTCCAGGAGATATTTCGGCGCCCCAAACTGGCATGAGCTTCTAAAGGCGATATTCAACCGCATCCCCGACGGTCCTGACACCTACGAGTATCTACGGCAGAAGCACGACGACGATCCGGTAGCAATCGGCTCCGTCCTGTCTGACATGGTGTTCGAGTGGGCCTGGAAGGAAGCGCGCACAGAGTTCCCTGACGAGTTCTTCAGCTCGAAAGTCAGCAAGGATTCGTTCCTGAAGCATTTGGCCTGCCGCCACATGGAGGAAATCACACCTGCAATAGCTGACATCGACGACGCGGCGATCCAGAAAGAGCTGGAGGCGCTGGCCGACATCAAGCCGCACGCAATCATCACCACGAACTACGACCTCTTCCTAGAACAGGTGTTCGACGGCTACTAGCCGATCAGCGGCCAGACGATCCTAAAATACAACACGAACAGCTTCGGTGAGATCTTCCATATCCACGGAGACGTGTCCGATCCGACATCGATCGTTCTCACCAAGCGCGACTATGATGAGTGGACGGAGAAGAAGAAATACGTATCGGCCAAGCTGCTGACTTACTTCGCCGAACACCCGGTGTTCATTGTCGGATACGGACTTAACGACCCGAACGTGAAGGCGATACTCCGCGATATCGGTGAGCTGGTAGCGGACGAAAATGGCCTGATCCCCAACGTCTACCAGATCATCTGGCGGCCGGACGCTGTGGAGAGGCATCCTCCGGATCAGTCAATCTTTGCCGTGGAGGGGCGAGAGTATCGGATCCGCGCGATCCACACGAATGATTTCGATTGGATATTTAAAGCACTCAAAAGCCAGTCCGCGCTGACTTCCATTAATCCTAAGCTTGTTCGGGCACTTGCCGCCCGGACAATGAAGCTGATTCGACACGACATCCCTTCTGGATCCGTTCAGGTCGACTACGATGTCTTGGAACGCGTCGCCGGAGAAAAAGACTATCTTCCGAAACTGCTTGGCATAACGGTCATCGACAACCCTAACCAATCCCGCCCGTACACTCTGACGCAGTTGTCGCAACGGCTCGGGCTGCCGAACTGGCAGGCGGCCAATCACCTCCTGAACCGCATCAAAGATGAGAAGGGTGTGGATCTGCGCTCGTCGGACAACCGCTATCATTGTAAGATCAAGACAGGGAACAAGGCATCGAGCATGGCCCGGAAGTGGTCGCACGAAGGAGTCGCGCTGCTCAAGAAGATTCAGGACGGAGAAGAATACGAGGTTGTCCTACAGTAGGGGATCGCTAAAGGGCTGCAATTCCCGAACCGCGACGCTAAACAGCGGCCTTTGGCCCCAACCGAGGTTCTGGCGAGGCAAAGTAAACCGTGGCTTCAGTGTTCTTTCGCCAGGCCCTAACAACGGCATGGCAACAATCGCCCGACCCGTAGGGGCCGTTGGGGCTTCATTGTGGAGGGGCGGGTAGGTTGGATGGTAGCCGATTGAGGACAATGAACTCGCGTCTAGGGTGGCCACAGTTGCGTACCGCGGGTGCGAGTTTGCGTATGTGGTGTCGCAGACATGCGGCCAATGCATACGATTACTTCGGCCTATCCCGTCCGTTGTGGAGAGAAATCAGGTCAGCTTAGTACAGGTCCAGTTCACGGACATGGGGTTTCAGTTCACACGTATGGGGTATTCATCAAGAAATGGCGCACCCGACAGGATTCGAACCTGTGACCTTTGGAATCGGAATCCAACACTCTATCCAGCTGAGCTACGGGTGCTTCCGACGGCGGGTTGACTCGCCGTTCCAGAAGCGGTCATAGCGCAGTCGCTCGCGCGCTTCAATCCGAAAAGATCGGCCGCCCCTCTGTAATTCTGCCACGCACATGGGATGCGGGCAGAATGGTGGAATGGAGGTCAATTGCTCGGTATTGCTTGGGGTGAGATAAACCAATCCTGGGGGAAATGAACGGCGAGCGTTCAAAAACGTCGTTTGGTGTCTGAACGGTTGCTGTTGCGCCCTTGTGACATCGGCTTAAAGAGATAGTATCGTTACAGGTAGGCCTGCATGCAAGCGGGTCACCTTTGAGGGGCTATATTGGCTATGGCGGGGATATGCCGGAACTTATAATGGATGAATTCGTACCCAATGCGTCGAAACTCGACTTTTCAGTCATGGACGATGCTGTGGGCTATCGTTTGAGACGCGCGCAGCTTGCCGTGTTTCAGCATTTCAATGAGGCATTTTCATCGAAGGGCCTTCGACCGACCGATTTCGCGGTCTTGCTGCTGCTGACCTATAATCAGGGTGCCAAGCAGAGCGAGGTGGCCGAGGCACTGGGCATCCAGCGTGCGAATTTCGTCGCCATCGTCGACGGGCTGGAAAACAAGGGCTTCATCGAGCGCCGCAAGTCGGAGACCGATCGCCGCGTCCAGTCGCTCTACATGACACCCGCCGGCGAGGCCTATCTGGAAGAGCTGATGCCGATCTGGATCGATCACGAGAAATGGGTTCTGGAGCAGCTGGGCGGTGTGGCGGAACGCGACACGGTCAACCAGTTGCTCAAGCGGCTCTACGACTGATCCCTATCGCCCAATGCCCAAATCATAGCGGCTGATTGCTTCGTCGATCAGCCCATTGGCGATTTTCATCCGCATGGTTGCGGCATCGCGATAGTCCGCCGCGACGCGATCCGGATGATTCTCCCGGGCAAAGTGGCGCCGGCGCTCCTGCAGCCGATCGCGATCGTCGGATGTCTCGATGCCGAGATCCTCGGCGACTTCGGCGGGGGCGAGACGCTCCAGCCAGGCCGGTGGTGGGGGCGGGGTCTCGGGCTCGGGCTCTGGCGGTGCGACCTCTTCAGGCATCATGAACAGGTAGGCGTCTAGGCGCTGGTCGACAGCGGTCGGCGACGATTCAGAGGAGGATGCGGGCGGTTCAGGGACGAAGCTTGCGCGAAGTCCTTTGATGCGAAAGGCCGGTTCCTCCGCCGGGATCTGCTCTTCCGCCTCTTTGTTTAGCCTGTCGACGACCGACTGGAAGACCGACTTTCCAAACAGCATGCGTATACCGACCTCCGCTGCGGCCCTGCCGCGCCTTGGCGCACAACATCACGGCGAGGTGGTGCGGAGCTTGTGCCGCGCCACCTCTTGTTCTGCTCCAATGGTTTGTCGGGTCAGCTCTGCGACTGGCTCTGGCTTTGGGACGGCTCGACCACGAGCTTGACGGTCAGATCCTCTCCGGCGATCCCGATCCGCATGCCCGAAACAGGGGCGGCATCGGGGTAGCACAGACCGGTTGCGATGCGAACATAACGAGCGTCGGGGCAGTGATTGTTGGCGGCGTCGAAACCCACCCAGCCCAGACCTTGCAGGTGAACCTCGGCCCAGGCATGAGTCGCGACCTGTTCTATGCGGTCATCCATCAACAGGTAGCCCGAGACGTAGCGGGCGGGCAGGGCGAGCAGGCGGGCGGCGGCGATGAAGGCATGCGCATGGTCCTGGCAGACGCCGCGGCCGGCTTCGAGCGCCTGTTCGGCCGTGGTTTCCGTGCCCGTCGTTCCCGTTTCATAGGCGATCTGGGTGTTCAGCTTGCCCATCAGGTCATGCATCTTCGCCAGCTCGTTGTCGCCGGAGAGACTGCGCGAGAGCTCGCGGATGAGCTTGCCCGGCTTGGTGAGCGGCGTGTCACGCAGATAAAGCCAGAGCGGCACATAGCCCTGATGCGGACCGAAGACGCCGGAGCGATCCTCGGTCTCGACCTCGCCCGAGGCGACGATGTGGACGCTGTGGCTGTCGCCCTCGGTCGAGACCAGATGGGTGTGGTTGCCGAACTGATCGTTGAAGCCGGCTTCCACATTGGCACCGTCGACAGCTATGTTCCAGGACACGATCTTCTGGCCGGGGCTGTCGAGCGGGCAGAGCCGCAACCGTTGCAGCGAATACTGGACCGGGTCGTCATAGCGATATTCGGTGGTATGGCTTATCCGCAGACGCATGCGCTCAATCCTGCTCAGCTGTAGAACCGGTAACCCTCGGTGATCTCATTGCCCAACTTGTTGTTGCTGGCGATGAAATCGTCGAGGAATTCGTGCAGTCCCTGGTCCATGATGGTGCCGATGGTGGTCGACTTCAGCGTCTTGGCGACACTGTCGGCGGTCTCGTGGGCCGGCAGCCGGTGCGCATAATCCTTGGCGAGATAGCCGAGGTTCGATGTGATCTTCTCGTAGCAATAGGCCAGCGACCGGGGCATCTGGCCGTTGAGGATCAGGAAGTCGGCGATGTTGGCCGCCTTGTATTCCCCGTCATAGACCCAGCGATAGGAGCGATGGGCGGAAACCGAGCGCAGGATCGATTCCCACTGCATGTTGTCGAGCGAAGAGCCGACATGGGTGATCGCCGGCAGGAGCACGTAGTACTTCACGTCGAGGATGCGGCTGGTGTTGTCGGCACGCTCGATGAAGGTGCCGATGCGGGCGAAGTTGTAGATTTCGTTTCTGAGCATCGAGCCATGGAAGGCGCCGCGGATGAGGCCTGCCCGACGCTTCACCGTGTCGATGACCTCAGGCAGGTCCGCCGACTTCAGCTTGCGGGCGAGCATCTGCTTGAGTTCGATCCAGCATTCGTTGGTGGCTTCCCAGGTCTCGCGCGTCAGAGCCGTGCGCACCATGCGGGCATTGTTGCGGCCGGCGTCGATGCAGGACATGACGCTCGACGGGTTGGCCGTGTCGCGCAGCATGAAGTCGATGGCATCCGAGGCCGTCACCTTGCCGTTGCGTTCGGCAAAGAGCGGGCGCACGTCGGCGCTTTTCAGGACGGCGTCCCAATCTTCGTCCGAGGCGCCCGAGCGGGTGAGCGACATGCGCAGGCCCGCATCGACGAGACGGGCGATGTTTTCGGCTCTCTCGATGTAGCGGAACATCCAAAAGAGGCCGTTGGCAGTTCTTCCGAGCATGACCATGTCAGTCCTCCAGTACCCAGGTGTCCTTGGTGCCGCCGCCCTGGCTGGAATTGACCACGAGCGAACCCTGCTTCAGGGCCACGCGGGTCAAGCCGCCGGGAATGATCTGCACCTTGTCGGAGACGAGGACATAAGGACGTAGGTCGACGTGGCGGGGCGCGATCCCCTTGTTGACGAGGATCGGCACCGTCGAGAGCGACAGCGTCGGCTGGGCGATATAGTTCGAGGGGCGTGCCTTGAGCTTGTCGGCGAAGTCAGCGCGTTCCTTCTTGGACGCGGTCGGGCCGACCAGCATGCCGTAGCCGCCGGAGCCGTGGACTTCCTTGACGACGAGCTCTTCCAAGTGTTCGAGCACGTATTTCAGGCTGTCGGCTTCCGAACAGCGCCAGGTGGGCACGTTCTCTAGCAGCGCCTTGCGGCCGGTGTAGAATTCGACGATCTCCGGCATGTAGGAGTAGATCGCCTTGTCGTCGGAAATGCCGGTGCCCGGTGCATTGGCGATGGTGATGTTGCCGGCGCGGTAGACGTCCATGATGCCCGGGATACCCAGCGCCGAATCGGGGCGGAAGGTGAGGGGATCGAGGAAGTCGTCGTCGACGCGGCGGTAGAGCACGTCGATCGCCTCGTAGCCGCGCGTCGTGCGCATCTTCACCTTGCCGTCGATGACGCGCAGGTCCGAGCCTTCGACCAGTTCGACGCCCATCATGTCGGCGAGGAAAGAGTGCTCGTAATAGGCGGAATTGTAGATGCCGGGGGTCAAGACCGCGACGCGCGGCTTGCCCTTGCAGCCGGGAGGGGCAAGCGAAGCGAGCGACTGCCGCAGCAGATAGGGATAATCCTCGACGCGCTGCACCTTGTTGAGCTGGAAGAGCTCCGGGAACATCTGCATCATGGTTTCCCGGTTCTCCAGCATATAGGAGACGCCGGAGGGCGTGCGGGCATTGTCTTCCAGCACATAGAACTGGTCTTCGCCTGTGCGGACAATGTCGGTGCCGACGATGTGGGTGTAGACGCCGCCCGGCGGGCGGAAGCCGATCATTTCGGGCAGGAAGGCGACGTTCTTTTCGATCAGCTCGCGGGGAATGCGGCCGGCCTTGATGATTTCCTGCTTGTGGTAGATGTCGTCGAGAAAGGCGTTGAGCGCCAGCACGCGCTGCTCGATGCCCTGGGCGAGCTTGCGCCATTCGCGGCCGGAAATGATACGCGGAATGATGTCGAAGGGGATCAGCTTCTCGGCGCTGTCGGCATGGCCGTAGACGGCGAAGGTGATGCCGGTCTTGCGGAATATGTTCTCCGCATCTCTCGACTTGGCCAGTAGCCTTGCCGGGTCCTGGCTGGAATACCAATCGAAATAGTTCTGGTACGGTCCGCGCGGAGCTTCGTCCGCACCTATCATTTCATCAAATGCCAATGGCGCCATCCCCTTTTTTGGTCATTTGAATACAAGCATTTGGGCAATGCAAGCTGCATCGCAGGCTGTACGCGTAGAATTAGAAATATCTGTTTTTGCCTGTATGGGCGGCATTGGCGTAAAGTTTGTGCAATTCAGCCTTTGTCTTTCTCCGGTTCTGCTGTCCTGTCGGGAGGTGGTTCCGTATTTGTCAGCTGCTGCGCATATGAGGCTTGAGTTTCTGCTGAAGATTTAGGCAGGCGCTTCGCAATGTTTTTTGTCGTGAGGCCTGATGTGAGCGGAATTCAACGGCAATTGCAGGAAAACTCTTTTGACCGCGGGCGGGGTGGCCTTTATCGAGACGGGCAGCCGGCGGTTTGCGATCCGGTCATCGAAAGACGAATCCGCTTATGACCCTTGCCCGTCTCGCTCCCGTGCTCTTCGTGTTGTTGTGGTCGACCGGATGGGTCTCGGCCAAATACGCGACCTTCTTTGCCGATCCGCTGACCTTCCTCGTCGTGCGCTACGGGACGGCAGTCGTGCTGTTCTACATCGTCTGTCGCATTGGTGGTGTCTCCTGGCCAAAAGATCGGGCCGGGTGGCTGCATGCGATCGTGTCCGGCGTGTTTCTGCACGGGCTTTATCTCGGCATGGTCTGGTGGGCGATCGGGCAGGGGGTGCCGGCGGCCCTGTCCGGCATCATCGCAGGACTACAGCCGCTGATGACCGGGATCGCTGCTGCCTATCTGATCGGCGAGAATCTCAACACCGGCCAAAGGGTGGGGCTCGTCGTCGGCTTTGTCGGTGTGGCGATTGCCGTGCTGCCGAAGGTGCTCGTCATCGATGCCTCGACAATCCCTGCCTATGCCGTGGCGGTCAATGTGCTTGCCATGGCCTGCGTCACCACGGGCACGCTCTACCAGAAGCGGCTGGTGAAGGATGGCGATCTGCGCGCGGTCGCGACGCTTCAGTATATCGGCGCCCTGATCGTGACGATTCCGGCTGCCCTCCTGCTGGAGGACCTTCACGTCGAGTGGAGCATCGGCTTCTTTGCGACACTTGCCTGGTCAGTGGTCGGGATCTCCATGGGGGCGATTGCGCTCCTGCTCTACCTGATCCGGCGCGGGGATGTGTCGAAGGCAGCGTCCCTCATCTATCTGGTGCCACCCCTTGCAGCACTTGAGGCAGCGATCGCGTTCGGGGAGGAGCTCACCGTGCCGATGATGATCGGCACCTGCGTGGTCATGGTCGGCGTCTATCTGATCAACCGGAAGACAATTGTCCAAGCCGATATGTAACGGCGCGTCTGGGGTGGCGTTCCCGTAGTTTCGATAATGCATCCCCACGTTGAGATTTTGCAGTATTAGCGTTAAGCTAAGGGTCTGACTCAATGAACGTGGGAGGGTGTTTTGCAGGCTGACCAGTACACAGGAATCATTCCGCTCGTGAATACGCCGCTATCTCTGGCGGCGCTTGTCGTATTAGCACTCGGTACTATTTATCTTGTCGCCGCAAGAAAGAACAACAAGCAGGTCTCCTCCCAAGTGTTTTGGTTAATCATGTCCTTCGGGATTATGGGAAATCTCGCCTATTTTTTCAATTCATGGGTTTTTGTTGATGCAGTAATACTAGGATCGGTTCGTGATGCTAAGACAAACAACAGTATCCCCAACGCGATCATTGACATTGAGGGAGTTGGCCGGGTTGCGTCGTCTACGGATGGCTCGTTTCAGGTTGCTGTGCCTTATTCCAGGCAGCAATCACAGTATAGTGCATATGCATTCGCAGATGGTTATCCGACCAAAGAATTGCCAAAGGTAGATGGGCCAAGGCCAAATTTTTTGTCGATTCGCCTGGATCGCGATGTTTCCAGTTTGGATAGGGTTTTGTTTCTAAATCCCAATATAGCGATTAATCAAATACTTGGAAATCCAGTGCTTCTGATCGGGTGGACTGTTAAGGGTGAAGACTCTGTATCTAGATTGATCCAAAATTACTATATAAAACTACACATCCCTACCGGGGCTATCCGATACTTCCTCCCCTACAACTCCTGGCGGGGAGACAGGCCCTTCATGGATGCGAACATATCGATCACGGAGAATAAGGGTAACATATTCCAGTTCGTATTGGCTGAAAGTCCTGGCGTTATAAACACTGTGGCGGCGACGTTTTATTCAAAATTTGGCTTCAATGTCGCGGAGTGCATGTCGCTGGGAAACTGGAGTGGTGAGGAAGAGGCGTACTTGGTCGACGCCTTCGATCAAGGTTTCGCTTGGGTGCCGGGTGAATATAAAGCAGATCTTGTTGTTACCATTGATAACAAAGAATACAGCGCGTTGTCTTCATTCAAAATCGGTGAGGACACTTCGCAAAAGTTAAAAGCGATGCGTGACAGGATGGGGCGATGCGAGGCGCTGATTGCGCCAAACGGTATGCCGAATTATGCGTACAGCGACGGAAATGCGTCAAGCGGGGCAATTTTTCCGGTTAAATTCAACTACGAATAACCGGCTAGAAGTCTTACCTCTAGCCGGCTTCAGCGTCAGGCTTCGCGGCGACGTCCGCCGGCAGTGCCGGAGCGGGCCGGACGGCCCTGGCCGCTGCCATTGCCGGGACGACCCTGACCGCCATTGGCGCTGCGGTTCTGACCGCCGCCATTGCCACCCTTGCGGTGACCGGACTTGGCCGGACGACCGTCAGCCTTGGCGCCGCCTTCGGACTTGCCACGGCCCTGGCCCTGGTGATTGCGGTTGTTGCCGCCAGCACCTGCGCCGCCACCACCGCCGCCGCGACGCTGCGGGCGGGCCGGGCGTGCGAGGTTTGCCGGTGGTTCGCCAGAGGCGACCGGGATGTCGATGCCCATCAGCTTTTCGACGTCGCGCAGCAGGCGACCTTCATCGGGACCGCAGAATGCGATCGCGATGCCGTCGCGACCGGCGCGGGCCGTACGACCGATACGGTGGACGTAAGCGTCCGGTACTTCCGGCAGATCGTAGTTGAAGACGTGGGAGACGGCCGGGATGTCGATGCCGCGGGCGGCAACGTCGGTGGCGATCAGCGTCTTGATCTCGCCGTCACGGAAGCCCTTCAGTGCCCGCTCGCGCTGGCCCTGGCTCTTGTTGCCGTGGATCGAGGCGACCGAGTAACCGGTGGCGTCGAGGTGCTTCATCAGCTTTTCCGCGCCGTGCTTGGTGCGCAGGAAGACGATGGAGCGGCCATCCGGATTGTCGTTGAGGATCTTCTTGAGCATTTCCGTCTTGGCGTTCTGGCCGGCGACGAAATGCACGTGCTGCTCGACCTTGTCGGCGGCCTTGCCCGGAGGGGACACGGCGACCTTGAGCGGATCGGTCAGGAAGCTTGCGGCGAGGTCAGCGATCGACGGCGGCATGGTGGCCGAGAAGAGCAGGGTCTGGCGCTTTGGCGGGACCATCTTCGAGATCTTGCGCAGGTCATGGATGAAGCCGAGGTCCAGCATCTGGTCGGCTTCGTCGAGAACGAGGTAACGCACGGCGCGCAGCGAGATCGCGTTGCGGGCGATCAGGTCGAGCAGGCGGCCCGGGGTCGCGACGAGAATGTCGGTGCCCTTTTCGAGCTGCAGCTGCTGTTTGCCGATGGAGGCCCCACCGACGACCTGGTTGATCTTCAGCGGCAGGCGGCGCAGGTAGCTGCGCAGGTTGTCGCCGATCTGGTTTACCAGTTCGCGGGTCGGGGCGAGAATGAGAGCGCGGGTGGTGCGGTTGTCGGGGCGCTTCTCATCCTTGAGAAGCATCTCGATCATCGGCAGGCCGAAAGCAGCGGTCTTGCCGGTGCCGGTCTGTGCGAGGCCGATTAGGTCACGTCCACCGAGGACGACGGGGATGCCCTTCTCCTGGATCGGGGTCGGGGTCGTGAAGCCGAGCGTCGTCAGCGTCGCGACGATATTCTTGGAGAGGCCAAGATCATCGAAAGTTGTCAAAGTCATACCTTTCGGGGCGCCAAATGCACAAATCCCGGAACGCGTTCTTCGCGAGCCGGTTGGCATTGGCGTCAAGAACCCCGCGTGATTTGGGAACTTGTAAGTTGGAAAAAAGCTTTCCAAGCGCATCGGCGGAATGTCCGCCCGGATGTCATGCGCCTTATCCTTCGTCGCGTCTCAGATGTCGCTGGGCACGCTCACGCGGCGGCCGGAAGGTAAAAGCTGGCTTGCAAATGGGCCAGTTTGCGCCGGAAGTCAAGTGCAATGCACAAATCAGCCCCCGGCGCCTGCTGCACAACAGGCATTTGGCGAGGCGGCTTGTTCGTCCGGATGCCGGGATTGTGAGCTGAACAAAAGCGCCAAGTGCGGGGTTTCGCCCATGACGGTGCCCGATCCAGGTCGGCTTCGGCGACAGAGCAATCTGCCCGGCGGGGCTGCGTCGAATGATCAATGATATACGGAGACAGCCATGAAGACCAAAATTGCAGCCTCAGCCCTCATCCTCGCCGCCTCGATCGGATCTGTTCAGGCCGATGACGATCCGGCATGCCGGGATGTCTCGGTCGAGGCGCGCATGTCGCTTGGTGACATGGAAAAGCGGGCTTTGACCGAGAATGTCACGGCCCAGGAGATCGTGGTCGATGACGGCTGCTACGAGGTGAAGGGTATGCGCGACGGGCGCCGTGTCGAGGCGACCTTTCATCCCGTCTCGGGCGAATTGCTGAAGATCGAAAACGACGATTGAGCCTGAATACATTATATAATCTGTTCGAGGCCCGCTTCCCGCGGGCCTCGTGCGTTTCAGCCGCTCATGTCGGTGATGCTCACTGGCCTTAGTCGTCGCTGCCTTCAGATGCGCCGAGATTGAAATCCGCGCCTGCCTGCACGACCCCGTTCACCATGACCTCAAGCCTGTGGCGGCCTGGATGATAGACGCGCGTCGTGATCGGTCGAAAGGCATGGCGCTTTGCAATCCTCACGCTCTCACCCGGCTTCAGCGGAAGGCTTTTGCCCTTGAAGACCTTCGGCGAGAGCGATCCGTCCTTCTTCTGGTGAAGGATGGCGTAGTCGACCAGCACCGTGCGCATGTCCTTGCCCTTGTTGGAGAGAAGGACCTCGAAGGCCAGTTCGCCGGGGAAGTCGATCTCCCTGCTCTCGAGCGTGAGGCTCGCAGTCACGTCGTCGAGCGGCGCAAAGCCGAAATTGGCGAGTGCCTTGCCATGGCCCTTCTTGATCAGCGTGCGCGAGGCGTGTTTGAGCAGCCAGAGCCTGTCCTTCGAGGCGCCTTGCGCGTGGCGCTCAACGAAATCGGCGACGAGATCCGGGTGATCCTTCGCGATGTCGTTCAGGCTGTTGGCGACGGAGCGGCGGACATAATCCTCGGGGTCGTCGATCAGGGATTCGAGGATCGGCAGTATCGGTGTCGGGTCCTTTACCAGAGCGGGCAGGCGCATGGCCCAGGGCAGGCGGGGGCGGGTGCCTTCGCTCGCAAGGCGTCTCACATGCTGGTTTGGGTCTGTCACCCAGCCGGCAATGATCGCAAGTGCTGCATCCTGTTCCTCTGCGATGAAGGGGCGGATACCGAATTCTGCAGTGAAATGCGGCGTCAGCGCCTTCAGGAGGCCGAGGGCCGTTTCGAGATGGCCGCGGCCATGGGCGGCAACATACTGGTTGAAGGAGAGGAGGGCCCAGCCGCTGAGGCCCGCGCGATCCGGTGCCGGCAGACAGCCGTGCAGGATTGTGGCTGCTTGCACGAAATCGGCAGGCAGATGTCGGTGCAGCGCATCCGCGATACATTGCCCGCGCTGCATCAGCTCCAGGCCTTCAATGACAGGCAGGATGTCGGCAAGGAAGGCGGCGTGATCGAAGGGGCCCCAAGCCCGCGCCACGGCATCAGCCGTATCGCGGGCGGTGTGTGGGCCGATCAGGTGTTTCAGCGGCTCGGCCATGATCGCTCAGATCGTTCCCTTGGTTTCGAAATGCTGCATCAGGGTAACACCCGTGATCGCGGCCATGTAAGGGGCGAAGGCTGGGTCGGCCTGAACTTTCGCGGCTGCCGCATCGGCGCTTTCCTTGTCGGCCCATTCGACGAGATCGACGATCATGTCGCGTTGGTCGAGGGAGTTGAGCGCCCGCCAGCTGACGAAGCCGGGATAGGTGTTGACCGCCGCCATGGCGGCACGTCGTGCCTCATCTGCCGCCGGCCTGTCGGCGACGGTGCAGACGGCGATTTCGAGGATGGTATTCGTGGTCATCTGGCTCTCCTGTGTTTGATCACGGCTTGACCTAGCATGACCCAACTGACAACCTTCTGGCCATTACCTTCGAAGGAGGCCCGCATGCGCCCCGCCGACCGCCTGTTCCGGATCATCCAGCTGATGCGCTCCACCGGTCGCGCCATGACGGCCGCCGAGATTGCGGAGAAGATGGAGGTTGCGCCGCGCACCATCTACCGCGACATGGATCATCTGATTGCCTCGGGCGCCCCGATCGAAGGCGAGCGCGGCGTGGGCTACATGCTGCGCGAGGCCTTCGATGCCCCGCCGCTCACCTTCACCTTCGAGCAGCTGGAGGCGCTGGCGTTTGGTCTTCGCGCCGTCGAGATGCTCGGCGATCCCCGGCTCGGCCAGGCGGCGCGGGAGGCGAAGGACAAGATGCTGGCGATGCTGCCGAAGGATCATGCCGAACGGCTGATCTCCGCCCCGATCCACGCCTTCCGGTCATCGGCCCAACCGGTGGTGCCGGATTGTCTGGGCGATGTACGCTCGGCACTGTCGGCCAAACGCAAGGTCTGGATCGCCTATCACTCGCTGCCCGGCGAGCGCAGCCAGCGCGTCGTCTGGCCGCTGGGCTTGGCCGCCTTCGGCGCGATCTGGGTGATGACCGCCTGGTGCGAGATGCGCCAGGGGTTCCGCGACTTCCGCCTCGACCGGGTAGAGGACTGGAAGGTGATGCAGGATCGCTTCGAGCCTGAGCCGCATCAGACCTATCAGGCATATTTGAAGCAGCTGTCGTGACGGATCAGAAGTCGGTCGCAACCCCGCCTTCGGCCTTGCGTTTCGCCACGAAGGCGTCGAGCTCTTCCTCGACACCAGGGTCGATAGGCGGGCGCTCGTAGGTGGCTAGCTTTTCCTTGAAGACGCGGTTGGCGTGGTCATAAGTTGTCGGCCGGCCGGCGTCGGTCCAGGTTTCGAAATTGCGCCAGTCCGAGAGGATCGGCGAATAGAAGGCCGTCTCGTAGCGGGCGAGCGTATGGGCCGTGCCGAAGAAGTGGCCGCCAGGGCCGACTTCACGGACGGCGTCGAGAGCGAGCGCGTCCTGGCTGACATCGAGGGGCGTCAGGAATTCGGCCACCATTTGCAGCATGTCGACATCGAGGATGAACTTCTCGAAGGAGGCTGTCAGGCCGCCTTCGCTCCAGCCCGCGGAATGCATGATGAAATTGCCGCCGCCCTGCGTCAGCGCCCAGAGCGAGAAGACGCTTTCATAGGCCGCCTGGGCGTCGAGCGTATTGGCGGCATTGGTGTTCGAGGTGCGATAGGGAATGCCGTAACGGCGGGCGAGCTGGCCACCGACGATGACGGCTTTCATATATTCGGGCGTGCCGAAGGCGGGTGCGCCCGTCTTCATGTCGACATTCGAGGTGAAGCCACCATAGACGACGGGCGCGCCGCGCTTGACCATCTGGGTGAAGGCGATGCCGCAGAGCGCTTCGGCATTCTGCTGCACGACGGCGCCGGCGATGGTGACGGGGGCCATGGCGCCTGCCAGCGTGAAGGGTGTCATGACGACGACCTGGCCGCGCGACGACATTTCGATGATGCCCTGAAGCATCGGGCCGTCGAGGCGGAGCGGCGAGGACGAGTTGATGATGGTGAAGAGCGAGGGCTCGTTCTCCATCTGCTCCATCGAAATGCCACGGCCGATGCGGGCGATCTCGATCGCGTCGAGATTGCGCTGCTTGCCAAGCGAGTAGCAGTGGAAGACCTTGTCGGTCAGCTTCACCATGTCGGAGAGGCAGTCGAGGTGGCGCACCGAAGCGTGGATGTCGATCGGCTCGACCGGATAGCCGCCGGTCGTGTGGATCACGTCGTAGCACTGGGCGAGCTTGACCAGCTTGCGGAAGTCTTCCTGATTGCCGGCGCGGCGGCCACCTTCGCGGTCGGCGACGAAGGGGGCGGAGGCGATCTGGGCGAAGACCAGGTTGTTGCCGCCCATCTTGACGTTGCGTTCTGGATTGCGGGCGAACATCTGGAATTCGCGCGGGGCGGACGCGATCATGTCCATTATCAGACCGCGGTCGAAGCGGACGCGGTCGGATCCCTCCGTCACGTCTGCGCCATGCGCCTTCATGATGGCGCGGGCCTCGGGCAGCATGATGTCCATGCCGATTTCTTCGAGAATGGTCAGCGACGCCTCATGCATGTCGTCGAGGGCCGACGGGTCGAGAAGCTCGGTCTTGGTCAGGCGATTGACGAGGTTGCGATACTTGCCCGCGACGCCCGTGCGGCTGCGATCACCGCCTCGGCCGCCGGTGCGCCTGCGGCGCTCGCCGCCACCGGATTGGGGTTCAGTCTCGGACAAGGCGGTGTTGCTAATGTCGCTCATGGTCGATCCATTGTGTCAATCTCGACATCAAGTCTCGCAGGTTCACGGACCAAAAGGCATTGCCGTTTGCGACGAAAAACCGGCTCATCTGGAACAGTGGAAGAACCAAGAAGTTTTCATGCGGCAGACATTCATCAACATTTGCTTTTAAAGCGTCTGATGGCGCTTTGCTTACCCCCTGTTTACCAAAACCAGTCATTGATCGAAGTGTGAACAAAGATTTGATCCGGGGAAGCGACTTGCTCGAGCTAGTCCGCGACAAGATTGCCGCGCTTGACCTGCCTTCGTATGTCAAGGACAGCGAGCTGCGTTATGTCGCGGTTAACAAGCCCTTCGCCCGGCTGCACAATCTGGCTCCTGAAAGCTTCATCGGACGCAGCGACCGGGAGATCCTCGGGCTCGATCCGGATGGGCTTCGCGACGACCGCGAGCGCCGCGTCCTTGTTTTCGGCGAAGAGGAGCAGTTGCATCTGCGCCCCGTGTCCGGCGGGCCCTTGAACATCCTGCATATCGAGCGTTTCTTCGACGATGACGACCGGATGTATCTCTTCGGTTTCATGGAAGAGCGCGCGGCTGAGGTTGCACCTAAGATTACAGGTCTCTCGGCATCACCGTCCGCCCAGGTCTATCAGGCCGTTCTCGAACAATATCCGATTGCCACCTATTTCCGCGGGGCGGACCATCGGCTGCTGTTTGCCAATCGCGCCTATGCCGAGATGGTCGGGCGGCCAATCGAAGAGCTGCTGGGCCGCACCGAGCAGGAGATTTTCCCCGAACTCGGGCAGGCCTATTTCGAAGGCAACCGCCGGGTCCTGGAACGGGGCGTCACCGAAGAGGTCCAGGATACGTTCATCCGCGCCGACGGCACATCCGTGCCAGCGCTTGCCCGCACCGGCGCCGTGACGGGACCGGATGGGGCTCGCTACATCGTCGGGTCCATTACCGACCTTTCGCCGCTCAGGCTCGAGCAGGAGAGGCTGAAGGCCGCCCGGCAGGAATCGGACGCGCTGCAATTGCAGCTGCAAAGTCTTATGGCTTCTCTTCCCGTCGGCATCATCGTGCTCGATCCGGATTTGAGGATATCCTTTGCCAATCCGGCGGCAGTCGAAATGGCTGAACTCAATCCGCCGGTGCCGCTGGAAGGGATGAGCTACCGTGAGTTCCTGACGCGCACGATGGGGCGCACCGGACCAGCGCTTCAGCCTGAGGAATTCCAGGAGCGCGTCGCCTATCGCATCGAGCAGGTTACAGGTCTTCTTGTGGGGCCGCTGATCGACGTCAAGACGCCCTCTGGTCGCGCGCTCGCCGGCGGCAGTCGCCAGATGGAGGGCGGTCGCATCCTGCTGACCTATTCCGACGTCTCCGATATGGTCCAGCGGGAGGAGGAGACGCTCCTTTACCGCGCGGCGCTCGAGCAGATGCCAGTTCCGGTCTTCATTCGTGATATCAACCGGCGGATGATCTATGTGAATACCGCTTATGAGGAGTTGCACGGCCAGCGGCGGGAAGATATCTATGGTCTGACCGAAGAGGATCTGTGGCCAGAGAACGGGCAGATGATGAAGGCGGAGAACCTCCACATCTTCGCCACGGGTGAAATGCTTGAAAAGAGCCGCGATATCGTCGTTCGTGACGGCCGGGAAATCTCCGTCATCACGCGGTTGAGCCGGATCACCACCGCCGAGCAGAAGCACTACATCGTCGGCTCGGTGAACGATATCTCGAACCTTAAGAAGGGCCAGCTGGCGCTTGTCGAAGCCCAGGCGCGTGCGGAATCGCTCTACGACGATATTGTCTCGATGCTGCAGGTCATGCCAGTTGGCGTGGTCATCATCAATTCCGACTTCATGGTGGAATTCGCCAACGAGAAGTGCCGGGAAATCTGGCACTGGCCTGATGATGTGCCCCTGAGCGGCCAGAGCTTCCGTTCCTATTGCGAGCAGAACCACAAGCTCGGTTATGCCTGGCCCGGCATCGAGTTCGAGGAAGGCTTCCGGCGGCGCATCGCACAGTTCGAAGCGCTCGAAGGCTCGCATGTCAACGAGCTTGCCTATGACGACGGCAAGTTCGTGCTGGCGACCATCACCCGCCTGCATGACCGCAAGATCCTGCTCACCTATTCAGACCTGACGGAGATGCGCCAGCGCGAGCGGGAAATCACGGCGGCGCAGCAGCAGCTGGAGCGGCTTGGCCGTTTCGTTCAGGAATCCATGCGGATGATGTCCCAGGGCTTGCTGATGATCGAAGAGGGACGAATCGCGGAGGTCAATCCCTCGTTCAGCCGCATCCTCGACCTTCCCGAGGGACTGGTGGTCGAGGGGGAAAGCTGGCGGCCGGTATTCGAATATTGTGCGGCGCGCGGCGATTTCGGTACGGACGCGCAGGCGGTCCTGCAGCATTGGCAATCGGCGCTGCAAAACGCAAGCTCGGTTTCGACCAATTTCCTCGTTGCGGGCAAGACCTGGGTCAAGCTGGAGGCGACCTTCGGACGCGATCGCAGCTGCGTGGTCGTGCTCACCGACATCACCGAGCTCAAGGCGCGTGAAGCCGAGCTTGAAGTGCTGCTCGCGCGCAGCGAAGCTGCCGACAAGGCGAAGTCCGACTTCCTCGCCAATATGAGCCATGAAATCCGCACCCCGATGAATGGCGTGCTCGGCATGGCGGAACTCCTGTCCAAATCCGAGCTCGACAGCCGGCAGAAGACCTTCGTCGACATCATGGTGAAATCGGGCAATGCGCTGCTCACCATCATCAATGACATTCTCGACTTCTCGAAGATCGATGCCGGCCAATTGAAGCTCCGAAAGTCGCCCTTCGATCCGGTCGAAGCGATCGAGGATGTGGCAACGCTTCTGTCTGCCGCTGCCGCCGAGAAGGATATCGAACTCCTCGTCTCGGGCGACCAGAAGGTGATGCATACCTTCATGGGTGATCCTGGCCGTTTCCGGCAGATCGTCACAAACCTGCTCGGCAATGCCATCAAGTTCACCGAGAAGGGCCATGTGCATGTCGAGGTCTCCGCCGAGACTGTCATGGATGGTCAGGCGATCCTGAAACTGTGCATCGAAGACACCGGCATCGGCATTCCGGCGGAGATGCAGGCGAAGATCTTCGAGAAATTCTCCCAGGTCGACACCTCTTCGACCCGCCGCCACGAAGGAACCGGCCTCGGTCTCGCGATCACGGCCGGTCTTGTCCGTCTGTTCGGCGGCAAGCTGGATGTGGAATCAGAAGTTGGCCGGGGTTCGGCGTTTACGGTCGAGCTGCCGCTTGCGATCGTCGCGGAACGTCGGGGGCAAAAGGAGCTGCCGGCGACGGTCAAGGACGCGCGGGTGCTCGTCATCGACGACAATGCCGTCAATCGTCGGATCATCACCGAACAGTTGAGCATGTGGGGCTTCGACGGGCTCGCGGTTCCCGACGGGCCGACCGGGCTTGAAATTCTGAAAGCCGCCCATGCCGAAGGATTGTCGATCGACGTCGTCGTCATCGACTACCAGATGCCCGACATCAACGGCATCGATGTGGCGAAGGCGATCCGCAGCGACAGACGCTTTGACGATATCGCGCTGGTATTCCTGACCTCGATGGACATGGTCGGTGACGACCGGCTGTTCGAGAGCCTGAAGATCCAGGCGCATCTGATGAAGCCAGCGCGGGCGAATGTATTGCGCGGCGCGATCATCGACGTGGTGCGCACAGCGCGGGTGCACGGGGTGAACTCCGCCCGCCTGCGTCCCATGTCGCCTTCGGCTTCTCTTGCTGCCGTGCGGCCGGCCTTGCCGGTTGAACCCGTTCCTGCTGCCCCAGTCTTTCATGATGACAGCGCCCTCAGGGTCCTGATCGCCGAGGACAATCCTGTCAATCAGATCGTCTTTCGGCAGATCCTGACCGGGAGCGGCATCGCCTATCGCATCGTTGGCAATGGCGAGGAGGCGGTTGAGGCCTGGCGGAGCGAGCCGCCAGACCTGATCCTGATGGATGTCTCGATGCCGGTCATGAACGGCCACCAGGCGACGGGTCAGATCCGCAGCGAAGAGGCTCGTCGCGGCGGCTATCGCATCCCGATCATCGGCGTCACGGCCCATGCGCTGGAAAGCGACCGTGAGGCCTGCCTCGCGGCGGGGATGGATGACTATCTCTCCAAGCCGATTTCGCCGGAGCTGTTGATGCGCAAGATCGAGGAGTGGAGCGGCCGGCCGATGAGCGCCGCGGCCAGCGCCGAAGGCTGATCAGGCCGGACGCCTGACACCACAGAGCATTTCACGCTTTCCCGCAAAGCCCGGGCGCCGTTCGACGTTGAATCCGGTGGCGGTCAGATTGCGCCGTACGAAGCCGGCAGCGGCGTAAGTCGCGAAGCTGCCGCCCTCTCTCGTCGTGTCATGGACGCGCTGCATCAATTCCGCCGACCACATGGCGCTGTTGCGCGAGGGCGCAAAGCCATCGAGGAACCAGGCATCAAAGGTCAGTGTGCTTGCCGTCAGGTTCTCAAAGGCATCACCGCAGACGACGGACAGTCGGGTCTGTGCGTCGAGGTCGACTGTGACCACGCCGGACGGATCCGAGGGCCAGAGCGACACCAGTCCCTGCCGCTCTGCATCGATCTCCGGCCAGCGGGAGAGGGCGCGGTCGATCTCTTCCGCCTGCATGGGGAATAGCTCGAAGGAGACGAAGTGGAGATGCGCGCCGGGACGACGATGCTCCTTCCATTGGCGCCAGGTCTCGCAGGCATTCAGCCCGGTGCCGAAGCCGAGTTCGCCGATGTTGAAGGTCTCTGTCGTCTGCCAGCGCTCCGGCAGCCCATTGCCGGCGAGGAAGACATGGCCGCATTCCAGCCGGCCGTCCGTCTGGCAATAAAAATGATCGCCAAAGGCGGTGGAAAAGGGCATATCGCCGTCGTGCCAGGTCAGCGGTGCCTGGGTGTCGCCGGTGCCTGGCGGATAATTTGAATGGGTCATGGTGATGTCCGATAAAACGGCTGCGATGTCAGGTCAATTGCGCGCCGATCTCGTGATCGTCGGTGGTGGCATCATGGGCCTCTGGGCGGCGCTGAAAGCCGAGCGTCGGGGTATCGAGACGATCCTCATCGACGGTGACAGAACCGGAAGCGGAGCCAGCGGTGGCCTGCTTGGTGCGCTGATGGCGCATATGCCGGATCGCTGGAACGAGAAGAAGCAGTTGCAGTTCGACGGCCTCTTGTTTCTGGAGGCGGAGATCGCCGAGCTTGAATCCGACACCGGCCTTTCAGCCGGCTATCGCCGCTGCGGGCGGCTGATCCCGCTGCCGAAGCCGCACCTCCGTCCGATCGCCGAACGGCATTCGCAGGAGGCCGAAACCAACTGGAACCAGCAGGGCAGGCGTTTCGAGTGGTCCGTGATCGAAGAAAGCCCGTTCGCCGACTGGCCATCGCAGGGCTTCACAGAGGCGGGTCTCGTCTTTGACCGGTTCGCGGGGCGGGTCTCGCCGCGCGCGCTCACCGCGTCGATCCGGGCGCGGCTGGAGCGCACGGGCCGTGTGCGGATCCTCGAAGGGGCTGCAGTGCAGTCGATCGACGCCAACGCGCGGCAGGTGGTGACGGCCGATGGGGCGTCCGTCGGTTTCGGTGATCTGCTGGTCGCGGCCGGCGTTGGCTCCTTTCCGCTGCTTGAATTGATCGGTCCGCCCGTCCGGAAGCCGCTTGGCCGGGGCGTCAAGGGGCAGGCGGCCTTGCTCAAGGCGGATCTGCCTGCCGATCTGCCGCTTGTGTACCTCGATGGTCTCTATGTCGTGCCGCATGAGGGCGGGCATGTTGCGATCGGCAGCACCAGCGAAAACAGTTTCGATGACCCGTTCTCAACGGATGCGCAGCTGGATGCCCTGATCGCCGAGGCGAGGGAGCTGGCGCCGGTCTTGGAGGGAGCAGAGGTCGTCGAGCGCTGGGCGGGGCTGCGCCCAAAGGCGGTCGATCGGGATCCGATGGTCGGTCCGCACCCGGATCATCCGCATGTCCATGCACTCACCGGCGGTTTCAAAGTGAGTTTCGGTATTGCCCACCTTCTGGCCGATGCTGCACTCGATACGATTGCCGGGCAGGCATTGCGGTTGCCTCACACCTTCTCGCTTGCCCATCACGTTTCGGTGGCTGTTGGCCGGCCAGTCGATGAGGAATTTACCGAAATACCCTGAAATCACGCGGATTCCTGCTGTGCAAAGGCTGAAAATCCTTTTGCCCGCTTCGTGATACTGTCATGCAAATCACCTATCCACCGGGTTGTAACGGAAACTGCTAAAGTTCCGAAGCGAGCCAGTGTGAGGTGCTCGACATGCGCTATGCCATCTGCTTTACGCCGCCTGCCCGTGATCCGCTTGCCGATGCAGCGGCGCGCTGGCTCGGTCGCAACGTGTTTTCCGGCGAGGCGGAAGAGCATCCGGGGCTGAAAGGTCTCGGCGTGCACGAGATTGCCTTTCACACGGCACTGCCCCGTCGCTTCGGCTTTCATGCCACCTTCAAGGCGCCGTTCCGCTTGAGTGAGGGATCCACCGAACCGGCCTTGCTGCGCGAGTTGATGCATTTTGCCGGTCGCATGGAGCCGGTCATGCTGCAGGGGCTGACGGTCGGTCGCATCGGTGACGTCTACGGCCTCATTCTGGAGCGACCTTGCCCGTCGGTCGACTATCTGGCGGCCTCGATCGTTCAGGCCTTTGACGGCTTCCGGGCACCGCTTTCCGAAGTCGAGATCGAGCGGCGCAATCCCGAGAGGCTGTCGGCACCGCAGTTCAGCAATCTCAGCCGCTGGGGCCATCCTTACGTGATGGACGAGTTTCGCTTTCACATGACGCTGACCGGGCCGCTTCTGGCGCGGGATTTCCCGCGGATCGAGCAGGGGCTGAAGGCGCATTTCGATCCTGTGCTCGCCGAGCCTGTCGTGGTGACCAATCTCGCGCTGTTCGTCGAGACTGAGCGTGGCGCGCCGTTTACCGTGCATTCGCTGCATCCGCTGGGGCGGGTTTCCAGCCGCAAAATTGCCTGACCTGTTTGCGCTGCAACAGAAACCGCTTTTCCATCTCGACAGGCGCCATCGTCGCCAATAGCCTCGTATCAAACACGAGAGGTGAACCGATGACGACTGCCCCCTATCCCCGCGACCTGATTGGCTATGGCCGCGACATTCCCGATCCGAAGTGGCCCGGTGATGCGCGGATCGCGGTGCAGTTCGTGGTGAATTACGAGGAGGGCGGCGAGAGCTGCATTCTTGATGGCGACCCGGCCTCGGAAAACCTGCTGTCGGAAATCGTCGGCGCCCAGCCCTGGCCGGGGCAGCGCAATCTGAACATGGAATCGATCTACGAATACGGCTCGCGCGCCGGTTTCTGGCGGCTCTGGCGGATGTTCACCGAGCGCAAGGTGCCTGTGACGGTCTACGGCGTGACGCTTGCCATGGCGCGCAATCCGGAAGCGGTTGCTGCGATGAAGGAAGCGGACTGGGAGATCGCCAGCCACGGCTATCGCTGGCTCGAATACAAGGATTTTCCCGAAGACGTCGAGCGCGAGCACATCCGCGAAGCGGTGCGGCTGCACAAGGAGCTCACCGGCTCTCATCCGCTCGGCATGTATCAGGGCAAGCCGTCTGACAACACGCTGCGCCTCGTGATGGAGGAGGGCGGATTTATGTATTCCTCCGACAATTATTCCGACGACCTGCCGTTCTGGGTGCCGGATCTCGAGGGCAAGCCCTTCCTGATTATCCCCTATACGCTCGAGACCAACGACATGCGTTTTGCGACGCCGCAGGGCTTCAACACCGGCGACCAGTTCTTCACCTATCTCAAGGACGCTTTCGACGTGCTCTACGAAGAGGGGAAGAACGGCAGCCCGAAGATGATGTCCGTGGGCCTTCATTGCCGCTTGGTTGGACGTCCGGGACGGGCGGCGGCCTTGGCGCGGTTCATTGATTACGTGACCAGCCATGAGAAGGTCTGGGTTCCCAAGCGCATCGAGATTGCAGAGCACTGGCACAAGCATCACAAGCCGGCGTGGTGAGACCTTCTTGAAGGACTATAGCGCGCATGCTATATAGCGTGCATGTTATGGCACGTGGAAACCCACAGTGAAGCAAACGCCGAAATTCTGGCCTTGCCGCCGGGACTTCAGGCCCGTGTCGTCCGACTGCTGGAAGCAGTTGAGCGCTTAGGTCTCGAGCAATTGCGCGAACCCCACGTCAAGCATCTCGAAGGAAAGCTCTGGGAGTTGAGGGCGAAGTCCGCTGAAGGGATTGCTCGCGGTATTTATGTGACCATGACAGGCAGAAGAGTGGTTGTCTTGCACGTCTTTCAGAAGAAGACGCAGAAGACACCGCAGCGCGCGCTCGAACTTGCGAGAGCGAGATTGCAGGAGATACAGAGATGACGAAGCTTGCTGATCTGAAAAAGACGCTCATGCAGAACGAAGAATTTCGGGCTGAATATGAGAAGGCCGATGCCGAATTCCAGATCGTCGAGGCCTTGGTTCGTGCTCGTACAGAGGGCAATATCTCTCAGGCCGAACTCGCCAAACGTATGGGCACAACGCAGTCGGCAATCGCACGTCTGGAAGGAGGCGGTGTGTCGCCATCTTTGGCGACGTTGCGGCGGTATGCAGCTGCCGCCGGCCTCAAGCTTGAAATCAATTTGGTCCCGGCCGAGTAAGGGTCGCAGGCTAGCCGTCAGCCTCTGCCAGCAACCAATCCCGTAAGATTGCGGCTGGCTCTGACAGATCCGCGCCTGACAACAGCCAATAGGCCTTGTCCTCGTCGGCGGCTTCATCGAACAGCACAGTCAGCCTGCCCGCTGCCAGATGGTCGGTGATGAGGGCGGTCGGGCAAAGGCCGATGCCGAGGCCTGAGAGCACCGAGCTGACCAGTAGGTTGAAATCGGCATAGAGTGGTCCGGAGGGTGTACGACCTTCAACGCCACGTGCGGCCAACCAGGATTGCCAGGCAGTCTCGGTCGCGTCATGCAACAGGTCATGGGCGAGGAGGTCGGCCGGGCTGTTGATCGGTCCATGTCGATCCAGATAGCTCGGCGCGCAGGTCGGGCGGGTCACGGCTGGGAGAATGCACTCGGCGCGACCCGGCGGGCGGGTGCCGTGACAGATCAGCAGATCTGCGCCAGCGTCGTCCGGCGTGAATGCCCCCAACGGATAGACGATCGAGACCTGGATATCGGGATGCGCCGCGCGGAAGCGGGGCAGGCGTGGGCCGAGCCAGTGGGTGACCACCGAAGGCATGCAGGCGAGGCTGGCGCGGGCCATGGACTTGCGGGCGGTCAGCCGTTCTGCGGCGCGGGCGATGTGGCCTAGGCCTTCCGAACAGGCGGCCCCGAGTTCGCGGCCGTCAGCAGTGAGGCGCACGCCACGCGGGCGGCGTTCGAAAAGGGCGAGCCCCAGCCAATCCTCCAGTGCTTTCACATGCTGGCTCACGGCCGCTGCCGTCATGCCAATTTCAGTCGCGCCCTGCAGGAAGCTTTCGCGACGGGCGGCGGCCTCGAAGGCACGGAGTGTGGGGAGCGGTGGCAATTTCATGGCTTTATGACTAAGCCAGACTTGTCCATGGGGCAAGAAGAGAGGCAGTTGTCAGGAGGGGGTAGGTGGGGCACCTTGCGGCTCTCTGACCCTGATGCCGATCACCGGAGCCGCCCATGTCACCCTTCAACGCCCATATCCCCGTTCCTGCCGATGCGGCTGCCCGCCGCGCTGTGAAGCCTGTCGTCTGCTATCCGGTCGAGTCGCTTGTTGCCCCTGACATGAGCATTTTAGAGCGGGCGCGAGCGACGATGGGGAAGGTTGGCGAGGTGATCGTGCCGCCGCGTGAGGGCAATACGTTTGAGGTGCCGAAGGGGCATTTCTTCCGCATCGTCAGTGTCGAGGGGCCGCAGGTCGGCGACCTGAACCTCTGGAACGCCAACGACCTGTCCGAACGCTTCTTTTCCGGCAAGACGCGGGCGCTGCATGCGACCCATGTCACCACCGGCAACCGTCTCTGGAGCAATCTGCCGTCGCTTCGCCCCATGGCGACCATCAGCCATGATACGCTCGGCTGGTACGGTTTCGACGAATTCGGCGGCGGCGTGCATGACGTGATCGGCACGCGGTGTGATCCCTATACCAACCGGCTGCTCTCAGGCGGCGACTATCATCACTGCTGTCATTCCAACCTCTGCCGGGCGCTGGCCCATCATACCGGATCCGACATCAAGGCTGTCGAGCCGCATGTGCATGATGTGTTGAACGTCTTCATGTGCACCGGTTTCACCCGCGATACGCAGCAGTATTTCATGAAGGCGAGCCCGGTTCGTCCCGGTGATTTCCTGGAGATGTTTGCGGAGATCGATCTGCTTGGCGCGCTTTCTGCCTGCCCGGGTGGCGATTGCAGCACCAGCCATTCGAGCGATGTGGCCAAGTGCTATCCGCTGAAGGTGGAGATTTATCGACCGGACATGGCCTTGCTCGCGGACTGGCCGTTTCCGGAGCGAAATGGGTATCAGTTGCAGGACTGAAACGACAAAGGGCCCGGCAACGCTGCCGGGCCCCTTTCATTCCGTCTTCGCAGCTCAGCCCTTGTCGAGGGTCGCCATATCGATGACGAAGCGGTAGCGGACATCGCTCTTGATGACACGCTCATAGGCTTCGTTCACCTGGGCGATATCGATGATCTCGATCTCAGGCGTGATGTCGTGCTTGCCGCAGAAATCCAGCATTTCCTGGGTTTCCTGGATCGAGCCGATCATCGAGCCGGCGAGCGAGCGGCGACCAGCGATCAGGGCGAAGGCATGCACGGGGACCGGGTTTTCCGGCACGCCGAGCAGGACCATGGTGCCGTCGACCTTCAGCAGGTTCAGGTAGGCGTTCCAGTCGATCTCGGCGCTGACGGTGCAGAGGATCAGGTCGAAGGAGCCAGCGAGCGTCTTGAAGGTCTCGGCGTCGGATGTGGCGTAGTATGCCTTGGCGCCGAAGGCGAGGCCGTCTTCCTTCTTCGACAGGCTCTGGCTGAGCACGGTGATGTCAGCCCCCATGGCCGCCCCGATCTTCACGCCCATATGGCCGAGGCCGCCCATGCCGATGACGGCGACCCTCTTGCCGGGGCCAGCCTTCCAGTGGCTGAGCGGCGAGTAGAGCGTGATGCCGGCGCAGAGCAGGGGTGCTGCCTTGTCGAGTGGAAGGTTGTCGGGGATGCTGAGCACATAGTCTTCCTGGACGACGATGGACTCGGCATAGCCGCCCTGCGTCGGGGTCACGCCGTCGGCGTCGATGGAGTTATAGGTGCCGACGAGGCCGGGCATGTATTGCTCGCGGTAGAGATCGCGTTCGCAGTGCAGGCAGGAATTGACGAAGCAGCCGACGCCGACGCGGTCGCCGACCTTGTATTTCGAGACCTTATTGCCGACCGATGTGACGATGCCAGCGATCTCGTGGCCGGGGACCATGGGATAGGTCGAGTTGCCCCATTCGTTGCGGGCCTGATGGATGTCGGAATGGCAGATGCCGGAGAACTTGATCTCGATCACCACGTCGTCCGCGTTTGGTTCGCGACGCTCGAAGGTGAAGGGAACCAATGGCTTGGAGGCATCCGTTGCGGCATAGCCTTTGGCAATCGGCATGGGGTATCCTTTCAAAAGTCATGGGAGAAGCGACCTGTAGATAGGCCGATCGGTGGCTGCAACAAGCGAAGGACCATGGCGATTGCGTTGAAAGTGCCTGTCGCCTTCGGAAACTCGACAAGACCAGGGGGCTCAGCTAATTCTTGTCGTCGACTGCTTCGCGAGATGCGCGGGCGGCCCCTCCTTGCCGCGGCTCTCGCAGCTGTGGCCTTACATGATACTGGATTGACGGCATGGACAGAGCGGACTTCGTTCAGCGTTTCGGCGGGGTGTTCGAACATTCGCCCTTCATTGCGGAACGGGCCTTCGATGCCGGCATGATCGAGGAGCCGCTGACGGCGCTCGACGTGCATGATGCGATGGCTGCGATGTTTCGCACGGCAAGTCAGGATGAGCGGCTGGGCGTCTTGCGCGCGCATCCCGATCTCGCGGGCAAGCTCGCGATTGCGGGCGAACTGACCGAAGACAGCAAGCGTGAGCAGGCCGGTGCCGGGCTCGATCGGCTGTCGGCTGACGAGCATGCCCGCTTTACCGAGCTGAATACGGCCTATGTCGAGAAGTTCGGCTTTCCCTTCATCATCGCGGTCAAGGGGCTGACGAAGGACGACATTCTCGCCGCCTTCGAAACGCGCATCGCCAACGCCCAAGACCAGGAATTCGACACCGCCTGCCAGCAGGTGGAAAAAATCGCCAGGCTTCGTCTCGAAAGCCTGCTTCCATAAATGACATGGGACGCTTGAATTCCCGGCCGGCGGTCCTGGCGGAGATGATGGTAGACCACCTGACCCTTGTTTCAGTCATCAGTCGGTGCTGAAAACGAAAAGAGCGGGCAAAGGCCCGCTCGTCGCATGCTTGTCGCCGTCCGCAATGCGGGCGGCTTTTTCATTGCCTGGATGGCGTTTACTGCTTCGGCGCCCGTTCGGCTTCGCGGATCGCTTCCTCGTGATACCAGCTTGCCGAACCGCTCTCATAGATCACGGGTTTCGGCGTCTGGCGCTCACGCATGGCGTTCAGCCGGGCCAGGTCACGCACCGGGAATTCGTAGATCTTCGCCGATTCCCGAACCATGTTCGTTGTCATGCTACTACCTCTCGTTTCACCGAGTGTTGTCTCGATGGTTCATGCTTACCACGTCTGAAACTGAAATGCACATGAAAAGTGCAAAATGCCTATTTTATGGGCAATATGCGCGCAGAAAAAGTGATGAATTTAAAATCATCACAGCGCTTTCGTGATCTTTGGTGGGCTGACAACACCGGACACGCGCCTCTGGTTCCATGAGTATGCGCTAAATCTGTTAAAGAAAGACCTGCAATGCCAGCGATTTGGCGGATCACCTGCGACAAAATGGCCGCATTTCACCGTCCGTCTGCAAACTGGCACGCTTCCTGCTTTTTCTTCTCCGACTCCCGGGCGAACCGGAGAATCACCCCTCTGTTGCGCATGAATGGCGCGAGACTGAAGAGAGAGCACCATGACCAAGTTTAAGCTCGAGTATATCTGGCTCGATGGCTACAAGCCGGTAGCGAACCTGCGTGGCAAGACGCAGATCAAGGAATTCGACAGCTTCCCGACCCTGGAACAGCTGCCGCTCTGGGGCTTCGACGGCTCCTCCACGATGCAGGCCGAAGGCCACTCGTCGGATTGCGTGCTGAAGCCGGTCGCCATTTATCCCGACCCGGCTCGCACGAACGGCGCTCTCGTCATGTGCGAAGTCATGATGCCTGACGGCGTCACCCCGCATCCGTCCAACAGCCGCGCCACGATCCTCGACGACGAAGGCGCCTGGTTCGGTTTCGAACAGGAATACTTCTTCTACGAAAACGGCCGTCCGCTCGGCTTCCCCGAGCAGGGCTACCCGGCTCCGCAGGGCCCGTACTACACCGGCGTCGGTTACAAGAACGTCGGCTCGATCGCCCGCGAAATCGTTGAAGAGCATCTCGACCTCTGCCTCGAAGCCGGCATCAACCACGAAGGCATCAATGCTGAAGTGGCCAAGGGCCAGTGGGAATTCCAGGTATTCGGCAAGGGCTCCAAGAAGGCCGCCGACCAGATCTGGATCGCGCGCTACCTGCTGCTCCGCCTCTGCGAAACCTACGGCATCGATGTCGAATTCCACTGCAAGCCGCTCGGCGATACCGACTGGAACGGCTCGGGCATGCACTGCAACTTCTCGACCACCTTCATGCGCGAAGTGGGCGGCAAGGAATATTTCGAAGCCCTCATGGCGGCCTTTGCCAAGAACTGGCAGGAGCACATCAACGTCTACGGTCCGGACAACCATCTGCGCCTGACCGGCAAGCATGAGACGGCTCCGTGGAACAAGTTCTCCTACGGCGTTGCTGACCGTGGCGCCTCGATCCGCGTTCCGCACTCCTTCGTCAACAACGGCTACAAGGGTTATCTGGAAGATCGCCGCCCGAATTCGCAGGGCTGCCCCTACCAGATCGCTTCCATCGTCCTGCAGACGATTGCCGAAGTGCCGACGGCCGACTACGCCAAGTCTGCTGCCTGATTTCAGGCTGAGCGACAAAGATTGCAGCGCCGGTGGCAACACCGGCGCTGTTTTCGTTTCTGGGGCTCGCTCCGGCGCTTTCTCGCACCTCGCGTTTGTTCTATGATTGTGGTCAAGGAGCCCGGCGATGCGACCTTCCGAAGTGCTGGAGAAGAACAGGCAGGCCATTCGCGAAGTGACCGCACGTCACAAGGCGACGAACCCGCGTGTCTTTGGCTCTGTCGCGCGCGGCGAGGATGGGCCGGACAGTGATCTCGATATCCTCGTCGATGGACTTCCAGGCATGACCCTGTTTGATCTCGGTGGGCTGCAGGCGGAGATGGAGGATCTCTTGCCTTGCCGGGTGGATGTCGTGACGTCAGGCGGCTTAAAAGAGCGCATGCGTGATCGAATTTTGTCCGAGGCTAGGGCCATATGACGCCGGCGGAGCGCCTGCTCGACAATCTTATCGACATGGAAGATGCAGCACGTGAGGCCATTGGCTTCCTCGATGGGATAGGCTTCGAGGAGTTCAAGTCGGACCTGTTGCGCCAGCGCGCCGTGGCCATGACCTTTGTGCTGATCGCCACGGCTGCAGCGCGCATCCAGGCGCTGTTTCCGGACATTGCCTCCGAGCAGCCGGAGGTTGCCTGGGCCAAGATGCGGGGGCTCCGCAATCTTGTGGTCCATGAATATGACCGGCTAGATTGGCGGATTATCTGGGATACGGTGCAATCTGATCTTCCGAAGCTGGTCCGTCAGATCGACCAACTCCGCCATCCGCATATTCAGGGAGAATAACCCCCTTTGCCCATCGAACTCTCCATCCGTCCCCTGACGGCCCAAGCATTTGCGCCCTTTGGCGAGGTCATCGAAGCCCAACCGTCGACCATGCGGTTGATCAATGGCGGCACCACCGAGCGTTTCCATGCGCTGTTTTCGCCTGAAATTGCCGGCGAGGGTGCCAGGGTGATCGTCAATATCTTTCGCGGTCAGCCGCGCGCCTTTCCCTATGAGATCCGCATGATGGAGCGCCATCCGTTCGGCAGCCAGAGCTTCTCGCCGCTGTCGGGCCGTCCGTTCCTTGTTGCCGTTTCGCCCGAGGAGGACGGCAAGCCGGGCGAGCCGCAGGTGTTCCTGGCTGCCCCGCATCAGGGCGTGAATTATCGGCGCAACACGTGGCACCATCCCTTGATGGCGATCGGTGAGGTGAGTGATTTCCTGGTTGTGGATCGTGACGGACCCGGCAACAATCTCGAAGAATTCTTCTTCGATACCCCCTTCGTGATTCGGGAGCCCCTGATATGACCGGTCTCACCACCCATGTCCTCGATACCGCTCTTGGCAAGCCCGCCCAGGGGCTTCGCATCCAGCTGATGCGGATGAATGGCGAGGAGGCGGAATTGATCAAGACCGTCTTCACCAATGATGACGGCCGGGTCGATGGCGGGCCGATGTTGATCGGCGACACGTTTCAGGTCGGGCAATATGAGCTGCTCTTCCATGCCGGCGATTATCTGAAGGCCATGGGCTTTGCGCTGACCGAGCCGCCCTTTCTCGACGTGATCCCGATCCGTTTCGGGATCTCCGACACCACGGCGCATTACCACGTGCCGCTCTTGCTCTCGCCCTATGGCTATTCGACCTATCGGGGCAGCTGAGGATGCGGTTTGCCGCGATCGCCGACATCCATGGGAACCATCTGGCGCTTGAGGCGGTCATTGCCGATATCCGCGCACAGGGGATCGATCAGATCGTCAATCTCGGCGACTGTTTTTCGGGGCCGCTCGAGGCGGGTCTGACGGCGGATCTGCTGTTGCCGCTCGACGCCCTGACCGTGCGCGGCAATCACGATCGGGCTCTGATTGATCGACCTTTCGAGGATATGGGCGATTGGGAGAAGCCGAGCTACCCGCAATTGTCGGCAGACCAGCTCGACTGGATCCGTGGTCTTCCGGAAACGGAGCGGATCGGCGGCGAGGTGTTCCTCTGCCACGCGACGCCTGAGGACGACAACACCTATTGGACCGAGACGCTGTCGGCAGACGGGATCTTTCACCTGAAGCCGCTCGCCGAGATCGAGGCGCTGGCGGAGGGGATCGACACGCCGCTCATCCTGTGCGGTCACAGCCATATTCCGCGTGCCGTTCAGCTTTCTGACGGCCGACTGATCGTCAATCCCGGCAGCGTCGGTTGCCCCGGTTTCGATTATGACGTGCCTGTCTATCACAAGGCCCAGGCGGGAACGCCGTTTGCGAGCTATGCGATCCTGGAAAAGAGCCCGCGCGGTTGGCAGCCGAGTTTCCGGCAGGTGCGATACGACAATCTCGCCATGGCAGAGCTTGCGCGCCGCCATGGCATGATGGATTGGGTCAGCGCGCTCTCTAGCGGCTGGATTTCCTGAGGGCGCTCAGAACGGGCTTTCTGCGATGATCGACTTGTCGACATCGGCGAGCTGCCGCTTGCCGCAGAGCGCCATCGTTACATCCATCTCCTTGGCGATGATCTCCAGGGCCTTGGTGACGCCCTGCTGGCCCATGGCGCCCAGGCCATAGAGGAACGGGCGGCCGATATAGGTGCCCTTGGCGCCGAGTGCGATCGCCTTCAGCACATCCTGGCCGGAGCGGATGCCGCCGTCGAGATGGACTTCGATCTTGTCGCCCACGGCATCGACAATCCTCGGCAGCATGGCAATCGAGGAATGGGCACCGTCGAGCTGACGGCCGCCATGATTGGAGACGATGATCGCGTCGGCGCCGGTATCCGCAGCCATCCTGGCGTCCTCGACGTCGAGAATGCCCTTGATGATCAGCTTGCCGCCCCACTGCTTCTTGATCCAGGCGACGTCGTCCCAGGAGAGCTTCGGATCAAACTGCTCGTTGGTCCAGGCGCCGAGCGAGGCGAGATCGGAGACATTCTTGGCGTGGCCATGGATGTTGCGGAAAGTGCGGCGCTGGGTGTGCAGCATGTTCCAGCACCAGCGCGGGCGCATGGCCATCTGGAAGAGGTGTTTCGGCGTCAGTCGCGGTGGGGCGGAGAGGCTGTTTCTGATGTCCTTGTGGCGCTGGCCGAGCAGCTGCAGGTCGGCCGTCAGTACCAGCGCCGAGCATTTGGCGGCGCGGGCGCGCTCGATCAGGTTCACGACGAAATCGCGGTCGCGCATGACGTAAAGCTGGAACCAGAAGGGTCGCTTGGTGACCGAGGCGACATCCTCGATCGAGCAGATGCTCATGGTCGAGAGCGTGAAGGGCACGCCGAATTCTTCTGCGGCCTTGGCCGCCAGCATTTCACCATCGGCATGCTGCATGCCGGTGAGGCCCGTCGGCGAAAGCGCCACCGGCATCTTCACCTTCTCACCGATCATGGTGGTTTCCAGCGTGCGGCCGCTCATGTCGACGAGCACGCGCTGGCGCAGCTTGATCTTGGAGAAGTCGCTCTCGTTCGCCCGGTAGGTGCTCTCGGTGTAGGAGCCGCTGTCGGCATAGTCGAAGAAGAGTTTTGGCACGCGCTTGCGTGCGAGCTTCTTCAGATCGGAAATTTCAAGGATCGGCCCCATTGTCTCTCTCTCCGCCAATGTCTTTCTCTCGGCATATCATGCCACTCGGTCGACTGTGAACAGGGGGAGCGAGAAGAGGTAAGATAATTTTACCTCTCGGGTCCTTCAGAAGTGCTCGCCAGACCTGAAGGGACCGACACGCATGCCGGCAGCGATCAGATAGGCGGTCGACCATCCGATCAGCAGGAAGCCGTTGACGCCTTCAAGGGCCGCCAGCATGCGCCATTCCGGGTGGGGCACGACATCGCCGAAGCCAACGGTGGAGAAGGTGGTGGTGGAGAAATAAAGGGCGGTCTCGAAATCATCGACGACGCCGATCAGAGTGAATCCGGCGGCCCAGAGCCAGACTTCGGCGGTCAGCACCGCAAAGACCCCGATGACCACCGTGTTCATGGCCAGCATCCGGCTGCGATGGCCATGCAGGCGGATGCGATCGGTGACAAAGCTCATGACATGGGTCACGCCCATCAGCCCGAAGGTGTGGATGACCACCGTCAGCGAGATCATCAGGGTGCCCAGCGCAAGATTGGTGGCCAGCATGGTGCATCGTCCTCCGGATGACTCTGTTTGTTAGCGAAGGTCCTTGCGGATCATGAATTTGAGGCCGGACCAGATTTCGGTGACGGCGCAGACTTTGACATCGACGAGGCCTGTCGGCAGGAAGACGGTGCGCAGAACATCCTCGGTGATTGTGGTCGGGACCTTTGACGCCTTCTTGGGCCACGAGATCCAGAGCATGCCTGATGGTTTGAGCATGGCTTTCAGACGTTCGGCGTGGTCTTCAAGGCGAGCACGATCCGTCTCGAAGACATGGAGGTAGTCGAGCTCCCTGCCATCGGGCTCGGTGAGGTGTTCGACACGGCGCGCCATGGGCACGTCGTTGGCAAGATGGGTGAGGTCCTGCGGCAGGCCGATGAAGAGCGCGGCAAGGTCAGGCCTCAATCCGAGCTTCTTGGCAAGGGGAGTGCCGGAGTAGCCGCTTTCGCTCATGAGTGGCACAACCTTCCCCGAAAATTGCAGCGTCGGCAGCGTACCGTGTCGTGTGGGTCGACGAGAGGTGAAGCATCGTCGGGTTCGGGCCGGTGTGTCAATGCTCGGTTTGTCATCGACCTTTTGTAGAGCGGCAATAGGCTCATCATGGGCAGAAGTGAGGATCGTGCTGTGGCTTTACCGAGGGATTGCCTCCTGACCGTCGTTTTGCTCGTCGGGGGTCTTGCCGTGGCTGCGAGCCCGTCACGCGCGGTTATTCTCGAGGTCGACCCGGTGCCAGGCTGCCCTCCGGGGCAGGTGTTCGACAGCGGCGCGGCGCAGTGCCTAACCGATATGAGACGGCTGAACGATGCCGACCGGATGGTGAATGCCAGGCGCCATATCGACGAGGGGCGGTTTGAGGAGGCACGCTTGCTGCTCGACGCCGTGAGCCAGAAGAACTCCGCCCGCTACTTCAACTATCGCGGTTTCGTCACCCGTAAACTCGGCGACCCAGAGGGCGCGCTGTTTTACTATCGTCGCGCACTGATCCTCGATCCCTATTATGCCGAGGCCCGGGAATATCTCGGTGAGGCCTATCTCATGCTCGGGCGGATCGCGGAGGCCGAAGCAGAACTTGTCCAGATCGGACGCATCTGCGGTGTGCAATGCGAGCCCTATCTGGAACTGCGCGAAGCCCTGGCGGAGGCGAGGGGCCGGTAGAGGCCTGTCGCCGCACGTCAGATTGCTTGGTCAGTTGCCGGGTTTCGATGCCTTGCCGGCCACATAGGTCTCTACCACCGTACGATCGTCGCCCAGGGTCTGCAGCAGGAAGAGCTCTTCCGAGAGCGAGGTCACCGTTTCCATCCTGAGCCGCATCGCCGGGGTCGCGGCGGCATTCAGCACGACGATATCGGCGTCCGTGCCTTCGTCCAGCGTGCCGATGCGGTCGGCAAGATCGAGCGCCACGGCATTGCCGAGCGTCATGTGATAGAAGCTTTCGAGCGGGTTCAGACGTTCGCCGAGCAATTGCTGGATCTTGTAGGCCTCGTCCATGGTCTTCAGCATGGAATAGCTGGAGCCGCCGCCGATATCGGTGGCGACCGCGACGGTGACGGGCTTTTCGCGGCGCTGGATCGCCTTCAGCGGAAATAGGCCGGAGCCTAAGAAGAGGTTCGAGGTCGGGCAGTGGACTGCGACCGCCCCGCTTTCCGCCATGGCATCTGCCTCGCGCTCCGAGAGGTGGATCGCGTGACCGAACAGCGCCTTCTTCCGGAGCAGGCCGTAGCGGGCATAGATGTCCGTATAGTCGGTGGCATCAGGATAGAGTTCGCAGGTGTAGCGGATCTCGTCGTGGTTCTCAGAGAGATGCGTCTGGATATGCAGGTCCGGGAATTCTTCCGCGAGCTTCTGCGTCATCGCCATCTGCTCGGGCGTCGAGGTGATGGCAAAGCGCGGGGTGATGGCGACGTGGTTGCGGCCCTTGCCGTGCCACTCATCGATCACTGCACGGGTTTCGTCATAGCCCAGCTGCGGTGTGTCGAGCAGACCCTGCGGTGCATTGCGGTCCATCATCACCTTGCCACCGATCATCAGCGTGCCGCGACGCAGGCTCTCGGCGAAGAAGGCATCGGCCGAGGCCTTGTGTACCGAGCAATAGGCAACCGCCGTCGTCGTGCCCTGGCGCAGGAATTCGTCGAAGAATTGCGTCGCGATCCGCTCGGCATGCGCGCTTTCGACAAAGCGGCATTCCTCGGGGAAGGTGTAGGTATCAAGCCACTCCAGGAGATTGGCGGCATAGGAGGCGATCACCTGCATCTGCGGGAAATGCACGTGGCAATCGATCAGGCCGGGCAGGATGAGATGCGGGCGGTGGTCGATTTCGGTTGTTTCAGCGCCAGCCTTGGGCTTCACATCGGCATAGGCGCCGGCGGCTGCAATCTTGCCATCGCGGACCAGCAGCGCGCCGTCTTCCTCGTAGAGATAACTCTCGCTGTCGCCGGCATGCTCAGGTGCCCTGATAAATGAGAGGAGGCGGCCGCGGATCAGGGTCTCAGTTGTCATCATTTGCCTTCGACCGTCGTCTCGTACCAGGCGACGAGCAACTGGCGCTCTTCGGGCGAGAGATCGGTGATGTTTCCAGGCGGCATGGCATGGCTGCGGCCGGCCTGGAGATAGATTTCACGGGCATGGGCGGCGATCTCGCCGTCCGTTTCCAACTTCACGTTCTTTGGTGCCCGCGCGATGCCTTCCCAGACAGGTTCGGCGGCGTGGCACATCGAACAGCGGCCCTGTACGACATCACGCACGGCTTCGAAATGGCCGTTTGCAACAAAGGTCTGTTCACGGGTCGAAAGGCTCACCTGTTCTTCCTCGCCGGTCAGCACCTTGGGCACCGTCGAAAGCCACATGATGACGATGAAGATGAGCACCGTCACCAGCCAGGTCCAGGTCGGCTTGCCCTTGCGGGCATGCGTCGTGTTGAACCAGTGGCGGATGGTGACGCCCATGAGGAAGACGAGGGCTGCGATCACCCAGTTGAACTCCGTGGCAAAGGCCAGCGGATAGTGGTTCGACAGCATGAAGAAGATGACGGGCAGCGTCAGGTAGTTGTTGTGCAGCGAGCGCTGCTTGGCAATCACGCCGTATTTCGGATCGGGCGTGCGGCCGGCGATCAGGTCGGCAACGACGATCTTCTGGTTGGGGATGATGATGAAGAAGACATTGGCCGACATGATGGTGGCGGTAAACGCGCCCAGATGCAGGAAGGCGGCGCGGCCGGTGAACACTTGCGTGTATCCCCAGGCCATGGCGATCAGCACGACATAGAGAAAGGCCATCAGGCCCCAGGTGTTGCGGCCAAGCGGCGACTTGCACAAGAGATCATAAAGGATCCAGCCGACGGCCAGCGACGCCAGTGACAGACAGATGGCCTGCCAGGTCTCGATGTCGAGCACCGTGCGGTCGATGAGGAAGAGGTCGGCGCCGCCGTAATAGACCACGGCGAGCAGCGCGAAGCCCGAGAGCCAGGTGGCGTAGCTTTCCCATTTGAACCAGGTCAGATGCTCCGGCATCGAGGCGGGGGCCACCAGATATTTCTGGATATGGTAGAAGCCGCCGCCATGCACCTGCCATTCTTCGCCATAGGCGCCGACGGGAAGCCCCGGGCGCTTTACGAGGCCGAGATCGAGCGCAATGAAGTAGAAGGACGAGCCGATCCAGGCGATGGCCGTGATCACATGCAGCCAGCGGACTGCGAAGTTCAGCCATTCCCAGGCGATCGCATATTCATACATTCGAGAATTCCCCTTATCGTCCTCCCGGCCGGACAGTGTGGAAAATATTGCGCTGCAAGGGAAGCCCTGCGGGGCACGGGGAGGGCTCTGAAGCGCGATTTATGCAGAGATTCTTTTCTTCCGCAGAAGACGGTGAAATCAGAGCGCTTTTTCGGCTTCCAGCGTTGCCGTGATCCAGGCTTGGAATGCCTTGATCTTCGGCGCGTTGCGTCTGGACTGGGAATAGACCAGCTGGATCGGCGCATTGGCCGGACAGGCGAGCGGGAAGGGGCGGATCAGGCGGCCAGAGGCCAGCTCTTCCTTGAAGAAGAAGGGGCTGATGATGGCAACGCCATAGCCGGCGATGGCGGCATTGGCTTCCAGATCCTGCGCCTCGTAGCTGTGCAGCTTGGTGTCGATCAGGGTGGGATTGTGGATGCCGACGGCGGCAAACCATTGCGGCCACCAGGGGTCGCCGGGGCTGATGATCGGCAGCTTCAACAGGTCGGCCGGCTCATGAACGCCGCCGATGGTTTCTGCCAGTTTCGGGCTCAGCATCGGCGTGAAGTCGAGCCGGATCAGCGGATGGGCGATGGTGCCCGGCCAGGGGCCTTCACCCCAGGGGATCGCGACGTCGGCACTCTTGGTTGCCAGGTCTTCGAACTTGCTGACGCGCAACAGGCGCACCGCGATATCAGGATGGGCGAGCTGGAAGCTGCCGAGATGCCGGGCGAGCCAATTTGAGGCGAAGGTCGGCACCGAGTGGATCTCGAGCGTCTCGACGGCACTTCGCTTTGCCTGCTGTACGGCATCGACCAGAAGATCGAAGCCTTCGGCGACTTTCGGATGCAGGCGCTCCCCCGTTTCCGTCAGCCCGATCTGGCGTGGGCGGCGCCAGAAGAGGGGTTCGCCGACATGCTCCTCCAGGAGCTTGATCTGATAGCTGACAGCCGTCTGGGTCATGCCGAGCTCCTCGCCGGCACGCGTGAAACTGTTGAGGCGCCCGACCGCCTCGAAGACGCGCAGGGCATTGAGCGGAAATTGTCGCGACAGTTTCATGGATCAGCTCTCTTTATCCATGAGAAGCGTAATTGAATTGGATCGGGCTCGCAACCACGGCCATAAAAGCCTCATCAAACCAGAACGATAACAGACGCGTGGAGGCAGAGATGATATCCGCGACAGAACGACTCACGCCCAAATCCTGGGGCATCCTGCAATGGCTCCGGGAGGCCTTCCGGTGGGGTCGTGGCCCTCGGCGGCTGCGCCTGCAAGACCTGCCGGCGGACCTGCGCCGTGACATAGGTCTAGAAATTGAAGACGACGCCTTGCGTGGTCGGGAGCTTGCCGGCCAGCGGCTGCTTGATCTCACGCGGCCGGGGGTGATGTGAGGAAAAGAACCTATGGATCAGGTCGTTACCCTTGATGGCTGCGAGTTTGATTCAGTGTTCTCATCAGGACCATCAATCCGGCCAGGTTTCCATTTTCCAGTCGCGTGCCGTGTGAATCACTCGCAATACCACAAGCGTCTCCTCACCCGGTTCCGACGTGACGGTGTAGGCAATGACATATGGTAGGCCGACGACCAATTTCTCCCGTGTCCCTGTCACTCGACCTGGTCGCCCTGTCGGTCTCTTAGCCAGCAGGTCTCCGCTCGAGCGGATCTTTTGCGCGATCACTCTGGCCGCTTTTGGATTGTCTGCAGCGATAAAGGCAATTTGGGCTTTGAGATCATCCAGGGCTCTTCGCGACCACCGGATCCGACGGCTCACAGGCGGGCAGCCTCAGCGGCTTCGATCACGGCGTCAAGTTCCGACATCGCCTCTTCATGATCGACAAGGTCACCGCTTTCCAGATCGGCTAGTCCCTGATGGATGCCGTCGATCGCCCTGAACTCTCGCTCGACATATGTGGTGAGCGCGGCACTCGCGAGTTCACTGCGGGTGCGATGCGTCGCTTGCGCAAGCCGCGACAGCTTCGCTTCGATGTCCTGGTTCAGTTCGATCGTCAGGCTTGATCGGGCGGTCATTGCGTCCTCATCCGTGTGGGAACAGGATAGCCGGTTTTGCGGCCGCTTGCCACTCAGTCCGATTTCAGCAGAACACAGAGGATCTCTGCCGCAACCATCGCCGCAATCACCGCCGGACGCTTGTCCTTCACGGCGCTGCCGCCGATCGGCAGGATCAGGCGGTCGCTTGCCGCTCGGCCAATTCCTTCGCGGTCCAGAAACGATGCGAAGGTCGCGCGCTTCGTCTTCGAACCGATCATGCCGACATAGGCGAGGTCACCGCGGGCGAGCGCTTCCTTTGCGATCAGGAAATCCAATGCATGGTCATGGGTGAGGATGACGGCGGCACCGCCGGTTTTCAACTTTGCGACCTCTGCTTCGGGCATGGCGACGCGGCGGAAGGTGATGCCGTCCGGCACGTCGCCGTCGATATCAGGGCGCGAGTCGATCAGTGTGACCGCGAACGGGAGATGGCTAAGCGCTCGCGCCAGCGCCAGCCCGACATGCCCGGCGCCGAAGAGCATGACTTCGGGGAAACTGGCCCTTTCGTCCGCGAGACGTTGCACAAGCGCGTCATGGACGGACTGATCGATCCTTCGGAGTAATAGGCGTACTCGTCCGCCGCAGCATTGGCCGATTTCCGGACCGAGCGGCACATCGAGTTCGGATTTCACGGTTTCGCCTGCCAGCAGCCTGCGGGCCTGGTCAATGGCCATGAACTCGAGAGAGCCGCCACCGATCGTGCCCCAGAGTGCTTTTTCGGTCACCAACATCAGCGTGCCGGCCTCGCGCGGGGTCGAGCCTTTGGCCTCGACGACTTCGACGAGGATGGCGTCAGCATGGGCTGACAGGAATGCGGGGAGGGTGGCAAGGCTCATAATGAGTGATCCTAGCACTAGGTAGTGGGAACTGGACAGCAGGGCTTCGGGTTTATTCAACCAAGGTTTCACCGCGCCCGTAACATGTCTCCCGTGTTATGGTTCGGCATGGCAAGCTCAGGAGCGGGAATGACCAGAACCACAGGCTTGATCGTCTGGCTGCTCGTGGCGGCTTTCGCCGCAGCGCTCTTCCTCGTTAATCCGCTGGCGGATATCGCAGCCAAGTTCAGCCGAGACGTCACGCTCGGCAGCGGCGCGCTCTACGCCACCTTGCGTGTGGCAAATTCCGTGATGAGTGTGGCGCGCGATGCCGATGTCACCGGCGGCGTCGGTGTGGCCTCGGTTACCGCCAGTCCCGGACAATTGCTCCAGCCTGTGATCAACACGATCGAGCGCATGGTCGATCTGCTGTTCGGGCTTGCCATCGTGTCGGGCATCCTGTCGCTCATACTGGTGCCGGTGGCCAAGGTTGCCTCCATCGGGCTTGCGGCCTGCGCGCTGTTTTGCGCCGGCATGACGCTGACCGCCCGGCGGGTGCCGCCGATGCTGGAGCGCCTGACGCGGTCGGTCATGGTGCTCGGCATTCTCGGCGCCGTTCTGTTGCCGGCATCCTATACCATCGCCTTTTATGCGGGCGATGCGATCACCGACCGGGCCTGGACGAATGCGACTGAGGTTTTCGATCGCATGCAGGGCCAGCATGCGCTTGCCGGTGTCGACGAGGCCGCAGCAACGGCAGGCGCCCTTTCCCCCACCGACCGGATCCCGCCGGCAGAGGACGGCATGTTCGACCGTCTCGGCACGGCATTCACAGGCACCTTGCAGGCAGCCTCAGACATGGCGGAAACCGCCGCCGCCAATGCGCAGATCATCCGCGATGGTGTTGCGATCTCGACGGATCTGTTTGCTGCCTCGATCGGTATCGCGACCGCCTATCTGGTCAAGCTGCTGGTGCTGCCGATCCTGATCCTGGCGGCCATGCTCTACCTGATGCGATCCGCTCTGCGCTGAGCCTTTCAGGCCCGCTTCAGCCTCTCCACCGCCATCAGTACGCGCTCCGGCGTGGCCGGGGCATCGAGCCTCGGACAAATGCGATAGTCTGCAACGGATGCGACTGCCATCGACAGCGCCTCCAGCACCGAGATCGCCAGCATGAAGGGCGGTTCGCCCACGGCTTTGGAGCGGCCAATGGTGGGCTCGGCGTTCTCAGACCAGGGCACCAGTCGCGTGTTGAAGATCTTCGGGCGGTCGGAGGCCAGCGGGATCTTATACGTGGAGGGGGCGTGGGTGCGAAGCCTGCCCTTGCCGTCCCACCAGAGTTCTTCCGTCGTCAGCCAGCCCATGCCCTGGACGAAGCCGCCTTCGATCTGGCCGATGTCGATGACCGGGTTCAGCGACTTGCCGACATCATGCAGGATGTCGGTGCGGTCCATCAGATATTCGCCTGTCAGCGTATCGATCGAAACTTCCGTGCAGGCGGCGCCATAGGCGTAATAGTAGAAGGGCGTGCCGCGGCCGGCGGCCCGGTCCCAGTGGATCTTCGGCGTCTTGTAGAAACCGGCGGCAGAGAGCTGGACGCGGCCGAAATAGGCCTGTTTTGCGAATTCGCCGAAGGTGAAGATGTGCTCGCCGACGCGCACGCGGTTCGGCAGAAAAGCCACTTCGGCAGAGGATACGCCGTATTTCTCGGATGCAAAGGCGATTAGCCTTTCCTTGATCTGGCGGGCGGCATCATAGGCGGCCATACCGTTCAGGTCGGAGCCGGAGGAGGCGGCGGTGGCCGAGGTGTTCGGCACCTTGGCGGTCGTCGTGGCCGTGATCTTCACCGTGTCGACATCGACCTGGAAACAGTCGGCAACGACCTGGGCGACCTTGGTGTAGAGGCCCTGGCCCATTTCGGTGCCGCCATGGTTCAGGTGGATCGAGCCATCCTGGTAGATATGGACGAGTGCGCCTGCCTGGTTGAAGGCGGTCATGGTGAAGGAGATGCCGAATTTCACCGGGGTGAGCGCTATGCCCTTCTTGATGACGGGGCTCGTCTTGTTGAAGTCGATGATCGCCTGGCGGCGCGCCTGGTAGTCGACCGAGGTCTCCAGTTCCTCGACAACCCTCAGGATGATGTTGTCCTCCACCTGCTGGTGGTAGGGCGTCACGTCGCGGCCCGAGCCCTTCTCGCCGTAGAAATTGGCTTTCCGGATCTCAAGCGGATCCTTGCCCAGCGCATAGGCGATCTCCTCGATCACCCGCTCGGCACCCAGCATGCCCTGCGGTCCGCCGAAGCCGCGATAGGCGGTGTTGGAGACGGTGTAGGTCTTCAAGGGCTGCGAGGTCAGCTTCACATGCGGATAGAAATAGCTCGAGTCTGCATGGAAGAGGGCGCGGTCGGTGACCGGGCCGGAGAGATCGGAGGAATAGCCGCAGCGGGCGGCGAAGTTGGCCTCGATCGCGTGGATCTTTCCGTCATCGTCGAAGGCGACGTCGAAGTCCATCTTGAAGTCGTGGCGCTTGCCGGTGACGCCCATGTCTTCGTCACGGTCGGGGCGGAATTTGACGGCGCGATTGAGCTTCTTGGCGGCCAGGGCCGCAAGCGCTGCAAACTGGTTGCCCTGCGTTTCCTTGCCGCCGAAGCCGCCGCCCATGCGCCGCGTGTTGACGGTGATGGCGTTGGAGGGGATGTCGAGCACATGGCCGACGATATGCTGGATTTCCGACGGGTGCTGGGTCGAGGACCATACGGTGACGTCGTCGTCCTCGCCGGGGATGGCAAGCGCAATATGGCTTTCGAGATAAAAATGCTCCTGGCCACCAATGCGCATCGAGCTCTGGATGCGGTGGGTCGCCTTGTCGAGTTCGGTCTCCGGCGTGCCGCGCTTCAGTGTCATGCCGGGCGTCACGAGCGGGCTGCCATTCTCCAGCGCGCCGTCGATATCGGTCCAGAAGGGCAGGTCGCGGTATTCGACCTTGGCGAGCCGGGCGGCCTTGCGGGCCGCATCGCGGGTTTCCGCGATCACGGCGAAGATGGTCTGGCCGTGGAATTCGATTTTGTCCGTCGCGATCAGCGGCTCGTCATGGCGGCCGCCGGAGGAGACATCGTTGACGCCGGTGATGTCATCCGCCGTCAGCACGCAGACGACGCCCGGATAGGCCTTCACCGCCGAAAGATCGATCGACAGGATCTCTGCATGGGCACGGTCCGCCATGCCGAGCGCGCCATGCAGGAGGCCTGCGGGTTCCGGAATGTCGTCGATATATTCGGCACTTCCGGCGACATGCTTGTGCGCTGAATCATGCCGGAGCGACTGGTGCATCGGCCCCTTGATGTATTTCGTCGTTTCGTAGGTCGCCTTATCCATGCAGGCCTCCGTCATTAAAAGTCGTGCCGGACACACCCCCCTCTGCCCTGCCGGGCATCTCCCCCACACGGGGGGAGAGCGGCGCGGGGATGCCGCTCGGCCTCACCCTCCCCTTGAGGGGGAGGGTCGGAGCGAAGCTCCGGGGTGGGGTGATGGGCGAGAGGTCTGCCCCGGTCTCTTCCGTCGAACTCGCGGCCCGGATCACCCCCACCCGCCGCTTTGCGGCGACCTCCCCCCTCAAGGGGGAGGTGGGGAAGGCGGCTCCCGCCGCGGTGCTGCTCAGATGGGAGGTGGGCCGGCGGCCGGCGGCCACTCTCCCCCCGTGTGGGGGAGATGTCGGCGGAGCCGACAGAGGGGGGTATGTTGGCACAAGATAGGACCCGGCCATCACGCCTCCTCCACCGCAAACCGCTGCAGCTCCTGCGGCGTGCCAGACACCTCCAGGAAAAACCGTGTCAGCAGGTTCTTCGCCGTCAGCTGGCGGTATTCCGCCGTGGCGCGCCAGTCGGTGAGCGGCTTGAAATCGAGGTCGAAGGCGTCACGGGCGGTTTCCATGGTCGCCTGGGTGAAGGGCTTGCCATAGAGCGCTACTTCAACCGACCGTGCCCGCTTCGGCGTACCTGCCATGCCGCCGAAGGCGATGCGGATATGGGTGACCGTGCCCGCAGCATCGGTTTCCAGATGAAAAGCGCCGCAGAGCGCCGAGATATCCTCGTCGCGGCGCTTGGTGATCTTGTAGACGGCGACGTGGCTCGCCGCCTTCGGGCGCGGGACAAAGAGGCTCTCGACGAATTCGCCCGGCTGGCGGTCCTGCTTGCCGTAATCGATGAAATAGTCTTCCAGCGGCATGGTGCGGGTGCCGGACGCCGAACGCAGGGTGACGGTGGCGGAGAGTGCGATGAGCGCCGGCGGGCTGTCGCCGATCGGCGAGCCGTTGGCGATGTTGCCGCCGATCGTGCCCATGTTGCGCACCTGTTGGCCGCCGATGCGTTCGATCAGGCGACCGAAGGCGGGGATTTCTTTTCGCAACACCTCGAAAGCGCTGGTGTAGCTGACGCCGGCGCCGAGCGTGATGCCTTCTGATGTGACCGAGATCTTCTGCAGGTCTTCGAGATGGTTGATGAAGACGACGGGATCGAGCACGAGCATCTGCTTGGTGACCCAGAGGCCGACATCGGTTGCGCCGGCGACCACGGTTGCCTTGGGATGGGCGGCGAGTGTCTCCGCGAGGCCTTCGACGCTGCCGGGCACGACGAGTCTGCGGCCGTCGGGGCCGGACAGCGCGATGGTCTCGCGGGTCGCAAGTTCTTCCAACCGCGCGATGATATTGGCGCGTTCACGCTCCAGCGGGTCGAATAGGGCAGAGGGCCTGATGTGGCCAACCTGTTCGGCGGCTTTCACGATTGGCTCATAGCCTGTGCAGCGACAGAGATTGCCCTGCAGGGCGCGCTCAATCTCGGCGCGGCTGGGGTTTTCCGAGGTCAGCCACAGGCCGTAAAGCGACATGACGAAGCCCGGCGTGCAGAAGCCGCATTGCGAGCCATGACAGTCGACCATGGCCTGCTGCACCGGATGCAGCGTGCCGTCCTTCGCCGCCAGATGCTCGACGGTCACCACATGGGTGGCGTTCAGCGAGCCGACAAAGCGGATGCAGGCATTGACCGTTTCATAACTCAGCTTGCCGCCGACGAGACGCCCCACCAGCACAGTGCAGGCGCCGCAGTCGCCTTCCGCGCAGCCTTCCTTGGAGCCCGTCAGCCGGCGCTTCAGGCGCAGGAAGTCAAGCAGCGTCTCGGTCGGATCGAGGCTGGAAAGGGCGATGTCTTCGCCGTTCAGGATGAAACGAATGCTGTCTGCCATCAAAACGTCGTGTCCCCTCGATCTTTGGCGGCTGCGTCGCCCGACTTGTGATGGTGGGCGGCGCAGCGTTATGTTTCAAGCTTATTGTGCAGTCCAGCCGCCATCAATGGAGATCGAGGTGCCGGTCACCTGGGCTGCCGCATCCGAAGCAAGATAGATGGCAAGTGCTGCGACCTGGTCGATGCCGACAAATTCCTTGGTCGCCTGGAGATGCAGCATCACGTCGTTCTTCACCTGGTCCTCCGAGATGCCGCGCGCCTTTGCGGTGTCGGGGATCTGCTTTTCGACCAGAGGTGTCAGGACGTAACCTGGGCAAATCGCATTGACCGTGATGCTGTCGCGGGCGGTTTCGAGCGCTACCGTCTTGGTCAGGCCGAGCACGCCGTGTTTGGCGGTCACATAGGCCGATTTGAAGGGCGAGGCGACGAGGCCGTGGGCCGAGGCGATGTTGATGATGCGGCCCTTCTTCTTCGCTTTCATGCCGGGAATGGCGGCGCGAATCGTGTGGAAGGCGCTCGACATGTTGATCGCGATGATCAGGTCCCATTTCTCGATCGGGAAATCCTCGACCGGTGCGACATGCTGGATGCCGGCATTGTTGACGAGCACGTCGATGCCGCCGAAGGTCTTTTCCGCTGTTGCGATCAGGTCGGCGATCTCGGCTGGCTTTGACATGTCGGCCGCGTGATAGATCGCCTTGCCGCCGGATGTTTCCAGCGACTGGCGGACCTTTTCGATTTCGGCTGCATCGCCAAAGCCATTGATCACGACATTGGCGCCTTCCGCCGCGAATGCCTTGGCAATGCCAAGGCCAATGCCGCTGGTGGAGCCGGTGACGACAACTGTTCTTTTCATCTGAATTTTCCTTCTCGACGGATGCCGATGGATGACGGGTGTTTTGTTGCACCCGCGAAATCAAAGGTTAGTCTCAAATGAAGTTCCGAAGCAACGGCGTTTTGCCGCAGCCAACCCTCAAGCGAACTGTTGCCATGTGCAGAGCGTGACACACTGTTTCATCCTCGGCTCTTTTGTCTGCAGCTCTAAATCTCTATGTCAGGATCAACACACGTGATCAGGAGTCTTGCCATGGAACTCGGCCTCTACACCTTTGCCGATGTCGATCCCAATGCCGCCAACAAGGGCGCGGATGCGAAGCGTCGCGTCGACGAGTTGCTGGCCGAGATCAAGCTTGCCGACGAGGTCGGCCTCGATGTCTTCGGTCTCGGCGAACATCACCGCCCGGACTATATGGCATCCTCGCCGGCGACGATCCTGGCTGCCGCTGCCGTGCAGACCAAGAATATCCGGCTGACCAGCGCCGTCTCGGTTCTCTCCTCTGATGATCCGGTGCGCGTCTTTCAGCAATATGCCACCGTCGACCTGCTCTCCAGCGGTCGTGTCGAGCTGATGGTTGGTCGCGGCTCCTTCATCGAGAGCTTCCCGCTTTTCGGATATGACCTCGAGGACTATGACCTGCTGTTTGCCGAGAAGCTGCAGTTGCTCATGGAGATCCGCGAGAACGAAGTGGTGACCTGGGAAGGCCAGACCCGCAAGCCTATCCAGGGGAGGGGCGTCTATCCCCGTCCGCTGCAGGATCTGCTTCCGCTGTGGATCGCGATCGGGGGCACGCCGCAGTCCGCCGCACGCGCCGGCTATCTTGGCCTGCCGCTGGCGCTTGCCATCATCGGCGGCGAGCCGCATCGCTTTGCGCCCTTCTTCGATCTCTATCGTCAGAGTGCGGAAAAGGCCGGTGTTGATCCCGCTTTGCTGAAGACGAGCATCAACGTGCATGGCTTCATCCATGACACGACCCAATCTGCGGCCGACATTTTCTACGCGCCGCAGGCGGTCGTCATGGACCGGATCGGCCGCGAGCGCGGCTGGGGCCCGACCAATCGCGCCCAGTTCGATGCCTCGCGCGGTCCACGCGGTGCGCTCTTCGTCGGCGATCCGGAAGCTGTGGCCGAAAAGATCGTCGCCATGCACGGCATCTTCAAAAATGATCGCTTCCTGATGCAGATGGCGATCGGGCCGATGCCGCATATCGAGATCATGCGCGGGATCGAGCTTTACGGCACGAAAGTGGCTCCCCTGGTGCGCCAGGCATTGACGGAGAAGGCGTCGGCTGCGTAAGCAGCGGCCTTGCCCCCGAGGGCTGCTGCCCTGAGGGCCTGCGCCCCGAAGACTGCGAGGACCCCTGATGATCGTTGAAACCGAAGAGGACCTCGTCCGTCTCAAGGATATCGGCCGCATCTGTGCGACCGCCGTCAAGGTCATGGCGGCCGCACTTGAGCCGGGCATTACGACGCGCGAACTCGATCTGATCGGCCGCAAGCTGCTGGAAGACAACGGGGCGCAGTCGGCACCTGAGCTATGCTACCAGTTTCCCGGCGCCACCTGCATCTCCGTCAACGAGGAGATCGCCCATGGCATTCCGGGCGACCGGGTGATCAAGGCGGGCGACCTCGTTAACATCGACGTGTCTGCGGAAAAGCTCGGTTACTTCGGCGATACCGGCTCCTCCTTCATCGTGCCGCCAGGCACGGCCAAGCAGGAACGGCTGCTGCGCGACGGAAAACGGGCTTTGTGGGTGGGCTTGAATCAGGTGAAGACAGGGCGGCCGCTGGCCGATATCGGCAATTCAATCGGGGCCTTTGCCAAGAAGAACCGCTATACGCTGATCACCAATCTCGCCAGCCACGGCGTTGGCCGCTCTTTGCATGAGGAGCCGACGGAGCTTTCGACCTGGCCGGATCCGGACGAGACGCGGATCATGGAGGAGGGGCTTGTCTTCACCGTCGAGCCGTTTCTCTCGCTCGGCGGGCAATGGGCCGAGGACGGCGACAAGGACAACTGGACGCTCTATAGCGAGCCACGCGCGCCGACCGTTCAGTTCGAGCACACGATCGTGGTGACGAAGAACGGGCCGCTGGTGCTGACGCTCGCCGACTGAGTGTCTGTTCGATAATTCCCCTTGGCGGGCTGCAAATGGCGATTTCTGCGCTTCCGGTGCTCACGTACCGAATGTACGCTCCGCTCCGGTTCTCGAAATCACCATTTTCGCCACTCCCAGGGCAATTCTGGAACAGACTTCGCGGCGGTTAGATGGTTCGTTACTCGGCCTTCGAAAAACCGACCGCGACGCCCTTCTTCTTGAAATAGGACTGCATGATCTTTCGGCCCTGGCGGTTCGACTGGGCGAGCTTTGACGGCTCGAACACGGCTTCCTTCACGCCTTCACGTGCCATAGCGGCCTTGAGGGCTGCAATGTGCGTGTCGATCTCTTCATTGTCATTGTTGATCGAGGTGTAGATGTTGTCGATGGCCTGCTGCAGGCTGAGGTCGCTCATGGGGCACTCCTGAAAAAGCTTTGGGGACTTCCCTAGCGATTTTTGGGCAGGAGGCAAGGATAAGCTAGTTGGCGGCTTGCAGCTTGGCGAAGTTGGCCACATGCTGCTTCAAACAAGCGATATTCTTGAGGCTCGATCGATGAGAAGAGCAGTCATCCAGATTCGCAGCGACGCCGATGAGATCGCGGCCATCGGCGCCATGGGCCAGCGTTTTGCCGAAGCCTGGAACAGGGGTGCCAAGGGAGCTGACGCGCCCTTCATACTGACATTCACCTCGGCCTCTCAGCTCTTTTCCGTCATTTCGCCGAAGCGCTGGGAGTTGATCGAAGGCCTGCAGGGCCTTGGGCCTTCCAGTATTCGCGGCCTCGCCAGGGCTCTCGGTCGGGACGTGAAGCGCGTTCATGAAGATGTGTCGACCTTGATGGAATGGGGCCTCATCGAAAAGGACGAAACGGGAAGGGTTGCCGTTCCTTTCGACGAAATCGAGGCCGACTTCATTCTGAAGGGAGCGGCTGCGTGACGGTCCCGCTTTGGATCGAAGTTCTGCGCTCCACCTAATCTTACAAACCCTTAATTTTCGCGGGGGTAATTCTGCCACAATTTGGCGATGCCATTGCTGGACGGAACCTTCTGCCCTAGGTTCCGCCAGGTTCTACAGGACTTCTCCTTCACGAAGGTTTCCCCCGTGTTTCATTCCTTCTTCCCGCGGCCCAAGCTCTTCTTCACCTCGGCGGCGCTCTGGACCCTCGTCTGCATCATCGTCTGGTATACCGTCGGCCCGCAGATCGGTGCTGCCCTCGGCATGCCGCCGCTGGCTGAAGGGCAGACGCCGCCAGTCGGGCTTGCCTTCTTTTTCACGCCCGACAATCTCTGGTTCTATCTCTACTTCACGATCTTCGTGCTGATCTTCGGTGCTGTCTGGCAGGTGATTGCCAAGGATCATCCCTGGACCAACTGGTCGATCTGGGGCTCGGCCTTCATCATCTTCATCGCCTATTTCAGCGTGCAGATCTCGGTTGCCGTCAACAACTGGCGCGGTCCCTTTTGGGACATGTTCCAGAAGGCGTTGAGCGGAGACGGAAGCGTTACCGCTGGTCAGCTCTACGAGTTGCAGCTGCGCTTCCTCGAAATCGGCATGGTCGGCGTCACCCTCTCGGTGCTGACCGCCTTCTTCACCAACCACTACGTCTTCCGCTGGCGCAATGCGATGAACGACTTCTACATGTCGAAGTGGGACAAGCTTCGCCATATCGAAGGGGCCTCGCAGCGTGTGCAGGAAGACACGATGCGCTTCGCCAATATCCTCGAAGGCCTCGGCGTAGCACTGATCAACTCGGTCATGACGCTGGTCGTCTTCCTGCCGATCCTGTTCCGCATGTCGGAAAATGTCAGCGAGTTGCCGATCATCGGGGCCGTACCGCATGCGCTGTTCTGGCTGGCGATCTTCTGGTCCGCCTTCGGCACGATCCTGCTGATGGTCGCCGGTATCAAGCTGCCGGGGCTGCAGTTCCGCAACCAGCGCGTTGAAGCCGCCTTCCGTAAGGAACTCGTTTACGGGGAAGACAATGCGGATCGTGCAGAGCCGGTCACCGTGCGGGAGCTCTTCTCGAACGTGCGCCGCAACTATTTCCGCATGTACTGGCACTACACCTATTTCAACGTCGCCCGGTACACCTATGGCCAGCTCGACGCGATCTTCCTCACCTTCATCATGATCCCGACGATCGTAGCCGGGAAGATCACTTTGGGTCTCTGGCAGCAGATCGCCACCGCCTTCGGCCAGGTCACGGACAGCTTCCAGTATCTCGTCAGCTACTGGTCGACGATCATCGAGCTTCTGTCGATCCATAAGCGTCTTGCTGCCTTCGAAGCCGCAATCGACGGCGACCCGCTGCCGGCGATCGACCAGCGTTATCTGGAGCGTGAAGCTGCGGAAGGAGAGATTGCTGCCGACCGTCCTTACTGAGGACTGTCGCCCGCAATAAAACAATGAGGCCGCGCCGGGAAACCAGCGCGGCCTTTCTCATTGATATCGGCAAGTCTTGTCAGGCGAGACCAGCGATCATCTCACCCGACAAGCCAAAGCTGACCGGCAAAGCCGCATAGGCCTCCGGCTGGGTGAACAGCGACAGGCCGATGGCAACGGCGCCGATGGTTGCGGCGATCACGCAGGCGCAGGCGAGGAGGAACAGGATCTTCATGTGGGCTCCCGTGAGTTCGTCGCCGCTTATCGGGCCTGTCGGCGGGCAAGTAAATGCGTCATGCGATCACATCGCGCCGGGCGCGGGTATGGAACCATCCCGGCCTTCCAGCATGTCGAGCGCTTCCGAATAGGTGACGCAGGCAACGTCGGGCATGGGACAGACCTCCGCGACCAGCCGCTCCATTGCTGCCCAATAAGCGCTGCCGTTCATGGTGACGAAGTGCAAGCCGATCTGCAGAGGGATGCGGTCGCCGTTGTATTGTGCCTCGAAGGCTTGCTTGAATGCCTTGTAGCTGCGCTCGGCAAATTCATCGCCCTTCGACGGATGGTCGATACCGGCGGAATGGCGGATGAAGAGATTGTAGTCCATGGCGATGATGCGTCGTGCCTTCGGCCCCTCCGGGATCAGCGGCAGGCCGAAGCGGGCAAGCCCGCCTTTCCGGACCGGTAGCACCGGGTCATGGGTCACCACGCTCGCATCGTAGCGGAAGCCATGCTCGCGCTCGGCCTGGAACAGGCTTTCGGGGGCGGAAAGATAGGGCGCACGAAAGCCGGTGATGTCGTTCTTGACGAAGTTCGCCCAGTCTTTCGGCTCGCGATCGCTGAGGCCATTGTCCTTCCAGGCGTTCAGGAGAACCCGGTCGAAGGTCTGAAATTCTGTCATCCACTCGGCCTTCGTCCAGTCCTTGCCGTCGAAGTGGCCACAGGTGTGGCTGGCGATTTCGTGGCCTTCGCTTCTGGCGTTCCAGATGTGGTCGAGCCTGGTAGCCACCTCGTTCGCATCCGCCGCAAAACCGATGTTCGAGCGGCCGGCCTTGATGCCCGGCGCCTTGTAGTCGCCAGCGCGGGCGCGCGGGATCAACGTGGCGCAGGAGAGGAAATAGGTGAAATGCGCATCTGCACGTTCGGCAATGGCGCGGCTTCGCGCCCAAAGCCTCACATCATGCGCACCGTCGAAGGAGATCATCAGGATCTGGCTCGGCTTTGTGCCGTCAGCGCCTTTTGCCGCAGGGGCGGGCTCTTGCGCGGTCGCAGTCGTGGCGGAAAGGGCAAGGGAAACGGCAATCAAAGAACGAAACATCAGCAAACACCTGGCAATCAATTCGGTGTGTTGCCTCCCATCCAAATGCGGCGAAGCTTTGAACAGGCTGGATATTCGAACGTCAGACCAGTAAGGCTTTGGGCAACTCGACCCGAAAGGTTCTCACTCATGACACTTCTCATTCTCGGCATCATCCTGTTTCTGGCCACCCATCTGATCCGCGTCGTCGCGCCGGGTTTCCGGGTCTCGATGATCGGTCGCTTCGGCGAGACCGGCTGGCGGGTCATCAATTCGGTGATGAGCCTTGTGTCGCTGATCGTGCTGATCTGGGGCTATGCCACGGCACCTGTCATCAATCTCTGGTTCCCGCCCATGGGCATGAACCATCTGACGACGACCTTGATGCTGTTTGCCATGATCTGTCTGGTCGCCGGCTTCCTGCCGGCCGGGCATATCGCCACCAAGACCAAGCATCCGATCGTGCTGTCGATCAAGATCTGGGCGGCGGCCCATCTGCTCGCCAATGGTGACTTGCGCTCCGTGCTGCTTTTCGTGGCGCTTCTGGCCTGGGGTGTGGTCCTGCGCATCAGCTACAAGCGCCGTGTGCGGGCGGGCGAGCTTGTGCTCAAGCCCTTCGTATCGGCACGCTGGGATGCAATTGCCGTGGTCGGCGGTATCGTCGTTTGGGCCGTCATCACCATGTGGCTGCACAAACTGTTGATCGGGGTTGCACCGCTCGCCATGTGACGGCTTAAGCCTGTTGGCGGTTTTCCCCTTACAAGCGGGCAAAAATCGGCTAGAAGGCCGCTCACGCATGAGACTGCATCGAAAGGCCGGCATCGTCCGGGGATATGAATGGTTGATCAGAACGACAGCTTTATCCGCGAAGTGAACGAGGAGCTCCGCTCCGACCAGGTGCGCAACGCCTGGAAGCGCTATAGCCGCATCATCATCGGTGCTGCCGTGGTCATCGTCCTCGGCACGGCTGGCCATCGCCTCTGGACCCATTGGGACTCCACGCAGGCCTCGGATGCCGGCGACAAGTTCCTTGCAGCACTGACGCTGGCCGATCAGGGCAAGCGCGATGAGGCGGAAGCTGCATTGCAGGCGCTCGAACAGGACGGCTACGGCGCCTATGGCATCCTCGCCCGGTTCCGTGCCGCCTCGGTTCTCGCCGAAAAGGGCGATCCGGCTGGCGCCGTTGCCTCGTTCAAGACGATCGGCGATGATGCCTCAATCCCGGAAGCCGTGCGCAACACTGCCAAGGTGCGCGCTGCATGGCTGCTGGTTGATACCGGCACCTATGAGGAGGTTTCGGCCATGGTGGAAGCCATGGCGACGCCGACCAATGCCATGCGCCATGCCGCCCGCGAAGCGCTCGGTCTCGCCGCCTACAAAGCCGGTGACATGACCCGCGCCCGCGAGTGGTTCGAGCAGATCGTCGAAGACGCGGAAGCACCGCGCAATGTTGCCAACCGCGCCCAGATGCTGCTCGACAACATCAAGGCCTCCGGCAAGGCTCCGTAACAACAAGGCCATCAAGGCCGGAAAGCTAGCGTTCCCATGAGTTTCACAGTCGCCATCGTCGGGCGCCCGAATGTCGGCAAGTCCACGCTTTTCAACCGTCTGGTCGGAAAGAAGCTGGCGCTCGTCGACGATACACCGGGTGTTACCCGCGACCGTCGGCCGGGCGATGCCAAGCTCGTGGACCTGCGCTTCACCATCATCGATACGGCCGGTCTCGAAGAGGCAGGGCCGGAGACGTTGCAAGGCCGCATGCGCGCCCAGACGGAGATGGCGATCGACGAGGCGGATCTGACGCTCTTTGTCGTCGATGCCAAGTTCGGCCTGACGCCCGTCGATCAGACGCTGGCCGAAATGCTGCGCCGTCGCGGCCGGCCCGTGGTGCTGGTTGCCAACAAGTCAGAAGCACGTGGATCGGATGCCGGCTTCTACGATGCCTATACGCTGGGTCTCGGCGAACCGGTGCCGATCTCGGCCGAACACGGCCAGGGCATGATCGACCTGCGCGACGCGATCGTCGAGGCCATCGGCGAGGAGCGGGCCTTTCCCGAGGACGAGGATGTTGCCGAGACGGATGTCCTTCTTCCCGAGGACGGTGACCTTGAAGGCGAGGAAGACGAGGCCGAACCGGAATATGACGAGACCAAGCCGCTGCGTGTTGCGATCGTCGGTCGCCCGAACGCCGGCAAGTCGACGCTGATCAACCGTTTCCTCGGCGAGGACCGTCTGCTGACAGGCCCCGAGGCCGGCATTACCCGCGATTCGATCTCGGTCGAATGGGACTGGCGCGGCCGCACCATCAAGATGTTCGACACCGCCGGCATGCGCAAGAAGGCGCGTGTGCAGGAGAAGCTCGAAAAGCTCTCCGTCGCCGATGCGCTGCGTGCTATCCGCTTTGCCGAAACCGTGGTCATCGTCTTCGATGCGACCATCCCCTTCGAAAAGCAGGATCTGCAGATTGTTGACCTCTGCCTGCGCGAAGGCCGCGCCGCTGTGCTGGCCTTCAACAAGTGGGATCTGGTCGACGACCCGCAGGCCTTGTTGACGGAACTCCGCGAGAAGACCGAACGGCTGCTGCCGCAGGCGCGCGGTATTCGTGCCGTGCCGATGTCAGGCCAGACGGGCTATGGGCTTGAAAAGCTCATGCAGAACATCATCGACACCGACAAGGTGTGGAACAAGCGCATCTCGACCGCCAAGCTCAATCGCTGGCTCGATGCCGTCACCACGCAGCATCCGCCACCGGCGGTCTCCGGCCGTCGCCTGAAGCTGAAATACATGACGCAGGTCAAGGCCCGTCCGCCGGCCTTCATGATTTCCTGCACGCGTCCCGATGCGCTGCCGGAAAGCTATGTGCGTTACCTTACGAACGGTCTGCGCGCCGATTTCGACATGCCGGGCGTGCCGATCCGCATCCATTTCAAGGCAGGTGAAAACCCGTTCGAGGGTCGCAAGAGACGCCGCTGATTTCAGCGGCTCATTCGGTGGCAGGACGTCCGTGGGCGTCCAGCTCCGCCGCGCGAGTGCCGAAACGTTGCCTGAGGCCCCGCTTGCGGCGCTGCTCCTTGGCTTCCACGACATTGTCGAAGAATTGCTCGGTCGCCGCTTCCCAGGAATAGGTTTCTGCCAACCTGCGGGCAGACGCCGGCGATGCCTGAAGCGCTGCGATGCAGGCGATCTGCAGATCGTGGTCGAGCGCGCCTGCATTGGAGCCGGCCGGGATGATGTCGATCGGGCCGGTCACAGGATAGCCGGCGACAGGCACGCCAGAAGCGAGTGCTTCCAGGATCGTATTGCCGAAGGTGTCGGTTTTCGATGGGAAGACGAAGACATCGGCTTCTGCATAGGTGCGGGCGAGGTCCTCGCCATGCTTCACACCGGTGAACAGCACGTCCGGATAGCGTGCCTGCAGGTCGGCACGGGCCGGGCCATCGCCCACCACCACCTTAGAGCCGGGAAGATCAAGATCGAGGAAAGCCGGCAGGTTCTTTTCTACCGCCACACGGCCGACCGTCATGAAGATCGGGCGGGCAAGGCCGAAGGGTTTTTCCGATTTTTCGCGCGGGTGGAAATGGGCGGTGTCGATGCCGCGGCTCCAGAGGCAGAGATTGTTTATGCCACGCGCTGAAAGCTCCCGGCGCAGGCTCTCGGTCGCCACCATGCAGGCGCCGCCGCGATTGTGGAACCAGCGGACAAATGCATAGAGCCAGGAGAGCGGCAGGGGCAGGCGGGCAGCCACATATTCCGGGAAGCGCGTGTGATAGGTCGTGGAGAAGGGGCGCTTGTTGCGGATGCACCAGTGGCGCGCCATCAGGCCGAGCGGGCCTTCTGTCGCGATATGCACATAATCCGGCTGCTGGGCTTCGATCATGCGGCCGATGCGGCCGGGCGAGGCCAGCGACAGCCGGATCTCCGGATAGGTCGGCATGGGAATGCTGCGGAAGGGCTCGGGCGTGATCATCGAGACCTCGACGCCCAGTTTCTTCAGCTCGCGATTGGTGGTCTCTATGGATCGGACGACCCCGTTCACCTGCGGGTGCCAGGCATCGGTCACGATGGTCAGTTTCGGCATGGCGCGTCCGCCCTCATCCGAACGGCCGCCGGAGCGGCGATTCTGCTTCACAAGCTCTGCACGCCTTATCGGAGCGGAACATTACAGCTTGATGTCAGTCCGGGGACGGCGCCCGTTTGACATTGCCGGCACAAGTCGGTTGCCTAGGGGCTGACGCCCATCGAGATCGATTCCCGCCGAAGGACCCGCCCCATGACCAAAGCTCCCGCCAAGGCCGCCCACGCCAAAACTGCCGACTGGTGGCGGGGCGCCGTGATCTACCAGGTCTATCCGCGCTCCTTCCAGGATACGGATGGCGATGGCATCGGCGACATCAAGGGCATCATCCAGCGGCTGCCTTACATCGCAGCGCTTGGGGTGGATGCGATCTGGCTCTCGCCCTTTTTCACCTCGCCGCAGGCCGACATGGGCTATGACGTCTCGGACTATTGCGATGTCGACCCGATGTTCGGCTCGCTTGCCGATTTTGACGCGATGATGAAAGAGGCCAAGCGTCTCGGCCTCAAGGTGATCATCGACCAGGTGATCTCACACACCTCGGATCAACATCCGTGGTTCAAGGAGAGCCGGGCGAGCCGCGACAATGCCAAGGCCGACTGGTTTGTCTGGGCTGCCGCCAAGCCCGATGGTACGGCGCCGAACAACTGGCTCTCCGTCTTCGGTGGCCCCGCCTGGGAATGGGACGGCGTGCGCAAGCAGTATTACATGCACAATTTCCTCGCCTCACAGCCGGATCTCAACTTCCACAATCGCGAGGTCCAGGACGCCGTGCTCGATGCCGTGAAGTTCTGGCTCGACCGTGGCGTCGACGGCTTCCGTCTCGATACGGTCAATTACTATTTCCACGACAAGGAACTGCGGGACAATCCACCCCATGCGCCCGACAGCGACGATGCCGGCCTCGATGCGCCCGACGTCAATCCTTACGGCATGCAGAGCCATCTCTTCGACAAGACACAGCCGGAGAATATCGAGTTTCTCAAGCGTTTCCGTGCACTGCTCGACCAGTATCCGGATCGTACGACGGTGGGCGAAGTCGGTGACGGTGCGCGCTCGCTGAAGACGGTCGCTGCCTATACATCCGGCGGCGACAAGCTGCATATGTGCTACACCTTCGACCTGCTCGGGCCGGACTTCACGCCGAGCCATATCCGCCACTGCGTCGAGAGTTTTCAGAAACAGGTGAAGGATGGCTGGGTCTGCTGGGCCTTTTCCAACCATGATGTGACGCGGCATGTCAGCCGCTTCGTGCAGCAACCGCAGGAACGCGAAGCCGTTGCCCGGCTGGCGATCTCGGTGCTCTCCACCTTGCGCGGCTCGATCTGCCTTTATCAGGGTGAGGAGCTTGGTCTGCCCGAGGCGGAGCTTTCCTTCGAGGATCTACGCGACCCCTATGGCATTCGCTTCTGGCCAGCCTTCAAGGGGCGTGACGGGTGCCGTACACCAATGGTCTGGGACAAGAGCAAGGACCAGGCCGGCTTCTCGACGGCAAAGCCCTGGCTGCCGGTGTCGGCTGAGCATCAGGCGCTGGCCGTGGATGCGCAGGAAGTCGATGCGGCGTCGGTGCTTGCCCACTACCGGGCGACACTTGCCTTCCGCAAGGCGCATCCGGCCCTTGCTGACGGCGACATGGAGTTCCTGGCGACCAATGAGGACGTGCTGGCCTTCACCCGTTCCAAGGGTGAGGAACGGCTGCTCTTCGTCTTCAATCTCCGCCGGGGCCCGCAGGAGATCTCGGTTCCGGCGGGGCTGAAGGTCAAGGAAAGCATTGTGATGCCGGGTCTTTCCGGACGGAAGGTGGAGAGCGAAATCCATCTCGGGCCGCTCGACGGCTTCTGCGCGCGGCTCTGACCTGATGACGGCGCTGGCTGCGAGGATTGCAACGGCGGACGATCTCGGCGCCTGGGCGGGGCTGCGCCACCAGCTTTGGCCCCATCTCTCCCTGGAGGAGCACCAGGCAGAGATCGTCGAAGCGCTGTCGCAGTCGGAGAGGCTGATCGCCTTCCTGTGCGTGACACCTGATGGGACTGCGGTAGGGCTTGCGGAGGCGAGTATCCGCTCCGACTATGTCAATGGCTGCAAAACCTCGCCGGTCGCCTTTCTCGAAGGCATCGTGGTCGATCCCGCAACGCGGCGGCAGGGCGTTGCCGGCTTGCTGGTTGCGGTCGTCAGCGACTGGGCCCGGTCAAAAGGCTTGAGCGAGCTCGCCTCGGATGCGGATGTCGACAACACTGTGTCGCACGCCATGCATGCGGCACTGGGTTTCGAGGAGACGCAGCGGGTCGTTTATTTCCGAAGGACGCTCTGACAGGTCACATGCCGTCGTCTGGAATGTTCAGCACATGGCCGCAGGCCTTGCAGTGCACGGCATCTGCGTCGTGGCGCTGCAGCCCGCATTCGGGGCAGGGGAAGCTGACCTTATAGGGCCGGACGATCGCCTGGGCGAGGCGCACGAAGAGCGAGATGCCGATGATCATGGTGACGATCGAGGTCAGCTTGCCCGAGATGCCGGGCAGGGTGATGTCGCCGAAGCCTGTCGTCGTGACCGTGGCGACGGTGAAATAGAGCGCATCGATGAAGCCGGTGCCGGCATCTTCGGCATAGAAGAAGAAGGTGTAAACGAAGCCCGTCACCAGGAAGAGGAAGACGAAGAGATTGATGAAGGCAGTGACGACATCCGTCTGCTCCTTCAGGCCGAGCCGGTTCAGCATTAGCTTGAAGACCGGCCGCTGTGCCACCGCCCAGATGCGCGCAACGCGCAGGAAGGCGAAGTTGAACAGAAGATGCGGGAAGAGCAGCGTGCCGAGCACGAAGAGGTCGACCCAGGTCATCGGTCGCGTCAGAAAACCGCGCGTCGTGCGCGATGCGCCCCACTGGGCCAGCATCTCGACCGCAATCCAGGCGGCGATGGCGTAATCCAGAATGAGGTAGCTCGGCCGGTCACGGATATAGGGGCCGGCGAGGAAGAAGCCGATGATCGCGAGATCGATCACCATCAGCGCGAACTGGAAGCGGATGGCAGCGGTGTCGCGGCCATAATAGAGGCGGGCGAGGTGCTGGCGGAGGGTGGTGGGCTGGCGCTTCGCTGTCTCGGATGGCATGAGGCTCTCGTCAGTAATGGTAGCGGCATTGCAGGATGACGAGTGTCTGGTCCTCACCCGTGCCGACAACGGCGTAGACCATCCGATGTTCCTGCGTGATGCGGCGGGACCACATGCCTTTCAGCGTCCCTTTTAACGGCTCCGGCTTACCGATACCCTCGAAGGGGTGCCTTACCATCTCGCGGATCAGTTCATTGATGCGTGCCAGTATCTTTCGATCGGTCTCTTGCCAGTGGATGTAGTCAGCCCATCCATCCGGCGAGAATGCGATCCGCATGGGTCAGCGGTCCAGATCCGATGCCAGGACCCGCTCGACGAAACGGCCCGCTGCCAGATCATCTTTCGCCTGCAGCAGGCGTGCCGCATTGGCCGGTGAGGAGAGCAGGTGGATCGTTTCGACGAGGCTGTCGTATTCATCCTTGTCCATCAGCACGGCCAAGGCCTTGTCCCGCCTGACGATCTCGATCGCAGACGCCCTCTCAATGAGCGTGTCGAGGCGGCCTTCCGCCGAGTCCGCTTTGATCTCCCGATCCCACCGCTCGGCGCGCAAGTCGTCAACCGACGCTGCGAAGGTATCGAATTCCTCCGGCGACAGTTCGCGGACCATTTCTACAAGGCGTTCAAGACGGGTCATGGCTTCATCCTCAAGCCAAATATAAGTCTTCTCCAGCCCGGTGCCAATCCTCAACCAATCAGGCAGAACTTGTCGACATCGACCATGCCCTTGTCGGAAATCTTCAGATGCGGGATGACCGGGAGCGGTAGGAAGGCGACTTGCAGGAAGGGTTCTTCCAGAGTTGTTCCAAGGGCATAGGCCGCTTTTCTCAAGTGGTGCAGCGTGTCGCGCACGGTCTCATAGGGTTCAAGGCTCATCAGGCCGGCGACGGGGAGCGGGATCTCGCCGGTGACCTTGCCGTCTTCGACCACCACGAAGCCGCCCTTGATTTCGCCGAGCCGGTTGGCGGCGAGCGCCATGTCCTCTTCGGAGACACCGACGACGCAGATGTTGTGGCTGTCATGGCCGACGGTGGAGGCGATCGCGCCCTTCTTCAGGCCGAAACCCTGGACGAAGCCGTTGGCATGGTTGCCGTTCTTGCCGTGCCGCTCGATGACCGCGACCTTGATGATATCGTTTTCGAGATCGACGGAGGTCTGGTTGCCGGAGGTCGGCAGGCGGTAGCGGCGGTGTTCGGTAATGATCTTGCCGGGCATGACGCCGATCACGGGCGTTTCGCCTTCGGCAACCGGCACGCCGAAATCGGCGGCCTTCACGATGCGCGCCTTGACGCTGTCGAGGCCGACGGGGGCGACCGGCGTGCGGGTGGCGAAGAGGTCGTCGGTCACGCGGCGACCGGCGGCGAAGACCATCTCGGCCTTGCAGTTTTCGAGACTGTCGACGACGACGAGATCGGCGCGCCAGCCCGGCGCCACGAGGCCACGATCGCGCAGCCCGAAGGCGCGGGCGGCCGAAATCGAGGCGGCGCGGTAGACGGCGAGCGGCTCGACGCCGTTTTTGATCGCCTCGCGGATCAGGTAGTCGAGATGGCCCTGTTCGGCGATGTCGAGCGGATTGCGGTCGTCGGTGCAGAGCGCCAGGAAGGGCGAGAGCCGCTCGGTCAGGATCGGCATCAGCGCGTGCAGATCCTTCGACACCGAGCCTTCGCGCACCAGGATATGCATGCCCTTGCGGATCTTCTCCATGGCTTCCGCCGCCGTCGTGCATTCATGGTCGGTGCGGATGCGGGCGGAGAGATAGCCGTTCAGATCCCGGCCCGACAGCAGCGGCGAATGGCCGTCGATATGGCCGTCCTGGAAGGCTTCGAGCTTCGCCATGCAGATCGGATCCTTGTGGATCACGCCGGGGAAATTCATGAATTCTGCAAGGCCGATGACCTTGGGATGATGACGGAACGGCAGGAGCCGCTCGATCGGCAGATCGGCGCCGGAGGTTTCCAGATGCGTCGCCGGCACACAGGAGGAGAGCTGGACGCGGATGTCCATGATCGTCTGTTCGGCCGAGTCGAGAAAGAACTGGATGCCTTCCGTGCCGAGCACATTGGCGATCTCGTGCGGATCGCAGATGACGGTCGTCACGCCGTAGGGCAAAACGCAACGGTCGAATTCATGCGGCGTGACCAGCGAGCTTTCGATATGCAGATGCGTGTCGATGAAGCCGGGCACGACGATCTTGCCGGTGATGTCGATGACCTCGCGGCCCTCGTAATTCTCCACTGTGCCGATAATCGTTTCGCCACAGATCGCGATGTCGGAAGCGACCAGTTCGCCGGTGACCAGATCGAAGAAGCGCCCACCTTTCAGCACGATATCCGCCGGCTCGCGGCCGGTCCCCTGATCGATGCGGCGTTCGAGGTCGGTCATGCAGCGTCTCCGATTCTGTTGTTCCCTCAAGTGTAGCCTCTTGAGGGAAGCGAGCCAACGATCTTGAAATGACATAGTCTATGTATAATACTGATCTTATGTATAGATGAGAGGGTTTTGGGATGGCTGATCCGGTGAAGGTGAGTGCGGCGGAGTTTCAGCGGCAGAGTGGCCGCTACTTCGATCTTGCGCTGACGCAACCCGTCGTGATCACGCGCAATGGCCGCGACCGCACGGTGATGATCTCGACCGAGGAATATCAGCGGCTGAAAAGGCGTGACAGAGAAGTTCTGGCGGCGGCGGATTTCTCCGAGGCGGAGTTGCAGGAAATCGCCAGGACCTCGCCGGCGTCGGGCGCGGATGCGTTCGACGACGAGCTGGATCGCTGACACATGGCAATGGACTTGCCGCAACCAGGGCAAGTAATCCGCTATTCCTATCTGTGGGATGACGAGTTTCGCCGCGGGCTGGAGGAAGGGCGCAAGGATCGGCCTTGTGCGGTTATCCTGGCCTTGGCACGGGATGACGGCGAGACACAGGTGGTCGTTCTGCCCATCACCCATTCTCCTCCTTCGGACCCTAGCCACGCGGTCGCGATTCCTGCTGCCACCAAGCAGCGACTGGGTCTCGACGACTTACCGTCCTTCATTGTCCTGACCGAGGTTAACCGATTTTTCTGGCCCGGCCCTGATCTGCGCCCGTTCCAGACCCAGGCGGGCAGTCGGGTTGTCTACGGTCTGTTGCCGCGCAAACTGTTTCTTGAGGTGCGAGACCGGTTCCTGCAACTGGCCCGGGCGGGCAGTGCGGGGTTTGTGCCGAGAAGCGAATAGCACGCATTCGGCGACACCATCCCCGCTACCGCCCTTTCGCCTGCACCTCCGCCTCGAAGCGTTCATCCACCGGCACACCAAGCGCCAGTGCAAGCGCATTGGTGCGGCTCGCCATGGCGATGACCTGCAGGAGTTCGGCATGCATCTCGGGCGTCATGCCCTTGGCCTTGGCCGAGGCGGTGTGGCTATGAACGCAATAAGCGCAGCCATTCGTCGCCGAGACCGCGATGTAGATCAGCTCCTTGACCAGCGGATCGAGGGCACCCGGCGCCATCACCGTCTGCAGCCGGTCCCAGACGGATTTCAGCTCGTCTGGATCATGGGCGAGCGCTCGCCAGAAGTTGTTGACGTAGTCGGTGCCGCGTTTCGTGCGGATGTCGTCGAAGACGGCGAGCGCTTCCGCGCTCGCCTCCTCATCACTCAACAGGGGAAGAACTGCCATCGTAACGCCCGCCCTCAGACCAGCGCCAGAATGCGGGCCGGCCCGCCGGTGCCACGCTTGTGCTTCGGTGCGCCGACGATGATCGTCGCGCCCGTGACTGGCAGCTCCTCCAGGTTGTTGAGGCATTCGATGCCGTAGCGACCGCCCGGCAGCCAGCTATTGTGCACGGCGAAATCGGCCGAATTGCCGGGGTCGAGCGAGAGGCTGTCCACGCCGATCGCCGCGACATCGAGGGTGGCCAGCAGGTCCGTTGCCGACTTGGCAAAGCCCGGGAAGGCGAACTTGCCTTCGCCGTCGTTACGGAAGGAGGGATCGGTCACCTTCTTTGCCCAGCCGGAGCGCAGCGCCACGACGGCGCCCTTCGGGATCTCGCCATTGGCGCTGATCCAGGCCTCGACATCGGCGGCCTCAACCGTCGCGTTCGCGTCGTCCTTGGCGCGGTCGGTGATGTCGATGATGGCGAGCTGTGCTACCAGCTGTTCCGGCTCGATCTGGTCGACGCTCTTTCCGTCGGCGCTGAAGTGGAAGGGCGCGTCGATATGGGTGCCCGTGTGTTCGAAGATCGTCAGTTTGTGCAGCTGATAACCGTTGCCGGCAAATTCCACGGCCCATTCGTATTCGATGCCCGGCTTGCCGTCGAAGGTCGGGAAGGTCTCGTCATAGGCGTGGGTCAGGTCGACCACCTTGCTCGCACTTTGTTGCGCCAGCACCGGCTTGGCCATGCCGCCAGCGGCGACGGCTGCGCCCGCAAAGGCCATGCCCTTGAACAGCGAACGCCGCGACAGCATGTTCTGCTTCACATTCTCGATCACACAATGATTGCACATGTTTCTACCCTCTCCACGTGGATTTCCACGTCTGGAGAGTAGCCGATGAACAGGTATCAGCAAGGGGCGCACTTGGTGCGCCGCGCCGCCTGCAGGGAATTGTTTTCTATTAAAGTGGTGGAGTATGTTTTGGCATGGTTATCTACCGGCCATGTCGAGCGTTACTTCACGCAGCGGATTACCGCCGTCGATGAGGAGCAACGCCTTTGAGGTGAGCGCCGCGCGAATGCGGGGTAGCGCCAGCCGACCGGCCTCGGGGTGGCGCCCATCGAAAGCTCCTACACGGATGGCGATGGCGAGATCGAATGGGGCTTCACCTTCGGCAAGCGTGAAGTGCTCGGCTTCGGCCTGCCGGAAGGCAAGGGCGGTGGGATAAGGCGCCTGCGGGGCAGATGCGGTCGCCATGGCGATCGCGCTCGCCGACCGGTCGATGCCAAGCACAAAGACCTCGCCTTGCATGCGCTCGACGATGAGCCTTGCGAGTACGCTTGGCCCGCAGCCAATTTCCAGCACGCGCATGCCGGGATGAAGCGGCAGGGCCTCCGCGATCTCGATCAGACGCTTGGATGCCTTGACCGCCATGGCTCTCTCCTCAGTCCTTGATCTCCACGGTGAAGCCGAAGCGCATCGTGTTGCCGGCCGGCAGCGCCACGGTGAAGGGGCGTTCGACAAGCTCGGCCGTCCCGCCGGCATGGGCCGCCATCCCATGCCAGGGCTCGACGCAGAGGAAGGGCGCGCCGGGCTTCTGCCAGAGCGCGATATTGGGCAGGTTCTCGAATGTGAAATGGAGCGAGGGGCCGCCGTCTGCGCCGAAGGTGAGCGCGTTGCCGGCGCCTTCCGGGAAGATCAGCGCGTCGTTGTCGAACAGGCTGTGGGCGAGCTCCAGTCGTCCCGCCTTGAAGGGTGAGGTCGGCAGCGTCTCGCCGATCAGGCCGGCTTCGAGCTGGATGACGCCGGGTTCGGCGCCGTTGTCGAGGGCGACGTGGTGAGGCTTGCCGTTTGCGCCGGGCAGCGGCCAGAGGAAGGCCGGGTGGAAGCCAAGGCCGAAGGGCAGCAGGTTGTCGCCGGTGTTTTCGACCGTCGCCGTTACCGAGAGGCAGCGTTGGTCGAGGTGATGCTCCAGCGTCAGGCGGAAGTCGAAGGGATAGATTGCGCGGGTTTCCGGCGTCGAAACGAGTTCATGGCGACAGGCTGTTTCGGCCTGTTCGACGATTGCAAATTCGCGCCGGCGGGCAATGCCGTGCTGGGCCATCGGATAGGTCGTGCCGTTGATTGCCAACCGGTCCCCCGGCGCCTTGCCGACGATCGGAAAGAGGATCGGTGAGCGACCCGTCCACCAGGCGGCATCGCCATTCCACAACCAGTCTCGGCCATCCGCCGTCTTCAGCGACTGCATCTCCGCGCCCAGCGTCGAGACTTCGACGGCGAGCTCCGAATTTGCAATGCGAATCGTCTGGGTCATGGGTCATCCTCGTCTGTTTGCGGCAGTCTAGAGTGATTGCCGGCAAAGTGCGACGCGGATGTGTCGAGGCGCAGGTTCACCGCGCATGTGGATGGCCGCTTCAGACGATCAGGGTGCGGTCGCCGAAAGGTGTGTCCTCGTCAAAATTCTGGGTGCCGATGCGCTCGCTTTCGCCGGAGAGGCGTGGTTCCTCAGCGCCGTCTTCCGCGTCTTCGGTCTCGGTTCCCTCACGGGATGCCAGCGCGTGCGTGTTGCCGTCATCTTCAGGGGGCGATCCATGCTCGCGCCGCTCCTCCGCGGCATGCTCACGTCGCTCCTCGATGTCGTGATTGATCTGCGACTGGCGCGCAGCAACCCAAGCATTGTCGGCGTCCGAGCCTATGTTCAGGGTGTGACTGACGTCTGTCGGGGAGGTGGCGTCACTGCGGGAAATGCGGCTGATCCGTTCGACCATGAAAGTCTCCTGACGAGACCGGTCCGGGGTCCGGTGTCGACGACTTGATGTCATCGACACGGCACCGGCGGACTGTTGCACTTCATCGACCTCACCGGGTGGGCTTCATGCTCAGCGGTTGCAGTCGTGCGACTGTCACAGCTTACATGGGGTGTTTTACCCTGGGTTCAAGCGATTGCCGCCGGGACCGCCCGGCGGAGGGACAATTCTCACCCCTTCGTCTTCCCCACCACCGGTTCCACAGGCAGCCCTTGATCCCGCCAGGCGGTGAAGCCGCCTTCGAGATGGCAGACATTTTCAAGCCCCATCTCCAGGGCGGTCTTGGTGGCGAGCGCCGAGCGCCAGCCGCTGGCGCAGTAGAAGAGGAAGAGCTTGTCTTCGGCGAAAACAGGCTTGTGATAGGGGCTTTCCGGATCGATCCAGAATTCGAGCATGCCGCGCGGGCAGGAAAAGGCGTGAGGGATCGCGCCTTCCCGCTCGCGTTCGCGCGGGTCACGCAGGTCGACGAAGACGACGTTGTCGCGACCATGCAGGCGGGCCGCCTCGGCCACATCCACCGCCTCGACCATTGCCTCGGCTTCCGCCAGCAAGTCCTTGTAACCCTTCTTCATCATCGATCCTCGCTTAGGCTCTGCAAGCCTCGCCATCCTATTCCTTCAATTCGGTCTGTCACGACCTGCCTTGGTCGAAAGGACGCTTTGTCCCATTGAAGCGATGGGTCCGAAAGCCTAGCTTCGAACCATGGACGCCAAAACCGACACCGCCGGCCCGATCATTCTCTTCGATGCCGAATGCATTCTTTGTTCGGCCAATGCGCAGTTCGTTCTGTCAAACGATCGGAAGAGGCTCTTCCGCCTTGCCTCAATGCAGGGCGAAGTTGGCTCTGCCCTCTACCGCCGCTTCGGCATCGATCCCACCAATCCGGACAGCATCATCGTGGTCGATGGCGAGCATATGCTGCGCGACAGCGATGCGGTTCTCTCGATCTATGGCGGCCTCGGCTGGCCCTGGAAGGCGCTCACCGTCTTCCGGTTGATACCGCGTGCAATCCGCGATCCGCTCTATGTGCTGATTGCGCGCAATCGCTACCGGATTTTCGGCAAGCGCGAGAGCTGCTGGTTGCCGGCGCCGGAATATCGCGATCGGCTGCTGTAGGGCCTGGCTGAAACTTTCCCCGTCCGCCGCCGTTGACGGCTCATGAAACACGCAATCGTCACAGGTGGCGCCGGCCTCATCGGCGCAGAACTCTGCACAGCCCTTCAGATGGCCGATTACGAGGTGGCATCCTTCGATATCCGGCAGGCGCCGGCCGGGATAAACTCGGTTCTCTGCGATGTCTCGGACGAGGCCGCCGTTGCCGCAGGTTTTGCCGAACTTGGCTGGGAGAGCCTCGATCTTCTCGTCAACAATGCCGGCATCGCCAGCCCCGATTTCGGGCCGATCACTGCGCTATCCCTGGACCAATGGCGCATGGTTACCGACAGCCACCTGACCGCCGCCTTCCTGATGACACGCGCAGCCGTGCCGCTGATGGGCGAGGGGGCCCTAATCGTCAACATGCTCTCCACCCGCGCCTTCATGTCGGAAAAGAACACGGAGGCCTATGCGGCATCGAAGGGCGGTCTCTTCGGGTTGACCCATGCGCTTGCCGTCAGTCTCGGCCCAAAGATCCGGGTGAACGGTATCGCGCCGGGATGGATCACCCGGGATACGGATCTGAGACCGGAAGACCACGCCCAGCACCCGGTCGGCCGCGTCGGGCGACCGGAGGATGTCGCCAAGGCGGTGCTTTATTTGGCCAGCGCCGGCTTTGTAACCGGCGAGGTGCTGACGCTCGACGGCGGCATGTCGCGGAAGATGATCTACGTGGAGTGAACCCACTCCACCTCCCCTTGAGGGGGAGGTCGCGCGGAACGCGCGGGTGGGGTGATTTTCGGTGTCCATGGCCCGCTCACCCCACCCCCGAGGTGCGCGCCGCACCGCCCCCGCAAAGGGTGGGGGGGTTGGAACCACAACAACCGCACAAACAAAAAAGGCGACCCTTGCGGGCCGCCTTCTCCATGTCAGCTATTGCCGAGCCTTACTCAGCCGAAACCGTCTTGCCGGCTTCCCACTTGTAGACGGCGAAGCTCTGCGAGGTCAGGTCGCCGGTTTCGCCATAGGTCAGCTTGCCAATGGCGGTCGGGATTTCCGAGCCGTCCTTGAGGGCTGCGGCCACGGCTTCTGCGTCGTCGGTGCTTCCGGCCTTTGTGATGCCGGCGGCGATGACTTCGACGGCGGCATAGGTGTTCAGCGTGAAGGCTTCTGCCGGGATGTTCTTGGCGGCGAGCGCGTCGACGGCAGCCTTGCTGTCGGCATTCTTCAGGGCGTCTGCAGCATTGGTGAAGATCGTGCCTTCGGCAGCGTCGCCACCGATCGTGACGTATTCGTTGTTCGACAGGCCGTCACCGGCGATGAGCTGGGCAGAAAGACCTGCATCCTTCATCTGCCGGACCATCAGACCGGCTTCCGGGTGGTAGCCGCCGAAATAGATGACTTCGACGCCTTCCGACTTCAGACGGGTGATGAGCGCGCCGAAATCCTTTTCGCCAGATGTCAGCGAATCCTTGAAGACTTCGGTGACGCCACCGGCGTTCAAGGCTGCCTTGAAGGCATCGGCGAGACCCTTGCCGTACTGGCCCTTGTCGTCGAGGATGGCGATCTTCTTGTCCTTGTAGGCACCCAGCACGAACTTCGCGGCAACATCGGCCTGCTGGTCGTCGCGGCCGCAGGTGCGCAGAACGGTCGTGAGGCCGCGGGCGGTGAGGTCGGGCGCGGTTGCGGTCGGGGTGACCATCAGCACGCCGTTTTCGGCGAGAACACTGGAGGCGGGGACTGCGACGCCCGAGGTGACGGGGCCGACCACGAAGCGCACGCCTTCACCGACGAGCTGGTTTGCGGCGGATACGCCCTGCTTCGGTTCGCCGGCGTCGTCTGCAATCTTCAGGCTCACCTGTTCGCCGTTGATGCCGCCCTTCTTGTTGATTTCTTCAACGGCGGTTTCAGCGCCATTCTTGATCTGTGCGCCGACGGCGGCCAGCGGGCCGGTGAGCGGCGCCATCAGGCCGAGCACGATTTCGGCGCGGGCGGCGGGGGCGGTGGCGATCAGTGCTGCAAGGGCCGCACTGGCGAGAAGTTGAAATTTCATGTCCTGCTCCTTGGGTCGGCGCGATCGATCTCTGTCGATTTGTACGCCATTCGGGTTCTTTTGTTGCTCCCCGGCATGGCTTTAGCCAAAAACGAAGGGCTGCAAAAGTCCCGATGCTGTGGTGCGCGAAGACGCCACAGCTATGTCGGAGCGGGTTGGTAGATGTTCAGACCAGAAGGTCAGACGGTCAGCACGCGTCCGCCGACGCCGTCTTCCGCCTCGAAACCAGCCTTGGCAGCAGCGGCATCCTGTTCGCGGCGCAAGGCGAGTTCCGCCATGGCGATCTGCTGAAGCTCGAAGAGATCATTGCTGATCTGGGCACGGCGGGCCGCGAGACGCGCTTCGTCAGCGCGGGCGGCTGCATGGACTGCCGGTTCGACAGGAGCCGGCGTGGCTGACATTTGGGGGGACGCTTCTTTACCGAACATGCGCTTGAAGAGGTCGACCACGGATTTCCTCCCGGGACCTGATCCGCTTGCGGCCTTCGCGACGTGATGTCGGTGATGACGGTTGCGGATGTGCCTTGTGTCGTCGGTCGGGCCTTTCGCGGTCATCTGCGCCAGGATCGAACGTGCGATTCTCACGACAATAAGGGAAGCCTAATCGATCGACAAGCGAGGCTGGCGTGCATGGTCAGCTTCGCGCAAGCTACGAAAAAGGCGGCCGGTGAGGGCCGCCTTTCTCTGTGAGCCGAGGCTCGGTTCAGATGTTGCGCTCGAGCACCTTGCGCAGCTTGTCGAAGAGTTCGTCGATCTGCTCCGTGGTGATGATCAGCGGCGGCGAGAGTGCGATGATGTCGCCGGTGGTGCGGATCAAGAGGCCGTCGTTATAGGCTTCGAGGAAGGCGTTGAAGGCGCGCTTCGTCGGTTCGCCGTCGATAGGTTTCAGCTCGATCGCGCCGATCAGGCCGAGGTTGCGGATGTCGATGACATTGGGGCAATCGCGCAGGGAATGGAGCTTCTCTTCCCAGTAGGGCGCGATTTCGGCCGCTCGGGTCAAGAGGTTCTCGTCGCGATAGGTGTCGAGGGTGCCGAGAGCCGCGGCAGAGGCGATCGGGTTGCCCGAATAGGTGTAGCCATGGAAGAACTCGATCATGTGATCGGGGCCCTGCATGAAGGCATCGTGGATCTCGGCGGTAACGAAGACCGCGCCCATCGGGATGACGCCGTTGGTCAGGCCCTTGGCGGTGACCATGATGTCGGGCTTCACGTCGAAATACTGCGACGCGAAGGGAGCGCCGAGGCGGCCGAAACCGGTGATGACTTCATCGAAGATCAACAGGATGCCGTGCTTCGTGCAGATCTCGCGCAGGCGCTGGAGATAGCCCTTCGGCGGGATCAGGACGCCGGTGGAGCCGGAGACCGGCTCGACGATGACGGCGGCGATGGTCGAGGCGTCATGCAGGGTGACGATGCGTTCCAACTCGTCGGCCAGATCACCGCCATGCTCAGGCATGCCCTTGGTGAAAGCGTTCTTGGCCGGCAGGTGGGTGTGCGGCATGTGATCGACGCCGGTGAGCAGCGTGCCGAACATCTTGCGGTTGGAGACGATTCCGCCGACCGAGATGCCGCCGAAATTGACGCCGTGATAGCCGCGCTCGCGACCGATCAGGCGGGTGCGCGAGCCCTGTCCCTTCACGCGCTGATAGGCGAGCGCGACCTTGAGCGCCGTCTCGACCGATTCCGAGCCGGAATTGGTGTAGAGCACATGGGCCATGTTGTCGGGGGCGATGTCGATCAGGCGGTTGGCCAGTTCGAAGGCCTTGGGGTGGCCGAGCTGGAAGGCCGGGGCGTAATCGAGTTCACCTGCCTGTTCACGGATCGCTTCGGTGATCAGCGGGCGGCAGTGACCGGCGTTCACACACCAGAGGCCGGCAGTGCCGTCGAGCACCTGGCGGCCGTCATGGGTGGTGTAGTGCATGTCCTTGGCGCCGACGAAAAGGCGCGGCTCCTTCTTGTACTGGCGGTTCGCAGTGAACGGCATCCAGAAGGCGCGCAGGTCGTTCGGCGTGGAATTCAGGCGGTTAGACATCGTGTTCTCCATGGCCCTTTGGTCGCGGGCGGCCATTCTCCCGGCTGTCGGCGCAGGCGCCGAGATCTGTTGAATGCGCCGTCACGTTAGCAGGGACCAAAGCACGGTCAAGCCATGCGCCTTATGGCATCAACAAAGGTCATGGATTGCTGAATTCCGGTGATGGGAGGCGGTATCGCGCGGCAGGACCGATGCTGCTTCATCCGCAGGTCACGAAAAAGCCCCGGAGGCATTGGCCGTCCGGGGCTTTGGAAATTGTCGTGCATCAAAGGCTCCACGCGCTGTTGCGAGTGTTCGCCGATCGCTCCCCACCTTCGATCGTCACGCCTTTGGGAGCGCTGTCATCAGGCGGCGGATTTGCTCGCTGCCGGTGGGCAATAGATGCTTTCCAGCGTGGAAAGGATCTTGATCACCGACTCGGAGGTCGAGGAATAGTAGATGGTCTGTGCGTCACGACGCGTCTTGACCAGCTTCTGGGCACGAAGCTTGGACAGATGCTGCGAGAGAGCCGACTGGCTCAGGCCCACCTGGGTCGCCAGAACGCCGACAGGAACCTCTCCCTCAACGAGGCTGCAGAGGATCATCAGTCGCTTCGGGTTTGCCATGGCGGACAGCAAACCGGCTGCGACAGTCGATTGTTCGGACAATGCTTTTGTTTTCATCTCACTTCAACTTTCTTTGGTCGAGTGCCGTTGGGGGAGTGGCAGTTGTTGAAAAATCCATGACTTAACTGGAAATCAAACTCTACCAGCATCATCAAAATTGTATATGCCTAAATTTAAGGTACTGCGTATACTCATTTAGGTAACTCTAATAGCAGATCTTCTATTTTTGTGATGGGCGTCACAAATTCGTGCCGAATGAGCAAGTCTTTGAAAACAATGTCCAATCCATGCGAATCAATGGCGGAAATGCGCCATCCGCCCTCTGCGGCTCCATAAATTTTCATAGCGATGTGTGATGCGAGATCGGGATGGCGCCCCCCTAAATCTCGCAGTCGCGCTTCCTCGTCCCCGAGCAAATCATCGTCCATTTTCGGTATGAAAAAGTTGGCGCTGCTCAAATGGTAGGCACGCCCGAAGCCGCCATTGAGGCTCGCCCGTTCTGGGTTCAATCGGAAGAAGCGGAAGTCCGGAAAATCGATATAGAGCTGCGACTTGGGGTGGCGCGCAAGGAAGCGGCTCCGCAGTCTCGCATGGGTCGGCGAGTCCCGCTCGACGCTTTCGGCCGTGCATTGCAGCGTCAGTCTTGGATGGGCAAGCGGGTCGCCCTTGGCCGGTTCGCCGGTCAGCAGCGACGCGCGCGGATCGGCGAGAAGGGCGGTCGTATGGGCCGAGAGGCCGGAGACGAGGATCACGGCTGCGCCGTCAGTGTCCGTACCCAGCAGGACGCGGCTGACAAAGGGAAAGCCCGTTTCGGGCTCGATCACCCCGATCGCCGCAAAGCGCGCGCCGCGCAGCAAAATGCGCGCCTGTCGGCGCGCATCGTCGTCCGTGTCCCTGATGACCTGGGGCTTGTCGTTCATGTCCGTCTCCCGCATGCGTCTGTCTTCGATGCGGGGCCTGGGCCGTCACGCCTTGCGGCGGTGCTTCGTCAGTCCGCTCACCACATCCTGAGCGTCGATGGTGCCGATGACGACGCCATTGTCAACGACGCCGATCGTCCCGGGCTGCCGTGCGAGCGCATCCAGCACGTCGACCAGCGGCGTGCGCGGTGCCGTCGTGCCGGTCACCTGACCCTGCTCACCGCTGACGCCGGGGCGCATGACGTCTGAGGCGATCAGCATGTTGATCGGGTTCATGTTCTGAACGAAATCCGCGACATACTGGTTCGTGGGGTTCTGGACGATCTCCTGCGGGGTGCCGCACTGGATGATGCGCCCGCCTTCCATGATGGCGATGCGATTGCCGATTCGGAAGGCTTCGTCGAGATCGTGGCTGACGAAGAGGATGGTCTTCTTCAGCCGCGCCTGGAATTCGAGCAACTCGTCCTGCAGGCGTGTGCGGATAAGCGGGTCGAGTGCCGAGAATGGCTCGTCCATCAGAAGGATCGGGGCGCCGGTCGCAAAGGCCCGGGCAAGGCCGACGCGCTGCTGCATGCCGCCCGAGAGTTCGTTTACCCGGCGCTCGGCCCATTTCGACAGGTTGACGAGCTCAAGCTGTGCTGCCACCCGTTCCTTGCGCTCGGGTTCCGGTACGCCTGCCAGCTCGAGGCCGAAGCCGACATTGTCGGCAACCGTCCGCCAGGGCAGGAGCCCGAATTGCTGGAACACCATGGAGACCGTGTGCATGCGCAGATCGCGCAGCACCTGGGCGGACGCCTTGTAGGGATCGACATAGCCGCTTTCCGTGCGAACGCTGACATTGCCGCGAACGACAGGGGCGAGCGCATTGACGGCGCGCAGGAGCGTCGACTTGCCGGAGCCGGACAGGCCCATGAGGACGAGGATCTCGCCTTCCTTGACCGCAAGCGAGGCCTTGGCGACCCCGAGGACGAGGCCGGTTTCAGCGCCGATCTCATCGCGGGTCTTGCCCTGGTCGACCATATCAAGCGCGCGTTGCGGGTTGTCGCCGAAGACGATGTCGACATTGTCGAAGATGACGGCGTCGTTCATGTGTCTTCTCCGGGAATGCGGAAGATCCGGTCAAGGATGATGGCGAGGATGACGATGCAGAGACCTGCCTCGAAGCCCCGGGCGATGTTGACGGTATTCAATGCGCGCACGACCGGCACGCCGAGGCCGCTTGCGCCGACCAGTGCCGCGATAACGACCATCGACAGCGAGAGCATGATCGTCTGGGTGAGGCCGGCCATGATCTGCGGCGTGGCAAAGGGCAGCTCAACCTTGCGCAGCACCTGCATCGGCGTTGCGCCGAAGGCGACGGCGGCCTCCACCAGCGAAGGCGGGGTGGAGATGATGCCGAGGCGGGTCAGGCGGATCGGGGCTGCGATCGCAAAGATCACGGTCGCGATCAGGCCGGGCACCATGCCGAGACCGAAGAGGATGAGCGCCGGAATGAGATAGACGAATGTCGGGATCGTCTGCATCAGGTCGAGAACCGGACGCACGGCTGCATAGAGCCATGGACGGCGGGCACAGGCAATGCCGATCGGCACGCCGATGACCATGCAGACCCCTGTCGCGGCCAGCACAAGCGCCAGCGTCTCCATCGTTTCCTTCCAATAGCCCTGGTTATAGATCAGGAGCAGGCCGAGGAAGGTGAAGACGGTGACGCCCAGAGAGCGACGCATCACCCAGGCGATCAGCGAGAACACCAGGATCATGAACAGCGGATAGAAGGCTTCCACCGCCGTTCCCTTGAGAAAGGGCGCCTGCAGCACGAAGAGCATGGCGTTGATGGAAGCGCTCAATATGGTCGCGATGAAATCGAATACAAAATCGACATTGGCCGTCAGCCAATCGACGAAACTTTTCGACAAGGGCCCGATGGGCAGCTTGTTGTCGGTCAGAAAATCCATTGATGTCCCCGATTGGCCACAGGTTTAATGCCTGGGAGGCCGCGCGACCGGATCCCCCTTCCGGTCGCGCGGTTCCACGATCGATGGACAGGGATCAGAGGCCGAGGGCCGTCTTCACCGCTGCGAGGCCGTCGCCGCCATCCTTGGTGGTGACGCCGGCGAGCCAGGGCTCGACAGCAGCCGGATTGGCCTTCAGCCAGTCGCTTGCTGCCACTTCGGCATCCTGGCCGTCATTCAGGATCTTGCCCATGATCTCGTTCTCCATGGCGAGCGAGAACTTGAGATTGGTGACGAACTTGCCGACATTCGGGCATTCGGTGGTGTAACCGGCGCGGGTGTTGGTGAAGATGGTCGCGCCACCGAAGTTCGCGCCAAAGACATCGTCGCCGCCCGACAGATAGGTCAGCTTGAAGTTGGCGTTCATCGGATGCGGTTCCCAGCCGAGGAAGACGACGGGCGTGCCATCCTTTTCAGCGCGGGCGACCTGGGCGAGCATGCCCTGTTCGGAGGATTCGACGACTTCGAAGTCGCCGAGCTCGAACTTGTTGCCGTCGATCATGTCGAGGATCAGGCGGTTGCCGTCATTGCCCGGCTCGATGCCGTAGATCTTGCCTTCGAGCGCATCCTTGTTCTTGGCGATGTCGGCGAAGTCCTTGATGCCGAGTTCGGCGCCCTTGGCATTGGTGGCGAGCGTATACTTCGCGCCTTCGAGGTTCGGTCCGAAGATCTCGACCGACTTTTCTTCGCGGTAAGGGGCGATGTCGGCTTCCATGGTCGGCATCCAGTTGCCGAGGAAGACGTCGATGTCCTTGTTCTTCAGCGAGGAATAGGTGACCGGGACGGAGAGGACCGTGGTCGTCGGCTCGTAGCCGAGAGCCTTCAGGATGACGGTGGCAGTCGCCGTGGTCGCGGTGATGTCGGTCCAGCCGACGTCGGAGAAGCGCACGGTCGAGCAGCTTGCGGCTTCCTGGGCGGAGAGAGGCACCGCGCTGATCGCGATCAGCGAAACGGCGGCGACGAGTGTTCGGCGACAAGAGATACGATACGTCATTTGCAGGCTCCCGGTTTTTTATGATGTTCCCAAGTCAACATTCAATACCGGAGAAATGCAAGGATGCCCGCGCGTTTGCGTCGCAGGAGCGGCCCTGTTTGCGACCTGATCACCTTTCTGCGCAGGGGACGGGCGCATTTCAAAAAAAAGTCCGGGATCTTGATGCGCGTCAAAGTGTTGGATTGTGTGCCGTGCAAATTGGTGATGCGATGAATGCGGCGCCTCCGCGCCCGCTGTTTGGATACAGGAGTTCCGATGAAGACGTCTTCCCTGGTCATGTTGCTCGCCCTTGCCGCAGCACCGTTTCCCGCTTTTGCCGATGGTGATCCGGTTGCCGGCGCCAAGGCCTTCAAGGCCTGTCAGGCCTGTCACATCGCGACCGAAGCCAAGAACAAGGTTGGCCCGACGCTGCAGGGCGTCGTCGGTCGCCCGGTCGCTTCGATCGCCGACTACAAATATTCGCCTGCCATGACCGAATTCGGTGCCGGCAAGGTTTGGGACGAGGCTACCCTATCTGCCTATCTCAAGGCCCCCAAGGCCGTCGTGAAAGGCACCAAGATGGCCTATGCCGGCGTCAAGAAGGACGATGATCTCGTCAACATCATCGCCTATCTCAAGGACCCGGCTGCCGGCGGCCAGTGATCCCGACACAACTCCCTGATGCGGCAGCCGTTTCGCGGCTGTCGCATTTCTCTGATAGCCCCTCTTGTGTGGGGGCTGCGACCATCCATATCGGATGAAGGCGATTGCTCCTGTGCGCTGCGATACTTTCCCGCACGGGGAAACGCGTTATGGTGGTAGGCAACGAGTCCGGCGCGCCGCCGGCATGAGGGACAGGGAGACAACATGGCGACTTTGCAATCCTTCGACAGCGAGATCGAGAAGACGCGCAAGATCGTGTCGGAGATGCGCGGCAAGATCGAACAGTCCGGCGTGGTGCTGGATACGCTCGCCAAGAGCGATTCCAAGCTCGTTGGCCAGGACTTCGATATCGAGAATGCCCGGATCTCGGATGTGCTGAACCAGCAGAAGGTGATGGAGGCGAACATCGCCGACCTCATCATCGGTCTGGAAGACGCGACCAATGTCTTCGGGGCCGAGTTCGAAAGCATGAAGAGCCTTACCGGCATGGAAAAGTTCATCGGTATCTTTTCCAAGCAGAAGGCGCAGAGCATGCGCACCGAGCGCGTCCGCAACATGTCGCTCGCCGGCAATCTGCAGGAACTGCTCGCCAAGTCCGACAGCATTGTCGGCATTCTCAAGGAACAGAAGACGGTTCTCGAAGAGCGCTACAAGACCTCCGAGGCGAGCCTCGTGCAGGTGATCGAGCGGCGCAAGCAGACGATCGCCAATCTGGAAGAGACGCAGAAGCGCATCGAAACGCTCAACCCGGCGCTTCTCGACATCGAGAACAAGATCGCCGCTTCGACCGACACGTCGGAACGCACGGATCTGGAAGCCGAACGCTCGAAGCTTGCGACCGATTACAATCAGGCGCAGGCCCGCGAGCAGGAGTTGCTTGCCGAGAGCCAGACGCTGGAACGCTACACCTCGATGTTCCAGACCTTCGTCGACAGCTTGAACAACCAGATCGCCGCGCAGAACACGCTGATCAACAAGCTCACCATCGATACCGAGCAGCGCATCGTTCTCTACAAGGCGCTGGAAGATTCGTTGAAGACGGCTGCCCAGCAGGAGGTCGCCCACCGGATCAACACGCTGGGTTCGCAGGTCGATACGGCGGCAGAAGAAACGATGGCCGGCATCGGTGCCGCCGCTCAGCGGCATATCGGCGATCTCTTGGAACTGCACGAGAAGAACATGCTCTCGACGCAGGACATCCAGCGCCGCAAGAAGCTTGCCGACGACGCTTTCGCGCGGCGCTTCCAGTCGGTTCTCGACAAGCACAATGCGGCCAACTACGTGAAGCCTTGATCGTGCCCATGACGTGGACGCGGCCATCAGGCCGCGTGCCGCTTCTGCGGTGCGCGGTCCTGTCGATGGGGGGAGGGGCATGAACGTCGTCGATCGCAACAGTGCTGTGACGCACTATTTCACCACCATGGCCTCGGCGCTTTCAGGGCTCGAGCAGTTCTTCGGCCAGTCCGATCGCCGCTTCGGCGAAAAGGGACCGCCGACGCTGCATCTGTTGCCCTATCTCGATCGCCTGCGGAACTCCTTCACCTCCTGGCAGAACCGCATCGGCTTTACCGGTCAGTTCAAGATCGCGCAGGCGGAGAGCGGCTTTCCGATCTTCCAGAACGTGCTGGAACTGGAAAACGATCGCGCAGGAGCCGCCTCCAGGCTTTCCACCATCCCTGATGTCGGCAAGCTGCGCGCCGAGATGGTCGATTTCATCCTGCGACAGAAGGAGTTTCCGGCCGCCCTTCAGCAGCAGATCGCCGAGCGGCTTTATCTGGAGCAGGTCCAGGCCGGCGAGATCTTCTCGCCCTTCGTGCTTCCCACCACTGTTGCTGTCAGCGTCAATCCGCTATCGCGTCGCCCCTCCTATCTCGTCAGCTGGGCCGCCTTCGACGGCGTGAGCACGCTGCCGATGATCTATCTGGCGACGATCGAGGATTCCTCGGAAAACGTCACGAAGATCCTGGTGGCCGAAGACGGCAAGCTCAACGACGAGGTCGATATCCCGCTTCCGGTCGGCGGTCTGCTCAATCCGGAGCTTGCCCGCACATTCGACGATTTCTGCGCCAAGAATTCAGCCTACTCGCTGACGCCGGCCACCATCGCGACCAATATGGACCGCGATTTCCCGACCCTGCATCCAAAGTCGATCCGGCGTGTGGTGCTCGGGCCGCTCTATTCGACGGGGCTTACCCAGAATTCCGGCCGGGTGACCGAGATCCTCGACCGGGTGCGCAAGCCTGAGAACGCCTGGGTGATGACCTGGACGGTGCAGGAGGTGTTTTCCAAGCGCGAGCAGCCGGCGGTCAAAGGCTTCTTCTCGTCCACGCCGGCCACCCAGGAATTCCACATCGAGACGCATGATCTTGAAGCCGCGCGCATGGGCGTCTCGACCTATGAGAAACACGCGCTTGTGCCGCATGACGCCTATCAGGCGCTCTATGCCGCTGGCGAGATCAAGCCGATCTTCGGCAATTTCAAAGTGCATGTGATTTCCGGCAACCAGGTCGTGAGTGAGGTCTGAGTGGCTGAAAAGAGACCAACTCCGCAAAACTGGTTGGTAAATGTGTTCGCAGTGCCTGCTGGCCTAGCGGTGCTGGCGTCATTCAGTGAAAAACTGAACTTTGGACCAATAGTCGAACGAGTGATCTTGAATTATGAAAAAGTGTCGATCGCTATCTGGTCTTATGTTGCTTACATAATCAATATTCCCTTGGAGCCGCTACACGGCATACTGACATTTTACGTTGTCCTTATTTCGGTGTGCGCTCGTTCTGTTTTGATTTCATCAAACACCGACTCTACGATAAATCACTACATTGGTGAATCGTTCTCGCAATCGCTTATATTGTTTTTCCTAACTAATTCGCCGGAAGACGGAATTCTTGGATCGATCTTCTTCATATCGGTTTTCTTTGGGATATTCTTCTTATCTTCGTATTTTCGCCGTTATGATTATTACCCTTTGGCAGCTGTCCTCGCCATACTCGGCGTAATATTGCTTTCAATACTACTAATATTATGCGCGCCTGATAGCTATTCTCCTCAGTTGAATCCGAGTTCGTCTCCTTTGTGGAGCGGCGTAGCCATTGTTGTTGGTCTGGCCAACAGGTCGATCGGAGTGTCTAGAATGTTCTTCACCAGAGTCTTGGTTTTCGTTTTGATGGTTTTCTGCGCCGACTTCGTGGGGACGAGAGTCTTGCCTTGGATTGATGGCCTTCTCACGTCGGTAGGTGCCTAATGAGCATAGCATTGACCACAATTTTTGAGGCCGACATCGCCAAGCATATGGCTGTCGCCCAGGGGCTGGTGACGCGCGTCGTGGTGCTCGACCAGGGCGAGGGCGCATCGGGTGCCCCAATCGCCGGCACGGGACGCCGGTTCGTCTCTACGGTCTCGACCGGCTCGGTGCGCCGCACCCGCGAGATCGAACTTTCCAAGACCATCCAGGCGACCGGCACCGCCGATCCGCTGCTGACGCCTGCCCAGCACACCGTGCTCTACCGCGTGCGGCGCGGTGCGCAGGTGGCGCTTGCGATATCAGATGTCTTTGCCCGGCAGAGCGAGCTTGAGCCTTTGCAGGCCCGCAACATCAGTGCGCCTCTGCAGGGCGAGGACGCCGCGCGCTTCAAGGCGCTGCTCGCCTCCCAGGCCTATGTTGCGGCCTTTGCCTTTGCCGCTTATCTCAAGTCCACCGTCGCAGGCGAGGGCGAGCAACTCGACGGCAGCCGCGAGCCGGATTTCCTGTTCGACACGGCCCAGGATGCCTTGAAAAGCATGGTCGCCGGCATCGATACGGCGGTGAAGGGGGCGGGTGACGACGCGACGCTGATCGGCCGGGTCCGGGCTCTTGCCGATCTCGCGCTCGACGGGCTTCTCACCCGCAAGGCCCGTTTCGAGCATCTTGGCGTCTTCGAAAACGCCCATATCCGCGTAGATCAGGATGATTTCACCCTCGACGGTTTCGATGGCGTGCCGGGCGTCAAGTCGAAGCCGCTCTCGATGAGCTTCAAGAAGCCGGAAGAGATCATCGGCAACCACATCGCCAAATATCAGGCGCTGAAGCTCGCCAAGATGCTGATGGCCTATGATTTCGACCGCCAGATGAACCCCTTCGTCGATCTCGGCGGCTTCCTTTTCACCTTCATCGGTGATGGCATGCCGGGCACCGGCAAGACGATCCTGATCCAGATGCTGGCGGGGCTTTTGAACGACTACTGCAAGATGGCGGGTTATGCCTTCCATTACGAGAATTTCGGCGTCGACCAGATCTCGTCCTATCAGGGCAAGTCGGGCCAGAACTGCAAGAGCTTCGTCAACAACGTGCTCAACCCGCGCGTCATCGGTTTCGGCACGATCGACGATGTCGACCAGGTGACCGCCAAGCGCTCCGACGACCGTGCCTCGGCCGGCCAGCACGAGGTGACGGCTGTGCTGATGGAAAGCTTTGCCGGCGCCTCGACCGTCGTGCGGGGCAACGCCACCTTCGGCATGTTTTCCAACTACCCGGAGAATGTCGACGATGCGCTGCGCCAGCGCGCCGGTGCCCGTTGGCTGGTCGACGGGCCGCAGACGCGCGAGGATTACATTGACATCTTCTCACTGCTGGTCGGCAAGAACCACCAGATCCCGCAGGGCGAGCACCAGCTGTTCGCCGGCCAGGAGATCCAGAAAGCGGTCAGCCGCTCCTATGGCGAGCATGATCGTCCGAAGGAAGACGGGCTTGTTGCTGTCTGGGAACGCTACGAGAAGGCCGAGGGCAAAATCGAGACGCTGGCCGATGTCGGCGCCTATCTGCATGCGATCAAGCTCGCCGAGCCGTGCTTCACCGGCCGCGCCATCAAGAACATCACCGATGCGATCAAGATGCGGGCGATGGATGTCGAACTGCCCGACGCCTGGTTCGAAAAGCCTGACGCTTTCGTTCACAAGAGCTATGACGAGAAGAAGGCGATGATTGCGGAGCTTCGCGGCCCCGTGACCATGGAGATGATCTGCCAAGAGATCAACCGCTACGCTGACAGCGAATTCCGTTACGCCGACAAGTCGGATGATGCTGCTGTGTCGGAGATCATCCGCCGCGAGCGCCAGCGCGAGCGCGCTATCGGGGAGATCGAGCGGATGAAGGGGGAGGGGAAATGGTGATTGTGTCTGCGCTTGCCCCTCATCCGCCCTTCGGGCACCTTCTCCCCGCCAGCGGGGAGAAGGCCTCGCCGCTGACGTCGCGCTCCTCCCTCTCCCCGCTTGCGGGGAGAGGGTAGGGTGAGGGGCAGTTGCAGATCGCGATCTGGTCAAGGGGGCACAGATGCGGGGTGCGAACCAGAAAAGGACAGCAAGGGCGAGAAGTCTGAGAAAGGTCGAGAATGATGCCGAAGCCGCATTGTGGAGCGAATTGCGGGCACGGCGTCTGGCGGGGCACAAATTCGTGCGCCAGCTTCCGATCGGACCCTACTTCGCTGACTTTGCCTGCCGCGAGGCTCTCTTGGTCGTAGAGGTTGATGGCAGTCAGCATGCTGACAGTGAATATGATGCGAAACGGAATGCATTTATGAATGCCAATGGGTGGTCAGTGGTCAGGTTCTGGAACGCAGATGTTCTGCGAGAACGCACAGCCGTGCTCGACACTTTGATCGCCATCCTCGATGGAAGGGTGAACGAAGCTGTTCTGAGCCGTGACCTTGTCTACCTTCCGGCGGAGCGACTAGCATGAACCGCCTCCTCGAAGCCGAACTCATCTACGGCCGCCTGCTGCCCATTCGCGAGCCGCATCTCGTCGCGCGCTACAACAAGGCGCTCGTCGCCTTTGGTCTGCCGGCAACCAAGCTCACCGAATTCAACATCGACATCACCGGTTTTTCGCCGCAGGTGGCGGCTGAGCTCGGCGATCCCGATTATCTCGATCCGCTCAAGGTCAACCGCCGCTTCATCATCCTGACCCCGGAGCAGGACAGCCTGCCGGTGGTGCATACGAGCTTTTCCAACACCGCCGGGCTGATGCACGAGTTCTTCGCCGCCAATGCCCGCGCCATCCATGCGATCACGCTCAAGGACACGCTCTATGGCGAGATCGAGGACAGCGTCTCCGAGGTGAAGACGCTCGACGATCTGCTGTCGATCAACGAGGTGACGTTCAAGGTCCTCTCGGCGGAAGATCTGCTCGGCAAGGCTGGGCAGCTCCGGCAGCTCTGCGATGCGCTGGTCACAAGCCCGGATGCCTGGCGTGACGACGCGATGCTGGAGCGCATGGTGTCGCTGGCGAAAGAAACCGGCGACATCCGCCAGAACACGCTGGTACCGGATAAACTCGTCTTCCGCCACGATGCCTTCTGGGCCGATCATTTCGGTGGCGTCTTCGTGTTTGTCGACGAGAAGATCACCACCGTCATTTGCGATCCCGAAGCCCCCGGTTTCCGCCGGTCGCGGCCCTGGCAGGTGAGCTACATCTCGATCCATGACGCCGCACAGGTCGGCGACTTCCTGGCGCGCACGAACCGTCTCGAGCTGCCGCGGGCAAGCTGGGTCGAAAGTTCGGGCCTGTTTGCCCACCGGCTCGAAATGGCCCTGCTGTCGGTGGCGGCCTCGCTCGATCCGGTGCCGGATCTCACCCGCATCGATGCGGTCTGGATGCAGACCTTCCTGCATCGCAATGCCAAGGCGATCAATGAGCGCGGGGTCTATCCGCTGCTGCAGGAAGCGCTCAGAACCCTGGCGCGCACCGGAAACCTCAGGATGGCGGATATCGATCCGAAGCTCAGACTCTGGCTCGTACGCGCCGAGCCCGGCCATCCCGACCAGTGGCTGACCAACAGGCTGATCGCGCATCTGACGGCAGACGATTTCGTCTCGCGCTTCGTCTTCGACAAGCAGGGCTTCTACCGGGCCTATGACCAGTATCCGGAAGCCTATCGCGATTATGTTGTATCCCGCCTGTCCGACACTTATCTGAAGGACAAGGCTGCCTTCCGCAAACGCCTCTATGGACTAGGAGATGACCATGCTTGACCCGATCATCGCGTTCTTCCAGCGCGTCTTTGCCGCCATCGGGCGCGGCATCGGCATGGTGGTCGCGTGGTTCCTCTGGCCCTTCCTCGCCGCCCATGGCTGGTATCGTGACCGCAGCTGGATCATCAAGGGACCGATCCTGGCCGTGCTCGTGCTGCTGGTGATCTTCTATGGGCAGTTCATATATCGCACGCAGGTCTGGTATGCCTTCGATCCGGCCTTCGTCCAGGCCTACAAGTTCGAGGAACGTACGGTGCCAGCCGGGACCGCGCTGCCCGGCGAGGCAAACCGTTGCCAGGATTCGGCGGTGGTGACGATCAGTGCCGCGCTCACCGACCAAAACGTCAATCAGAACGTCTGGATCTCCTCGACGCTGCTCTACAAGCTGGGTCTGTTCGGGATCGATTGGGACAACACGCCCTACATGGACAACAAAGCGTCCTTCCAGCGTGGTGTGAACCAGGTGGTGCGCCGAACCGGCATCCAGCTCGCCGACAATCTCGGTCGCGTGCGCGGCACCTCGGGCATCAACAACGACCTGCAGGATGCGCGCGGCAACATTCAGTTCGACGAGAGCACCTGGTATTTCGGCACCGATCCCTTTGGCTTCAAGACACCGACCCCGAGCTACTACCGGGCGGCGGTCGAAAGCTGGAACCGCTTCAACACCTCGCTTGCCAGTTGTGATGCGATCTTCGACACCCGCTCCGACAACCTGCTGCAGCTCCTGGACGGCATGGCGAGCGATCTCGGCAATACCTCCGATATCCTGCGTCGCCGCTCGGAAGAGTACAATGCAGGCTGGTTCGACACGCGTGCCGACGACCGTTTCTGGTTTGCCTATGGCCAGCTCTACGCCCAGTATGCCCTGCTGCAGGCAACCCGCGCCGATTTCAGCGGCGTCATCCGCGAGCGTAACCTGACGGCCATCTGGACCGAGATGGAACGCCAGCTGCAGGGCGCGCTGCGCATCCAGCCGGCGATCATCTCCAATGGCAGTGAGGACGGCTGGATCATGCCGACGCATCTCGCGACCATGGGCTTTTACATCCTGCGGGTGCGCTCGAACATGGTGGAAATCCAGTCCATCCTCGATCGCTGATGCCTGCCTGATCGCTCGCCCGCTGCTCCGGCTGCCGGGCGAGCGCAGGTTGCCGCTGCTGTGTGACACCCACCTCTCTGGTTCACCTGCGCTTGCCGCCACTCGGAAAATGCGCTAGAGATTTTCTGAGGTACGTACCTCATTCGCGCATCCGCAAGGCTGACGATCGCCGATGCGGCAGTCGCGATGAGGCGTGTCAAAGCTGCGTGGGAGGCGCCGTCATGTCGACATTTGAACTACAGCCGGATTTTCTGATCAGGGACGCGGCCTCGCTGCGCGGTCTTTACGAGCCGACCCATGCGCTGGCTTGGCAGAAGCAACGCCATACGCTCGGCCCGAACGCTCAAGAGTTCATCCGCCGTTCGCCGTTTCTGTGCATCGGAACGCAGGGGAACGAGGGCAGGGCGGATGTCAGTCCGCGGGGCGATGCGGCGGGCTTCGTCCGTATTCTCGATGACAGTACCCTCGCCATTCCGGACCGACCGGGCAACAACCGGCTCGATACGCTCGACAATATCATCGCCAATCCATCGGTCGGGCTGCTGTTTCTGATCCCGGGATATGATGAGACATTGCGGGTCAACGGGCAAGCGCGGCTGACGACGCAGCGGGATCTGCTGGAGGAGATGGCGGTAGGCGAGCGGCTTCCGAAGCTCGCCATCGTGGTCGAGGTAGACGAAGTCTTCCTGCACTGCGCCAAGGCATTCCGGCGCTCGCATCTCTGGGATCCGGGAAGCAGGCAGGATCGCAGCGAGATGCCGTCCCTGATGCAGATGATCCTCGATGATACCACAGGTGCGCCTGATGACCCCGAGGCGATGACGCGGATGGACGAGAATCTCGAGGTCGCCTACCGCCAGACGATGTACTGAGGCGTCGTCCGCCTCAGCTGATGATCTTCATCCTGATGGCCTTGGCCACAAGCTGGGTGCGGTTGACGCAGTCCAGCTTGCGGATGGCATTGGTCATGTAGGCGTTGACCGTGTGGTCGGAGAGCGACAGGATCTGGCCGATCTCCAGCGAGGTCTTGCCCTGGGCGGTCCAGCGGACCACTTCCAGTTCGCGCGCAGACAGAACGTTGGTGTTGGTCGCCGTGCGGCGCAGGCGATCGAAGACATCGAACGCCTGGATGCTCAGCATCGAGAGTTCGTTAATCTCCGGCATGTTCAGCATGCCGCGGTCGCCGTCATAACGCACCACGAAGCGGCTGCCGTCGACGGAATTCATCGAGAAGAGAATGCCCGAGATCATCCGGAACTTGCGCATCAGCGCGGCGAATTCGGGTGCGCAATCGAAGCTCGGCGTCTGGCCGTCGGAGCCGATCGTCCACTGGTTGTGCATGATGGACTTGCTGATATGCGGGACGGTCGGACACTGGCGCAAAAATTCCAGCCGGTCGAACTCACGGCAATACTCGGTCGGCAGGGTCGTTTCCCGCACCAAAGGCCCGAGGAGCCTGTCGTGCGAGGTCGGTGCCGCCGCCACTGTTACATAGTCGAGGCCGTATTCACGCGTCGCCCGTGACCAGCAATCCATCAAATCGGCGCGGTTCTGACAGCCCCCGATGTCCTGGCTCAAGAGCGTCTGTCGTTCTGACAACATTTTATCAATTTCGAAAGTTGACAACAAATCGGAAGTTTAATGACCAATATATCAGTCCGGTCGAAAAGCTAGCAGTTTTTCGGGGGTTGTCACTATTAATATGACTAATGTCTGACCGCTGCCGATCAAAATGGCAATTGCCTATTATCGTGATCTTCACACGGGCAAAGTCGAAACGGCCTTCACTTCCTCCATCACGGCATAGGTGTGTGTCTCGCGCACGCCGGGCAGGGGCAGAATCACTTCCGAGAGGAATTGCCGGTAGGCTTCCATGCCGGCCACGCGCGCCTTGACCAGATAATCGAAGCCGCCGGCCACCATATGGCATTCCATCACATCGTCCGAACGCTTCACCGCCGCCGCAAACGTGTCGAAGACATCCGCCGTCGTGCGGTCCAGCTTCACTTCGATGAACACCAAGAGGTTGCGGCCGAGCTTTTGCGGTGAGAGCATGGCCATGTAGCCGGTGATGTAGCCCTCCCGCGTCAACCGACGAACCCGTTCGGCGGTCGCGGTGGCCGACAGGTTCACGCGTTCGGCAAGCTCGATATTGGTCAGCCGGCCCTCCGCCTGCAAGGCGCGCAGGATCTTGCGGTCGAGGCGGTCGATTTCCTTGCTCATTCTCTGCCAGACTCCAGTTCTGTAGTGAATATGCCAGAAAATTGAATGAAGAATAGCGAGAAAATCGGCAAACCCGAAGATATGTTGCGGATACCACGGAGGTGACAATGATCAAGCCAGCCACGACAGATTTTCCGCGTTTCGAAGCCCCCTATGCCGGCGACGACGACCAGTTCATGCGCCATTTTGCGTCACGCCTGACGCTGTCGGAGAGCCAGAACGGCGCCATCGACCGCCGCGCCACGACCTATATCGATGCCATCAGGAACAATTCCGGCTCGATCGGCGGCGTCGAGGATTTCCTGCGCGAATATGGTTTGTCGACCCGTGAAGGTCTGGCGCTGATGGTGCTGGCAGAGGCGCTGCTGCGCGTGCCTGACGCGCTGACCCAGGATCGCCTCATCGAGGACAAGCTGAAAGAGGGCGGCTGGAGCGAACACGAGGCGCATGGCGACAGCTGGTTCGTCTCGGCCTCTGCCTGGGCGCTGGGTCTTTCCGCCCGCGTCATCCGTCCCGGCGAAACGCCTGAGGGTGTCATGCGTGGTCTCGTGAAGCGCCTCGGCCTGCCCACCGTGCGCTCCGCCACCAAGCAGGCGATGCGCTTCCTCGGCCATCACTTCGTGCTCGGCGAAACCATCAAGGACGCCCTGTCGCGTGCGGCAAAGAGCGAAGAGCGCGGCTATCGCCACTCCTTCGACATGCTGGGCGAGGGCGCCCGCACCGCAGAAGACGCTAAGCGCTACTTCCAGTCTTATGCAAGCGCCATCGAGGCGATCGGCGCGCATATGGCAAAGTTCGGCAAGAGCCAGCAGCTGCCGAACCGCATGGGCATCTCTGTCAAGCTGTCGGCACTCCATCCGCGTTATCTCGCAACCCATCGCGACCGGGTCATGCGTGAACTGGTGCCTGATCTCCTGAAGCTTGCGCAGATGGCGAAAGCCCATCAGCTCAACTTCACCGTCGATGCCGAAGAGGCGGACCGTCTCGAACTCTCGCTCGACGTGATCGCGGCCGTCTTTGCCGATCCGTCGCTATCAGGCTGGGACGGCTTCGGTCTCGCCATCCAGGCCTATCAGAAGCGTGCGCCGCAGGTCATCGACTACATCGACACCCTCTGCCAGCAATATGGCCGCCGGATGATGGTGCGTCTGGTCAAGGGCGCCTATTGGGATACGGAAGTAAAGCGCGCACAGGAGCGCGGCCTCGACGACTACCCGGTCTGGACCCGCAAGCCTGCGACCGATCTTTCCTATCTGCATTGCGCAGCCAAGCTGATGGAAAAGCGCGCCCGCATCTTCCCGCAGTTTGCGACCCACAATGCGCTCACCGTCTCGACGATCATCGAACTGGCCGGCACTGACCGAACGGGCTTCGAATTCCAGCGCCTGCATGGCATGGGTGAGGCGCTCTACGACACGCTGCTATCAGGCAATGACCGTATCGCCTGCCGCATCTATGCGCCTGTCGGCGGCTACCGCGATCTGCTCGCCTATCTCGTCCGTCGTCTGCTTGAAAACGGCGCGAACTCGTCCTTCGTCGCCGTTGCCGGTGACAAGAATATCCCGGTTTCGGCGCTGCTCGAGCGTCCGACGGAAAAGCTCGGCCTCGGCAACGGTCACAGCGCCCGCCACAGCCAGATCCCGATGCCCTTGGGGCTCTACGGCGACCGCAAAAACAGCGCCGGCTTCGAATTCGGCCATCGCGACAATCTGGATCAGCTGATGGCTCGCATCGGCCAGCCGCTGGCCGAGATCGCGGCTCATCCGCTGGTACCCGGCGCGACCGGCGCGACGAGCGAAGAGCCGGTGCTCTCGCCCGCCGACCGCTCCCGCAAGGTTGGCACCGTGCGCAACGCGACACCCGCTGATGTCGATCGTGCCTTTGCCGCTGGCCGAAAGGGCTTTGCCGGCTGGTCGCGCCTGCCCATCGAGGAGCGTGCTGCGACCCTCGACAAGATGGCCGACCTGATGGAAGCCGATCGTGACCGCCTGCTGTCCCTGCTCGCGCTTGAAGCCGGCAAGACGCTGGATGATGGCGTGGCCGAAATCCGTGAAGCGGTCGATTTCTGCCGCTACTATGCCGACCAGGCCCGCCGCCAGTTCGGCGAGGCCGAGGTGATGCCCGGCCCGACCGGCGAGCTCAACCGTCTCTCCTGGCGCGGTCGCGGCGTGTTTGCCTGCATCTCGCCGTGGAATTTCCCGCTGGCGATCTTCCTCGGTCAGGTCTCGGCAGCACTCGTTGCTGGCAATGCCGTTATCGCCAAGCCCGCGCCGCAGACGCCGCTGATCGCGTTTGAGGCTGTGAAGCTCTTCCACAAGGCCGGCGTGCCTGAGGATGTGCTGATGCTGCTGCCCGGTGCCGGCGATGTCGGTGCGGCGATCGCCGCCCATCCGAAGCTTGCCGGCATTGCCTTTACCGGATCGACGGCGACCGCCCAGGCGATCAACCGGACGCTTGCTGCCAAGGACGGCCCGATCGTGCCGCTGATTGCCGAAACCGGTGGTCTCAACGCCATGATCGTCGATGCGACGGCGCTTGCCGAACAGGTCGCCGACGATGTCGTGCTTTCCGCCTTCCGCTCGGCTGGCCAGCGCTGCTCGGCGCTCCGCATCCTTTATCTGCAGGAAGACATTGCCGATGGCATGCTGGAGATGATCGAGGGCGCGGCACGCGAGCTGAACCTCGGCAACCCGCTCGAGATCACCACGGATATCGGCCCTGTCATCGACGAGAAGCAGAAGGCGATGCTCGAGGCTCATATCACTGACATGAAGCGGAGCCAGAAGGTGCGCTACGCCGGCAAGGTGCCCGCAAGCGGCAATTTCTTCGCCCCGCATATCGTCGAACTCGACCGCCCCGAGGCGCTGACCAAGGAGATCTTCGGCCCCGTGCTCCATGTCGTGCGCTGGAAGGCCAAGGCGCTCGACCAGGTGATCGCTTCCATCGATGCCACCGGCTATGGGCTGACGCTTGGCGTGCACAGCCGCATCGAGGCGACGATCCGCACGGTCACGGAAGCGCTCGACACCGGCAATATCTATGTGAACCGCAACATGATCGGCGCCGTTGTCGGCACGCAGCCCTTTGGTGGTTCCGGCATGTCCGGCACCGGCTTCAAGGCGGGTGGTCCGGCTTACCTCAGCCGGTTTGCCGTCGAGCAGGTGATCTCGGTGAATACGGCGGCCGCTGGCGGCAATGCCAGCCTGATTGCGATTGGCGAGGGGTGAGGCCGGCTTGAGCTGCGGCGTGGGGACACCCCCCTCTGTCACTGCGTGACATCTCCCCCACACGGGGGGAGAGTGGGTGCCCGGCGCCAATCGCCGCGTGATTGATTGGCCGGTTCAAACACCTCTGATGCATCATGCGGCGGTGGCCGCATTCCGCTCTCCCCCCGTGTGGGGGAGATGCCCGGCAGGGCAGAGGGGGGTACCCCTCGCGCAACTTTCATCGGCGAACTAAAAGCGCCTCAGATCTTGTCGGCGTCGCTGCTCTTCTTCTTGCCGTTCATCATCACTTCCAGATAGCCCAGCATCACCGCCGAGACGACGAAGGCGAGGTGGATCAGCGTCAGCCACATCAGCTTGCCATCGGTATACTGGTTGGCGTTGAGGAAGACCTGCAGCAGGTGGATCGAGGAGATGGCGACGATCGAGGAGGCGACCTTGATCTTCAGGCTGCCGGCATCGAGCTTGCCGAGGAAGGAAACCTGATCATCGGCCTCGTCGAAACGGCTGACGAAGTTCTCGTAGCCGGAAATCATTACCATGACGATCAGGCTCGCCACCAAAGCCGCGTCGATCAGCGCCAGCATGGCAAGGATCATCTCGAAGTCTTCGTAAACGAAGACATTCTGGGCGATCTTCAGGAACTTGTAGCCGAAAGACAGCGCATAGACGGCCAGCGCTGCGACCAGGCCGAGATAGAAGGCCACCAGGATCCAGCGGCTCGACAGGATGATTTTCTCGATCAGCAGTTCCAGCGATTTCATCAAGGCATCCTCTCGGGGGTAAATATTGCAGCGCAAATATTACATCGTTGCCTACCCAGGCAAGAGGGCGATTTTTGCGGCATGTCGGTTTTGGGCAAATCGGTTTCGCTGTGAATAAAGTCCGCCTACCTGCTTGCCAGTTGGGCCGCGCCGTCCGATCCTCCGGCCAACAGAAGGCAGGGGGAACCATGACCGTAGCATCCGACATCGATATTGCCCGTGCGGCGTCCAAGCGGCCCATCCAGGAGATCGGCTGCAAGCTCGGCATTCCCTCCGAAAGCCTCATTCCCTATGGCCATGACAAGGCGAAGATCTCGGCTCCGTTCATCCAGTCGCTCGCTGAGAGGCCGGACGGCAAGCTGATCCTCGTCACCGCCATCAACCCGACACCGGCAGGCGAGGGCAAGACGACAACCACGGTCGGGCTCGGCGATGGCTTGAACCGGATCGGCAAAAAGGCCGTGATCTGCATTCGCGAACCCTCGCTCGGGCCTTGTTTCGGGGTAAAGGGCGGCGCGGCTGGCGGCGGTTATGCCCAGGTCGTGCCGATGGAGGACATCAACCTTCATTTCACCGGCGATTTCCATGCCATTACCTCGGCGCATAATCTGCTCTCGGCGCTCATCGACAATCACATCTATTGGGGCAATGACCTCGAGATCGACACGCGGCGCATCACCTGGCGGCGGGTGATGGACATGAACGACCGGGCGCTGCGCCAGATCGTCACCTCGCTTGGCGGCGCCTCCAACGGTTTCCCGCGCGAGGCCGGCTTCGACATCACGGTGGCTTCGGAAGTCATGGCGATCCTCTGTCTCGCGACCGATCTCGACGATCTGGAGCGGCGGTTGGGCGCGATCATCGTCGGCTACCGGCGCGACAAGACACCGGTCTTTGCCCGCGACCTCAAGGCCGACGGCGCCATGGCCGTGCTGCTCAAGGAGGCGCTTCAGCCAAACCTCGTGCAGACGCTCGAAAACAATCCGGCGCTCGTCCATGGTGGCCCCTTTGCCAATATCGCCCATGGCTGCAATTCGGTGATCGCGACGAAGACGGCGCTGAAGCTCGGCGACTATGTCGTGACCGAAGCCGGTTTTGGTGCGGATCTCGGGGCGGAAAAGTTCTTCGACATCAAATGCCGGAAGGCTGGCCTCAAACCTTCCGCCGTCGTCATCGTCGCGACGGTCAGGGCGCTGAAGATGAATGGCGGTGTCGCCAAGGAGGATCTTTCTCACGAGGATGTCGCCGCCGTCGAGCGCGGCGCCGTGAACCTCGCCCGGCATCTGGAAAACCTCGCCAAGTTCGGTGTGCCGGCGGTCGTTGCGATCAACCATTTCACCAGCGACACAAACGCCGAGATTGCCGCCGTGAAGGCGGTTGCCAAGGGGTTCGGCGCGGAGGCTGTGCTTTGCCGACACTGGGCGGATGGCTCTGCCGGCATCACGGATCTTGCCGAGGCCGTGGTGCGGATCGCCGACAGCCCGTCCAGCTTCCATCCGCTTTATCCGGATGCCATGCCGCTTTTCTCCAAGATCGAGCGGGTTGCCGCCGAGATCTATCGGGCCGGCGAGGTCACGGCCGACAAGGCGGTGCGTGAGCAACTCGCCGACTGGGAGCGCCAGGGATATGGCGATCTCCCGGTTTGCATCGCGAAGACGCAGTATTCCTTCTCCACCGATCCCACCCTGCGTGGCGCGCCGGAGGGCCATGCCGTGCATGTGCGCGAAGTCCGGCTTTCCGCCGGTGCCGGGTTCATCGTGGCGATCACCGGCGAGATCATGACCATGCCGGGCCTGCCGCGCGTGCCATCCTCCGAGCGCATTCGCCTCGACGCGCAAGGGGCGATCGAGGGATTGTTCTAGCCTCCGGAAACTAACGGGTATTTGTGATATTTCCGCCACGGTGACGCAGATCACAATTCATGATTAAAAGAATCATGTTTTATATGTTGACTCAGATAATCATGTTTTATACGGCGTGATTACGGCGGAAATTTCAGCTCCGCCCCGATTTTGACGCAATCACGTTCGGCCAGCCTGCACCCCATCCCCGGGTGCGGGATCAGTTTCTGCTGGCCTTTTGAAAGGACATTCGCATGGGCTCCCGGTCTCTCCGCCCCCTCCTGCTTGCCTGCACGGCTCTTGTGGCCAGCTCCTCGCTTGTGCCTGCCCAGGCACAAACGGCAACAGCAACCTCGACTGTTGAAGAGACCGCACTGGATACCATCATCGTCAAAGGCAAACGCGTCCTGGCCGCATCGATCGCGAATACTCCGGTCGCGTCCGAAACGACTGCGGATGCTATCCGGCAGCAGGAAATCAAGGATCTGAGTGATCTCGGCAGCACGACGGAAGTCGGTGTCGATTTCATCAAGGCGAAACCAGGCCGGGCTGGCGGTTTGTTCATCCGCGGCCTCACCGGCGCTCGCATCGCCGTTCTGGTCGACGAGATCCCGGTTCCGTTCCTGCAGAGCATCGCCCGCACCGGGTCCAGCTCGCCGACGACAGGCATCAACGGTCAGCCAGACAGCTTCGATGTGGATTCTCTCGCCGGCCTTGATGTTCTCCGTGGTGCGGATTCCAGCAAGGTTGGTTCGGGCGCCCTTGGTGGCGCGCTCGCCGCACGCACGCTGGAGCCAGAGGATGTGATCGGCGAAGGCCGCGATTGGGGTGGTGTTGCCAAGACCGGTTACGATAGCGAAGACAAGAGCTTCAGTAATTCGGTGGCTATCGCCAAGCGGGTTGAGAACACCTCCGTTCTCTTCCAGGGCTCTTATACCCGTGGTCACGAGACCGATAACCAGGGGACTGCGGATATCTACGGGAGCTCGCGCACAGAGCCCAATCCGATGGACTTTGTCCGCAACAATCTGCTTTTCAAGTTCCGGCAGAAGCTAGAGGGTGGGCATACGATCGGTCTGACGGCTGAGCGCTATGACTATACGAGCGACAGCAATCTGAAGACGCTGCAGTCCTCCACCTTTACCACATCGACCGCAGCCTCAACCTTCCGATCGGATGCCTATTTCGGCTGGGATGATGTCAAGCGTGAACGCGTGTCCCTTGACTATGCCTATGAGGCGCCGTCCACCGACACCCTCGTCCAGGCGGCCAGCCTCCGCCTCTATTGGCAGCAGCTCACCAAGGACGCCGGATCGTCCGGTCTGCGTAACAGCGGAACGCAATATCTGCGCGGCAACGAAGCCCAGGAAGACGACTTCGGACTCATCGGCTCGTTGGTCTCCGAGTTTGATACGGGAAGTCTGAGCCATCAGCTCCGGCTGCGCGGCAACGCCACGATATTCGATACCCACCAGTATATCTCCGTCTTCCCCGCCTCGACGACAGTCGTCTCTCAGTCCGATGCGCCGGATGTCGACGGGACCACGATCGGGTTTTCGGTCGAAGACCAGATCAGCTTTGGCGACACTGGTTTCTCTCTGACACCGGGCATCCGTTTCGACTTCCATGACTATGAGCCACAGGAATCCGCAGCCTATAGCGGCAACACCGGATACGCTGCCTTTGGTCTTCCGAAGTCGTTCAGCGACAGCAATTTCTCACCGAAGCTGCTCGCCGAATACCAGGTGACGGAAAGCGTGGGTGTCTTCGCTCAGTGGGCGATGGCTTATCGTGCTCCGACGGTAGACGAGCTCTACGGCAACTTCACCAATACGCTGGGCGGCTATGCCAGCATCGGCAATGCCGACCTTGAGGCCGAAACCGGACACGGGTTCGAAGTCGGCGCGAAGTGGAATACGGGCGACTTCAATGGCGGCGTGACCCTGTTCCACAACATGTATGATAACTTCATCAACAACGTGACGCGCGTGGGCGTCTCTCCGCAGCCGGCAAGCCTCTTCACCTATGAGAACGTCCGCGATGCGCGGATCTCCGGTGCCGAGATCAAGGCGCGCAAGGACTTTGCCAACGGCTTCTTCACCGAGGGCTCCATTGCCGTCGCCTATGGCGAATATGGGGACACGAACAAGCGGCTGCGCAGCGTGGCGCCGCTCAAGGCTATTCTGAGTCTTGGCTACGAGCAGGAAACCTGGGGTACCCAGTTGACGGGCATCTTCTCTGCCGCCATGCCGGATGACTATGTCGCCAACACCTTCGATGCGCCGGGTTACGGCATCTTCAACGTTTCCGGCTGGTGGGAACCGGAAGCCGTCAAGGGACTTCGGATCCAGGCGGGCGTCTACAACATCTTCGACAAGACCTACTGGAATGCTGTGGGGGTTGAATCGGTAAACCCGAATTCGGCAAGCTCGGCCAATCAGCCGGTGGCCTTCTATTCGGAAGCCGGTACGACCTTCAAAGTCTCGCTCACCCAGAAGTTCTAACCCACCCTTCGCTTCCACCGCCTGCGGCGGCGTCCCATCCGGGCGCCGCCGTTTTTCGTTCACCGGCAATACCGAAACCCGCTTTTGCGCTCGATCACATCCAGATGCATGTGGTCCTGATGCGTCGCGTCGCTGCCCGGCGAAAGCACGGTCGTGAAATACAGGCAGGCGAGGGCGTTGAAGGCGCGTTGGAAAGCCGCTTCCGCCGTGCCGTCGTCTTGTCTCGCGATCATCACGGGCATCTTTTCATCGCCGAAACTCAAGCCTGCGATGTCGAGGGCGTTGCCATAGGCGTGCTCGGAAATCTTGCCGTCGTCGGCGCTGTTGCGGTTGCGGCAGACGTAACCCGACGCCTGGCTGACGCCTGAGAGCTTCGGCTTGTCCGGGAATGCGCGGGCCGCTGCCGGGATCAGCAAGTCGCGGGTCATCCGGGCGAGGCTCAGCGCCGTCTCGCAGCGCAGGGTGGCTTCTGGCTCCAGGGCCACCTCCGGCAGGATGCGGCGAACGGTGACCGGATGGGCGATGCCACAGCCGAATTCTCCGTCGATTGTCTGTTCCTGGCTGAAATCAGCGCCAATCGCCTTCAGGTCTTTCAGGCAGAGCGCCAGGTCCTCCGGCGTTTCCGCGACCGGAGCGGGGTCGGGAGGGGGCGGCGGTGTTGCGGCCTCTGGTTTCGCCGGGCTTTCCTTCACGTCTGCTTCGGGATCAGGGCTCGGTGTCTCAGGTTTCGCTTCGTGTTTCTCCGCGTCCGACGGCGCCGGATCGGCCTTGTCGCGCGGGTCGCCCAAGGGTTTGGGAGCGTTGCCGGAGGGCAGGACGGGTTGCTCGCCGGGCTCGGCTGCCGTTGTTCCGTCCTCCACCTTGGTCGTGGGCTCTGATCCGCTTTCGACCGTCGCTTCACCAGGTTTCGGCGCAGGCGCCGGACCGGTTTGCGGCAGGGTCACGCCGGTTGCTGCAAGCCATATCAGTGTCAGGCGCGTTACAGTCCTCATCGCCGCTCCCATGCTTGGCCCCGTGGCGACAACGGTGCGAGCCGCAAAAGGTTCGATTTTTCTCCGCTGAAATCTCGCTTGCGCGCGGCTGCGCCTCGGGTTATCAAATCGCCCATGAAGATCGTATCGAAGACCTTTGCTTGGTGGTGGGCACGCTAACGCGGCCTTGACCAGTCATGTCTTCAGACGATTGACCCCAAAGCCGCCCGGACACACTCCTGAGGCGGCTTTTTTGTATTCAAGGCGCCGGGAGAGGGCCTTGAAGAACGGAAAAGGACAGACATGTCGACGATTTTGCAGGAAGACGGCTCGGAAGCCTATCAGACGCGCGGCGGTGTCACCGTTTCGCGCAAGCGCCGCCCGACGCCCTATGCCGATGCCGTTTCCAGCTATGTCGACAAGCTCGACGAGCGGCGTGGTGCCGTCTTTTCCTCGAACTACGAATATCCCGGTCGCTACACCCGCTGGGACACGGCGATCGTCGATCCGCCGCTCGGTATTTCCTCTTTCGGCCGCAAGGTCTGGATCGAAGCCTATAACGGCCGCGGCGAAGCGCTGCTCACCATGATCGCCGAGGCTCTTGCCTCCGTCGAGGATCTGGCGCTGGGCGAGCGTACCGCCACGCGTCTCGATCTTGACGTGAAGCTGCCATCGCGCGTCTTCACCGAAGAAGAGCGCTCGAAGATGCCGACGGTCTTCACTGTGCTGCGCGCCATCACCGCGCTGTTCTACTCGGAAGAAGATGCTGCCATCGGCCTCTTCGGCGCCTTTGGCTATGATCTCGCCTTCCAGTTCGACGCCATCGACCTGAAGCTCACCCGTCCCGACGATCAGCGCGACATGGTGCTGTTCCTCCCCGACGAAATCCTCGTCGTCGACCACTACTCCGCCAAGGCCTGGATCGATCGCTACGATTTCACCAAGGGCGATGTGACCACCGTCGGCCAGTCGGAAGAGATCGCGCCGGAGCCGTTCCTGCATACCGACACGATCCCGCCGCGCGGCGATCACCGCCCGGGCGAATATGCCGAGCTCGTCGTGAAGGCCAAGGAAAGCTTCCGCAAGGGCGACCTGTTCGAGGTCGTGCCCGGCCAGAAGTTCATGGAACGCTGTGACTCGAAGCCCTCGCAGATCTCCAAGCGGCTGAAGGAAATCAATCCGTCGCCCTATTCCTTCTTCATCAATCTCGGAAACCAGGAATATCTCGTCGGCGCCTCGCCGGAAATGTTCGTCCGCGTGAACGGCCGTCGCATCGAGACCTGCCCGATCTCCGGGACCATCAAGCGTGGTGCCGATCCGATCGAGGATTCGGCGCAGATCCTGAAGCTCTTGAATTCCAAGAAGGACGAGAGCGAGCTCACCATGTGCTCCGACGTCGACCGCAACGACAAGTCCCGCGTCTGCGAGCCGGGCTCGGTCAAGGTCATCGGCCGCCGCCAGATCGAGATGTATTCGCGCCTGATCCACACGGTGGATCACATCGAGGGCCGCCTTCGCGATGGCATGGACGCCTTCGACGGCTTCCTCAGCCATGCCTGGGCCGTCACCGTTACCGGTGCGCCGAAACTTTGGGCCATGCGTTTCATCGAGAAGCACGAGAAGAGCCCGCGTGCCTGGTATGGTGGTGCGATCGGCATGGTCGGCTTCAACGGCGACATGAACACGGGTCTGACGCTCCGCACCGTGCGCATCAAGGACGGCATCGCCGAGGTGCGCGCCGGTGCCACATTGCTCAATGACAGCGACCCGCAGGAAGAAGAAGCCGAAACCGAATTGAAGGCCTCCGCCATGATCGCCGCTATCCGCGACGCCAAGTCCGATCCGAAGTCCAAGCGCGGCGTGGCGCGGGTGGGCGAGGGCGTGAACATCCTGCTCGTCGATCACGAGGATAGTTTCGTCCACACGCTGGCCAATTATTTCCGCCAAACGGGCGCCACCGTGAACACGGTGCGCACGCCGGTGCCGGAGGAGATCTTCGACCGTCTCAATCCGGATCTCGTCGTCCTGTCACCCGGTCCCGGTTCACCGACGGATTTCGATTGCAAGGCGACAATCAAGAAGGCCCGCGCCCGGGAACTGCCGATCTTCGGCGTCTGCCTTGGCCTGCAGGCGCTGGCCGAAGCCTATGGCGGCGACCTTCGCCAGCTGGCTGTCCCCATGCACGGCAAGCCGTCGCGCATCCGCGTGCTCGAGCCCGGCCTCGTCTTCGAAGGCCTGGGCAAGGAGGTGACCGTCGGTCGCTACCACTCGATCTTTGCCGATCCGGCAACGCTGCACCGTGATTTCATCATCACGGCGGAAAGCGAGGATGGCACGATCATGGGCATCGAACACGCGAAGGAACCGGTCGCCGCCGTCCAGTTCCACCCGGAATCGATCATGACGCTCGGCGGCGACGCCGGCATGCGGATGATCGAGAATGTCGTGGAGAAGCTGGCGAAGCGGAAGAAGGTGAAGGCGGCGTGAGGAAAGGGCGGGGCGCGGCTTGAAAGGGCCGCGCTGAGACAGCTTCTCTACAGGTCTGACTGCCAGTCTTCCCGGCCATGGCGAAGGCGTACAATGAGGATGTCGTCGCCTTCAACTAGATAGAGAACCAGATGCGCCCTGTAGCGCTGGACCCGAACTGGCGGAGTTAGTTCGTTTCGCTCTCTCGCCATGCGCGGTGAGGAGGCAATCCGGTCAAAGAGTGCATAGAGCCCATCTATATACTCCTCCGCCAGTGCTCGGCCCCATCGGGACAGGCCCACTTCCGCAATGGCGATGATGTCAAGTTCGGCTTTTGATGTTAGCCGATACACCATGTTATACTTCGCGCCTGACCCGGGCGTTGGTGAGGGCGGCTTCGAGCAACTCTTGCTTGGATCGGTGGCCAATGCCGCTGGCTAGGCCTTCGTCCACCAAAGCCTGCATTGATGTGATCTTGTTGGCGCGCTCTTGCTCCCGCCTGATGAGATCAACGACATAGTCAGCGGGACCTTTGAAGTCACCGCTCTGCGCCTTCGCGTCGATCCACTCCTTCATGGCGTCGGTAATCGCGATAGTGATCGTCGACATGGCCGTCTCCGCTTGTTGATATCGGTAGTATCTCAAAATCACCGTATTGCAGCAAGGACCTGCTCAATTCTCGTCACACACCCCGCTGTGCACGCCCCACATTCCGCCTTGACCTCGCCTTAACCCTTCGCCATTACACTGCCGACATTCAAACGAACCGCCCGCTTTGCCGGGCGGTTTTGTCGTTTTTGGAATTGCTGCTGCAATTCACTCGCATCTGCAGGGAAGATGGCCATGGCGGCTGAAGACAGTAATCTGGTGCGGCGCATCGCCTTCTGGGGCATTCCGCTTGCCTTCGGGGTCATGGGGCTGAAGCTTCTTGCCTGGTGGGTGACGGGCTCGGTCGCGCTGCTCTCCGACGGTCTGGAATCGACCGTCAACGTGATTGCCGCCTTCATCGCCTATTTCGTCATTCGCTATGCGCAGAAGCCTGCTGATGACGATCATCCCTATGGTCATCACAAGGCGGAATATCTCTCGGCGGTGCTTGAGGGTGTGCTGATCGTGGTCGCAGCCTTGCTGATCATCCGCGAGGCGATCCCGGCCTTGCAGCACCCCACTTTGCCCGAAGCGCCTTTCCTCGGCTTGGCGATCAATGGCCTTGCCGCCATCATCAATGCCGCCTGGGCAACGCTCCTGATCCGGGTTGGCCGCAGCCATCGCTCGCCGGCGCTGTCGGCCGATGGTCAGCACATCATGTCCGATGTGGTCACCTCGATCGGCGTCATCATCGGCCTTCTTCTGGTGCTGGCGACCGGCTATGCCATCCTCGATCCCGTGCTTGCGATCCTCGTTGCCCTCAACATCATCTGGCAAGGCTGGAAGGTGATTGCGCAGTCTGTGGCAGGCCTGATGGACATCGCGGTGTCACCGGACGAGGCTGAGGCGATCCGCCAGGCGATCAAGGAGAATTCCGAAGGCTCGCTCGGTGTGCATTACCTGCGCTCGCGCCGGGCAGGGGCCGCGACCTTCGTCGCCTTCGATCTGGTCGTGCCATCGAAGATGACGGTGCGCGACGCGCATGTCATCTGCGACCGGTTGGAAATGGCCGTGCACGAGGCGGTGCCCGGCACGCGCGTCACCATTCATGTAGAGCCCGAAAACGAAGTGGCGCATGGCGCCGGCATCGAATTCGGACGTTAAGAATAAAAGGATATCCCATGAGCAAGACCGATACATCCGGGCTGACCCAGCTTGGCCAGAGCGTGGAAGCACCCACGAGCCCGGAAACCGCCGTTCTCGAGCGCGTGCCGAATGGCAATGCCGGCACGGATTATGTCGTGCGCTTCACAGCACCCGAGTTCACCTCCCTCTGCCCGATGACCGGCCAGCCGGATTTCGCCCATATCGTCATCGATTACATTCCCGGCGACTGGCTGGTGGAATCGAAGTCGCTGAAGCTCTTCCTCTTTGCCTTCCGCAATCATGGCGCCTTCCACGAGGACTGCTCGGTCTATATCGCCAAGCGCATCGTCGAGCTTCTCGATCCCAAGTGGCTGCGGATCGGCGCCTACTGGTATCCGCGCGGCGGCATCCCGATCGACGTCTTCTGGCAGACCGGCGAGGCGCCCCAGGGCGTCTGGCTGCCGGAGCAGGGGGTCGCCACCTATCGCGGTCGCGGCTAATCGCCAAGGCTTCGGGTGACTTCGGTCCCCCGAAGCGCTAGCCTCCGGCATGTCCTTAACCGACCCGGAGCCGCCAACATGCCGAAATTTCTCGCCGTCTACACGATGAAGCACGAGGATTTCGCGCGCTTTCGCAACCTGCCCAAGGCAGAGCAGGATGCCATCGATGCCGCCGGCATTCCCCAATGGATCGATTGGGAAGAGCGCAATGCGGCAGCCATCGTCAATCGAGGCGGCATGGTCGGCAAGACGACGCGGGTCACGCGGGCCGGCGTCTCGCCGGCGGCGAACGCCATCTGCGGCTATCTGATTGTTGACGCCGAGACGGCGGAGGCCGCCGCCCAGCTCTTCGTCGACCATCCACATATCACGGTGTTTCCCGGAGATGGGGTCGACATCATGCCTTTCGTGACCGACCCGCCGGTGTGATTTCTGGAGAGCAAGTGCTGCGCCGGACACAACCGGCGGTGCCGGTTCTAACCATTTGTTCACGATATCTCGATATTCGTATTTTCGACAAATGGTCGCGGATGAAATTGTCTTCTGCGCAGTCCTTGTTCTCCGCGGTTGACCTCCGAGGGACATGCCGGCCGTGACGGGTTTTCACATCTGAGATCCTGTCGGGCGGTGTGCTTCCGGTCACCGCAGGTCTCGTTCTTTGGCCCAATGAATGGGCTTCCCAACTATTTTCGATTTGTGGTTCAGGGGCGTCAAAAGCGCAGCCTTACCTGCGAACGGTGTCGATCGGCGCTGCAGTCACATGCAGCGGCGGCGCGACGTCCTGCGCCCTGGCTCCACGTTATTCGTGCCCGAAAGGAACACTTCATGTTGGAAAAGCTCACGATCAGAAGCAAGGTGCTGTGCGCCCTGCTCGTTCTGGCAATCATGTCTACCGCGACCTCAGCCTGGCTGGTGGTCGCCCTCAATTCCACCAACCAGAGCTATCAGAGCCTGCTCACCCGCGAAACCGATCTGACCATCCTCGGTGCACGCGCCTCCGCCGCCATCTGGACCTCCGTCTCGATGTCGCTGCGCATGGCTGACATGGACGCGAAGTCGGAAGCCTATAAGGGGCTCGCCGAGCGCTATGAGAAGAACTTCAAGACCGCCTATGAACGTTACGGCCGGGTTGGCAATGAACTGCCGAGCCGGGCGGATGCCATGAAGGAACTGATCGGATTTGTCGGCGAGTTGAAGGACAATCTCGACCAGATGCTGGCCGCTGCCGCAGCCGGCGATACGGCGAAGGTCGCCGAACTGCAGAGCCAGCATGGAGACTTGTTCGGCAAGCTCTCGACGCTCAGCGGCAATCACAATCAGGCCATGCAGGCTCTGCTGACCGATGGGACAGCCGCACTCGGTGCTTCCGTTCAGTCGACCACCTGGTTCAGCGTGGCTGGTGTCGCCATTGGCCTCGTCATCGCCTTTGCCGTCGCGCTCTACATCTCCCAGCTCGGGATCACGCGGCCGATGCTTCGCCTGCGCGCCCGCCTTGCGGGTCTCGCCGCCGGCAATGTCGAGGAGGATATTCCCGGCCTCGACCGGTCGGACGAAATCGGTCAGATCGCCCAGGCTGCGGAAATCTTCCGCGCAAATGCCAAGGATCGGGTTCGCCTGGAGCGGGAGGCCGAGGCCAATCGCAGCATGAGCGAACAGGAGCGCCTGGCCCGCCAGGAGCAGTCGCTGCGGGAAACCGAAGACGTCAAGTTTGCGGTCGACAATCTGGCGCTCGCCTTGTCGAAGCTTGCCGAGGGTGACCTTTCCTTCCGCATCCAGCAGCCCTTCGTCGCCTCGCTCGACGGCGTGCGCACGGACTTCAACAATTCCGCTTCGAAGCTCGAGGATACGCTGTCGCGGGTCGCGGCCAATGCCCGTGGCATCGATGCGGGCTCGAACGAGATCAAGTCTGCCGCAGACGATCTCTCCAAGCGCACCGAACAGCAGGCTGCCGCCGTTGAAGAAACGGCTGCAGCACTCGAGGAAATCACCACCACCGTCAAGGACTCGACCAAGCGCGCCCAGGAAGCGGGCCAGCTCGTCTCGCGTACCAAGTCTGGTGCCGAGGAATCGGGCGATATCGTCCGCCGCGCCGTCATTGCGATGGAGAAGATCGAGCAGTCCTCGCAGTCGATCTCCAACATCATCGGCGTCATTGATGAAATCGCCTTCCAGACCAACCTGCTGGCGCTGAATGCCGGCGTCGAGGCGGCCCGCGCTGGCGAAGCCGGCAAGGGCTTTGCGGTCGTTGCCCAGGAAGTGCGTGAACTTGCTCAGCGCTCCGCCACGGCTGCGAAGGAGATCAAGTCGCTGATCACGACCTCCAACGAGCAGGTTCAGGAAGGCGTGCAGCTGGTTGGCCATACCGGCAAGGCGCTGGAAACGATCGTTGCCGAAGTCCAGGAAATCAACCGCCATGTGCTTGCCATCGTCGAATCTGCCCAGGAGCAGTCGTCGGGTCTGCAGCAGATCAACACGGCTGTGAACCAGATGGATCAGGACACGCAGAAGAATGCTGCCATGGTCGAAGAGACGACGGCTGCGAGCTACGGTCTGGCGCAGGAAGTCGTGGCCCTCAACGGGCTTCTCGCCCAGTTCCGGGTGGTGGACCACGGCGCACCGGTTGGGTCGCGTCCCCGTGCGGCCACTGCTGCAGAGACCCATCGACCGTCGCCGGCCAAGGCGCTGGGGCGCAAGCTCGCCACCGCCTTCCACGGCAATGCCGCGGTCAGTGGTGACTGGCAGGAGTTCTGATCCACCGGATCAGCTCCGATCCAACACATGAGAAGGGCGGCGCGAGAGATCGCGCCGCCCTTCTTCGTATTTCCGTTTCGACGCGGCGCTTCGAGCGCCACCGATCAAAGGGCCTGGGCCGCACTGATCGAGGAGACGAAGCGCTTCGTGCGCTCGCGCTCAGGATTGCGGAAGATCTGCTCGCCGGTCCCGGTTTCGACCACGACGCCGGCTTCCAGAAACACCACCTGGCTTGCAATCTTCGAGGCAAGGCGAAGGTCGTGCGTGGCGATGACCATGGTCGTGCCTTCGGCCGCCAGCTGGCTCAACACGTCGACCACTTCGCCGGCCAGTTCCGGATCGAGCGCCGAGGTCGGCTCGTCGCAAAGCAGGACTTTCGGGGAAGGCGCAAGGGCGCGTGCGATCGCCACGCGCTGCTGCTGGCCACCTGACAGTTCCGATGGCCAGGCATCGGCCTTGTGGGCCATTCCGACCTTTTGCAGAAGCTCGGTGGCGCGGGCATGGGCCTTGCCGCGCGTCCATTTCTGCACCGTGATCAGGCCCTCCATGACATTCTCGATCGCGGTCCGATGCGGGAAAAGCTGGAAGTTCTGGAAGACCATGCCGGTTTCGCAACGGATCTTCTGGAGCTCCGCAAAGGCAACCTTGCGGCCCGGCGTGAAGTCGATCCCTTGCGCGCCGATCTGGACCCTGCCGGAGGTGGGCTGCTCCAGAAGGTTGATGGAGCGCAACAGCGTGCTCTTGCCACCGCCGGAGGGGCCGACGAGCGCGGTCACGCTGCCTTCGGGGATGGAGAGCGAGATGTCGTTGAGGATGGTCGCGTCGCCGAAGCGCTTGACGATATGGGAGAGCGTGATCATCTGATGGACTCCAGCATGCCGCCATACCGGGCGAAGCGGGTTTCTAGCCGCGCCTGCAGCGCCGACAGGACGGAGCTCAGCGCCAGGTAGATGAGGGCCGCCTCAATGTAGAGGATGAGCGGCTCGTAGGTCGTCGCGACGATGCGCTGGGCCGACTGGAAGAGCTCCGGCACGGTGATGGCGGCGGCAAGCGAGGTATCCTTCACCAGCGAGATGAAGGTGTTGGACAGCGGCGGCACGGCGACGCGACCGGCCTGCGGCAGGATGGTGCGGCGCATGGCCTGACCCCAAGTCATGCCGGTCGAATAGGCGGCCTCCCACTGTCCCTTGGGCACGGACGAGATGGCCGCGCGGATGATCTCGGAGGTATAGGCCCCGACATTCAGCGTGAAGCCAATCAGCGCCGCCGAAAAGGCATCGAGCAGGATGCCGACGCTTGGCAGGCCGTAGAAGATGACGAAGAGCTGCACCAGAAGCGGTGTGCCACGGATCACCCAGACATAGAAGCGCGCGACCAGCACCAGAGGCTTCGCCGCAAACAGCCGCGTGACCGCTGTGATCAGGCCGAGCGTGATGCCGAATGCAAACGACAGCAGCGTCAGGGGAATGGTGAACTTCACCCCGGCCCAGAGAAGGGTCGGCAGCGAGGTCAGCATCAGGTCGAGCCAGTGCGGCATTGGGGTATCCTTGAGAACGGGAACCGAAACGATTTTGCGGCAGGCACGAAAAGCGCCCCTGCCGCATTGGATAACAATGGTGTTTCGCCCCGACCGAGAGGCAAAGCCACTGCGACCGGTGGCGTTCTCCCACCTCCCCCTTGAGGGGGGAGGTCGCCGCGAAGCGGCGGGTGGG
>JBHYDI010000002.1:0-4058 GCA_051861045.1 Allorhizobium sp.
GACGATCTCGACGATCTGCTGCGTCTCGGCTTCACCTACACGGTGACGGACCTCGACGGTGACTTCGTCGTTGGCTCCTTCAATATCGATGTGCAGGACGATGCGCCGACGATCTTGGAAGTTGTCGAAGACGAGGAAGGCACTGGCGGAGAAGAAACCGGCACGATTGAAACCCTTGTCAAGCTTTCCGACGCCAACACGGTTTCGGAAGAGGATCTCGATACGAATGAAGGCGAATTCACGTCTGGCAATCTCGGCATTCGCTGGGGTGCCGACGACGATCTCAAGAGCGAAACGCTGAATGAAGAGGATGAGGCGACCGGCGATGACCCGGTTGGTCGTACCCTGGGCTTCACCGGTCTGAACACCGAATCGACCTCCGAGGAGATCCGGGCTGCGATCCCAGACCTGGCAAACCTCAGCTCCGACGGCTTCCAGCTGTCTTACCGCATCGAGTACACCCGCGATGCCGACGACAACTGGAATGGCGGCTACCGACTGGTCGCCTACAAGGACAATGGCGACGACGGCGAGGGGATGTACAAGGTCGCTGCCCTTGCCGAGTCTGGTGAAGAGCCAGTCAGCAAGCCGGACTACCCGATCAGCAAGGAGTTCGGCGAGACGATCTTCGTCATTACGCTCGATCCGACCACCACGAATGGCACTTACACGTTTGAACTGATCGGCAACCTCGATCACTACACGGTTCGCGAGACGGATGGCGGCTCGAACAACGATGCGCGCCTCGTAGATGTTGAGGCCGATCTGATTAAGGATGGCGATTCCGATCTCATTGAGGTCGACGAGCTCGACCTTGAAATTCCGTTCACCGCAACCGATTCCGACGGCGATAGCGTCGATGGTCAGTTCACCGTTCGCGTCGAGGACGACGAGCCGGTCGTTATCGGTGAAGCAATTTCGCGCACCGTCGACGAAGATGATATCTCGACCATCGGCGGCTTCATTCCGGGCGAATCGCTTGGCACGAGCCCGAATGATGGAAATGCCGACGGTTCCTACACCGGCAATTCTTCGAGCAACTGGCCGGGTCCGGCAACAGTCACCGGTTCGTTTGCCGGCATGGTCGACTTTGGCGCCGACGACAGGATTACGACCTATTCTATCATCGACGAGGAGGAAGCCCGCGCGACGTTGACGGCGCTCGGCCTCACTTCAAAGGGTGGCGAGCTTTCGTTCGATGTCATCGACGGCACGCTCTACGCCTTCGTGAACGCCGGTGCACCCGGTGTCGAATACAACGCCGGTCAGGATCGTCTGGTCTTCTCGCTCGAAGTCCAGGCCGACGGCGATTACGCCTTCAAGCTTTTCGATCAGCTCGATCACGACAAGCCGCTGTTCGGCAGCAACGAAAACACTGACTTGCAGGACGATCTCGATGACGAGGACGTCAATGCGATCGACTTCGGCTCGGTAATCCAGGCGACCGATTTTGACGGCGATAGCGTTCTTCTGACCAACTCCTTCTCCGTCACCATCCGTGACGACGTTCCGGAACTGGTTCGCGGCGCTTCGGAAGACCGCACGGTAGACGAAGACGACATCTCCACCATTGGCAACGCAATCCCGGGAGAATCGCTGGGCACGAGCCCGAATGATGGAGCTGCCGACGGCTCCGTCACCGGCAGCGCCGGCAACAACCAGCCCGGTCCGGCCTTCATCTCGGGTTCCCTCGCAGACCTGGTGAAATCAGGTGCAGACGAGGCGCTGAGCTTCTCGTTCATCAACGAGACTGTTGCCCGCGGCATGCTGGAGAGCCTCGGCCTCTCCTCCAAGGGCGCGGAGCTGAGCTACGACATCCGTGATGGCGTTCTGTATGCCTTCGACAATGCCGGCAACGAGCAGGGGCAGAGCTATGACGCCGACTTTGGCGATCGCCTCGTCTTCTCTCTGACGCTGAATGCCAATGGTTCTTATGAATTCCGCCTCTATGATCAGCTGGACCACGATGCACCTGGCGACGACTTCCGCGAACGCCCGACCAATTCCGACGAGAACTTTGACCTGCAGGACGACCTCGGGTTCCGCGATGTCACCTCGATCAACTTCGGCGCCCTGATCAAGGCAACCGACTATGACGGCGACAGCGTTTCGCTGAACGACGCCTTCTCGATCAAGATCCGCGACGACGTTCCGGAACTGAGCGGCAAGGAAGAAAACCGTCTTGTCGACGAAGACGACATCAAGAACGACCAGTCGACGGGCAACTTCCCGAACGATGGTAGTGGCGATGGCTCCTTGACCGGCAGCCAGAACAGCAACGGCAATGGTCCGGCCAACATCTCGGGTTCGCTCGCCAGCCTTATCAAGGGCGGCGCCGACGATACGGTGAAGTTCTCCTTCATCAACGAGAACACGGCCCGCTCGACACTCGACCAGCTCGGCCTCCGGTCCGAGGGCGCCGAGCTCAGCTACGATATCCGCGATGGCGTCCTCTACGCTTTCGACAATGCGGGTTCGCAGAAGGGCGAAAGCTACGAGCCGGGCAATGGTGACCGCCTGGTCTTCAAGCTGACACTGAGCGAGGACGGCTCTTACACCTTCGAACTCGTCGATCAGCTCGACCACGACAAGCCGTCCTCGGGCGCTAACGAGAACACAGATCTTCAGGATAACGTATTTGGTGACGTCGAAGCGATCGACTTCGGCTCGATCATCAAGGCAACCGACTTCGACGGCGACAGCGTCGTCCTGAAGGATGCCTTCTCGATCACCGTCAAGGACGACGTTCCGGTTCTGAGCGGCACCAAGGAAGACCGCATCATCGACGAGGACGACATCTCGACGCTGGGCACGAGCCAGCCGGGTGAATCGCTTGGCACCAGCCCGAATGATGGCGCTACTGAGGACCAGTCCTATACGGACAGCCCGAGCAACAACCAGCCGGGTCCGGCCTATATCTCCGGTTCGCTTGCCAATCTGGTGAAGGGCGGTGCGGACGATCCGATCAACTTCGCCTTCATCAGCGAAGCGGCAATCCGTTCGATGCTGTCGGCCCTCGAGCTTTCGTCCAAGGGCGCGATCCTCAGCTACGACCTGAAGTCCGACGGCACGCTCTATGCCTTCGACAATGCTGGTCCGTATACGGGTGACACCTACGACACCGGCTCCGACCGCCTGGTCTTCTCGCTCAAGCTGAATGGCGACGGTTCCTACGAGTTCCGTCTCTTCGACCAGCTCGATCACGACCGTCCCGGGGACGATCTGGGCGACCCGAACGAAATCGCCGACGAGAACTACGATCTGCAGGATGGTTCGTCCAAGTCCGACGTCACCGCGATCAACTTCGGCAAGCTGATCACCGCAACCGATTACGATGGCGACAGCATATCGCTCGACGGCGCCTTCTCCATCAAGGTGCGTGACGACATCCCGGAAGCTGTTGCTCGCAACACCGATGCAACGCTGGTGGTCGATGAGACTTCCGGCCAGCAGAACGACGACGTCGCGGGTCCGCTCACTCTGTTCAACGGTGTCGCCAACAAGGGCACCGACCCGAACATGTCAGCGCAGTTTGCCCAGCAGACGGGTTTCGTGGCTTCCGAGATCGAGGGCGGCGCCGATGACGACGTCAAGATCGACTGGGCTCTGAAGCTGAACGGAGCTGACGGCCTCGCCTCGGCTCTGATGACCACGGACGGCCGCTCGATCATGCTGTTCCTCGAAGGCGACCTGATCGTCGGTCGCTACGACAGCCCGACAGATAACAACAGCGCGGTCAACGCGTCCGACCCGGCCGCCTTCGCGCTGCACCTGTCGGACAACGGCACGTTGTCCATGGTCCAGTATGTCTCGATCAAGCATGACGATCCGGCAGACCATGATGAATCCAACGACGCCGCCGATGGCAACCTGTCGACGGCCCTCCAGACGCTGGCCGGCAAGATCAATGCCGTCCTGACCGTCACCGACTACGATGGCGACAAGGCTGTCAGCGAGATTGCGGTCGGTGATCGGATCCAGTTCGAAGATGACGGCCCGGTTGCCTCCGGTGCTGCGGTGAGCAAGACCGCAGACGAAGACGATCTCTACAATGCACA